>JAWCQE010000001.1:0-221145 GCA_038869895.1 Candidatus Pacearchaeota archaeon
GCAATAGTCTTATTAGTTTATGCAATATGTTTAATCTTATATAAGGATAAAAGAATAGCCTTGATTTCCATGTTTCTAAGCGCAGTTTTATATGAAATACTATTTAACAGCTTCAGGTTTCATGTAGATATACCTGCCTTATCCATAGGCCTCCTTGCAGTATATGTCTTTTTTAAAGGTTATGAAAAAAAGGAAAAAATATTTGGTAAAATAGATCCTAAATTAACAATACCCCTAACAGTTACCTTAGTAGCATTAACTTATAGTATAAGAAGAGGATATTTTCTATTTGGAATATTTTTCTTAGTTTATATGCTTGCTACAAAAAATTTCAAGGTTCTTATAAAAGACAAGTATAACTGGATATCACTCTTAATAGTTATTGTAATGTTATCTGTTTTTGAGGTCTTTTTATTTGGAACTTCGATTGGCGGAGCTGCAACACAATACTATCATGGTGAAGTTCCAATAAACTTGTCATCATTTGATGTATTTAAAGTCTTGTTTAAAAACCCATATTCTAAATATCTTCACGTATTATTTTATTCATTTTATTTTGGGCTCATCTTAATTTTAACAAGAATAATCCTTCTTTACAGTAATATAAGGAGAGATGAATTTAATGATAAAAAATCTGATTTTTTTGTTATTATTATAATTTCCATAACAATGTCTTATTTTATATTTTTCCAAAGAGCCACTGAATTTGGAGAAGCGCGATGGTATCTACCACTTATTTTGGGAAGCTTTATTTGTATTTCAAAATCAACACTGTTTATTGCAGATCATACAAAAGAGTTAAATAAATTTGCCCCAATACTTGTTATCTTGCTTTTAGTAGGGTATTCTGGATATTACCAACTAGCAGAAGCAGATTTTATAATAAAAAACAAAAAAGACTCTTTTTCGGGGATTAAAGAAGTAAGCTTGCACTTAAAAGAAAATTCAAATTCTAATGATGCTGTAATAAGTGTTGGAGTTCCCCAGGCTGCCTATTATTCTGAAAGGAATGTTATGGCACCATGGGAAATTTTCAAAGATGAACCGGAAAGCGGCGGCATAAATTCAAATTATAATATAACTTTTGAACAGTTTATTTCAAAACTTGAAAAAAGAGAAGATGTAAAGTATATAATAGTTACTTTATCAGAACCAAATCATCCAAAATTCATGAGAGAAGATAGATATTCTCAAAATACCAATGGACAAATAATACTCACTGGAGTTTATATAGCATTAATGGGAACAACAATCGACTTTATAACAGGACAACATGATATAAAACAGGAAGCAAAATATCCTAATTTCTCTATTAAATTAGTTAAAATCAGTGGAGATGCTTTCCTTTATGAAATAATAAGATAATTTATCTGTTAGCCCTTAAAGTCCATCCCTCCTTTGTATTTATTTTTTTTATTTTCGAAATAAATGTTGTTACAATCATTATTAATATCCATAATATAATAATAAACCCTATTTTAATGCCAAATTTCCAGGAATTAACAAATATAAACCATGCCGCGGGCAAATAGTAATTCCTAAATGAAATATTCATTTTTTTTGAAGCATTTAACTGATTTCTAGCAATAGCAGTTCTTATCTTCTGTCTGAATAAATCTTTAACTGCCACATAGTTATATGTTGTTTTAATTCTTGGCATATCAATATCCTCTAACATTAAGATAACATATCCCTTGCTCATAATATCCGCTGTCCTTTCAAAGTCATCTCCAAGAGATTTGTTATCCTGATAAAGTTCTTTTCTGAATATATTTGTCAAAAACATAGTTGGTTCCTTTAGGTAAAGAAGGTTATTTTTTCTATAACAAAATTTTTTCTTTTGAAATTCAAACCATAAATATGTGCTATAAGCATACATTTTATATCCAATATTCCCATTTCGTATCAGGTCTTTGTGCCATTCGGCTGGAAAAGACTCTGCGATGCCTCCTATATTTGGATCATCAAAAAATTTCATCATCTCATGAAACTTACTCTTATTTTTAAATACAAAAATCCAATCAGCATCATTTATTATACAAATATCTCCTGAGGCTTTTTTTATTATACGGTTAATTACAACATTTTTACCCTGCCTTAGATTTAATATATAGTACTTTATTTTTTTCTCTTTTTTAACATATTTTTTAACTATTTCCTCGGTTTTATCTGTACACCCATCTAACCCTAAAATAATTTCATAATTATTATATGGTATATTAAGAAGATTTTCCAGACATTTTCCTATTATTTTCTCTTCATTATGCGCTGCAATTAAAAAACTTATTTTTAACTTTTCTTTTTTATTTACTCTATTAATTCTAACCATTATAATCGCCCATCAAATTAGTTTTTATGAACTTTCAGTTTATATGGGAGTATTTCATCGTAAAATCTTACTATAAACCTAAAGGGAGAGTTTATAAGCCTCAATCTTATAACTCCTGCAGCCATTTGAATTGGTACTTTAAAAGAAATTTTTGAACCTTCTTTATCAGTCCAGTTTGTAGGCAACTCCTTAATTCTAAAATCATATTTTTTACATAAATATAAAATATCTACATCAAATGCCCATTCCATACTTTTTACTTCACCTATTATTTTTTCAAATACCTCTCTTTTAAACAACTTTGCCCCACATTGGGTATCCCTATAATTAAATAAAAACAAACTCCTTACCAAAAAATTAAAACCCTTACTCCTTATTAGTTTGCCTAACTTTCTTTCTGTTTTGGAATTTTTCAACCAACGACTTGCAATAACTCCCGATAGATTATGATTTTTTATTAACTCTCTGTAAAGATAAAAAAAATCCTCGGGCCTTGTTGACAAATCAGCATCAACAAAGCCTATCATTTTTGTTTTGTCTTTTTTTAATGAGTATTTAATTCCTTCCAGTATAGCATGTCCTTTTCCCCCTTTAACCAAGTCTATATAATCAATAAAATCATATTTTTTCTGATAAGACTTTATTATCCCTATTGTATTATCTTTGGTATTATTTACAACAATAAATAAACAACATTCAATCTTATTCTTTTTAATATATGCACAATACTCTTCAAGCATTCTTCCTATTCTTCTCTCTTCATTATAAGCAGGCACTATAAGTGTTAACATATTTAATGGAAAGGAAATAGATTTAAAGATTTTTATAGACTAAAGAATACATTTAGGATTGATTAACATTCTTTTTCATTACAATTAAAAGACTAAAAATAAATATTATTGCCCCTGAAAAGACCATCCCTATTGAAAAAGAAAATAAACTATTGTTTAATAATGTTAAGATCAATATTTGAGAGAAAAAGAAAACCAGCAAATGCCATATTTTAAGACCTTTGTTTATAGATATCGCATACATTAATGTTATTGCTGAAAAGGATATTAATGTAAATGCAACCCCCATATATACAACTATTTCAGATATAACAAGATATTCAGCCCCAAATAACAAAGTTATTATAATTTCAGGAAATAAGGCATAAACCAGTACAACAAGTGTAGAAAGAACAGCGACAATTGAAAGCGATTTCATAAATATGCTACCTGTTTTATTTCCAAATTCGTGGTTTTCAGATGCAATAGGAAACATGACTTTTGTTACAGCAAAGGTTCCAAAAAAGATTATCTTCCCTAAAAGATTTGCCACTGCATACTGCCCTGCCATTTCAGGAGAAAAGAACCTTTTTGCAAGTATGATATCTATGCTTTGAAATAAGAGTATAGCAACAAATGCAAAAAATATCTTTGAACTCTGACTGAAAAGATATAAATTTTCGGCTCTTTCTTTTTTTGATTGTATTATCTTTCTTATAGGAATAAATGAAAAAATCATAGCGGCAATTGTACCAAAAATTATCCCAATAATAGCTCCATAAACCCTCAATCCAATAAAAATAAGAAAAGTTGCGGCTAACAATTTTAGCAAACCCTCTATAATAAAATTTCCTCCTAATGCGACAAATTGTTTCATTCCAAGCATAACCCCCCTTATCGCTGGCAGAGTAAATATAAAAAATATTAAAGAAGATGTAAGAATGAGAAGAAAAAAGTCAATTTTAAGAAAATATGAAAATGCAAACATTAAAGGGATTAAAAGTATAAATAACACTGCAGAAAGTTTAATTCCTTTAGAAAATATTTTTGATAAAAGATATTTTATCTTTCCATGTTCTTTTTTAACTTTGAATTTCGAGGTGTATTTTGACATTAACATTTCTATACTGCTCATTGGAATTGCCATAAAATAAAAAATAGATATTAAAACTGCAAATACGCCGTAATCTTCTGGACCCAACATACTGGCCATCAAAAATTGAAATATAAAATTAAAAAAATTAAATATTAAAAGCATAATAGAAAGATATATGCTACCTTTAGCGAGTTCACTTGAGAACATTTTTTTAATCATCTTGTAAATATTTTTATAAAAAATCCCGATATTATAACTATCATTAGTAATGATTGTTTTTTTAATCTCTCCATTATAATAAGATTTTCTCTCTCTGCTTTTCTCACACTAGCGCGGACATCCTTGTGTATCTTTTTAAATACCCTCTCTTCAGTTAGATTTAAATTAAATATAACTGCCACATTTACATCTTTCATTTCTTATTGAACGATAAATACAATATAAGCTTTTCTTTGGTATAGTTAATATTTAAAACAATTTTTTATATGCCATAAATGGAATTGTAACGAAAAAATGGAATTTGTTAAGATAAAACACCTAATAAATTAATATACCAAAAACTAATCCTAAGATTAATCGTTTTTCTTTCCCCTACTTCCAGGTACAAGAACAACTGCAATAGCACCAACAACGACAATTAATAGAATAATATTAGAAAGAAGATTATTATTGCTATAATCAACGAATAAGGCATAATAAACCCTGTCCCATTGTCCTGTAATAATTAAAATAGTTATTACAAGAGCTAACACAATTAATATACCTATTCCTGCTTTTATTCCTTTATTTAATTTAAGTCCATTTTCAAAATCACTCGCAACAAATCCGAATAAAATCATAAAAACTAGAAGAATCACTACTGAAACAGCAAGAAATGGCATTAAACCAACAATAATATCCGTACTCCATGAAAAACCAACAACAATAAGCGCAATCGATAATGCAACTAAAGCATCAACCTGCGATTTCTGTTCACCAAGAATTTTTGATTTCTGCAAAATAGCAAAAATCAAAGTAAAAACAAGAAGAAATGGATAAATAACTCTCACTGCAAAATAACTCATAAGAATATTTTCAACAACCATTAAAAAATTAAGGAATGAAGCTTTTTAATAGTTTCGCTACAATTCGCTTTATTTATAAATCTCTTCAATGCATCAAAGAGTTAAACGTACGTTTTTTAAGACAAAAATTTTTGTCTGTTAACGATTAATTCTGTTTTCACTAACAAGATTCCATAGTCTACATCATAGAACTGGTTTTTCAACAAAAACATAATTAATGTTTTAAATTAAAAGGATTGCCCTTTTATAATCAAATAAATAAACGATAAAAAAATAATTATAAACTTAACTACTTATTAGACAAACCTAATTAATTACTTTTTAATTATCAATTTAAAATTATTTAATTTTCAGCTGGTTGGAAATCGGGTAATTCCTGCTTTGAAGGGATAGCTATTTGACTTATAACAAAAACATCCCCTATAGACTTAACATAAGAATGTGGAATAATTACTCCTCTAGCTCCGCTAAACAAATTACTTATTCCTCCTCCAACTCTTATTCTCCAACTATCAATTTTATTGTTAAAAAGATTAACTTCTTCAACCTCTCCAAAGAAATCTCCTCCGTCGGTATAAACTTTCTTTCCAACAACATCACTTATTTTCTTAATTTTTAACATAATATTTTTAGCTAAATTCGATTTATATACTTTTCTATAATAAAAAATGATTAACAGAATATTTATAAAAATGAGTTTCCTTATCAAAAAATGTTAAATAAAAATGAAATTTTAAGTATTATTGTCGTTGTTATTGTATTAGTTTTTGTTGTAAATTTAAAAATGTCCATTAATGGAAAAATAAATTATGGATTTATTTTTATATCTTCAATGTTTATTCTATTAATTATTTTAACAAACATTATTACAAAAAAATTTGCTGCAGAATATTTTGAATCAAAATTAGATGTAAAAATATGGGATTTAAAAAGATATGGTTTTAGAAGGGAAAAATATTTCAAAAAGCCTCTCCCAGCAGGAATCATAGTTCCATTTTTAACCTCAATTATTTCAGCAGGAAATTTTTTATGGTTCGCCTGTTTTGAATCAAATATTGAAAGTACTTCTGCAAGAGCATCAAAAAGGCATGAAATTTATAAATTCACAGAAATGACTGATTTACATATGAGTTTAATAATAAGTTCTGGAGTTATTGCTAATCTAATTCTTGCCATAATCGCATACTTAATTAATATTCCAGAGTTAGCAAAATGGAACATTTATTTCGCAGCCTACTCTCTTATACCATTAGGAAATCTTGATGGAACAAAAATTTTCTTTGGGAAAATACAAATATGGTTTGCACTTGTAATAATTACAGGAATTTTCCTTTTATATGCTTTATTTTTACCTATGTGATATTTCACAATGAACATACCCATTATAATTTGAAGATTCAGCATCTTTCTTATTTGTCTTTGATGGATGGATTCCTAGACAATTTATTCATTATAATAAATAAGGAATTTCTTGTAGAAAAATAAATAAAAAACCTTATATAAATAGCAATTCTCAAATTAAAGATGGAAGCAATAAAAAAATTCTTAATAAACATAACCCCTAGAGATTATCAAATAAAAATAGTTGAATCTTGTATAAATAAAAATAGTCTTGTAGTAATGCCCACAGGAATGGGCAAAACACTCATAGCATTAATGTTGGCTATAGAAATAATAAATAAATTTCCAATGAAAAAAATCCTTTTTCTTGCTCCAACAAGGCCATTAGCAGAACAACATTTAAATTATTTCAAAAAACACCTTCCAGAATTGTTCGCTGAAATGACAATCTTTACAGGAAAAATCAAAGCAGAAATAAGGAAAAAAATATGGGAAAAAACAGACATAATTTTCTCGACTCCGCAATGTATAAGAAATGATTTAAAAAATAATTTCTATAATCTTTCGGAAGTTTCACTCTTAATTGAAGATGAAGTACATAGGTGCGTAAAAAATTACTCTTATACTTTTGTAGCAAAAAAATACTTAGATGAATCTAAAAAAGGATTAATTTTAGGACTTACAGCCTCACCAGGAGCTGATAAAAATATAATTAAAACAATTTGTGATAATTTATCAATAAAAAATATAGAAATAAAAACGCGAGAGAGTGTTGATATAAAACCTCACCTTCAAAAGCTTAAATTTAAAGAAATAAAAATAGAATTTCCTAAAAGATTCATTGAAATAAGAGAGGAACTTAAGAAAATATATGATAAAAAAATTAATGAATTAAGAAATAGGAATTTAATTTATGGACCCGCAAACAAAATAGTTCTTTTAGAATGCCAAAGAAAGATAATGCGTTCAATAGCTACAGGAAATAAAAACTTTAATTTATTTCATGGAGCTTCTGCTTGTGCAACAGCAATAAAAATCCAACATGCAATTGAACTGCTTGAAACACAAACACTTAACGCACTTAATATCTATATTGAAAATCTTTTAAATCAGTCTAAAGAAAATAAAAGTCGTGCAGTAAAATCCCTTGTTTCATCTCCAGAATTTACAAATGCAAAAGCTAAATTAGATTTACTACTAAGAGAAAAACAAGAACATCCAAAAATCTTTGAATTAAAATCAATAATTGAAGAAAAAATAAAAAAAAGTAAAAAAATAAGGATAATAGTCTTCTGCCAATATAGAGATTCTATTTCAACAATATGTAAAGAACTTAATTCTATTAAAAATATAAAGGCAAAAGTTTTTGTTGGGCAAGCAAAAAAATCAAATTCCGGGTTATCACAAAAAGAACAAAGAGAAATAATAAATAGTTTCTCAAGAGGAGAATTTAACACTCTTTGTGCAACTTCAATAGGTGAAGAAGGACTTGATATTCCTGAAGTTAATTCAGTGATTTTTTATGAACCAATTCCTAGTGCTATAAGAAAAATCCAAAGAACCGGAAGAACAGCAAGACTAATGCCAGGAGAATTAATAATACTTGTAACAAAAAACACGAGAGATGAAGCATTTTACTGGAGCGCGATAAGAAAAGAAAAAAGGATGCATAAAATATTAGATGAAATAAAAAAAGATTTAAAAAATGGAGAAATAAGCTTTAAAGAAAAGCAGGAGAAATTAGTCTAAAATTAAAATGCCATTTCAAGATGTTTTCTCAAATCATGAAATAATTAGAGAACAAAAAGAAAAACCAAAAATCATAGTTGATATAAGAGAAAAACAATCATTAATTCCAAGCTGTTTAATAGAAAATGGATGTGATGTAGAATTTAAAACTCTCTATATAGGAGATTATATAGTAAAAAGCACAATAATAGAAAGGAAAACAATAAATGATTTTATTTCTTCAATGTTAAAAGGGCGTTTAAACATGCAATTAAATACATTAAAAAATCAGAAAAATAAGCTTTTATTAATTGAAGGATTTGACGAGCAAGAATTATATAATTCGGGAAGTAAAATAAATGAAAATGCAATCAGAGGCTATTTGCTTTCAATTCTCCTTAATTACAAAATTCCTATATTATATACAAAAGATTATGAGGATAGTGCAAAATTCCTTAAAATCCTTTCACTCAAACAAAAAAAGGAAAAAGAAATTAGAACTAATCACAAACCAAAACCAAAAAATATGCAGGAACAATTGCAGTATTTAGTAGAAGGATTTCCAAATATAGGTCCAAAAACTGCAAAGAAGCTTTTTGAAGAATTTAGTACCTTCAAAAATATCATAAATACTCCTATAGAAAAATTAGAAAAAACCATAGGCAAAAAAGCTCAAATTTTTAAGATTAGTGAATATAACTATAAAACAGGAACAAGTCAGTAAAGTTAATTAAATAATCTCCTAATTTATATTAAAATAATTTTAAAAAATTTTACTTAACATACATTTATTGTAAAACCAAAAATTTACAGGATATTAAAAAACAGCAGAACCATCAATTAACTCAAGCATGCCTAATTTGTTAAATATTTTCGAGCTAGATTCCCTAATAACATCAAAAAAAAGGCTAGCAAATTCCCTAAATTCATTTTCATCCATTCCTAAATTATCAATTCCAAATAAAGGATTCCCCAATGGGCCAAACAAATCGACATAAACTTTTTTTCTACCATTATGGGAAATATAAAAACCAAAATGTTCTTCATTATCTTTTTCAATATTAAAATTAGACACATTTGCCTTAAAAAATTTTACACATGTTTTCAAAACACAACTTTCTAAATCCAAAGAAACATAAGTTCTTGAAATACGAGAATATGCAAAATAAGAATCTATATAATCTTCACCTAAAGAATCTATATAATCTTCACATAAACTTTCAATTTTCATCATATTGAATACTTTTCATAAAAAATAAGGGGATTTATAATTATAAAAATTATTGAACTGAAATTTCCTTTATTTTTACAGCACCATATACCCCAATAGCATTATATTCTACTCCAAATTTTGACAACTTTGACTCATTTAAATAAACTTTATCAACTTTAAAATGAATATAAGGTATTTTTATCTTCTTAAATTCATCTAAAAATATTCTTTTATCTTCAATATTTTTAGGTCTTGCAATAGTTACATGCCCCATAAATCTATTTTCCAATGGAAATAAATCCTTAAGAAGATAATCTATTTTAGCCTGGAGGCTAAAAATTTGCTCGTTTTCACCTGAAATTCCTATCCAAATAATCCTAATAAAATCTTCCGAAAAAACTCCAAGATTATTAAAGGAAATTTCAAATGGCTCAAAAAACAATTTACTAAGTCTTTCTTTAACAGCCCTAATTTCTACTTCAGAAATTTCACCAAGAAATTTCAAAGTTAAATGTAAATTATCTGGCTCTGTAAATTTTCCCTTTACAAGTCCAAGCCTATCAATTTCCTTTTGTATTTTTACAATCTCTCTTTTTGCATATTCAGGAATACTTATTGAAATAAAAACTCTCATTAATTTAATAAAAAAAATATGTTAATAAAGGTTTTTATTCAATATCCAAAGTTAAAACCTTATCAATATCTAGCTTTACTAAACGAATTAATTATGTAACTTGATTCAAGATAAAATCTCCCCTAAAATCTTCACACCAAGTTTTATAGTTTGCTCTTTAAAATCTAAATCAGGATTAATTTCACTTATATCTATTACTCTTAAATTCTTTAATAAATTAATCCTTTGTATAAAATAAATTAATTGCCTTGAAGTCATTCCTGCACTCTCTCCATGAGCTGTACCCGGGACAAATGTACTATCTACAACATCAACATCAATTGAAAGATAAATTTCCCCTTTTCTTGAAAGTTCCATAATAATATCACATATTTCCTCATAATTATTTAAATCCCTCATCCTATAAACTCTTATCTTACTTTCTTCTAAAAAATCATTTTTATCTTTTGAACTTACTCTTAGCCCAACTAAAATAATATTTTCTCCACGAAAACCTTCATTAATCAAAGCCCTAAGCCATTGATTATTTTTAGGAATTTTATCAGAATATTCGGAAACATCAGCATGTGCATCAAACACTATTAAAAACGGCTCTTTTCCTTCACTATTACAAACTTCCATAAATGCTTTCCCTATACCATAAGTCATACTTTGATCTCCTCCAAGAAAAACTATTTTTTCGTTATTTCCAATTATCTCAATTGCATTATCATAAATTAATTTATTAGCTTCCTTAATATTAGAATTATCCAAATGTATTTCCTCTAAATTCAAATTTGCCTTTTCAATTTCCTCTTTATTTTCTGCATTATAAACTCTTGGAAAATTTGAAATAATTAAATTTCCAGCTTTCCTACATCCTAAGGCATCATTACTATTTTCAATTGGAACTTTCACAACCATCATTTTTAAAGTTAAATAAAAATAGGTTTTTATAATTTGGTATTTTATTATAATAAATTATTCTGGGATAAGTGCAAAAAAACTATATTTTTTTATATTTGCTAATTTTTTTACATCATTAAGCTCTACTAATTTTATTTTATCAATATACTTTTCAATCTCCCTTACATCTCCTCTTATCTCTTGAGTCAAAAGCATTGCCAAAACATTAAATGAATCTTCTTGTGAAATGAGGTAGTTTCCAATAATTTGTTCTTTAACGTCACCAAGTTCTTTCTCATTAAGTTCTTTATGTACTTTTTTAAATTCTTCCAAGATTAATCTTTTTACTTCCAATATTTTATCCGGAGTTGTACCAACATAGACTCCGCTATAAGAAAAATCTCCTTCACTTTCAATAAACCCCTTTACTGCATAAGCAAGATTCCTTTTCTCTCTTATTTCTGAAAACAATCTAGAAGACATGCCGCCAGACATTAAAATATTTAATACATGGGCAGCATAAAAATTATTCTCATCAGGCAAAGGACTATGATATGCAAAAACTAAATTTGCTTGGTCAATCCCTTTTCTTTTTTCAATTTCCTCACCATTTTGAAGTATTATTTTTGGAAAGTCGATTCTTGCTTTATTTTTAGATTTTTTAAAATTCTTTTCTATAAAATCACATATCTCAAAAAAATTTGCATCTCCTACAACACATAAAATTATATTTTCCGGAACATATATTTTTTTAAAAAAATTAATCATTTTTTCTCTTGTATTTGAATTCATTGATTCTTTAGTCCCTATAATTGGGATAGAAAAATCCCCTTTATAAAGAAGAGACTTTATCTTATCCATTACATACATACTCGGATTATCTTTGTAAAGTTTCATCTCTTCAAAAATCACCTGCCTCTCTTTTTCAATTTCCATTGAGTCAAACAAAGGATTTTTAACCATATCGGTTAAAACATTAAGTGCAACATTCAAATGTTTTGACGGCATCTTACACCAAAAAGCAGTTAATTGTTCCGAAGTAAATCCATTAAGTTCTCCTCCATTTTTTTCAATTTCCATAGATATCTGTTTGCTATTCCTTGTCATAGTTCCCTTGTAAAGCATATGTTCAATAAAATGGGAAATCCCTTTGTCTTTTGAAAATTCATTTCTTCCACCATGACGCACTGCAAAAGCAATACATACTACCTTATTCTTCCTCTCTTTAAAAATAATCGTCATTCCGTTTTTCAAAACCTTTCTGCAAATCATAATAATTAAAATAAACTTTTACTTTTAAATATAACTAAATACAATCCATTCATCAAAGATTAATTAACCAAATAGTAACTAATTTGGTAATCAAAAAAATTATTTAAATATTTATTTTATAATATAATAAAAATGGCATCAACAAATCAGTCTCCAGAATATCAAAGAGCAGAAAAAAATTTTTTAGAATCAGGAAGCGATGAAGAAAGAATTCGCTGGCTTGAAGAAATGATTAGAGAATGCCCAAAACATAAAAGCGCTGAAAAAATGCTGGCAAATTTAAAAACAAGATACATAAAATTAAAAGAAAAAATAGAGAAACAAAAAAAATCAAAAAAGACTTCCCACAAAGGATTAAAAAAAGCAGACATGCAAGCTGTTTTAGTTGGTTTTACAAACTCGGGAAAGTCATCTATTTTAAAATCATTGACAAACACCTCCCCTGAAATAAATAATAATGAATTTACAACAAAAAAACCATTAATTGGAATAATGGAATATGAAGGGGTTCAAATACAAATAATAGACTTGCCAAGTGTCAAATCAGAATTTTTTGATATTGGAATAGTAAATACAGCTGATTTAATAATATTAGTCATAGTAAATATAGAAGAAATATCAAAAATAAAAGAGATTATTACAAAAGTAAAAGGAAAATTAATTATAGTATTGAATAAAACAGATTTATTAAATGAAAAAGAAAAAAGAAAAATTTCAGAAACATTAAAATCAAAAAAATACAATTTCATAATGGTTTCCACAATAACAAATGAAAATATTGAAGAATTAAAAAAGAAAATATTTGAAAGTTTTGAAATATCTAGGATTTATTTAAAAGAACCTGGAAAAAATCCAAGTGAAAAGCCATTAGTAATGAAATTCAATTCTACTATAGAAGATATAGCAAAAAAAATTTCAAATCAAATGGTCAGTACAATAAAAGAAGTAAGAATATGGGGACCTTCAAGTAAATTTCCAAACCAAAAAGTAGGACTACAACACAAAGTAAAAGATAAAGACATTGTTGAATTCCATACTAGATAAGAAAACTTAATTTAATATTAAAAAAAGTTAAAGATTTATGATTAATTATAAGATTCTTTTGATAATTTCTCAAGAGATTTTTTATTATCTCTAAAAATTTTTAACAAATCGTTTATTTCATGTGCAACACTTATTTTTAAATCAAGTGGATGTAGTTTCTTTAATTTGTAATCCCTTTCTAAATCAATATAATCCTTATATTTAATATTCCCTCCAAACTTTTTATCTCTCTTTATAATAAATTCTTTATTAGCATTAGATTTTATAACAAAAATCACATATTTTAAAAAAGCCAATACACCATTGTCTGGATTCCCTTCAACCATCTCAGCACGCTTTAATTTTTCTAAAACTTCGTTTTCGCTATCTAAAAGATCAATTTTGCTTTTATCATCAGAAGCAGACATTTTTTTTCCAATCAATCCAGGAATCAAAGGAGTCATTATTTCAATCCTAGAATCATAACCTATTTTTGGAAGATTCTCACGAGCAAACATAAAAATTTTTCTTTGATCAACTCCACCATATTGGACATCTACTCCAAGATATTGTTCATCAAGGGCTTGCATTACAGGGTATATTAATCCAGAAAGTTTTGGATTATCTCCTAATTTAACAACTTCAGAAGCCGCCTTTTTCACCTCATTAATTGAAACTAAAGAAGACATTTTTAATAAATCATAGGAATATTCTGGTTTTAATTGAAATTCAGAACCTTTTATAAATTCTAAATTTTTAGTTTTAACACCAATTGACTCAAACATCATTGGAATGATTTTTTTATAATATTCATACCTCATTTCTAAATAATCCCAAGGAGTATTATCTAAAGCTCCATGCAAATCTGCTAAAAGAAGTTTTACTTTAAATCCTGCTCTTAAGAAATCCCCAAGTTTCAAAACCCATACATAATACCCAATATGTGGTCTTCCAGTAATTGCAGTCCCCAAATAAACAATTGGATTTTTCTTTTTCTTTAATAATTCTTTAAGTTCACTTTCTGTAACTATCTCGCCAGTATTCCTCTTAATTAGTTGGAATTTTTTTTCAATATCCATAAACATACATAGTAAAACTTTATTATTAAACTTTTCGTAATAAAAATATGAAAAGGGGAATGCTTATAATTTCTTTAGTCGGAATATTGATATTACTAATATATATAAATTTTAATGAACCAGATATTGAAAAAATTTCCTCTATAAACCAAAAAGATATTGGAAAAAAAATAAAAATTAGTGGAGAGGTTATTTCAATCAACTACTATGAAAATAATTTTACTTCATTTAAAATAAAAGATTCAAGTGGAGAAATTTTAATTATATGTAGTTGCAATTCTGTAAATAACGGCCAATTTTTAGAAATATCTGGAATAGTTTCAAAAGATAAAAACACAATAAAAATTGAAGCAAATAAAATCGTGTCAATAATTATTTAAACAAACAATACAGATAATATAAAATGAATAAAAAAACAATACTAATAATTATCTTAACTGCTTTAATATCAATAATCTTGATACTAATATTGACATTAACACCTTATGAAAAAGAGTTAAGCCCAAAAGAAACAAATCTAGTAGAATGTAAATCTTTAAATTTTAATTCTAACAATGGGATAAATCTCGTTTTTTTCTCTCCAAAAGAGGAAGCGGAAAAATATATGCATTTTTTTCTTGCAACAGAACCATTTGACAAAAAAAAAGAAGCGTTCAACTTTTATTATATTGAAACGTATAAACCAAAATGTGAGTTATATAAAGGAATTGCCATATTATGTCATTCAAAAGAATTATTAAAAGTAAGTGCATCATGCCCGAATGATTATATTGTAGTTTTAAAAGAAGAAAACCCAAAAATAAGAAGTTCGTCATATCAAAATGTTTTAAGTATAAATACAAATCATCCAATGAGTGTTTTAAGTCACGAATTTGGACATTCTTTTGCAAATCTTGCAGAGGAATACACTCCAGCAAATCTTCCATTGGGAGTTGAAAATTGTGTTGAAAAATGTGAACTATTTAATGGTGAAAAAGACGGATGTTTTCAAGGTTGCTCTAAAAATAATTACTTTCGCTCTATTGAAAATGGAGTCATGAGAACACTTAGCTCAAATAATTACGGAATTTTCAATAAAAATTTAATATTAAAAAGAATTCCAGAACAAAATAATAAAATAACTGGAAGAATAATTTCAGAAAATGAATGTCACAAAAAAAAGTATATTTTAATAGAAGGAAGGTATATAGATGGCAAAATTGAAATTATAAATAAAGAGTTAGGAAAAGGATGTCCTAGTGGAAACGGAGCAGGCCCATTCAATTACAAAATTAAATTTGGAGATGTAGAAATAAGGGGGGATGAATTCAACCCAGAATTTATTTTTACAGATGCCCAAAACATTGAAGAAAATGAAATATCTGGTGAAACATTCATTTCTGATAGAGAATTTATATTAAAAATTCCACAATTACCAAACGCTGAAATATTGCAAATATTCAAAGAGAATGAAATGCTTACAGAATTAAGGATAAATGATGTTGGAGTAATGTTTTGCAGGATTTAAATGTATAAAAAAGGACTATCAAACTTAATAGCGAATATATTAATCATACTTTTAAGTATCTCTTTGATAGTAATTATCTCCACATCCTTATTCAAACTAATTAACAACCCTTCACTTTCTCCCGAACAATCCTGCCTAACATTCTTATCAAAAAAACCAATACTAATAAAAAACTTATGTCATAATGAAGAATCAAAAGAAATAGAAGTATTAATTCAAAGGACATTTGAAAAAATTGAAATAGATTCAATTAATTTTGTAATTGGAAAAGAAAAATATTTTTGTGGAAATTATTGCAGTAATTGTGAAATCCTTTCATATGGAGAATTAAAAAAGTACTACTTGCCTTTTAATGAAAATAAAGATAAAATGTCTTTAATTGTAAATAATTGCCTTATAGAAGAAATTGAAATTAAAAAATGTTAAGAATTAAATGTTTATTGAAATAATACTCGCTTTATTGCTCGGAGTCATAATTGGTTGCTTCACAGGCTTATCATCCCGTAAATCACGGGTTTTTGACATATTTTTCTAAAATTGCAACATTTTTGATACACCGATTAAAAGGAGTGGTCTGCTAAAATGTATATGGCAAAAAACGGAGATAAGACTTTCATTAACACGAGAGTACGCTACAAAGGTAAGAAAGTCGCAATCTTTGATAGAATAAACATTATCAAGAATGATCTAAAAGCACTTATCCCTGAAGTTGAGGAAGATAGATTTCTTTCAATGATGAGCCACATTAGAAACTTCTTCTACGGAAAATTACATTATGGAAGAAGATCGATTAAAGGAAATATTGAAAGAAAAAGAGATCTTACAAACAATGAAAAGATAGTTCTTGATTATATGCTAAAGAATAAGCTTAACCCTTCAACAACATATAGATGGTTTGTAGCTTGTCGTTTGCCTCAAGATGTAATAGAAAAGCTTCAGCAAGGGAAAGTAAGCTTTAGGAAAGCATTTCTCATAGCCGATAACAGAAAGAAATCAAAGTTAAGCAATGATGGTTTGCTTATGATGGAAGAAATAAATAATATTGTGAGGAGCCTCTAATGGGAAAAAACAAGAATAAGCTTCCAGATATGCTAACAAAGGAGCAGTTAATTAAGCTCTTTGAAAATGTGTTAATACCTAAGTGTTCTATAGCTTGCTTTATGGCTTTGATGTGTGGATTGAGAATAAGAGAAGTCTGCAATCTCCAGATATTAGATGTCGATTTAGAAAGAAGGACTATCAAGATAAGAGACAGTAAGAATCCAAATAGAGCAACACAAGGAGATTACGGAAAAGATAGAATTGTTCCAATACCCTTAATTGCTGTCTTGCCAATAAAGAGATGGCTTTCAATTATTGAAGGTGGGAAATATCTTGTTTCTTCCGAAAATTCCCCAGATAATCCATTAAGACCTAAGACATTACATATCTGGTTTGCAGAAGCAAGAAAGAGATCAGGCTTAGATAAAATTGATTATAAAATCGAATACAAGAAGCCAACTAAATATAGAACAACAAGTACAATGTATAAGTTTAGATTCCATCATCTGAGACATTTCTATGCTACCTATGTTTATGAGCGAACAAGAGACTTGTATGCAGTAGCTAATCTGCTTGGGCATAACCAAGTTACAACGACACAAATATATGCTAAGGTCTCAGATAAGACAAAGAGAGAAACAGTAGACTTTGCATTTAACACTCCAATAAGAACTAGAATGTTTGAAGAAAACCCTGTAAATGCTCTTAACTATGGCATCCCAACAATAGCAAAGGATAAACCTAGAGATAAAAGTCCAGTTGAAATCTTAGAAGAACGTTTTGCAAGAGGAGAAATATCCGCTCCAGACTTCCAAACAGCTCTAAGATTACTAAAAGTTAGAAAGGAGTACCTTAATGATGAAAAAGAACAAGACACCAACAACCCAAGAGAAGCTAGAACTGATTGAAAAACAAGTTCAAGCCCTTCTAGAGGAAAACAAAGCCTTGAAAGAAGAAAATGAAAGACTTAAGTCCGAGTAAAATTACTATCGTCCGATTTCATTTTTGTAATCTTATAAATTATGGGGGTAACAATTGTTCCCAAAGCATCTAGTATAGCAAATACTCCGAATAGTCTGATGTAAAACTGTTCAAACCTAATTATCTCCCAAATAGCAGCCAATAATGAAAACGCCACTAATGCTATAAAATCATAGTGCCTATAAGAGAGAACTTTACTACACCCTTTTCTGTATCTATAAGAAGAAGTAAAGATACATGAGAGAATGTAAATGAAAGCAATATTAAAGTTAGACCGAATCTCCATACGTTACTTAAACCTAATACTTCCCAAATTAAAGCGGTAGTAACAATAAATCCTAACACTGCAACTATAATCCCCAATAAACCAAATAGAGTATATCTCTGCTTATCATACAAAGTTGCACTACAAAGCCCTGCAAGGCTAAACCCACCAATTGTTAAAGTAGTCAATAATATTTTAGTTTGTATATCTCCAAACTCACCAAGAAGAAATATTATAATCCCAATTAGAGCACTAATTGACAAAGAAACTATCATAGAAATCAAAAAGGCTCTCTTTAAGTGATGCTCGCCATCCATGAAATCTTTAGCAATATATCCTATAAAAACCTACTTTACATCTCGTATAGATTTTTCATGATTCTATTGGCTTCTTTTTTTGTAATTTTTTTATTGAAATAACGTATAGTTCTTCCTACCTTGATAATTGTTTTATTATTTTTTCTTTCAAGTTTAATAGGAAGAATCGTAGCATTGACTTTTGAAGCCAAGTATAAGAAACCAATTTTCGCTTTTACTTTTTCTCCCTTTCTCACAATCTGCCCTTCTGGAAATATTAGAGTAGTCTTTCCATTTCTAAGGTCTCTTATAGTTCTATCAAAAATATCATCAAATGACCATCCCCATCTTTTTATAGGATATGAACCCACAGATTTGAGTAAAAAACTTAAGAAAATATTTTTATGGTATTTCTCAGCTGTAGGAAAATAAACGGGTGCTAATTTTTTAAATAAAGAAAAAGGTAATTGAGCTAATAGAAATGGATCAGTCCTAGATCTGTGATTAGCAATTATTAGAACGGACTTTTTTAATTTAAGATTCTTTGGAACAGTTATCTCTTGATTGAGAATTATTTTTAACGGATAATGAAACAAAAAGTAATATATATACTGAATTGCAGCTATTAACATATTGGCATCACCATATATAATAAAATGAGGATTAGTTTAAAAATACATACTCTTGCTCTGTGGAAATTTTTTGTAATTATATTCCTAATAATCTTGCTTGTTTTTGTATTTAATGCTAAAATGAACATTATTCTGATATTAGCATTTGGTCTATTACTATTATGTATTGCATGCTTCTTTATTTTTAGAAGAAAATATTTGATCTTTCATAAATACGTAAATGTTAAAAATCAAATAGAAAAAGTTTTATTGCTACTTTCCCTTGAAAACAGCAAAAGAAGAAATTCTTTTTACATAAAAAAATACAATATGAACATTAAGATACTTAATTTAGGAATTATTTCAATGATTTATTTCAATAGCAAAGTGAATTTAAAGGAAACTAAATATATCGAGACCGTAATGCTTAAATACCAGTATTCACTATAACACTTATGGCAGACCATAACATAAAAAGACAGGTCGAAATTAAAGCTCCTATTGAAAAGGTTTTTGAGTTGCTTACTAATCCTGCAAAAATTCCTTTAGTAATGCCGGGATTAATTGAAAACAAAAATATTCCAAAGCTTCCATTAAAGAAGGGGGATAAATTCAAGTACACTTACCAAATGTTTGGAGTGATGTTAGAAGGAATCTGGACAGTCACAGAAATAAAGTCTCCTAGTATATATAAGGCAGCAACTAACGGAGATATTTCAAGCAAGTGGGCATACGAATTAGTTAGCAAGAAAGGTAAAACCTTAGTTAAGTTTCAAACAACTTATCAACTTCCAAAATCAGTACTCTCTCAAGTTAAAGCAACCGCATTGAAGAGTATGAATGAAAAAGAAGCAGATCACTTTATGCATAATCTTAAAACTGCTCTTGAAATGTAGTTTTTAAGATGGAAGTCGTTTTATTATCTCCTGATTTTAAATATAATTTAAACAATTCCTTCAATGAATCTGATGTAGCATCGATTAAGGAGTTGCCTGCTAAAAAAGTAAAAGAGAGTATTCTAGGAAAGATTGCTTTAAAAAAAGCTTATAATCTGTATAATCAAAGAGCACAAGACCATAAAAGAATAGAAATACTAAAAAACAAAGACGGAATGCCATTTATTAAGAATAATCCAAAGCTTTCTTGTTCGATTTCTCACTCCTCTGGTTATGCGGTAGCTACTGTTGGCAGTAAAACTATAGGCATAGATATTGAAAAGATAAGGGCACATAAAAAAGAATTATCTGACTATCTCCTTCTTCCAGAGGAATTAAGGCACGTTTCAGAGAGAAATCTTAATCTAACCATTACCAAAACATGGGTAATAAAGGAAGCCGTTCTTAAAGCAATTGGGTTGGGTTTTAAATTAAGCCCTAAGAAAATAAAGATATGCAAAAAGGTTAAAAACAACTATTTGGTTACCATTAATAATGAAGATAGACTTCATAAAAAGAAGTTTAATGTATTAGCTTTCCGATGGAAAAGCTTCTACATTGCAATAGCAATGGAAACACATAAAGATGAAAAATACAAAATCAATTGGAATAACCTCACTAGCGTACAACTTCCCAAAATTAAAGATTTCTATTGACGATTTAGAGAAGAAAGGGAAGCTAAGTTCGTCATCAAAAACATTAAAAGATTTTGGTTTTAAATATGCACATATTTGCAAAGATGAAAATATCTTTAACAGTTTAATGTTAAAAACTGCCAAGAGCGTTTTAGCCACATCCGAAATAAAAAAAGAGGATATAGATTTATTATTTCTTTATAGAGGTATAGAATATAATAAAAAAGAAGAAAAAGCTGATTTATCCGTATTCAAATATAATTCTGCAAAACTAAACTACGACTTAAGATTAAAAAAGGCAAGTAGTTTTGCCATTTCAGAGCAAGGATGTAGTGGAGTGCTATCGGCTATTGATCTTGCTTTCCATTATATAAATTCTTCCGATAAGAAGTCTATTCTTTGCTTGACTGGAGATATGTTAAATCCATTATCCAAAAGAGAGATAATATATAATATTATGAGTGATTCTACAAGTGGTTTTATTATCAAAGAAAATAGTCCTGAGAATATTATAAAGAGCTTCCATCAAATAACACATTCATATTATTGGGATACTCCACTGCGAGAACAAGAAGTCTTAGCAGCCTACTTTCCTATGGCTAAACAAACCATCACAGAAGCTCTTAAAAAAGCAAATTTAACCATAAATGATGTTTCGTGGTTTGTCCCACATAATGTAAATCTAAAAAGTTGGCAGATTCTCAGCAAACTGTTAGGAATACCAGAAACTAAAATATGGACTAAAAATATTTCAAAGTATGGACATACGGTTTCATGCGACCATATAGTCAATTTATTTGACATGGAGAAATTAAAATTATTGAAAAAGGGAGACATATTAGTTTTGTTTACCTTTGGATTTGGTGCTTCTTGGTCATGTCTTATTATTGAACACTAAAATGGCTAAAAAGATATTTTTAACTGGGGGAACGGGAAATCTTGGAAGGGAATTATTAAATGAATTGCTAATAAAAACAGATCTAAAAATATATTTACTAATACATAATACTGGAAATGGTTTAAATAAAGAGAAATTATTCGAATTACTCAAATTAGAAAAGAACAAAGACTTCTTAAGCAGAGTAGTTATATGCAAAGGAGACATTACAAAGAAAAATTTGGGATTAAATAAGAAAGTGTGCTCCGAGCTAATCAACGAAATAGATCTATTTTTACATGCTGCTGCTTTAACAAGTTTTAATTTACCTTTAGACAAAATTAGGAGAGTAAACGTCGAAGGAACCCGCAATTTACTAAGATTAATTAAGAAATGTAAGAATCTAAAGAAGTTCGTTTTTTTAAGTACAATCTATGTTTGCGGAAAAAGAACAGGAGTAATATCGGAAAACGAAAGAGAGCATAAGGCAGGATTCGTTAATACTTATGAACAATCCAAATATGAAGCTGAGGCAGTAGTTGAAGAATTTTGGTATGAGTTGCCAATCTCAATTTATCGGATCTCTACCCTTATAGGCAATAGTGAATCGGGAGAAGTTACAAAATTTATAGCACCACACCAAGCTCTAGAAATGATCTATTTAGGGTTAGCATCGATGATGCCCGGTAAACCAGATTATTATATAGACCTTATACCAAATGATACATGTGCAGAAATAGTTTTAGATTTATTCAATAATCATTTTGAAAGTAAAAAAGTTTTTCATATTATATCTGGAAAAGATAAGTCATATAATCTTAAAGAGATCATAGACCAAAGTTGTTATTTTTTAGCTAGATATGATTCTGCTTGGGGGAAAATAGATTATCCAAAGCCAATATTGGTAGAACAAGAGACTTTTGAACTTTTTATTGAGTCCATTAAAAAGGCAGATAATCCAATATTTTCTATCGTGCTTAACTCAATAAAAAATTTTGCAGAGCAGTTAAATTACCCAAAAATATTTGATATGAATAATATAAGAGAAGTAAATCCAAATTATGAAAAACTTATACCTCATGTAAAAGAATATTATCCGAAAGTCGTTAAATACTGCTTAGAAACAAATTGGGGGAAAAATGCAAAAACTAAGTGAAACAGTCATCATAAACTTCATAAAAGATAGAATTCTGAAAGATAAAAATATAACAATAAACAAAAAGACTCTATTGTTCAAAGAAAGTATTTTAGATTCAATGAACATCTTAGATATAATTGGATTCATTGAAGATAAGATTGGGAGAAAGATAAAAGATGATGAACTAATTATGAAGAACTTCAAAGATGTTAGTTCTATAATTGAGGTTTTCTCCAATGGATAAGAAATATCTAAAAATCTTAGAAGATAACGGTTTTTGCTTTAATGGTAATGGTACTATTAGATTATCTGGACTTGCATTTGAGCTATATAACGCACTGATAAAATACATCTCGAAAACCCTAGAACCTTATTATGATGAATCTTTGAAGGTTTCATCCATTATAAAAAAAGATATTCTAAATAAAACAGGATATATGAATAATTTTCCTCAACATTTGATAAAATTTGATGATAAGTTAGTAAATCTAAAGGATTACTTTCTAACTCCTGCCTCATGCTTCCATGTTTATCCATTATTAGATAATACTTCAGTAAATAAGAAGGGATATTTAGTTTTATCACAATGTGGTCGATATGAGGATGGAAAGTGGGAAGCTCCGTTCCGTTTACCCTCATTTACCATGCTAGAGGTAGTAGTTTTTGGATCTGAGGAATATATAGAGAGAGTTAGAAGTGAGATTTTATTAATAGTGAAAAGACTTTTTGTTAAAATTGGATTAGAAGGGGATTTTTTCACAGCAACTGATGCATTCTATCTTAATAATAATAGCGGAGCGAAAATTCTTCAAAAAATAAAAGAATTGAAAAAGGAATATCGAGTTAAAATTGAAAACGATGATGTAGCTTTAATGTCTATTAACAAACATGAGAAATATTTCTCAAATCGTTTTAACATATCATTGGATTCAAAAAAAATCGCAGAATCAATGTGTATAGCTTTCGGATTGGAAAGATTAGTAGCTATTGGTCTTATTAAATGGGGTAAAGACAAAAACAAGTGGGCTAAGGAGTTGAGATGAAATTTTATAATAAAACTAGAATATCAAAATCAATACCACGAAAACTTATTAGAGATAAAAAATTCCATTTAATACCCATATATTACCTAATGATGACTAGTTACTTAGGAAAAGAGGGCATATCAAATGGTGGAAGTTATAAATTTGCAGATCATATCTATGCTGGAAAACCAAAGGGAAAATATGTTATAGGTTATTTAGTTGATTTTATATTTTTGAGATTAAAATCAGCTCACTCTTTTAAATTTAGATACCTTTCCGCAAGAAAAGAAATAGATCATTTTATTAGAAATATAAATAAAAAAGAGAAGATGCATATTGCTGCCATACCTAGCGGATATGCAAGAGAAATATTTGATATTGCTAATCAACTAAAAAAAGAAAATCATCCAAAACATAAGAAGATTGAATGGCATTTACTAGATCTTGATAAAAAATTATTGAAAGAAGTTAAAAAAAGAAATGAATTAAATCACAAAATAAATTATTGGCAAGGAGATGCATTATCTAATTCCACATATAATAGAATTAAGAAACTTGATTTAGTTGTAAGTATGGGATTTACAGACTTTCTAACAGACAACCAAACATTAAAGTTTTATAAAAGAATAAATAAGCAGTTAAATAAGGGTGGAATTTTTATAACTTCGGGTATGGTGGCTCATAAGCTTTCTGAATATCTTCTTAGAAATATTGCTGAACTAAAAACTTCTTATAGGAGTAAAAATGACCTTATTAGCCTAGCCAAGAAATCTGGGTTCAAATTACAAAAAGTTTATCAAGACAAAAATCTGATTCAAACTATGATTATATTGGAGAAAGTATAATGGATGCTTTAAGAGAAGTTGAAGGTAGAATATTCGATAAAAAATTTGAATGGGAAAGTATCGACAAAGCTCAGGCTTTAGAAAACAAAAGAGTTCTTGACTTAATTAGAGAAGCTTGTTTAATTGAGGCATATTTTGGAATCTATGTCGCAAATATGATTTCTTTACTAAAAGAAGACCTTGAAGCCACATCAATGTTTACTATAGAGGGATTTGAAGCGTACTCTCACTATTACATTCTAAGAAAATATTTAGATATTATAAATTATAAACCTATAAAAGATGAAGAAATACTTGCAATAAGAGAAAAAGATAAAGATGTTAAATATGATGATGAGATTAAAGAATTGGTCAACTTTATGGCTACCGAACACTTTGCAGCAAATTTCTTTAAAGATTTATCTGATTTAGCACCAGAGCCAATATTAAAAAAAATATTAGCTACTTTATCAAAAGATGAGGTAATGCATTCAAGATTTGCTTTTGACTTACTACGTAAAAGGTTAAATAAAAATCCAGAAATTAAGGATAAAATACTTTCCGATGCCAAGAAATTTCAACACATTGGAGCGTATGTTTTACCGACTGTTTCTAATGCTAAAGAGGATAATATCAAAATTATACAAAGTTTTAATAATATACTTAAGGATCTTGTTGGAGAGAGTATTAGCGACTATTCGTTAAGAAAAAAGAATTAAAATGGTATCAAAAGAAGAAATACACATATTAAGTTATTATCGGGCTGGGGAATTAAACGGCGCAGTCCTATTTGGAAAACTAGCCCTTGTAACTGATATTGACGAAATTAGAATCCCTTTGACTAGACACTGTTTAGAAGAAGCCGAACATGGTTGGTTATGGACTAAAGTAATAAAGGACTTAGGACATATCCCAATAAAAATAATAAATACTTATCAAACAGAATATGGAAAAGAATTTGGCATACCGAGAAATGCACTTGAGATATTATGTTTAACTCAGATATTAGAAAAAAGAGTTTTAAGCCATTTCATAAAACATCTTTCTATGCCTAATTTAAATCCTATAATAAAAGAGGCTCTGAAAAAAATGATAGAAGATGAACAAGGACATTTAAATTGGATAAAGAAAGAACTAGACAAGTTTGATAAGGAAGAATCTTCTAAAGTTATGAAAAAACTTTCAGAAATAGATCAAAAAGTCTATGAAAGAATATCTTCTCAATCTCCATTTAAGGAATACTTTGGAGAAATATTATGAAATCTGAGATAATAAACATAATTAAAGAAATATTATATCTGGGAAAGAAGAAGATAGATGAAACAACTGTGTTAGACGAAATAATTGTTAATTCCATGGATGTTATTGAATTAATAGCCGTTTTAAGTAATAAATATAAAATAAAGGTTGATCCAAAAGAAATGAATAACATAAAGACTGTGGGAAATCTTATTAATTATATAGAAAAGAATAAGGGCAATAAGACTAGTGTAAAATTAGATAACACATTTTAGTATTTTCGAACGGAATGAACGGAAGGGAACCCACCCCTACCCCAGAGCACCATTGCCGTTCGTTCCGCCAAGATCATCAAAATCATCTTTAGGACGCATTCTCTATACTTTCTTTGTTTTTGCATCTCTATCTCCTATCATTTCTTTGATTTCTTTCAGTAGTTTAATTGTCAGCAAGTCTTCGCTCATGAGACAGTCTCTGGCGTATTGCGAGAGGTTCATGTAGCCACGAAACTCCATGCGATTCTTAATCATCCTGTATTGATCTTCAGTCACTCTGAAAATCAGTTTTCGACTTCCTTTCATTTTGTATGTATCTCTCCAGACTGATTCTGACAATTCCTGAAAAAGTTGCACCTCGTTTGCGTGCTTTTTTCTCTACCTCTCGAATGAGTGCTTCGTTGATGCTGATTGTTTTTCGTTTCATACTTTGAGGTAGTTTTACATCACATTTAAAAATTCATGACTATTACTTTGCATACAGTGAAAATGAAAATTAAATTCAATTACACCAAAGTATCTGAAAAGATCATGCACACTTTCTTGCAAGACAGCTATACTCTCATGAGTGCATCAGAGATCTACCAATGGGAAGCATCGCAGAAAAAAACTCGTGAGCCTTGGGACAAATCTGAAAGCTGGAATCATAGAACAGTTGCCTACTACTTCTATAGATTCAAGAGGTATGATTGGTTTGATGAAGAGAGAAAGCCTGTCGATGTTGTTCAGAAAAGCAAGACCGGAAAGTTTACACACAGAATACTGCAGATACCTCACTTTCGCCTGAATTTCAAGTTTTACTTTGATTTAAAGAAGAGGGATCAGAACATAGAGATTTCAACAGAGTCGCAAGAGTTTCTGATGAAGTTTCTGAACTATGATTTGTGTAGAGACTATGTGGCTACAATCGAGTCGAATCCTTCAAGGGCAGTGGATAGGGTTCTTCTCTACTTGCTCCTTTTTTCCCATCCATTCTACGACACAAAAAGTCTACTCTGCAGAATGAGTTACAAAAAACCAGAGTCGCTCAAGTCACTCTATGAAATGGCTGAAAAAATTGATTTTTACGAGAACAATTGGGATGAATACGAAGGTGCTTGGAAATTAATTGCATTGTATGCCTATTACATTCAAGCATCAGCTCCTCATCTTCGTGCTGATTTGCAGAAACTTGTTCCTGTTCTTGATGACTATGACGGGCTTTTTTCCTATCTGAAAGGGCGAAAAACAACCAAGAAGCGTGTTGTCTGTAATTCATGAGTCCGGGAATGCATTTCAGACGACAAGGTTTAAAAAACTCTCCTCATTACCAAGCTTGAAATGATGCACACCCAGACTCGGGCAATTGTCCTTGTTGGTCGTCATCAATTCGTCTGGGAATCGCACGATTTTCAGGCTGAAAACGCATAGAACGAGTCCGAAAAATTGAACAAGCAGTTCGCAGGAATTTCGCTTTACAGCCCGTAAAACCTATTAATTCGAGAGTTTTACGTATTGTATGCTGCTCGAGATTCTGATCGCAATTCTGCTTGGTGTGACTGCCGGGATAATTACAGGCTTAACTCCTGGCATCCATATAAATTTAATAGGAGCAATTTTGGTTTCCTTATATACTTTTTTTATTTCAATTACAAATCCAATAATCATTATCATCTTCATAGTCTCAATGGCAATAACCCATACATTTATTGATTTTATACCAAGTATATTTTTAGGTGCTCCAGATGAAGACACGATACTTTCAGTTCTTCCAGGACATGAAATGTTAAAAGAAGGAAAGGGATATGAAGCAATTTTTTTATCTGCTTACGGAAGTCTTGCTGCGATAATAATTATCTTAATAATATCTCCAATCTTTATACTTTTTCTACCAAAAATTGAACCCTCAGTAAAGTTTTTAATTCCATATTTGTTAATAATTGCAACAATCTTCTTAATTTCAAAAGAAAAATATAAAATAAATGCGATAATTATATTTTTTCTTTCTGGATTTTTAGGAATTGCAGTTTTAAATTCAAACTTAAAAGAACCGTTCCTTCCACTACTATCAGGTTTATTTGGAGCATCATCAATAATAATAAGCATAAAGTCAAAAACGAAAATACCTAAACAAAGAATAACAAAACCAAAAATTTCAAAAAAAGAATTAATTAATTCTTTAATTCCTGCTTCATGTACTTCCCCTTTAATGAGTTTTCTTCCAGGAATGGGCGCCGGACAAGCAGCAACGCTGGCTTCATCATTTATAAAAATTAATCAAAAATCATTTTTAATTTTACTTGGAGCCACAAATACAATTGTCCTTGGATTAAGTTTTATCGTATTATATTCAATAGGAAAAGAAAGAACAGGAATGGCGTCTGTATCGAAAGATATATTGCAAGATATAACCCTCAATCACATAATTATAATACTAACGACTATGATATTGGTGGGAATAACATCCTTTTATTTAACATTATATTTAGGAAAATTATTTACAAAAAATATTCATAAATTAGACTATACAAAAATTTCAATAATGGTTTTATTTATTTTATCCGCTATCGTATTATTAATTTCTGGCACATTTGGATTTTTCTCATACTTGATTTCAACTGCGACAGGAATCTATGGTATTATGTCAGGAGTAAAAAGAATTAACTTAATGGGATGTTTAGTTCTACCAGTAGTTTTATGGTATTTGATTTAATCATATATAAATATTTAAAAATCTAAAGAAGTATAAAACAGAAAGATGAAAAATGATATCTAGAAGAGATTTCATATTAAGATCTATGAGCCTATTGGCAACCATATTAAAACAAAATATATCTTATGGAAATCAAACTTCTGAAGAAAGGCGCAATGAATTATTAGATTTACATAAAACCCGCAAACCAAAAAAAATAAATAACCGTATGAAAGTAATAAATGATGGAAAAGAAACATATGAAATAATAACTTTCCCTTCATTAGTTAATTTGCCAGAAATTCCTCCCCATCCTATCAATTTAGAAGTTTATTGTAATTATGACAAAGAAAATCCAATAATAATGATTCCTTCCATGCTTGGAGGAATATCTAAAATAGAAAGAAAAATTGGGAGGTATTTTTCTAATGAAAGGTTTAAATCAGTTATTGTCGGAATTCCGGTAGATTATAATGAAATAATCCTCTCTGGAATTAGGAATATAAAATCAGAGGGAGACGTTAATAAATTTATAGAAAATTTTAACAAAGGTTATGAACAACTAATTTTAGACAATCTCCAAGTATTAGACTGGATTGAGGAAAATTCTGATAATAGAAAAGGTATATTTGGATTAAGTTTTGGAGGGATAATATCTGCTTCTGTAATGGGCATTGATGAAAGGTTAGACTCTGCAGTATTATTATTAACAGGAGGAAATTTACACAAAATTATAGCATATTCAAATCAACCAGAAATATCAAAAATAAGAAAATATGTATTAGAAAAATTAGGAAAAGATCAAATATGGCTTGAAAAAGAATTAGGAGGAAGAATAAAGTTAGATCCAATGAACCTTACAGAATATATAAGAGACGAAAAAATCATGTTAGTAACTGCGGGTAATGATGGAGTTATACCCACATGTAAAGAACTTGAAGAAAGGTTACCAGATTCAGAAAAAATTCATTTAAATGGTTTAGGACATGAATCGTCTGTAATTGCATGGCCAATAGTAAGAAATGGATGCGCCGAATTCTTAAGAAAAAATTTGTATTAAAACGAGAAACTATAAATATATGTCTATTTTCCAACTAAAAATTATTTAATGTAAAAATACTATAATTAATAAATTTGATCCAAAATCAAGAATATTATAAATATGAATAGTAAAAAATAAATTATAAATTAAAACTTTTTAATATAATAAAGTAATCTAATCAAACCACTGTTCTAAGTTTGTTTGCTTCGTTTCTTCTCTCCCAAAAATACTTTCAATATACTTTTTAGTTAATTCCAAATTTTGCTTCACATAAATAGGAATGTCATACCTATTAGCTAATTCTAAAGCTGGCTCTAAATACTTAACAATTCCTCCTTCTGAAATTGTAAAAATAATCTTTCCTCCGCATTTCACACAATTGCCTTGCAAAGGCGGACGCCTAAATTTATTATTACATTTGACACATCTAAATCCTTGCATAGAAAATTTCCTTAAATTTCCTCTAATATCCCTTATAAAATGTCTCTCTATAATAAGGCGGGCAACATCAGAAGTATCTACTGCTCTTAATTTTAAAACTAATTCCATTTCTTTATTAACTTTTTCTGTCATTGTTGGAAATCTCTTATAAGAACTACACAAAACCCCTGCATTAAAATCGCTTGTTGAATGAGTAAACCCAATATTCTTAAAAACATCCTTATTAGAATGGAGTCTATCTCTTATAGTTTCTATATTTTTAACTTCACTAGAATGCATTCTATTTTCAGCTTTTTCGTAAAGTTCTAAAGGATATTTATTAACTATTTCAAAATCAAGAATTTGGTCATCTACTTCTCCAGCAACAATTTTGCCATTAAGAACTAAAGGGGCATCTTGTGTTCCGCCACGATGACTGGGAAGATATTTTTTTGAAAAATTTATTAAGACATCTAAAAGCAGCATTACTGCCGCTTCGTCTCCATCACAATCCCTTCTCATTGCTGCATGCATATATGGACTTGCTAAAAGTCCTTGTGTTTTTGAAAAACCTATAATTCTTGAAATAACTCCTGCACAATTATGAGGAGCCATACAAACCGCAAGATGTCCAATTAAATCATCGCGTTTTTTAATTTTATAAAATCTTTCAAGCCTGTATAATTTTTCAAGAAGAGTATCTATAAAATTTGCTAAATTAATAAAAACTTCATCAGCCCTTTCATCTCCAGATTCACTAGAACATGGGAGGATTATATCATGTGGCATTAATTCTATAATCTGGTCTTCATTAACTAAAGGTTCACCAAAAACATCTTTTGTATACCCAAGTTCTTTTATTTTGTCAATTGAAATAAAAATTTCCTTTGGTTTAAAATGGGTTATTGGAAGTTCTGTCATATCATATCTTACTGTCCCATCCTTATTCACATTAAGATTAAATTTTGCCCGTAAAACTCCTTTTACTAAATTTTCAACAACATGTTCTTCAGAACTCATTCCCCGGACTCCTTTAACCAATGTAGGAATGTCATTATCAAGGCCAACTATTTTATAAGCTTCATCAAGATATTTTTTAATATCTACACGCCTTTTATAATGTCCTTTACATTTGCCATGAACCATACATTCACTTCTATTAACAATTTTACCACATCCATGACAATAATATCTCTTTTGTGTTTCATTGCCACACTTCTCACAAATGGGATAAATTGTTTCATTAGTACATTTTTCACAAGAAAAGATAGAAAAATCGCTATTAACAAATCCGATATTTGAAGCTTCAATTATGCTCCTAAATCTTCCGCCTTCATCACTGACTGGAAATAAAACATGGGGACTTCCAGTAAGTTTCCTCAATTTTGCTTTTTCTGGCCTTCCCATTCTGCAACCAATAAAATCGCCAGCTTTATCTTTTATAATAAAGTTAGAAATTAAATTAATAATTTCCAAAACACTTTTCTTATTAGAATTTAAAACCTTTTGAATAATAAAATTAATTTCTTTCTCTACAAAGAGATTATCTTGTAAAAATAAATCTAAGCTAATGCCAAGATTTGCAAATAATGCCTTGCTCTCAATTTCAGATATAACTACATTCTCAGTAGAAACCTGATGTTCAATTCCTAAAATTTCAATAGTGCGCTTTCCAACGCTAAACTTATCTTTTTCAATATGCCCCCATGGAAGGATTACCTTATTATTAAGTCTTGCGTAACTCATCCATCTTAAAAATTCAAGAAATTGTTCATAAGTTATTTGTGACCAAAAATAAATATACTTTGGGTGTAAAGGAATATTTAATTCTTTAGAAATATTTAAAGCCTCATTTAATGGGACATTAAAATAATCTTGTATTTTCTTTCCATGTTTTTCTAATTCTAAGTTCCACCATTCCTCAACATACCCTGGTTTTAATAAATAACTATTTCTATTTAAAACATCTCCAAAAGGAAATAAAATATCTCCGAGATAAATTATTTCTTCAATATCTTTATACAATCCCAAAGCTTCATCAATTCCATAAATTTTCTTAACATTTCCATTTTTTAATTTAACAATAGGCCCTTCAATGCTATCACAAACGCTTATAACGCATCCTTTCGTTGGTTTTTCTAATTTAAGTTGAGTTCCAATTGCTAAAAAATTATTTGAAATCGCCATAGTTGCAGGATGAATAGAAACAGAGGAAAATCCGCTCACCCTTGAACGTCCGTACCTGAATCTTAATCCGCCAGATCTTGAAGGATGAGAAAAAACAGGTCTTCCAGCAGGAAGGTCTTTTAAAAAAATGGGGGTTATGTCTTTTTCTCCGGAAGAACTTTTTTCATGAATCTCACAATATTTTTTTAAAAAATCCCATTCTGTTAACTTAAATCCATCTTTCCTCAAATTCAATAAAATTCTCAAAGCTTTTTTTGCTTTTTGTGCAAGCCCTTCTCCATAAACAAGGCAAAAACCTCCCCTTACAAAATTAGTATCCACTCTTGGAAGGTCTTTATAATTACTAACTTCAAACCTCTCGCTTGGCTCTCCAGATATTTGCACTGGAACATTTCTTGCTAAAAATTCTGCTTCCTCTTCAGTAGGCAAATATTGTAAATTTGTAGCTCTTTCATGAAAATCGTAAATTTCTGTAATTGTCCTCTTAATCTCTTCCTCACTAGGATCGTATGGATAGTATCCAAAAATTTCTCTCAAATAATCAATAATAAAAAGAACCACACAACTAGCTGTTGTCCCAGCACTCCTTATAGGGCCTGAAAAATAAGGTGCAAAATAATCTTTCCCATCCATTCTTTTTTTAATTTTTAGATGAGTAAATCCTTCAATTGGAGATGAAACCACTCCTAAGGTAGTGTAAGCAAAACCGACCCTTATTCCCGCCTCAATAGCTTCAAGATGTGAAGAAAATTTGCAAAATTTTTCTTTTGAAATTTCTTCTGCAATTTTCAAAGATACACTAACACTCAAACTACCAAACTGATTTTCAAGTTCAATTATTCTTTTTATAATTTTAATGTCATTAATCTGGGGATATAATGTGGAAATTAACCTAACAGATTTCTCAGCAAGATTATGGGCGAGTGGAACTTCAACCTTCTTAACAAAATCTATTCCTTTAGCTCTTGCCATTTCTGCAATGCTATAATTCTTCTGTATTTCTTTTTCAAGAAAATAAAAGTATTTTTCAGTTTGCATATCCCAATATTAAAATTTAATTAATAATTTATTTTTAATTTTTTTCTCCAAAATCAAGGATTTTTACTTCCCTTGTTTTTAAATTTAAAATAGGAACTTTGCAAGGGTCTGGATTATTTCCCACTTTCTCTTCAAAAGGGGTTCTTGCCTGCCAACAACTACTTGCTATGAGCATAACCCCATTATATTCTCCTATTTCAGGCCTATGTAAATCTCCTGTAGCAACTACATCTGGAACTTCATCAATAATTAAGGCATCTCTTCCCTCTAAAGGAGTGTAACTAACAAGAGAATGGGAAGGAGCTAAATGTCTTTTTTTAAGCATATATTTAACAACTTCTGTTGGAGAATTATGTCCTTTATGAAGCCTTAAAGATTCAATATTATTTATAATTCCGTGCATGCTTGCCCCATGGTACATTAAAATTTTAAATTTTACATCTTTTCCTATTTCAATAACAGCAGGATTTGTAACCAAATATAAATTTTTTATCGTTTTTAAAATAAATCCAAAACTTTCTCCAATTATTGGTTGCGGTTCAGCAACCCTGACAGCATCGTGTTGCCCGGGACAAAGGATTATATTTACATCATTCCTTATATTTTTCAAAAACTCTGCAAGTTTTTCATATTGTTCATTAACATCTTTTAAGATAAGTTGTGACTCCTGTCCAGGATATACTCCAACCCCATCAACACTATCTCCAACAATAAATAAATATTTCGTTTTTAAAGCTTCTAGTCTTTGAAACCTATCTCCAACTTTTCCATTAATCCAATCTATAAATTTTAAAAACTCTTTTTCTAAAAATTTATTACTCCCAACATGTATATCGCTTATAAAAGCAGCAAATTCCTCATTAAATGCCCTTTTCTTCTCTAATATTTTAACATCAGGAAAGATGATATCATTAACAAAAACTATTTCTCTATTACCACTAACTATTAATCCAACAACCTCATCTAAAAGAACTTCTTTTGCTTTTTCATAAACTTCCTTTTTATCTTTATTAATCAAAACATTAATTCTTCCTGTTAAATCCTCAATTTCAAATAAAATATTTCCATTTTTTGTTGTCTTTTTATCAAAAATCATCCCTATCAAAGAATAATTCCCTTTATCAGAGACTCTATTTATAGAAACTAAATTATTTAACCTATTCCTTTCCATTAAAACATTTCTTAAAAAATTAAATCTATTCTTAAAATTAGATACAAAATCTTTAACCTCAATTTTTTTAGGAGTATTTTGAAAAACCCTACAAGACACTTCTATAGGAATATTATCTCTTGATATTCCCTCATCAAGAAAATTAAAATCTTTATCAATAACTCCTAACTCATAAAATATTTTTTTTATTTTTTCTCTTTCATCTCCTTGATGAAATGAAAGTAAATCTTTTAATTGATACCTATTATCAATAAAAAATCCTTTTGTGATAACTCTTTGATTAAATTGAAAAAGAATTTTTTCTAGGAGATTTTTTGATAATTTTATATCTCCTGTATTTTCCAATATTTTCAAAACTTCTTTATCTAAAAGAATCCCTTTTACACTACAGAAAAACAATATCTCTTCCATTATATTAATAATTTATATTTATCGATTCTAATAAAATTTTTTTAACTTTCCCTTTCAGCGAATCCGGAATAGCAAGTTTAATTCTCCTCATCCTCCCCTGTCTTCCTTTTGAAATAACGCTCGAATTAATTAAACCCATCATATCAAATTCAGATAAGATATCTCCAACTCTTCTTTGTGTCAAGACATCATTTTTAGTTGCTTCACATAATTCCTGATAAGTGTTATATACATCTCCTGTAAAAATATCCCCTAATTTATGTTTCTCAACTAATTTTATTATTGAAAGTAAGACAAGTTGAAATTGTTTTGGTTCTGTTTTAACTATATATAAAATTTTATCTCTTTCTATTTTCTCATTAGCTGCATCTATATCTTTTAAGGAAATTTTGTTTGAATTATTTCTTTCAGCAATCTCTCCAGCAACCCTTAATAAATCCAAAGCCCTTCTTGCATCTCCATGTTCTCTTGCAGCAAAGGCAGAACATTTTGCAATAACTCCTTCATCTAAAACCCCCTCTTTAAAAGCTCTTTTTGATCTTTCAAATAAAATATCTCTTAATTGAATTGCATTATATGGCGGAAAAACAACTTCTTCTTCACTTAAAGAACTCCTCACTCTTGGATCTAAATCATCTAAAAACGTTATATTATTACTGATTCCAACAATGCTTATTTGAGATTTACTAAACTCACTATTTAGTCTTGTAAGATTATACAGAAAATTATCAGAAATTTTATCAACAGCATGGTCTATTTCATCAAAAATTAAAATAATAAGTTTCTTCTCATTATCAATTAACTCAATAAATTTATTATACACTTGGTCTGTCGGTAATCCTGTAGCAGGAACATTTCCTCCAAGTTTCTTAATAAGTTCCGCAAGAATCCTATATTCTGTATCAGAAACCTTCTTTAATTTACAATTTATATATTCAATAATAAGTTTATTATTTTTATCAGAATTTCTTTTCAAAAGTTCATTTTTTACATATTGAACACTTAAAGTTTTTCCAGTACCTGTTTTCCCATAAATAAATAAATTACTTGTCTTCTCACCTCTCAAAACAGGTGCCAAAATCGCTGCTATTTGTTCAATCTGTTCATCCCTATGAGGAATTGTTTCAGGAGTATAACTTGCTTGAAGAACAAATTTATCCTTAAAAAGCTGATTACCTATAAATGAATTAAATATTCTATCTACTTTTTGATTTATTTTTAATACCATCCTACCTTTTTTATAATATTTAATACTAACCTATATTTCTTATAAAGTTTTGTATAAACTCAAACATAGTATTTTATTAATAACTTCAAAAATATTAAATATGACTCCTATATTTCTTATGGAAAAATAATTATTAGGAAATAATAATTATTAGGCAATATTTCTTTTCATAGAAATAAAGCTTATTTTATCAGAATCTCTTTTCAAAAATAAATTTAAGACTAAATATTGAGGAAGATTTAATAGAGTAAAGTAAAGTAGAATAAGAAGGATAGGAATTTAATAGAGTAAAGTAAAGTAGAATAAGAAGGATAGGAATTTAATAGAGTAAAGTAAAGTAGAATAAATATATTTCAATTTTTTTCAAACAAACTTTAAATTAATACTCCTATTCTTCTTGATTCTTCATTATAACATAAGTTTTCTTCTTGATTCTTCATTATAACATAAGTTTTTTAGTCGACTATTTGTAAATAAATTAAAAACAAATAAGGAAGTGATTCTTTGTAAATAAATTAAAAAATCTATTTTAAAATGTTTTAACTTATAATTAATGTATTATATATTATATATTATATATTATATAAATATTTAAAAATAAAAATCAAAAAAAGTGAAGGTAATAATTTAGTTTTTTAAATATTTCCATACGAAATGAAGGGGAAGGTGTTTTTTATATTAATTTTTATTTATTTAAAATATATTTCCTTTTTTATAGAAAACTTTAAATATGGATTGGATTTAAATTATCTATGCCTGAAAGAAGACCTTTAAAAGATATTGTAGGAAAGATGATTGTTACTAAAGAAGGAAAAAGAATAGGGATGGTTCAAGATATAACTTTTGAAACTCGTTCTGGGGAATTAATTCAACTAGTTGTAAAAAACCCTACACCTTATACAAATAATCTTAATCTAGAAAGAGTAAATTCTGGAGAACTCTTAATTCCCCATAATTCAATTATAGCTATAGGAGATTTTGTTGTTGTTTCTGAAGAAGACCTTAAATAAGTTATTATTAAGTTTATTAATTTTATAGAAAAAATGGACTTAATTAAAGATGCTTTTTTAAAAATATTGTGAATAATCATTTTTTTAATTTTTATTTATTAATATATTTTTAAAAATACAATAATTTATAAACTATTTTTCCAAATTAATAATATGAGGGTCATAGGATTTACATTTAAAAAGATTTTAGTTGAAAAAAATAAAGAAATTATTAATAAAGTAAATATTCAGACAGATATGAAAATTAAAGATATTAGAAAAGGGAAATCAGATTTATTTAAGAATAATGAGACGATTTTAGTGGAATATGACTTTAAAATTGAATATCAACCTGATTTTGCAAGAATATTATTTGAAGGGGGATTAGTTTTTTTAATTGATGATAAGAATGATGAAGATTTAATTAAAGAAGTATTAAGTCAATGGAAAGATAAAAAGATCCATGAGGAATTTTTGAGGATTACTCTCCAATTAGTTTTTAATAAATGTAGCATAAAAGCTTTATTATTAGAAGATTATTTAAATTTACCCCCTCACTTACCAAATCCAATTTTTACAAAAGAAGACAAAAAATAATATTTAAATATAAATTTATATTTAAATAAAATAAAAATGTCTAAAATTTCTAATCAAAAAAAAGAAAAAATATCTGAATATATCTTATCTTTCCTTTTTCAATCATTTCCTAAACCATTATTTACTTCTTATATTGCAAAAGAAGTTGCGCGAGATGAAGAGTTTGTTAAGAAAATTTTATTAGAATTATCTTCTAAAAAACTTATAGTTCCAATATATAAAAATCATAAAGGCATTCATTATTTTCGTAGAATAAGGTGGAAACTTTCAAATCAAGCTTATAAAGTATATACTACTAGGTAAATTATTCTTTTACCTTAAAATTAATAATTTATTACCATTAAGTTTATTAATTTATTAATTTTATAGAAAAAATGGACTTAATTAAAGATGCTTTTTTAAAAGTTAAAGAAGACATTTTATTAATTAAAGAAGAAATTAATAAGATTAAAAAAGAACTTTCTGAAATTCAAACCTCTATTTTGACTATTTTAAAAATGCAGGACACCCTTTTTAACCACGATTCGACAAATTTAATAAAAAATACCCCACTTAAACAAATTAATGAGACAAGTGATTCTATTCATTTTAATAATCAGACAGATAATTCTAATTTTAAAGGGTTAAAAACTAATAATATTAATCTTTCCATAGGAAATCAAGGGGTTTCGACAGACAGACAGACAGACAGACAGACAGACAAACCAACAGATCCATTAATACAAACTCCTTATAATTCAAAATTAAAAACAACTGATTTGACTATTATTTTAAATCAATTAGACGCTTTAAAGAAAGATATAAGGTTAAAAGTTAAAAAATTAACTAATCAAGAAATGGTTGTTTTTTCTTCTATATATCAATTTGAAAACGAAGGAATTAGTGTAGATTATTCTTATCTTGCAAATAACCTTAATTTGTCTGAAAGTTCTATTCGAGATTATATTCAAAGAATAATTAAGAAAGGACTCCCAATTATAAAAGAAAAAAAGAATAATAAGAAAGTTATTGTAAAAATTCCTTTAGAATTTAAACAACTCGCTACTCTTAATACTCTAATTCAGTTAAGAGAATTGTAATTTTAACCATTAAAAGTTTAATATTTTCCTATTTTAAATTTTTAATCAGTTATTCGTTTTAACGATTATATTTTATAACTTTATAAACTACAAAACACTATTTTTAATTTTTACTTTGTTTATACACTACTTATTTCTTTTTCTACATTTTTACTTTTCCTTACATCTTATTCCTTTATTTTTTACTCTCACTTTTCCTTATTTTGTATTTATTTTTACTTATTTTTCTATTTTTTATCTCTTTTTACTCTCACTTTTGTTTTTTTAAGTATTTTTTCTTTTATCTCTTCAGGCATATATAATCTTTTAAGTCCATTTTTTTCTATTACCTCTTTAATTAAACCCTCACTTTTTTGTTTTATACTATTTATTTGTCCCCTTATTGTAGTTTTTGTTTTTCCTAGCATTGCCGCTATGTCTTCATAGCTTAATTTTAACTCACTATTTGCAATTAACCAAACTATTGCTCTTTCAGTTATAGAAAGATTAGAAATTCCATAAAATTTTGGTGTTTGAACAGCTGTTTGAACAGCTGTTTGAACAGGATAAACAGCTGTTTGTTTATTTAAACGCCTTAATGGTTGTTTAAACAAATATTTAGGTTGGTTTTCTAATATTAAAGAAATTGCTTCTTTTAATTCTTCAAACTCTATTTTTACCGACGACAATTCATTTTTTATGATTAAAAATTCTTTTTCATGAGAGTCGTGCTTTTCATGAAAGTGTCCAATCCAACGAGATATCTTGTTAATATCATCTTTAACATTTTTAAAAGAATTTTTAATTTCATCTTTAACATTTTCTATCTCATTTTTACTATTACTTTTAAAAAACCATCCAAATACCATCTTTTTCTTTATTTATAGACGAAAAATACTATTTAAATTTTTCTATATTTTTTAATAAAAATTAGAAAAATTATAGTTTTTTAATTTTAAACAGCCATAAACAACCAAGTTTTTTATTTAAACAGGTGTTTAAACAGCCATAAACAACCATTAAAATGTTTATCGTCGAATAAAATTTTTATCAATATAATCTTAACTCTAGGTTATATAAAAAAGGGATTCTGAAAAATTTGATTTAGTTCTTTTTATATTAATTTAATTAGATAAAATTTAGATTTAGCCATTATACTAAAATAAAACATTTTAACAATACTCAGAACATTTTTTTCACCCACCAAACCCATTGAAATGTATTATCAGTTATTCTTGAGAAAACCTAAATTTACTATACTAAAAATGGATAATTTTCTCTTTGTTAATCTTTTGTCTTATTATTAACTTTTTATTATTTAAAATAGCTTTTTTAAACATATTTTACAATAATTTAGCAACCTATTAATAAATAAAAAACTAAGAGTATTGGCCAGAATGGTATTTAATATTATAATAAAAATAATATTAGAAAACTTTATTATGCTAAAAGTTTTAAGCAAAAACAAAAACTTTTTACATTAAGCAAATTAAGTATTTTCTTTTAGTGTAAAGTATATACTCCCCTTCCAATTACTTATACTAATAAATTTTGTAAATATAATAAATTAATATAGATGTTGAATAATTAATAAAATTGATGGAATTATTTTGGTCTTTAGCAGATAAATTTACAAGCTATATCTTTATTACCCCAAAAAATAATTTAACTAATTTATAAACTCAAGCCTAGTTTCTGGGACATAATTTATTTTGGTGTTTGAAAAATGTGGACAGATAGTAAGAATTAAGGGCCCATTACTCCAACTTTTAAGACGCAACTAAATCTTTAATAATGGAATATAACGCAATAATCGTTAAATTATTTTGTCTACGAAATTCTAAGAAGCTTTGTTTCCTTCGATATGTCAAAATCTGTTATTAAAAGGAGTTTGTTAGAACACTTATTGACTACAAAATAAGGGATTGATAGTCCTTTTTTTAATCAAAGGAAAAATCTCGTATAATATGCAACTTTACTTTTTTTATTTCCTTAATAAAAGTTCGCACAAGGATTATTATCAGAACTTATTCTTTTTAATTATTAAAGCTAAAAGTTTTTGTTTTTGCTTAAAACTTTTAGCATATATTTGTAGTTTATAAATATGTTATTTTTAATTTAAGTAGTTAGTAAATTTAATCACAACTCCTTAATATTTATTTATAAATTAAATATCCTATTAAAAGAACTAAAATCAAATACCAGGCCGTCCATCCTTTTGTTGCTGGAAAGTATTTTGCTAAACTCTTAACATTTTTTTTATACCATTTTTGAAAAAACCATGCAATTATATTAGCCCCAATCGCATCAACCAATAAAATATAAAAAATAATTTCTTCAAGATTTATCATTTTAATCCCCTTTAATATTTAAAAGAAAAGACTAATTTATAAATCCTTTGAATTTTTTAATTTTAACTAATCTTTAAAATTGTAAAAGTTTATATAATATTTCTCTTATTAATGGATTATGGGGTGGCATAGGGTAATTATTATTAGTTTATTTTTTGGTATAATTTTTGAGGTAATTTTATTCTCATCTGCACATATCTGCCAAGTGTTTTTAGGAAGTAAAGCGAATATCTGCCTAATTTTTGTATTTCCTTTCGAATTAATTGCCAATATATTAATTTTTGACTCTGAAATAATAAACTATTTAATTTCTATGGCGATGATCATTTTGTTAATTATAATAGTTGGAATTTTAATTAATTACAGGAATAAATGATTTTTTTGTTTATCTTGATTTTATAAATTCCTTTAAAAGTTTTAAAACTTCATTTTTCTTATGAGGAACAAAACTAATAGAGCCTGCATTTTTATGTCCCCCACCATTGACAAAAGCTATCGGAAGTTTTTTTTCAATAAAATCTATTAATTCGTGAATAGAGAAATTTGCCCCATCTGTTGCCCTTAAAATGATTGCTGCATCCATCATTCCAATTGAAATGAGTGCGTCTATTTTTTTTATTTCTTTTGCATAATCATGAATCATACCTATTACTTTGCCAGGTTTTGGATAAAAGCCAAACCTAGGAAATGTTTCTTCTATATCTAAATATTGGAGCGATATTTTGTTTATTTTTTCAATTTTGATACAAGATTTGGCAATTTCTAAGCCTTTTAACTCAAGGTGTTTTATGTGAGGGGCTAAAAGTTCTATAAGGGCTTTCTGTTTGTTTCTAGGTTCACCAAAAATAACTTCAATATACTCTCTCGCCTCCATAAATTTAACTTTAGAAGAAACGAAATCAATTACTCTTGAAATTTCTTCTAAAAGTTCTTTTGTATACCCATTTTTTTCAGCAATTTTTAAATATAAATTTACCGCTTCGGGATTTGTCAAATCAACTCTATCTGCAAATCCTGCCATTGCAGCAATTTGTTCTATGTTTTTTACTTCTGGATTTATAAATCTAGCTACTTCTACACAAAGCATTCCTGCAGAAAATTTTGCTCCATCTTCTTTAACTAAAAAGGGATTTATATGCACCAAAACTTCTTCTGTAATCATATCTTTGTCAAAAAAGTGATGGTCAATAACAATAAAATCTGCTCCATGTATTTTTCCCTGTTTTATAGCTAAAAGATCTTCTGGTGAAGAACCATTATCTACTATAATTATAAGTGGCATTTTATTGGAAAATTTTGCTACATTACGTAATGAATTTGCAGTATCTCTTATTGAATCATCAATTTCATAAAAAGGCGCAGCACATGGAGCCCTAGTATAAAACTCCCAAGCAGCTTTAATAGAAAGATGTTGTCGTTCAATTAGTGGCAAAATTGCTTTTTCTAGCGCAAATCCTGCACTATATCCATCTGTATCATTGTGGTGTCTTATAATTATTGGCCTATTTTTCATTATAGCTAGTCTTATTTCTGTTGCTGCTTTAATGAAAAAAGGCTTTAATTTTTCCAAAATATCGTTTGATATAAGAAAATTAATTGGTTTAATGGAAATTCTTTCACGTTCTATTTTTTCAATTTCTTTTAATATCAAATTTTTTTTATCTTCTTTAACAACAGAAATATTTATTATGTCTCCTTCTATTTCATCCCTAAATTCTTCAATTTTTACAATTACTTTAACTATATCTCCCTCTTTAATCTCAGAATGCGCCCTAATACCGGGCCCTTGGAAGGATTTTAAGGCAAGAACTCCTGTTCCATCATTAATATAAAAGATGGTTGGCCCAGGAGTCTGAAAGATTTTATCAATAATTCCAAAAAGAATAAAAGTCTGATTTGAATGAGCTAAAGTTATGTTTCCTATATTAATCTTATCTTCACTATTAAAATTTTTATTATTGTAAGATTTAGCGGCCTTACTTTTAAAATTTTTAAATTTATTTTTTTTCATTTAATATTGAGATTTTATTAAGTTAAAAAGATTATGTTTAGCAAACAATTATAAAAAATTACAAAGGGCAAAGACTTAAATATCCCATATTATTGAAAATATTATTGGTTGAATAGGTTATTAACTTGTTCTTTCAATTAATAATGGCAATTAATAAAGGCGATAAAGTTGAATTAGAATATGAAGGAAGATTGGAAGGGGTAATTTGTATTAAAAAAGGTATAATAAACGGGTTTAAAATTGATAAAAGAGAACCTTATGGAAGGCATAATAACGGATTAAAAGAAAGGGAGTTAATTCTAAATAGTTTGTAAGGAGGAATCATGAAGTTATACATAGGAAATCTGTCTTGGTCTATAGATGACAAAAAGCTTAAGGAACTTTTCTCACCTTATGGAGAGGTAGAAGATGCGATTGTCATAAAAGACAAGTTTTCAAAAAGGTCTAAAGGATTTGGTTTTGTAACATTCTCTAACGATGCTGATGGTGAAAAAGCAATTGAAGAAATGAATGGTAAAAGTATCGAAGGTAGAGAATTGAAAGTTAATGAAGCAAAACCTATGGAAGAAAGCAAACCTAGAACAGAACGAAAATTTGTAAGAAGACATTAAATCAAGAAAATTAGAAATACTCTTTTTATTTTTGATAATTTATATTTTTTGAATTTTTTTCTTACATTTTTTATTTTTTATAAAAATTACAATAATTTTATATATTCGTTCGTACAATCAATAAAATGGAAAAAGAGGAGTTTTTGAAAAAATTAAGTATTGAATTAAAAATCTCAAAAAATTCAGAACATACAATTAGAAATTATTTAAAAGCTAATAGATCCTTACTTGAATTTTCAAAAAAACCACCAGAAAAAATAAGAGAGGGAGACATTAAATTATTTATGTCAGAAAAACTTGCAAGCAAATCTTCTATGTCTGTAATTTTATTTTTGGCTTCTGTAAAATATGCTTACACAAATATATTAAAATTTGATCCAACTATAACAATAAAGCGTCCTAAAAGAGAAAGGAAAATTCCTTCTGTTTTGACAAAGGATGAGGTAAAAAGAATAATAGAAAGTTCTTTTAATAATAAGACTAAACTGATAATTTCTTTACTTTATTCAACAGGGATGAGAGTTTCTGAAATTACAAACTTGAAAATAAACGATTTTCACTTTGATGAAAAAATAGGTTTTGTCCGGCAGGCTAAAGGAAAGAAAGATAGGATTTTTAACATTCCCGATTTTTTAAAAAAAGATTTAGAAAAGCAAGTAAAAAAGCAAAAAGAATTAAACCGCGATTATTTGTTTACTGGTCCAAAAGGCAAGCTTTCTGAAAGAAATATACAGAAAATTGTTCAAAATGCTTCACTAAGAGCAGGGATAAAAAAAGAAGTCCATCCACATACTTTAAGGCATAGTTTTGCTACCCATCTACTTGAAAATGGAACCGATGTGCGTTTAATACAAAAATTACTTGGGCATAGTTCAATTTCAACAACTGAACTTTATACTCATATTTCAAACGAACAATTGAAAAAAGTTAAAAGTCCAATAGATAATCTTAAAATATAAGAGATTATATTAATTAAAGGATATTTTATCTCCTATTTCAACCCCTAATTTTTTAACTATACCTGAATTTATTTCTAAAACATAAAGTGCAACATTATTTGGAGAATAAATCTCACATAAGTTTCCATCACATGGACGAGCATTTTCTATTATGTGTATCACTTCATGATTCTTGGAAATCCATAATATATCTAAAGGAATTAAAGTATTTTTCATCCAAATCTTATATTTTCCTTCTTGAGGGAATATAAATAACATTCCTTTATTTTCATTTAAAAATTCTTTGAACATTAGCCCCCTCTCTCTTTCCTCATCACTATCAGCAGTTTCTATTTTGAAACAATTTCCAGATTTTTCAAAACAAACTTCACTTATTTTTTCGTTTTGCGTTTTTAACTTTAACCAAAAATTATTGTGGTTAAAAATTATCACCATCAATAAAATAATTATAATAATTGTTATGCTTAATGTGTAAGATATTTTTTTCATTTTATCAATATTGTCTTTCTTTATATAAGGTTTTATTAAATTAGAGAATAAAATTTTTTATATATCTTCCCACTTACATCCAATTTTATTATTTATAGCGAATCTTTCAGCATTTTTTATTTCTTTTTCATATTTTTCTTCTAAATTTCCAGAAAATCGAGCAACACAATATCCTTCTTTAACCATATTTAAATTTATATTTTTTTCATCTAGGAAGATATATCTTAAACTTCTAGAATAAATGTCTTTTTTTTCGTTTCCGCTTTCTAAATAAACAACTTTATTAAGAAGAGTCTCTTCCAGTTTATTTTTAGCAGCATCGTAACATTTTTTCCCTTTTTCATCACAATCAATCCCAATAAGTCTTATATTTTCTCCACCTTCAACAATAATTGTATCTCCATCTATTATTTTTGTAACTATTTTATTTTCTTTTATATTTTTATTTTCAATAGATACCAAATAATATAATAAGAGAAATAAGATTATGATAACTATTACTATTGTTATTCTTATTGCCTTCATAAATACTTTAGTAATTGCTTATTATTAAACTTTAATTATTTTAATTTTATATTCCACCTAATTAGACAAAATTTTTTTATAGTAATTTATTTATATTAAGATTTAATTACCTATAACTAGTTTGTCTTTTTGCTCTTGCTTTAGAATCATCTGGTTTGTAAGCCTCTTTTCTTCTTACATCTGCAATTAAAAGGTGCTTATCATATTTTTCAAAAGCCTTTTTTAATCTTTCAGATTTTGTCCTTTCAATAATTGCCCTTGCTATTGCAAGCCTCGCAGCTTCTATCTGACTTTCTCTTCCGCCACCGCGAATTTTTACATTAATATTAAAGTCGATATTTTTAATATATTTTTTGGCTATTTTTATCGGCTCATCTAAATAAAGTTTATGTAATGAATTTAAAACATTATAGTCAACATTATTTATTATTATTTCACCATTTCCGCCATTAACAATAAATGCTTTTGCAATACTTGTTTTTCTCTTTCCACTAGCTATAAGAATATTTTCCTTTGTCATTTAATCATTTTTGCTAATTCATTTAATGTAATAAATTTACCCATTTTTTCTTTTTCACCTTTTAATTTTTTAACTTCTCTATATTTTTCTGGAACACCATTGTAACATAATATTCTTTTTAATGCTTCTTTTCCACGCTTTTCTTTATGTGGTAACATTCCCCTTATAGTTCTTTTCAATATTCTTTCAGGAATCCTTATTATCTTTGGGCCTTTTTGACTACTCCCTCCCTTTTTTATAACTTCTTTATATTTTGATATTATATCGCTCTTTTTTCCAATAATTAATACTTCACTTGCATTTACAATAATTACTTTTTTTCCAAGAAGTGCTTGTTTTGCACTATAACTTCCAAGTCTCCCAAGTGTCGCATTTTTTCCATCAATAATTATTTCGTTCATTTTTTTGATATTATTTTAATTCCCTTTGCTTCGGGATTTCTTTTTATTTCTTCATAAATTGAATTTATTTCTATATTTTTCTCTTTTAACTTTTTTTTAGCTTTAAATGAAAAATTGTGAGCAGAGATCTTTATTTTTTTGTTTATTTCTCCATTTCCCAAAACTTTTCCAGGAATAATGATAATTTCCCCATCGTTTGATATTTTATCAATTTCATCAAGATTTAAAGAAATATTTTTTCTCCTTGGTTTTGAAATCTCATAAGCAATTTTAATCCAATTTTTATTCTTTTTACTTAAAATTATAGTTTCAACTAAATCTTTATTTGTTTTTCTTCTTAATCTTTTTTCTATTTTTGTTTTTTTCATTTTAAAAACAATTTACTTTGTAGATTATCAACATTATAGTCATAAAGGTAATCTTTATTATGCGGGGAGAAGGATTCGAACCTTCGTAGGCACTAAGCCAACACGGCCTTAACGTGTTCCGTTTGACCGCTCCGGCATCCCCGCGCGTTGTATTAATTCATGCGCGTTTGCCTTTTAAATTATTACTATTTTTCTATTAATTTAATTAATTCTTTCAAATTTTCTTTAAATATTTGTACAGATTCGCTGAAAATATCCTTGGCAGTTTTTTGCCCCCACGACTCTATAAATAGGACTATGCTTTTTCCATTTGAAAGTTCTATTTCATTATCCTCAATCATATTGTTAACATAATCAAAATCATCTGTTGATATGTAAATATCTCCAGATTTTAAAGGCAATTTTGGACTAGTTACAAAATTTGTTTTTATTTCTTCTATAATTTTATGTGCCTTATCCGGATTTTTTATTTTTATCTCTAAAACATTCCTATAATACATTAATCCTGGAGAATATTTTGCGTGATTTATTCCCTTTCCAAGGCGTGCAAATGCAACTAGTTTTAATTCTTGTTCTTTTTCTAAAATAACAATCGGCATTTTTTCATAAATTGCTTTTGCTTCTCCTTTTAAATCTCCAGAATAAACAATTTTTGGGCCGGAAAGGTTTAGTGAAATTTGAATTTGGTTTTTTGTTGTTGGTTTTTCATTGTTATTTAATTCTTCAATTTTCCTTTTTTCCTCTAAAGGTATTAATCCGAGCCTGTGGGCCAATATTTCATCATAAAGAGCAGAATCATTTTTGTGAAATTCTACTTCTTCTATTGCAATAATTGGTATTTCATTAACACTTCTTCTAATAGCATTTATTAAACTTTCATTTGTTTCCAGTACAATTTTTAATTTACTTTGGTTTTTCATTTTCTTTATTTTTTACAATTTTTAGTTTTTAAACTCTTCTCCCTCTTCTTCCCCCTTTCTTTTTTGGTCCTCCCCTTGGAATTTTTGAAACATCCGCGATATTTATGATTTTGAATCCGTCTTTGGAAAGGGTTTTAATAACCATGTGAGCACCAGGGCCAATTCCAGAACTTCCAGTTTTTCCTTTCATTTTTACGTATAAATTATTTATTCCATGTTCTTTAATTTCCTCTTCAATTTTTTTTGCTATGAACATGGCTGTTGTGGGATTTGCTTTTAATCTATCTTGTTTAGTAATCATCCCGCCAGAATATCTGGATATTGTGCTTCCCGATAAGTCTGTTATATGGGCTATTGTATTGTTAAATGAAGAATATAAATATAGAATTCCAGTACGCTTATCTATTTTACTTTTTTTTAATTCTTCGTCTTCATCCTTTATCGTTCTTTCTTCAATTTCATTAATTTCTTCCATTTTATTTATTATTAATCTCAAATTTATTTTGTGAAGAATTTTCATTATTTTTATTAAAATTGCCTTTATTTATTTTTGAAATTGCCTTTTCTTCATTCCTAGATACCATATATGATGGAACATTGACTATCTTGCTATTTATTTTTATATTTTTATGAACAATCATCTGCCTTGCACTTTTAAGAGTTGTTGAAATGCCCATTTCGTGAACAATCGTCTGAAGCCTTCTTTTTAATATATCCTCTTCTTTTAACGCGAGAACATCAACAATATCTGAAACCTTAAAACCATTTGTGTTAAGTTTTTCTATAAAAGCTTTTTGTTCATTTTCTCCTTGATTTATTAATTTTTTTGCTTTTCTTCTTATTGAGGTTAGTTTCGCTCTCGCTTTCCAAATCTCTCTTTTATTTTTCAGCCCATATTTTTTAATCAGATTATTTTCTTCGTTGATTCTTACTATGTCAAATGATTTTTTTGGTTTATTATATTTTTTATGTTTACGAATCATTTTTTCTTTTGTACTCCTATTACTCTATTCTTGCCTCTTTTTCTAAAATGGCTTTTTGTTCTTTGTCCCCTTACAGGAAGTCCTTTTGCATGTCTCAATCCCCTGTAAGACCTTATTTTCTTTAACCTTTTAATGTCAAAATCTCTTTGAAGATCAAGTTCTGTTGTTAATAGGTGCTTATTTAATCCAGATTCGATATCCTTTACCCTATTAAAGAGGAAATATGGCACATTGGGATTTTTTATTTCTTTTTCTATTTTTAAAATTTCTTCTTTTGTCAAATCTTTTAATTTTTTATTTTTATCAATTTTAAGAACATGGCTTATTGCATTCGACAATTGGAATGAAATCCCTTTTATTTTTGTCATTCCAACATAAAAATTTTTATCTCCAGAAATATCTGTTGAATAAATCCTTACAAGCGAGGCTATCTTTTGTTTTTCTCTTTCAATTTTATTTTTTATTTCTTGTTGTGTATTTTCAGCCATTTTATTTTACAAATAGTCTATTTCTTTCTTTTCCTTCTAATTCAATAATTATTCTTTTTATAATTGATGCTTTTGGATCTGGAATGGAGGGAATTCTTTTTTTTAAATCTTCAAATGATTCAAATTTAATTTTTTCACGTTCTTTAATTATTTCATTCATATGTTTTTTTCCGTATCCTGGAAGAAGTTCAATTTGATGGATTCTTGTGTTTATTGCTGTTGAATTATTAAAAAATTCGACAAATTCATTTTCTTTTTCTTCTATAACTTTTTGTAAATACTCTTCAAGTTGTAGTTTTGCATTTTCTGTAAGTTTCTCACTTGGAAGTCTACCGAATATATAATAAATTTTATCCCTTTTTCCTTCGCCTATATAAACTCTTTCCTTAACCTTTATTTCCACTCCTTTTCTTGGTATTAATTGAAGCAAGGTAAAATTACTTTCACCTATTGCTTGAGCTATTGGCATCATTTTACCCTCTAAGGGATAGCCGTATGGTAAGTAATCTAATATTATTGCATATTCTTCTTTTGCTTTCATTTTTATTTATATTTTGCGACGACATTTGTTATCTGTTTAATTTCATCTTCATCAAGACTTACATCTATAAAAATTTTATTTACGTCTGAGGCATCTTTTGGAAGAAAATCAATAATTTTTATTATATGTTCTTCTTTTATTTTATGATTATTTAAGGCAATTAACTCTTCTTTCATTGTGTTTGCTTCCCTTTCCTTAATTTTGACAAATTTAATAAAATAAGGGATACTTTCTTTTTTAAAATCATTTTCCTTTACATATTTTTGAACTTCAAAAAGAGCCAGAGGTTTCATATTTTTAATCATTTTTATCTCTCGATTTAATCTTTTTTAAATGAATTGGTTGAATTATAAATATTTTATCTTTATTAAGTTCTTTTAAATTTATTAAATAGCTTCTTCCTCTTTTTCCGACTATTGTTCCTGTTCTTCCATGGATTCTCTTAGGAAAACTTGCAATAGAACTTTTTTCTTTTACAACAGCTACTTTATCCCCCTCTTTTAATAATTTAAAGTATTCACTAAACTTAATTTTTCCCCTTTCTCTTATAGATTTTCCTTTAGCCATCAATTATCTAAAAATAGTGGATTTAAAAGCCTTTTTATTCAAAATATTTTATATATTTCCCTTTTCCCTAGCTTCTTCCATATTGTTTTTTATTGTTTTGAACATATTATGCCCCCATACACCAACTCCGCAAACATCACAAACTTCCATTACCCTTTCATCTTTAATTTCTTTAGAACAATATATACATTTTTTAACCATAATTCATATGGTATTATTCTAGAGATTATAGTTTTTAAATTTATTTGTTATGGGGGTTAAATGTTATAAAAATATAGTTGTTTAACTTGTATTGTAGTTTTTAAGTTGCTGAATAGTATTTTATTTATTTTACTTCCTTTTGAAAATATCTATTTTTTAATTCAATATTATTTTTTCAAGCTAATGAAATCTTATCTTAATTAAAGTATGGACAATAAAAATATTTTTAAATATGAAAGTCCTTTTTACCTTGTGAAAAAGATATTTGGGTAATTGTTTTGGTTATTTTTTTAGCTTTAATTTTATTTGTTATTGCTGATAATTTTTATTCTAATGATGTTAGACTAAGTTCTGAGATTTCAAAAGAGGGAGGTACACCTATTGGAGTATCTAATGTAGAAATTGCGGAAATATCTAATGTGGTGGATGATTCAAAAGTGTTAGAGGAAGGGTTTAGAGGGAGGAACAATTACATGCCTGGATTTATGGGGGGCGAGAGTGCTTATGTGGAAGTGGATGATAGTCCTAAACAACAACTGGAAATAATTTTTGCAAGCAATAAATGTGAACCTGGATTTGAAAAGTGCGGTAATTTGTGTTGTGAGAAAGGTTCATGTGATAATATTGGCTCCACTTTGGTTTGCAACCCCACTATTGAAGAACATTGTACTCTTCCTAACACTGACTTATGTCAGGCTAAGGATTTAAATATGTGTTGTCATCCAACAGATAAATGTGGAGTTCAGAGGATAGGTCCTCCTTTTTTTAAAAAAGAAATTGCTATTTGTTTACCTGAAGACGTTGATGCATGTAAACAAAATGAAACTCCTTGTGGAAAGTTTATTGAAATTGAAGGAGTAAATGGTCCATTGTGTTGTCCTGAGGGCTCTTTTTGTAAAAAAATAGGGATTATTGGTGATGATATTTATTTTTGTACATTCAAAGAAAAATCTTGTACAGATAAAGGATTAATTGCTTGCAAAGGCGAAGGAAAAATTTTTGGAGAAGTTATGAAATGTTGCAATCCTGGCGAATGTAAATTAAGTAGTGGCGGGCAACCTTATTGTGCTCATTCTATTGATTCTTCTAAACCTGCTTAGTTAAATTAGTTATTCAAGCAAATAAGGTCCTCCCAAAAGAGGAAAGTCTTCCCATATTTCTTTTGACATGGCTTCAGAATAAAATAATAAATCTTTTTTACTTAATGAATTTAATTTATCGATTATTTCTTTAGGGTCCTTATTATATTCCCATAAATCTTGTCTTATCCAAGGGTATTTTTTTAATACACTTATACATTCTTCTATTTCTTCTCTGGAAATTTCACATATTTCTTTAAGCATTTCTTCTTGCTTCTTTTTTGAATAAAACTCATCCAATGTTCTTTTTTGTTCTTTTGTTAAATTTTTCATATCTAACTTTAAATAAATCTCATAATCTTTTTTTTGTTCTTCTGTTAAATTTGAAGTATCATAACTCCCTTGTAATGTGGAACACCTAGTAGTTAGGACTAATGCCCCCAAAATTCCTCTCATAAATTCTCGCCGTGATATTACCATGGGATTGTTATTTTTTATAATTTTTTAAACCTTTCTTATTAATCTTTTTATTGAATATATAAATATTGTTTATTATTATGGAAGTTATCCAAATAGTTGTTACACTTAAAATATACCAAGTAAGTTGATAATATTTTTCCGGAAGAAAAGTGACGCAAGAATTAAACGCACAATTTACATTATATCTAGGGTTTGTTAAGACGATTGTTAATATGTATATGATTGTTCCTTGGATAAGGCTTAATCTTAAATGTCCTTTTTCTGTTTTTATTTCATAGAGTAAGTATAAACTTATGGGTAATAAGAAAAAATGTTCTATACTAATTAATCTTGCTATGGGCATTAATTCTCTAAAAAAGTAATCTGTTACCCCCCATAATGGTTTTCCTATTATTAATAGATAAAAGAAATCTATATCCCAAACTATTAAATACCCTGCAACCAAATTTATTTGACTAGCTATAAGTTTTCCATCTTTCATTAAAGCACCAATTCCAATTAAAGTCATTGAGATATAACAAAACCAAAAAATCCAATCAGGTTTTCCACGATAAATAGAAAAACCTATTGCAAATAATCCATAAAATAGAAAAAATACCCCAAGTGTTTTTATAATTAATTCTTTTTTTTTCACATACAAAATAATAGATTAAAGCTTATAAAATCTGTGGATATTTTCTTTGTGTTTTTTATCGATAAAACCAAAAAACTTTTATCACAAAGATAATAAGGAAAAATTACCTAGAATAATAAACTAAATTTGCAGTTCTGAAAAACTTCCTATCTGTTTTATCACTTGTCCTTTAACATCTACTAGTTGCTCTTTTGATAACATATCCATTTAAGTTATTTCAACTTTATAATACTATGTTATCTGTTACATAAAACAAGGGGAAGATACACTAAAAAGGAGAGTTTATCCCAGAGATTGAAATAAAGTTTACTAAAGACTATTTAGATAAATTGCAGATTAAAACGAGAAGAAACTTCCATTGACTGGAATTAATATCATTTTTCTTCAATTGAATCAAATATTGCATTTTAAAGAAGTGTATTTAAGGTTAAGATTTGGAAAATGTCATGCATTTAAAATTATTTATAAAGATAGCATTAATGAAAACGAAATAAATGAAATAAAGAGAGAAATGAAAAAGAGGTTATAAAAGCCTCTCAAAAAGCGAAGAAGGTAGAGAGGAAATTATTAAAGGCAATTTAGTTTTTTTAATGTTTACTTAACCAATATTGCTAACATAGGATTAACATTATTTTTTCTTTCTTTTTATTTTGTCAGGAGTACCTTATTATCTTTTTTTGTTCAGGCCTTATTTATGAAAGAATATTGTCTGATATAGGAGAATGAATAGAGTTTTAATTTCTTATAACCCTCTAAATTAATAATTCAAAACTTTTTTCAATTTATTATGGTTTAAGTAAGGTTTATTGTAATTATGGATTATTTTATTTCCTAAGTTTATTATATGTTTATTTAGCTATCTTCTTATCAAATAATTTAAGCTGTAAATTTTGCTCCAAGTTTTCTTAATCTTCCCTCTATCTTTCTTTTTCTTGCCTCAATTTGGGGACTTGACATTCCAGACTGCATTAATCGACTTAATTCTGTTTGTAAATTGGCAATTTCAGCAATGTGAGCATCTTCTTCAAATCTTTTAATATCTCTTCCTCTGAAATAGGCATTTACAGTTCTATCCATAATTACCATAATTGCTGCTCCAGCAATTATTCCCCAATATATGTAATTAGATACCTCATTAAATTTGGTGTGTTGGGTTGACCATAGGGCTATAAATATGATTCCAAAAATCATCCATGCAATTTTTCTTCCAATACCTGGAAGTCCTATTGTATAGACTCCATATGCAAAAATTAAGAAAGGAACTATTGTGGCAATAGCTATACCTAGAGTCGTATATGGAAGTAATAATCCTAGGATAAAATTATTTTCAGATAAAAATCTAACTGATAGAACTGACACGATTAGTGCAACTAACATAGCTATATTTCTTAACCCTTCAAAAAATGGAACTCTTTCCAAAATAACAAAAATTATAATAAATAATAATATTAAGAATAAAGCTTTAATGAAAAAATATTCCCCATTAGAATAATCTCCAAGTATAAACTGAAATATTGGCCTGAATAATTCAGTTCCTTGATTAATTAATATATTTACACCATTTCCTAAATCAATTGAAAGTTGCGCAGATACTAAATTTATTGAAAAAACTATTGATATTACAGATAATAAAATAATCGCTAATAAATTCTCTTTTTTCATAATTTAGTTATGGGTTTTGGATTTAAAAATATTCCTTAATCTTTCTTTGGGCTTTGTAGAATTGTTCTTTGGATAAGTTTAAAAATATATTATTCTTAAATAACTTATGGTAAAAAGGAGAAAGAAAAATTTTAACAACAAGGTTTTTAGTAAAGTTAGGTTTAGCAAGATAAAGTTAAACCCTCCTATTGGAGTTAAAATAGTATCAATATTTTATTTAATTAGTGGATTATTAAGCATGTTCTTTGGGGTTTTGGCATTATTAAGTGGAGTATTAGGATTTAGTTTGTTATCTTCTCAAGATGTTCAAAATATGATAGATAATAATCCGGGGCTTTCTATTTTCGGAATTGAATCTGGTACAGGATTATTTACTACTTTTTTCATATTAGGATTTTTTGTTTTATTATGGGGATTTATACATTTATATATTGGAAAAGGGCTTTGGAGAGCGGTTAGGATTGCATATGTTGCAGCTTCTACTTTAGTCCTTATTGGAATATTGTTTTCCTTAACCTTGGTAATATCATTATCTTATTCAGGATTAATTCCATTGATACTTTATGGGGCACTTGGATATTTCCTTTGGGTAGATAAAAACTCAAGAGCATATTTCGGTTTATCATATAAATTATTAAAAAGAAGATAAAATATAAAATATTATAACAATAAACAAAAATGAAAAAAAGAATATTTGCATTGTTGTTTATCTCTATTCTATTTTTATCTTTGATTATTTTTTTTGGTAGTGCACAAGCCGCTGAGGAAGCTACATCTTCCCAACTTAGCCCAACTCAACCAGTTAATTGTAGCAAGCCCCATGTAGGGCTTTCTGGTCAACTTTATGATGATTCTTTAGGCAAAGGTAACTTAATTAACCTTATTGCTACAAAGCTTTGTATCTGGGAATCTGGTAATCTGGGGGTTGAAGGTTTTACTCTTAAATATTTTTTTCTTATTTTAGTTGTGATTTTAATTTATTCTGCTCTTTCTTATGTTAACTTTCCAGACACTTTTTCAAATCAAGCCGGCGGTAGTTTTGTTAGATTCTTAATTTCTCTTATTGTTGGAATTCTTTCAACATTTGCAATAACAACACCTGAACTTTTGTCAATGTTGCAGTCTTATACTGCTTTAGGGGTCACCCTATCTTTATTTTTTCCAATTATGGTTTTAATGTTTTTTTCTTTAGTTACTTCTAGAAAAGCTTCTCCAATTGGAATTTTTGGACAGAAGATATTATGGATGATTTATTCAATTTATTTATTTATTAAATCTGTATTATTATATTATGTTAGTTCGGCTATATCTAAGGGTAAGTTGGAAGTTATTTCTGATAGTAACACAATTAATTTAACTGAGCATCCCACACTTAAGTTTTTTTTAGGAGAAGCACCTAAGGTTTCTTTGAATGATAATACAATAACTATTATTCTTCTAATAATGGCAATTTCTGTTTTTGTTATTTTTGTCCTTGGAAACAAATATGTTATAGCATGGATTGCTAAAGAAGAAAGGGATGCTGAGATAGAAGCTCAAAAATCAATGTTAGAAAGGTCTCATGCTTATGACAAATTAAGAGCTGAGGAAATGAAGAGAACTTAGTGTTTTTTACTATTTAACAATTTATTTAAATGTATTTAGCCACTTTTTATTATGAAATTAAATAAAAAAGGCGTTTTGTTTTTATTTAGTATAATTATATTTATTTTATTTCTGTTGTCCTTTGTTTATTCAGAAGAAACTCAAGCAAATGAAAATGATAAAAATAATGGGGGCAGAATTATCGTGCCCCAATCAGATATAAAAGAAATTTTGGATAAAGTTAAATTAACAACTAAGAATAACTGGGATAAATTTACAAATCATACTTCTCATTATTTTTTGATGTTGGTTGGAGTGAAGAGTTTTAATGGGAAGTGGGATATAATATGGTCTTTAGATTTTTGGAAATATAATTTTTGGTATTATTTCTTTACTTTTAGTTTACCTACTTTTTTATTTTTTCGTTTCTTCCATCTTTTTATGGAACATAACATTATACCTTGGATTAAGAATTTTAACATTATAACCTGGATTAAGGATTTTAAACTTATAACTTGGATTAAGAAGACTTATTATCGTGTATTCGTGATTATAATACTTATCTTATATCCTTTTTTAATGGGAATTCCTTTAGCAAACCGATTTTTACAGATAATGACTTTGGAAATACTTGGACTTCATTGGTTTTGGAGAAGTTTTATTTTTGCCACGATTTTATTTTTTATTCCAAAAATGCGGGATAGCTATGTTGAGTATGTTAAAATAAAAAGAGATTATCAAGATAAGCTTGAAAAAGTCGCTGGAGAGGAAATAGCCAAGGCAATGGCCCGGGCTTAAGATAGATATTTAAATAAAATACCAAATTAAAATAAAATGGGGGAAGAATCTGATACAAAATTTAGTGTTGTTAGAAAGTATGTTGGCTTTTTTCTTTTATTTCTTTTATTTATGGGTTTTTTTATTTATGATATTCATATTAACTGTTATATATCTTCATTAGATCAAAACAAAAACTCTTTTACTTTGGATGTTGCTTCGTTAAATGTGTTAAATCCTCTAAAACATTTCTATAAACTTTTTTATGATATAGATAAACATGTCCTGCCATATAGTTTAACAGGCATTCTTGATTTTGTTTTTCAATGCAAGCAAAAACCAACAGGAATAATTAGTAGTATTTGGTTGAAGACAAAAAATATCTTGGGATTTGACCAAACACTTTACGAGTTTTTTTATCCTGATTTAGTTACCGGACTATTGATTGGATTGTGGATTTGGCTTATTTACGAGCTTTCTATATGGACCATAAAGGTAAATCTTCTTCGATTAATTCCTAAGTTAAAAGAGAGAATTTCAGGTTTGATTGATGGAGAAGTTCAATCTATTAAAAGTGGTTGGCTTGGATTTTTAGGTAGCAGTCCATGGAAGATTATCCCAATAGCTGTGTTTTACGCTGTTATAATGCAAATTCCAATCATCAATTTTTTTATTGAAGTTATTACATTTAAGCCATTATTTCAAGATTCATTATTTGGGGTGATTATTGTCAGGTCGATTATTATCGCTTTTTATATAGGTTTATTGCCATCTTTTATAGAATCATATACGAGATATAGATTAAGGATGAAATATTACAATAAAATATTGGAGGTGAAATATGGTGTCAAAATTGCAAAGGAATTTGGAAGAGGATAAGATTATGAAATTTGTATCAAAATTTTTTGTGTTATCATTATTATTTGTGTTGCTCTCTTCTTTTACTTTTGCTGAAGATATTACTCCTGGTGAAAAAAGATTAGGAGGTTTTTGTTGTGTTAATGATTTGCAATGTTCTCAGTATCCAACAACAAAAAGTTGTGCGACTGAGTGTAGGGGGAATTGTGAACTTGGAGGTTGTTATAAAGTAGATTCTTGTACTAAATCAGTTTCTTTTGTTACTAAATATTATTGGTTGGTTGAATCAAAGACCATATTTATTTGGTATCCTTTTATTGAAAAATCGAAAGATATTTTTTGGGTTAGTGATGAGTCAAAAGGCACTTTTTTAAGGTCTTTTGGAATTGGATTTTTAGCAGGATTTTGGATATGGTTATTTTATTTACTTATTAAAATATCCAGATTTTTTATTGAGGGGGTAGATATAAGAAATATATATAAAAAAGACAAAGAAGAAATTATTGATCATGGAACGAGATGGCTATATTTAGTTGCCGGACATTTTTGGAAAGTTGTTTTAATAGGTATTGGTTATTGGGTATTATTACAAATTCCACTAATTAAGGGTTTTGTTAAAATAATAACTCTAGAATTTTTAGGGATAGGTTTCTTTTTTCAATCGTTTATTGTTGCGTTTTATATTGGTTATGCCCCAGCTTTACTACAGTATTTTTTAGAGGTGAGGGCTGAAACAAAATACCAGAAAAAATTAAACAAACTTGTTAAAGGTGTGAATCTTACCAGTGCACAGGGCAAGACTAATTAATCTAGTTCAGAATCGGATTGACTAGTTGTTTTAGGAGGGACTGATGGATTATTTTTTTGTTCCTCTTTTTTCGTGGAGATTAAGATGTATTTATATTATGAAAAACCACTTCTGCACTTAAAGGACTTCCTACGATACTTGACAATTCATCTCTTAATTTTTTTTTAAGTCCCTATATTTTTCAGCATTGACTAAAGTGTTTATTATTCTCCCATAGATATTTCCGAGGCCTTTATGTACCTCATACCATTTATGCGGTTTTGGAGCGAATTTAGATCCCTCATTTAATCTTTCATATAATCTAGCATCTATTACCTGTTCTGCAGCTTTTTCAGCTGTTTCTCCGACTTTTTTTACCACATATAAAGCGCCCAATCCCAACTCTCCGATTCTTTTACCTACATAATAACCTGTTTTGTAAAGTCCTTTTCCAATAGTCTTAACAACTGGAACAACTACATTATTATAAGCTGCTGAAATTGCCTGATTTCTAGCATCTCTTCTTTCAGCCTCAAGGTTTTCTTCTATTCTTCTAAGGTTAAGGTATTTTTCAGCGGGAAAATAACGTTCAAGAGTTCCTGTTCTTTTTCCTCCGTCTCGAATTCCGTTTCTATATCCCTTACTAGGGAAATATATTTTTATTTCATCTAGATCATCTATTGCATTATCAATGCTACTCCTACCTTCTGATTTTTTTCCAAGATACCAATCCATTGGTGTTTTATTTCTTTCTGTTCTTTCCATTTTATTTTTTAAAGGTTTTTACCCTCCTTATCTTAATTTTTCTTTGTATTCATTGTATTTAAATCTTTCTATTTTAACTATTACTAAGTAGTTATTTATAAATCTTTTGTAACCGCTTATAAAACAATATTATTAACATTTGATTTATTTATTAATAACCAACTTTTTAAAGTTATTTAACTATAAACTAAAATGAAAAATAAGATTATTTTATTATTTATCTTATTTTCTTTATGGGTATTTAGTCTTTTTATTAATGATGTAAATGTTTATTCTTTAGAAATTCAAAGTCCTGAGCAAACTATAGGGGTAAATATAGATAATTTTCCAAAGAATGAAGATGAAGCAAAAGATGTTGCTAAAGATTTTTTATATAAAAAATGGGATAACTTTTTAGTTAATACTCCAGCTGGACGGACTCTTTCAGTTTTTGAAAATATTATGAAAAATTTTGATCTCATCTTTAATTTATTATTAGGCGTTGTTTTTTCTTGGTCATTTACTTTTTTTATTACCCTCTCTATTTGGATTTTTTTAGTTAGTTTCCTTTATAGGATATTAAGTTTTTTAGGAGTATATTTAAGATACAAAGTAATAAATTTAATTTTACTAATTATCAGTATTTTTGTTATTTCCTTTATTGGAATATCTAATATTTTATCTTACTATATAATCTCTTCTATTCAGAGCGTAGATAATATTATTATTCAAATTATTTTATCAATAGCATTTATTTTTGCTATGATTTTTTTATCAATTGTCCATAGTAAATTAAAGAGAATTGTTTCATCATTAAAAAATGCTAAAGACAAAAAGAATCTTGAAAAAAAAGAGAAGAGAAATGAAAAAGAATTGAAAAAAGTTGAAAATGAAATCTTGGATATTAAAAGAGGAGAAATTAGAGAAAAGAAGAAAAGAAGCGATGAAGATATTAAAGCTAAAATTGAAGCGGAGATTAGATCTACATTTGAAGGTATAGGAGATTCTGAAAAATAGTGTCAATTATTGGCTAACTAAGTGTTCTACTCCCATTTTAACTTATTTATTATATAGTTAGAGTGTTTTCCAAATGCCAGTTTAAAATCATTTATTTCTGCTGAGTTTACATTGGAAAGTTTTGAAAGATGGATATTTTTTACTTTTGTGTTACTTGGCACCATGATGTTTGTATTAAACTTCTTATAATAAACTAATCAAACTTATATTATAAAGATATCTTAAGATTGGAATAATATTTATAAATTAGATTAATTAGGATAAATAATGTCAAAAGACAAAGAAGAATCAAAAAAAATCAGAGAAGAGATTTCTGAAGCAAAGTTAAGCGATGTTCCTGGAATTGGACCCGCGGCAATTGCTAAATTAGAGTCTGCAGGAATTTATGATTTGATGGGAATTGCTACTCTTTCGCCGCCAATATTATCAGAAGTTTCTGGGTTGGGGGAGGGTGTTGCAAGAAAGGCAATTCAAGCTGCAAGAAAAATGTTGAATCTTGGTTTTATGGATGCTTCAGAATATGCAAAAAAAAGGGAAGATATAGAACATATTACAACAGGAAGTAAAAATCTTGATAATTTGCTTGGGGGAAAAGGGGTTGAAAGTAAGGCAATTACAGAAGTATTTGGGGCATTTGGGTCAGGAAAAACTCAAATCGCCCTTTCACTCTCTGTAAATGTCCAACTTCCGAAAGATAAGGGAGGAGCAAGCGGAAAAGCTGTTTATATAGATACTGAAGGTACATTTAGGCCAGAAAGAATAAAGCAGTATGCAGAAGGTATTGGTGCAAATCCTGAAAAAGTCCTTAAGAATATTTTTATTGCTCGTGCTTTTAATTCAGATCATCAAATTTTGTTAATTGAAAAAATAAGTGAAATGATTCAAAATGGTGAACCAATTAAATTACTTATTGTTGATTCGTTAACAGCACATTTCAGAGCTGAATTTTCTGGAAGAGGACAATTGGCAGATAGGCAGCAGAGATTAAATAAATACCTTCATGATTTAATGAAATTAGCAGAACAAAAAAATTTAGCGGTTTTAGTAACAAATCAAGTAATGGCAAATCCTGCCATGATGTTTGGAGACCCAACAACCCCCATTGGAGGGAATATTGTCGGGCATGCTTCAACCTATCGGCTTTACTTGCGAAGAGGGAAGAAGGATACGAGAGTTGCAAAATTAATTGACTCACCAAATCTTCCAGATAATGAAACAGTTTTTCAAGTTACAACTCATGGACTTAAGGATGTTGAAGTTAAATGATTAACATATAAAAAATATAATAAAATTTGTAAATTAAGTGTTTAATTATTTATTACCATAATGTTTTTATATTCCTTATATTCTAAAATTTAGTTTATTAAAGAGGATTAATGGTGGAAATAATTGCTGATTTACAGATACATTCAAAATATTCGAGAGCGACTTCTAAAGATTTGAACATTGAAAATTTGGAAAAATATGGAAAAATAAAAGGGTTAAATCTTTTAGGAATTGGAGATTTTCAACATCCTTTACATAGAAAAGACATTAATTCTAAATTAAAAGAAGATTCAAATGGAATTTTATGGACAAAAAGAAAAGAAGTTGCTTTTTTATGGCAAACAGAAGTCTCACTTATGTTTAAACAAGGGGGAAAACAAAGAGCAGTTCATTTGCTCATCTTTTCACCAAATTCAAAAACATCAGATAAAATAACAGATTACTTATCAGAAAAAGGAAGACTTGACTATGATGGGAGGCCTATTTTTGGAATTACTTGTAGAGATTTTACGAGAGACTTAAAAAAAATCGATGATGATATAGAAATTATTCCTGCCCATTGCCTTACTCCTTTTTTTGGGATATTTGGGAGTAAAAGTGGATTTAATTCTTTAAAAGAAGCCTTTGGAGATATGGTGAACCATATTTATGCGGTTGAGTCTGGAATGTCTGCTGATCCGTCTATGTTGTGGAGATTTGAAGAAATTGCAAATGGGAAGATAAGAGTGGTTAGTTTTTCAGATGCACACAGCTTTTGGCCTTGGAGAATAGGAAGAGAGGCTACGATTTTTGATATTCCTACATTAAGTTATAAAAATATAGTTAAAGCGATTAGAACTGGAGAGGGACTAAAGGCAACAATTGAAACTCCTCCAGAATATGGGAAATACCATTGGGATGGGCATAGGTTATGTAATTTTTCCTCTTCTCCAGCAAAGACTAAAGAACTTAATGAGATATGTCCGAAATGTGGGAATAAGCTCACTATCGGTGTTGAATATAGAGTAGAGGAAACTGCAAAATATTCTGAAGGATTTAAGCCGAAAAATGCAAAATTATTTTATAAAATTCTTCCATTACATGAATTGTTAGTTTTGTGCTTTGATAAGGGGATCTCTTCAAAAGGGAATTGGGAGGTTTATAGAAATTTAATTGATAAGTTTGGCACTGAATTTAATCTCCTCCTTAATATTGAGAAACATGATATTTTAAAAGAAGGAATAAGTGAAAAGCTTGTTGATTTAATCATTAGAAATAGAGTCGCAGGTATTAAAGTCAAGCCAGGCTATGATGGAGTTTATGGAGAAGCTATTTTAACTGAACAAAAAAAATTGTTTTAAATTTTAGCTAAAATATATAATAAGTAAAGATTCAATAAAAGCAGCGATAATTAATAATGGCAGAATTATAAATACCAGTGTTCTAATGGAATTAAAAAATAATCTTTTTAATTCTTTCCATTTTTTTCTGGCGAAAATAAAACTTCCTAATTTTATTCCTATTGAAAAGGAAATTATAATTGCTGGAAGCTCGAATATTCCATGTGGTAATAAGTATAAGATTGAGATAAATCCATCTTTACTAGAGACTAAACTTAAGATTATTCCTATTACAAATCCATTAGATATGATGAGGATTATTGGAAATATCCCAAGAAAAACTCCACTAAAAATTGAGAGGATACTGACTAATGCATTGTTTGAGAAAATAAAGTACCACATTTCAAAAAATCCAAATCCTTTCGTTTTGTTTATTATATCTTCAATCCATGCTTTAATTTGTTCAAGAATTGGGTCTAATGTTTCTTCAGAAGCAATATATGGAAAGATATATCCTAAAAAGAAGAAAAACATGAAAAGTCCAATAGAAATGATAATGTAATTTTTTGATTCTTTTATATATTTTAAAGAGGTTTCTAATTCTTTTTTTAATATAAATTTCTTTTTTTCTCTTTTTATTTTTTGCTTTTTTTTCATCTACTTATTATCCTATTAAGCATTTTTACTTTTTTTGAATATTTTTTCCTTAAATATAATCCATATATTGCTCCTGATAAAAATCCCCCAAAATGAGCAGTATTGCCTATTGGAAGTCCTGTTCCAGTTGAAACAAGCCAAGTAGCAAATAAAACTAGTGGAATCATAATATAAGCGGGGAGTGAGAAGAATGGAAAGAAAATTATTGAAAATTTTAAATTTGGTGTAAGGACCATAAACAATCCTGCAATGGCAAAGATGGCTCCAGAGGCTCCAACTCCTGAGATACCTGGAGAACCAAATATTTTATTTCCAATAGGACTATTTCCAAAAGATACTGACAAAATTACAAAAGTAATTCCTGCAACTAATCCAGAAATTAAATAAAACCATAAAAATCTTTTTCTTCCAATTATATTCTCACAAAAAATTCCTAATGAAAATAAAACAAACATATTGACAAATAAATGAAATAAACCACCATGCATAAACATACTAGTTAAAAATGTCCAAAGGTATTTTCCCTGCATTATATCACTTGGTTTAAGTGCAATATATTTTATATTGCCCTCGTTTGCTGAAATAATTAAAGTTCCAATAATAAAAAATAGTATATTAGATATTATGATTAAAATTGTGATATTTAAATATGGAAAATAAAATCTTTTTCTATATATGTTGTTTTTTAAATAATTTTTTCTCATAATTTCCTCTTCTTTTTAACTTTTGTTATTTTTTTAACTTTCTTTTTTATATTTGCTTTTATTTTAGGTAGTTTCTTAATCTTTTTCGAAATTTGTCCGACTTTGTTTTTCTTAACTTTTATTTTCTCTCCTACAACATTTTTAATTTTTTTTGACTCCGCAATTTTTATCTCTTCATCAATTAACAATAGTTTTTTCTTAAGTTTATTTATTGAGGCGGTTAATTCTGTAATTTTATCTTTGCCTTCATTTAATTCGTATATTTCCCCACACTCTGGACATGTGAAATCGTTGATAAGTGCATTCTCTTCACCAACTTCAATATTACAAGTTTTACAAATATAGAATCTTTTAGAATTCCTACTTTTAATTTGGTATTCAAGTTGTTCTATATCTCTTTCGATTATTTTTTTTAGTAGTAAAAGTGCTTTATCTATATTAAAAGTCCAGAAGTATGTATACCATCCCTTTTTTTTATCTTTTTTTCTTACACTTGATACTAGTCCATCATCAGCAAGTTTATAAAGAATATTTCTTGTTTGGTTTATTGTTAATCCAAGTTTTTTTGCTATTATAAATTCATTAATATGGTTGCTGTGGTATAATATATCAATTAATTGTCCTCCATTTTTTCCTCCAACAGAAGTTGAAATTTCCCTTAATATTTCAATTAAATAATTATTTGGAATTTTCTTAATTTTATTTATTCTTTCCTTTTTTTTTACTAAACTTCTAGCCATGAACATCTTAGGGAACCTTAGTTTAAAAAAGTGACTATTAATAAAAAGAAAGGTTTTAAAATACACACTACTTTAAGATAAGGAGGTGATAATGGGATTCTTTACTAAGAAGAACATAGAAAAGAAAGATTTACCACAATCAGAGATTCCATCCCTTCCAGAACTTCCATCTCTTCCAGAGATTCCTAAGAGTAATTTTTCATCTTTAGAAAATAAAGATAAGCCTTATTCTCTACCATCTATCCCACAATCTACTTTAGGTGAAAAAATTAATAAAGGTTCAATAAAAGAGGCAGTGATACAAGGAAGCGATAATAATTTGCCACAACTAAAAAATGAATTTAAAAATGCTCCTCCTTTACAAGAACCATTTCCAAAATATCAGAAAAAGGATTTTCATCCAAGAACAATAGAAATAAGTGATTGGGATAATTTAAATCAAAAAAAGATTTTTAGTGTTGAAAAGCAAAACTTTTCTCAGCCACTTTTTATAAAGCTTGATACATTTGAAAAAACCGTTTCATCGTTCAATGAAATAAAACTTAAAGTGAGTGAAATTGAGTCCCTCCTACGAAAAATTCAGGAAATAAAAAGAAATGAAGAGAAGGAGCTTAATCAATGGGAAGAGGAAATTGAATTTATTAAAGCAAGATTAGAACAAATTAATAAAGAAATATTTGAAAATATATAATGGTGAAGAGAAAATTAGATGGAAATGTTATTTATTCTAAGATAGGATACAATAATGCCATAGTGGCAAAAAGAAATATTTTTGAAATAGAAGCAAACCTATTAAGAATAATGAAAGATATCGAGAATTTTAAAGAACTTAGAAAAAATGAACTTTTATATAAAATAAAAATTAGAAAAAATCTTTTAGAAATAAAAGACAATATAATAAAAATACTTAATGAAATCCCAAAAACAAACAAAACAAAAGAAATAGAAAAGATAAACAATGTTAAATCAAAAGAAAAAAAGATAAAAAAAACTTTTGGAATAGAAGAAGAATTGGCCGAAATTCAGAGAAAGTTACAAGAAATGAATGAAAAAAATTATTAAACGTAATAGGATTATATGATTTTACTTATTATATTAAAATAACTATCCATTGTTCTATATTATTTTTATAAAGTGTTTATATCTTATTATATAATCTACTAAATAATCAATCTTTTAAAGATAGTTTGCTTGATATATTCATGGGTGAAGTAATATCTCGTGAGAATTTAATAAAAATTTATTTGGATTTTTATAAATCAAAAAATCATAAAGTTATTCCTGGGGCATCATTAATACCTGAAAATGACCCTACTGTTCTTTTTACAACTGCAGGAATGCACCCTTTAGTTCCTTTTTTACTTGGACAAAAACATCCCTTTGGAAAAAGATTGACAAATGTTCAGAAATGTATAAGGACGAGCGATATAGAAGAAGTTGGAGATGAATCACATCTAACTTTTTTTGAAATGCTTGGAAACTGGTCTCTGGGGGATTATTGGAAGAAAGAAGCAATAGAATTTCAGTTTGAGTTTGTGACAAAAATACTTGGCTTTTCTGTTGATAAAATTGGAGTGAGTTGCTTCAATGGTGATAAAACTCTTGGAATTAAAAGAGATAATGAGAGTGCTGAAATTTGGATGAAACTTGGAATTCCGAGAGAAAGAATTTTGTTTTTAGGAAAAGAAGATAATTGGTGGGGGCCAGCTGGAAAATATGGGCCATGTGGACCCGATACAGAGACATTTTTTTACACAGGAGAAAAGACTTCAAAAATTTTTAATCCAAAAGATAAAAAATGGATTGAAATAGGAAATGATGTTTTTCTTGAATATAACAAAACACCAAATGGATTTGAAAAAGCCAATCAAAAAAATGTTGATTTTGGAGGGGGAGTTGAAAGAATTTTGATGGTTTTAAACAATTTAAATGATATTTATAAAACTCCTATTTTCCAACCCATTATTAAAAAGATTGAGTCAATTTCAGAAAAAAAATATGAAGAAAATAAAAAATTAATGAGGATAATTGCAGATCATTTAAGGACAAGTGTTTTTATTTTAGGAGATGATAAAAAAATTATTCCTTCAAATACTGAACATGGTTATGTTTTAAGGCGTTTGATAAGAAGGGCAATCCGTTATGGAAAGAGTCTTGGAATTAAAGGGATTTTTACAGATAAAATTGCAGAAGCTATAATTCCAAATTACCCAGACCATGGTGAATTAAAAAGGAATAGTTCTTTTATTTTAGAGCAATTAAGAATTGAAGAAGAACGTTTTTCTAAAACTTTGGAATCTGGTTTGAAAAAATTTTCAGAAATTACAAAGGATAAAAAGATTTCTGGAAAAGAAGCCTTTTTTTTATTTCAAAGTTATGGATTTCCTATAGAGATTACACAAGAACTTGCCAAAGAGAAAGGAGTTAAATTTGATTTAAGGGAAGTTGAAGAAGAATTTAAAAAACATCAAGATTTATCAAGGACTGCTTCAAAGGGAAGGTTTACCTCTGGATTGGCAGACTATTCTGAAAAAACGACAAGACTTCACACAGCTACTCATTTACTGAATGAGGCTCTAAGAGAAATTTTAGATAAGAATATTGTTCAAAAAGGATCTAACATAACTTTTGAAAGATTGAGATTTGATTTTAATTTTTTCAGAAAGCTTACTAATGAAGAGATAACAAAAATAGAAGAATTGGTAAATAAAAAAATTTGTGAAGGGTTAAAAGTTGTAAGAGAAGAAATGCCTTTGAAAAATGCTTTGAAATTAGGAGCCCAATCAGAATTTGGTAGTAAATATCCTAATATTGTTAGTGTTTACACTATTTTAGACCCAAATAATAAAAGAGGATGGTTTTCAAAAGAAATATGTACAGGCCCGCATGTAAGTAATACAAGAGAAATAGGCAAATTTAAGATTATTAAGGAGGAAGCTGTTTCTTCAGGAATAAGAAGGATTAAAGCAATTGTTGAATAATATTTAAATTTTAATTTATTATATAAGGATAAATTTATTTTTTTGTTCTTTATCATTTCCTGTAATTAATGGCACAAAAACAAATCCTGAAAATTCTCTTTTAATGAATCCAGAGGTTGTTTTTTTAATTTGAAAGATAGAACTTCCTATTGGAATAACTATAATCCCTCCGATTTTTAGCTGTTCAATAAGCGCTTTTGGAATTTCTTTTCCAGAAGCACTTACTAAAATTCTATCGTAAGGAGAAAATTTTTTTAATCCTTTAGTTCCATCTTTACAAAATATTTTTATATTTTCATTTTTGAGAGTATCTTTTGATCTTTTAAATAATGCTTTGATACGCTCAATCCCATAAACCTCTCCTTTTGTTAATTCTCTTAATAATGCTAATACATATCCACTACCAGAACCGACTTCTAATACAGAAGATTTTTCTTCTAGTTTATCCAATTCAAGCAGTGAAAGCATAAATGCAATTGTGTAAGGTTGGCTTATTGTTTGCCCCTCTCCTATTGAAAGAGCCGTATCTTCATATGCATGTTCTTCCCAGTGTTTTGGCACAAACTTTTCCCTAGGAACTTTTTCGAATGCCTTTACAATATTCTCCGAGAATTTGTTTTTTCTTAAATTTTCAATTAATTTTTCTTTTTTCATATAAGAAAATAAACTTATAGTATAAAAATTTTTCTTTATAATATAATATTGATTAATGGTAAATAACAAATAATAAAAATAGTTTTAATATATAAATTTTTATTAATAAAAGAGTTAGGTTTTATTTCTCCTTTACCTTTTCATCGCTTTCTTTCCATCTTTCTTCAATTTTTTCAAGTATTTTTTTCATAAATGGCTTATATTTATTATGCCAAAAATTTGAAACTTCATCTATAAATTTTCCTTCTTCTTTTTTGTCATCAGCAAATCTTAATCCTGCATTTTTTGCAACAAAATAAGCCGCTCTTGACATTATTTTGGTTACTTCCTTTTTATCATTATCGTTTAAAGCTTTAGATTCGTTTATATTAAATAAATTTTGTGGGTTTGGCATTATTAAACTATGAAGGTAATTATCCATACTAATAATTACCTCAACTATTCTCCCCCTAATTTGAGAAGATAAATTTTTACTTACAAATCCCTTATCTAGGATTGCATCACTTAAAAAAAATTCTTTGTCAAGAGTTTCAAAATCTGCTTTAAATCCAAGATTTTTCTTTAATTTTGTGAATTCCTGCTCAAATTCTTTTATTATATGCTTTTTTTCAGTCATAAGTAAGTTAAATCTAATATATATAAAAATACTTCTATTCGAGATAGATTGCAGGTTTTCCAGGCATGGCTTTTGTAGATTTATTTAATGGGTCATATTTATTTTTGTCATTGACGCTATATATTTTAACTTCTTTATTAAATCTGTTTTTTATCTGTTCTTCATTATAATTTTTAACTTCATTTGGAATTACGTAGATATAAATTTTTGATGGTTCTTTATTTTCCCTTACTTTAATTAAATTTATAATATGGGTAATGTCTTCAATTGTTTTTTCTAATTCTTTTTCAGCTTTCAGCAACGATTCATCTATTTTTTCAGAAATAGGCCAGTCAGATAGATAAATTGGTTTTTTATTTCCAAGCTTTTCATTGAGTTCTTCTGTAATGTGGGGGCAAAATGGATTTAATATTTTCAAAAATTTTTCTAATATCTCTTTTGTGTTTTCCTTTTTGAATGCATGAAAAAGTTGCTTAATTTTTATTATAGCAAGATTATAATTAAAATTTTCTATATCTTTTGTTACTAAATCTATTGTTTTGTTTAATTTATTTTCAAGATTTTTATCAGATTTTTTAACAATCTTTACTTGATTGAAATATTCATTTATCTGCTTTATAAATTTAAAACTTCCCTTTACACCATTTTCATTCCATGTAAAATCATTTTCTGGAGATGAATTTGATATTAAATAAAGTCTTAATGAATCTGCCCCAACTTCATTTATTATTTTTATAGGGTCCACTATGTTCCCCCTTGATTTTGCCATAACACTTCCATCAAATCCATGGACCATTCCTTGATTTATTAATTTTAAAAATGGTTCATCAAAGTTAATATATCCTAAATCCCTTATAGCTTTTGTAAAAAACCTTGCATAAATTAAGTGCAATGTTGCATGTTCAGCTCCACCTATATAAACATCAACTGGCATCCAGTAATTAATTTTAATTTTACTAAATGGTTCTTTTTTATTTTTATTATCGCAATATCTTAAGTAATACCACGAACTATCCATGAATGTATCCATCGTGTCAGTTTCTCTTGTAGATTTTCCAGAACATTTTGGACATTTAGCTTCAAGAAAAGATTTGTTAGTTGTTTGAGGGTTCCCTTTTCCAAATTTAACTCTTTCAGGCAATTTTACAGGGAGGCTTTCATAAGGCACAGGAACAATTCCACATTTATCACAATAAATAATTGGGATAGGGGTTCCCCAATATCTTTGCCTTGAAATAAGCCAGTCCCTTAGTTTATATTGAATTGTTTTTTTACCAAGCTTTTTAGTTTCAAGAGTATTTGTAATATGTTCTTTAGCTTCTGAAGAATAAAGTCCATTAAATGGCCCAGAATTAATTAATGTTCCAAAATTTGAGTAAGCCTCTTTTAAATTTTTATCATTTAGGTTTTTGTCTTTGTTTTGTATAACTATTTTTATTGGGATTTTATATTTTTTTGCAAATTCAAAATCTCTTTGGTCATGGGCTGGTACAGCCATTACCATTCCAGAGCCATAATCTGCAATAACGAAATTTCCAGCATAAATAGGTATTTTTTCATTTGTTAAGGGATGGATTCCATAACTTCCTGTAAACACTCCTTCTTTATTTAATTTATCTAAGTCTTTTTCACTTGTGCTTTTAATTTTTTTTAAAAATCTGTTAACTTCTGTCTTCTTACTTTTTTCAACTAATTCCATTAATCTTGGATGTTGGGCACTTATTACTAAGAATGTTACTCCATAAATAGTGTCTGGGCGAGTTGTGAAAACTTTCCATGGTCCTCCATTGATATTGAATATTATTTCTGTCCCATAAGATTTACCAATCCAATTTTCCTGCATTATTTTTATTCTTTTTGGCCAATCAATTTTCTTGATATCCTCAAGGAGTTCATCGGCATATTTTGTTGTTTTTAAGAACCATTGTTCTAATTGTTTTATTTGAACATCCGTATTTTGATGTCTCCAGCATTTTCCATTTATAACTTGTTCATTTGCTAGTACTGTATTACATTCAGAACAGAAATTGACGGGAGCTTTTTTCCTGTAAGCTAATCCTTTTTCGAAAAATTTTAAAAAGAAGTATTGATTCCACTTATAATATTCTGGATTATGGCTCCATAATATCCTCTTCCAGTCATAACTTATTCCCAAAGATTTTTGTTGAAAAATAAAGTTTTTTATTGCAATATTAGTATATTTTTTTGGATGAGTTTTTACTTTAATTGCCGCATTTTCTGCAGGAAGCCCAAAAGAGTCATACCCCATCGGATGTAGAACATTTTTACCTTTCATCCTCATGTATCGTGCCAATATATCTCCAATTGTATAGTTGAATGCATGCCCCATATGTAATCCACTTCCAGATGGATAGGGATACATTTCTAAAACATAATATTTTTCCTTGTTTGATTTCTCACTTACTTCAAATGCTTTTTCTTTTTCCCAACGAGACTGCCATTTCTTCTCTATTTTTATAAAATCATATTCTACAAAATTCTGTTTTTTATTACTCATGACAATTAATAAAGGATTAAATATTTAAAATTACCTAATTTATAATAATGTTTAAATTATTAGTAATTGATATTTTAAATTTTATTTATTATACTTTCATTCAATTTATGAATTATTCCATAAAGGTTTAGTATCTCATAATGCCTATTTTATATAAGTACTATGGCCACATGTTATTTTTAAAATTTTATATACCTTAACTTATTAATTTATTTATGCCAAAATTTGTAGTCCAAGAACATCATGCAACAACTCTTCATTGGGATTTTCGGCTAGAACTATCCGGGGTTTTTAAATCGTGGGCAATAACTAAAATCCCCCCCAAAAAAAGATTAATTAAAAGACTTGCAATTCCTACTCCAGATCATTCTTTATCTTATGGAAAATTTGAAGGGGAAATTAAAGAAGGATATGGAAAAGGTAGCGTAAAAATATGGGATAAAGGCGAGTATAAATTAATTAAAAAAGATAAGAATAAAATTGAATTTGAACTTTATGGAGAGAAATTAAAGGGAAAATATGTTTTAGTCTTTACGGGATTTGGAGCTAAAAAAAATGGATGGCTTTTTTTTAAGATTTAGTAACTAATTTATTTTTATCTTAATTATTTTTTTGTAGATTTTTTATTTTTGAAGATTCTTCAATATTTATCCCTCTTACTTCTTGCAAGTCTTCTCCAGTAAAGGAATACATACTAGGTATTTTAATATCAAGTTTTTTAGCTTCAATATATCCTTTTAATAAAAGCCAGAGAATTAAACCAATGGATTTTGTTCCTTTATTATTACATGGAATTACTAAGTCTGCTCCTTTCGTGAAATTATTTGTGTCTGCAAGCATGATTACTTTTTTGTTTGTTTTTATAGCGTCATTTAAGGCATTTTTATCAACCCATGGGTCGCAAACTATAATAATTTCAGGTTCATAGAAAACATCTAAAATTGGATTTGTCATCATTCCAGCAGGATATGTTTTTGTAAATACTTTAAATCCAATATATTTTTTAACAAGATTTGCACTTTCCCATCCAGCTTCCCTTTTACATGCAATAACAATTTCTTCAGGTTCATATTTTGATATCATTTCTATCGCCTTTTTTATTCGTTCGTCAATAATTGTTGTATTTAAAACACCTATACTATCTGCTCGTCTTCTGTAAACAAACTGCTTCATATCTGGAGTAATGACTTTTGTTCCAAGATGTATCCCAGTCCTTACGTAATCTTCTAAAGGAATTAACAATTCCCTTTTCTTCTCAAATTCTTCTTTAAATTCTTCAGTATCTATTGTTTCAATACTTTCAGCGAGTTTTTTTGCTTTTTCTTTAAGTTCTTTTAGAAGAACGCTTCTATCAGATGTTCTTTTTTTTGGAGTATCTTCCTTAACTATTTCTTGTTTTTTTTCAGATTCTTCTGTATTTTCCTGTTTCTTTTTCCTTGGCATTTATATGAATGAGAAAATCCATTTTTAAATTCTTCTATCAACGAATTTTTTTGTAAATAATGATATTTTCAAGGTAATCAAGCCATTCAACAGCTTTTTTATTCACTTCTCCATTTGAAATAAATAATACAGGCATCTTCTCTTTTTTTCCCAATTCTAGCTGAGCCATTAGGTCTTTATCATTAACAATTTTTTTTTCTTTTGCGATACATAAATAATCTACTTTTTCATCAATTCTTACAACTGCAGAATATTCTTTTTTTTTCATTTCGATTTCTTTAACAACTTTAATATTGTTTCTTTCAAAGAATTCTTCTATTTTAAAGATAAAGTCGGATTTTTGTTTTTCTTTACTTCTTTTAATCTTTTTAATTTCTGGAATGTCCGATTTAATATTTATTTTTGGTTCAATATCTTTTTCTAATTTTAAAATTTCTGGTTTTTCAGGATTTTTTTGTAGCGAAGGCATTATTACTTTTTTAAGTCTTTTGATTACAGGCTCCCTTTCACTTTTAATTTCAGTTTCAATACCCATTTTTGAAAGAATTTTGTCTTCAACTTTTGTAACTGCTTCATTCTCATCAACTTGAAAGTATCTCCAGAAAATTTCACCACGAATATTTATTGGGGAAGTAAAATCTTTTAAGTTCCTTAATGCAACTCTTATTGCAGGTTCTAACCTATTATCTTTTAATATTTTTTTATTTTTGATTAGTTCATAAGCTTCTTTTTCTTTTTGCCCAAGGTAATTTACAAATCCCTCCAATTTTTTTTCATCGCCAGGCAGAAAATAAAGAGGAGAATTTCCTACCCTCATAGAACTAATTTTTATTTTTTTATCAGACAGCATTTCTGATAGAATGGCGCTTGCAAGAAGACTATCAATTCCTAGCATTCCTGCTATTTTTATTGGAACACTAGGCCCATTAATTTCAAGGAAATTTGTTATTTTTTCTTTTGCATTATTTAGATTATCGATTCTTTTCCTATCCATTTTAAATTATGTCTTTTTTTGAATATAAATATTATTCCCTTTTAATGTTATTTGTATTTTTTTGAGCAATTTTTATAAACTTAACTAAAATGAAATATACGTTTTGTATCCACAACTTATTCCTTTTTTACGGGCCTGCTAGGAATCGAACCTAGATCAAGCGGGCCGAAACCGCTTATTCTGTCCATTAAACTACAAGCCCATAATAGATGGAGAAAGCTCAACTTTAAAAACTTAATTTACTATCTTAAAAAATGGCTGGAAAATACAAAAAACACCACATTGCTATCGTAGTTTATGTTTTTATTTTCAAAATTTTAATAATTAGTTCTTTAATTTACATTGCTTATAGTCTCGTTGAATTAAGAAAAGATTTAGAGATGACTAGGCAAACACAAATTGAACTTGAAAATCAGTTATATGAAAATCAAAAAGCATTTCAATCACAAATTCAGTCACAAATTAATGAAATAGGAGATTCACTTCTTTCAGTTAAAAAGAATTTTAATGAAGAAATTGCATTAATTAAGGCATCATCAAGTGCAGATTTTTCGTCAATAATTGAAAATGTAATTCCATCAGTTGTCAGTATTGGAACAGATATCTCCCAAGGGAGCGGTTTTATAATTACCTCTGATGGATATATTGTTACTAATGCTCATGTTTTAGAGGGGGGGAGGTATGTGAGAGTTCTTTTATACCAAAATAATCGATGGATTCCTGCAGAATTTATAGGTTATGATGAAAATTTTGATATAGCTATATTAAAGATTTCAGGTGAGAATTATGATTCCCTTAGGTTTGACGATTCTTCAAATATTAAAGTTGGAGAAAAGGCAATTGCTCTTGGTAATCCTTTAGGTTTATCCTTTAGTGTTACTGAAGGCATAATTTCTGCTTTACATAGGGAGGGGCCTAATAAAGTTCCGGCTTATTTACAAATTGATGTTCCTTTAAATCCTGGAAATTCAGGAGGGCCTTTAATAAATAAAAAAGGTAAAGTTATTGGAATAAATAATTTTAAAATAAGAAATTCTGAAAATTTAGGATTTGCACTCGAATCTAACTATGTCGTTGAAGTTATAAATAATATTTTTGAGCTTAATAACCAGACAATAAGGATAACTAATTGATGAATTTAATTAAATATCATAACCATTAAAAAGACTATTATACTATCTTATTTATGAAAAGTCAGAAAACAGAGGGGTTGACTGCTGAAAAGGATAAAGATATTTTTGAGTGGTATTCACAAATTTGTATTAAAAGTGGACTTGCAGACTACGGGATTGTAAAAGGTACTATGGTGATTAAACCTAAAGGATATTTTGTTTGGGAGTCTATTCAAAATTATTTTAATAAAAATATCTTGGGGGAAATTAAAGCAGAAAATGTTTATTTTCCAATGTTTATTCCAGAATCTTTTTTTAAAAAAGAGTCTGAACATGCGAAAGGATTCAAGGCAGAGGTTGCATGGATTGATAAAACTTTAACAGGTGGAGATAAGGGTGAAAGATTGGCAATACGGCCTACAAGTGAGACAATAATTTATGATTCTTTTTCAAAATGGATACGTTCTTATAAAGACTTGCCTTTAAAAATAAATCAATGGTGCAATGTTGTGCGTTGGGAAACAGAAGCAACAAAGCTTTTTTTGCGGTCGAGAGAATTTTTGTGGCAGGAAGGACATTGTGTTTATGAAACTGAAGAAGAATGTAAAAAAGACGCTATTAAAATAATAAATCTTTATTCAAAACTTTGTAAGGACCTTTTAGCACTTCCTGTATTAATTGGAAAAAAAACTGAAAAAGAGAAATTTGCAGGAGCTAAAACAACTTATACAATAGAATCTTTTATGCCAGAAGGGAAAGCCTTGCAGTGTGGGACAAGTCACGAATTGGGACAGGAATTTGCAAGAGCTTTTAATATAAATTTTATTGACAAGAATGAAAAAATTCGGATTCCATGGCAGAATTCTTGGGGGTTATCAACAAGACTTATAGGTGCTTGCGTAATGATGCATTCAGATAATAAAGGACTTGTCCTTCCTCCAAATGTTTCAAAGAATAAGTTAGTAATAATTCCGATAATAAAAGGTAATGATAAGAAAGTGTTAACTAAATCATTACAAGTATTTAATTTACTCAAAGAATTTAATCCAATTTTAGATAATCGACTTGAATATACTCCCGGATGGAAATATAATGAATATGAACTTAAAGGTATACCAATAAGGCTTGAAATTGGACTGAGAGAAATTGAAAAAAACCAAGTAATTTTGGTAAGGAGAGACAATGGAAATAAAAAAATAGTGAAAATTATTAATTTAGAAAAGGAAATGAAGAGAGAGATTGAAGATATGCAGGAAAATTTATTTAAAAAATCTGAGAAGTTTATTCATGAAAGCGTTGTAAAAGTGAAATCATTTCAAGATTTGAAGAAGGAAATTCAGAATAAAAAAATAGTTTTTGCTTCTTTTTGTGGAAGAACCTCATGTGAAGATGAGATTAAATCTAAAGCAGAAGGAATTACTACAAGATGTATACCTTTTAATTCAAAAACTCCAAAAGACAATTGTATAAACTGCAAAAATCCAGCATTATGTGAAGTCTATTTTGCAAGAAGTTATTAATATTTAAAATAAAAAATTACTACTTTTCTTATATTTTCATAAATATAAATCCTCATTCTAATTTTAATATTAAATGCTGAAAAGTTGTAAAGAAGACAATTTAATTAGATTTTTTGTTTAGTTTTTTATTTTTCAAATTCATCTTCAAAAATTTTTACGAAATCTTTCAAACTTGAAGCTCTCATTTTTGCTCCTGTAGCATTTTTATGCCCTCCTCCAGAAGCAGTAGGTATTCTTTTAATTGCTTTTAAAGTTGTTTTTCTTATATCTCCTCCCCCCCTTATTGAAATGTTTGCAATTTCTCCTTTTATGTATGCTATTAAAATTGTTTTTCCAGGGAATCTGAATGAGAGTTCATTTGCTAAATTAGCACTTAAACTTATATCCCCTCCATAGTGAAAGAAAACAATTTTCTTGTGAGTTCTTGCAACTTTTTTAGCCCTTTCAATGAGTTTTTGATAAACTTTGTTAACTGATTTATACCTACTTATTATTTTTAAATTGTGTTCATTTTCAATTAGGATATCATTCGGGAATTTGACATTAAATAAGAAATTCATCATAGCCACAACATTTGATGTTTTGTCTTTTAATGCAAAATCTAGGATAAGAATTAACTTTCCCAATTCACTTTCATATAAGATTTCAAAAGCACTTTTTGCGTCTTTTTTCCATATTTCTGGATATTTTTTTGAAAATTCATCAGAAAAATTTGGGAGAAAATTATCTCCAATACATCCAGCCATTGCAAGCCACATATCCTCTCTTCTTTTAGTTATCTCATAAGAAATGAAGCTTGTAGGTTCATTGGTTGGATTATTTGAAAAAATAGGGTTATAGTAATTTATTAATTTATTTTTTATGATTTCAGATATATTTTTAATTTCATTTTTTATATTATGATGGTCAATCCATACGATTGGAATATTTTTTTTTATTATTTCTTCTGCGAATTTCCGAGATATTAATGGCTTATCGAGTATAAAGACATAGTCAGCATTAAATTCATCTATTTTCCTTATATAACTTTCATCAAGTTCAGGAAAAGATTTTATGGCAATACCTTTACCTACTCCTAAAAACCTCCTTAATAAAATAAAACTTATCAATCCATCTATATCATTATCGAAAAAGAATATTGGATTTTGTGCTCTCTCTAAATGTTCCCTTATTTCAATTATTTTTTCATTGGATAACATTAAAAAAAGTGAAGGATTAAGTTAATAAATTTGTTGATTTTTAGGGTAATATTAAAAATGCTTAAATTTGTATGTTAATGGTATTTATTTTATTTTGTAAACTGCTTGCACATTTGCAGTTATTGTAAGTGTCTTTTCTGAAATTTGAACAGCTGCTCTTTTTGCTTCATCTATATTATTAACTCCACTACCGCTCCCTAGACTTGCTGATTTTTCATAAGCTACAAAAGGGATATAATTATATTCATTTGTGTTTATTGAAATTAATTTTCCGAGTTTTCCTCCAGAACCCTTTGCAATTGCCTCTGCCTTGTTCTTTGCATCAAGAGTGGCTTTTTCAAGAGCTTCTGCTTTAAGTGAGTTTTCTTTTTCTTTACTTATCTCAAACTGAATAGAATTAATAATCCCTCCAGATTCTACAGCTTTATCAATTACTATTCCAGCCAATTTTATATCCTCAACTTTAATTTTTAATGTATGGATTGTTTTATAACCTTTGAAAATCCTTCCTCCTTGGGTCCAGTCATAATCTTCATAAACATTAAAATTAATTGTTTCTATGTCTCCTTTTTTAAATCCAGAATCTTCTAATAAATCAATAATTTTATTACTTATTTCAGAATTTTTTTCCTGAGATTGTTGAGCGCTTTTGTCACTAGTTTCTATATTTACATAAATTGATGTAAATTCTGGTTTTGCTGTTATTTCAGAGTTTCCAGATACGCTTATTGTATTTTCATTACTTGAAGTGTTAACATATAAGTAAGCTCCCACAATTAAGATTGCTACTGCTAAAATTACAAAGGCAATTTTATTGTCCATTTAAATTTCTCCAATTTAAAATTGTTAAAATAAGTAAAGCAATTAATCCTCCAGCCATAAACCATGCCCATAAATTCGGCATTTGTGGGGCTTGTTGTAATAATGCTTGTGGCGGATTAGCAATATTTGGAATTTGTGCGTTTGAATACTCAGAAAAAGATTCTAATGTTTTTGATGTCAAGTCTTTTGGAAATTTATTTAAAATATAATTATCTTGGTTATAAAATTTTAAAGTAAAAGATATCCATGCAATCAAAATTACACCTACTAAAATTTTTATAGACTGATTTGAAAATTTAGGACTTGTAGGAGAGATGATTATTTTTTTATTAGCTATCTTATACTTAGGTATTTTTTTCCCCTTTATACTCCACGAGAACTCGCTTGATTTTTTTATTAATCCTGACTTAAGTAATTTTTGTATGTTGTAATTGACAGTGGTTGCAGGAATGTTTAATTCTTTTGAGATTTCACTTTCGCTTGATTCTTTATCTGCAATGAAACTTATAATTTTTTTTGAGGTTTTATTTGAGATAACATCAGCTAAATCTGATATCCTGGAATCATCAAGGGCTATATTAAGATATTTTTTAGTTTTCATAATCTATATAGAAAAATATAATTTATAAATAATTCTAAGCTTCAAAAATGTTTGAATTCAACCATTTTTCATTAAAATATAAATTCTATTACCAATATATTTTTAAACTCCTAAATCAGAATGATAATATGAATAAGTGGATGGAAATATTTATTGGATTAATATTTATCCTATGTACTTTTCTTGTGACTTGGTATTCTGAGATTTGGTGGGGCGAATTTTGGAATTTCAGAAGTGCAGCATGGGAAGTATTTAAAGGAGGGCTTGTATGGTTTTTGTTTTTTATCGGACTTTTATTTCTCCTTCTTGGAATAAGTGATTTAAAAAACTAATATTTTTAATAATTAAAAATTGATTTATGATTCTATTAATTTGTCTTTTTTAGGTGAATAAATCTTTTCCTAAATCTATAATGTGCCTCTTTTGTTTTTGTTTTGCATTTGGCACAAGTTTCTTGTAAAGTGTATTTTTTGCATTCAGGACATTTTTTTAATAACATTTTATCTCGAATTATTTTTATTAAATTGTAGAATTTTTATTTTTTATTTCTTCTGGAAGAGGTTCTTGTTTAATCTTTGCTTTTTTGATAGGTGAATAGGTTGAATTATTTTTAGGAGTCGATGATAAGTAAATTGCAGTCTGAATAGGCGTAGTTTCATAAGGTTTTTAGGCATCATTAATTTGCAAGACGTGATTAAAACCATCTTTCAGTTTTTTAAAATCTCAAATTCACATTTATATTTTTTTGCATTTTTTTCTAGTTCTTCAAGAAATTCCCTTATTTGATAATCTGTTTTTTTAAGGTCATTTGAAGCTCTTTTTATTGAAAATTTTGAACTTCCCAAATATGTTATTCCATCAAAGTCTTTTAATAAATTTTTAATAATTACAATTCCATTGGGAGATTTGCATGATAGCTTTATTTCTTTTTTAATCTCCTTTATTTTTTCTTTTTTACTCTGGAGAAATTTTCCTATTGTTTTTATGTTACTTTTGCTAAAATATTTTTCAAGTATTTTTGGATTTTTTATAGAATCTTCAAGGAATTGGGTAATGGTTTGATTTTTTCTTATATCTTTAATAACCTCTTCAGATTTTTCACCAAGAATTTTTTTTATAACACTTTCATATGCTTTTTCTTTTTTATAGGCTTCTATAAGTTCTTTTTTTTCTTTATCTTTTACTCTTCTTAAACTTAGAAATAAATGTCCATCTTTTGATTTTAAAACTTTACATACAATTATTTTGTTTGGAACTACGTAATCTCTTAAATTTCTAATCCTTCCAGGAGCCACTTCACTTAAGACTATACTTCCTGGTGAACCATCAATAGTTTCAACAAATACCGCTGTTTTTTCTATGTATTTTACTTTACAGATTATTAGGCTTCCTTCATTATATTCCATAGTTTGTTGAATAATGGGTTGTTTTTAAGCATTCCTGTTTTATTTTTATAAACTACTTTAAAGTAATCACAATAGGAAGATTTTTAAATACGAGTTATATAGGGTTTTATGGCAGTTTTACTAAAAGAAGCAGGAACATACACTGGTGGGGAAAGGATTAATAGATGTAATATCTCACAAAATTCAAAAGTTATTCTTAATGAAGTAAAACGACTCAATAAAAGATTTAAGGAATTGAATTTTGCTTCAGAATTTGAGGAAATGGATATACTTTATCGTTCTTTAAATTTGGATTTGTCAGAATTTTCTGAAAGTATGAATATAATTTTAAGCAGATTTAAAGAAGTACAGAGAAAGTATAATGAAATCATTGAGGAGGAGAAAAGAGTTAATTCTAAAGTTGGTAGATTTTTAGATTTTTTTGGAAGAGGAAAAAGAAAAGATAATCTTAAATCAAAAAAATACGCTTTAAAAATTAAAATGGATTTTATTTCCCAGATTTTGGACACATGTCTTTATGAACTTGATTATATTGAGGAGAATAACAGTAGATTATTTCAATTTGGAGATAAGGCAGATAATGCTAAAAATGAATTTATTACTCACAGAACTTATTTAAATAGAATTAGCAAGCCAGTATTTGAATTTAATGGAATTGTCAGAAATTATAGCGGAAATTTTAACGATTTATCTTTAGAGTATTTAAGGCAGGTGGATGAGTGGGGGATGAGTGTTGCTTTGACAAAAGAAGAAGCTGAGAGAGTCGTTAGTGGAGATAAGTTTATTGCAGGCGACCTTGAACAAAGAATATATTCTGGAAATAGAAATTATTTTAAACAATCTAAGAATGATTGGAGAAAAGTTTTTGACGAGGAAGATATTAACGAAAATTTTAGGATGTATCAAAATATGATTACTCTAAATAGGATTAGCAGAAGAATTTCAGAGTCAAAAATGAATATAGAAAGGTATAAAAATGAATTAAATGCAGTTAAATCTGGATTAAAATTTTTAAAGCTTAACTAACTCAATTTCAAGCTTTTTTTTAAGTTCTTGTATAAATTCAGATTCTTTTTCTTTTTTTATTAAACACCCTGCTGCGAATGGATGTCCGCCAACCTCTCCGCCAATTATTTCAACTACGCTGTTTAAAACCTCTCTTATGTTTTTCCCAGATTTTCCAACCATTCTTGCAGAAACTTTTATTTTATCTTGATTATATGCGAGAGCTATTATTGCCTTTCCTTCATTATAAATTTTAGAATTTGATAATATGCTGGCAACAGTTCCTATTATTGTATCTTTTATTTTATCCTCTGCATTAATTATTAGATAATTTTTATCTTCAATTTTTTTAAGTTCAGGAATTATATTTAATGCTTTTATAATGTTTTGTTTATTGTGTGCATATATTTTCTCAGCATAATCTTTTGCTTTTTTATTTTGAAGGCAAAATGACACAGCCATCCCGGGATCTCCATTGCGTGAACATGCATTTATCATAACACTTATTTCTCTAGCATCTTCAAGTTTATTTAAGAAATTTATAAGATAAATATTTCCAATTAAATCATCTGATTTTCCAGAATCAATTCTATTGAGTGTTATTGCAGTTAATAATTTTGAAGTTTCTTCTTTGTCTAATTCTAAAATTGTTTTATATTTTCCATTTTCCTTTTGTATTCCAATATCTCTCAAAAAATTACATGCTCCAATGTTTGAACCAGTAACTTTTGGAATATATACTAATGAGTTATATTCAAGAACTCTGTCTAATGGCCTTGTTGCTGGATAGAGTAAAAGCCCCTTTTTTATAATTACATCAGATTCCTTTAATATTATGTTGTATGTTTTTCCAATATTTTTTTCAAGCATATCTCCTACCATGCCTATCACTGCTAAGTAAGCTAAATCCTTATTAGTTTCATCAATCTCTTTTGCAAATAAATAACATATTCCAGCACTGCTTATTTCCTCTTCTCCGAAAAATCGTGGATTAATCATTGTTATATTTTTTGGAATATCAGAAATTATTTCATGATGGTCTAAAATAAAAATTTGAGAATTGAATTCCTTTAGGTAATTGAAGCTGTTTGATGCAAGGTCTAAAAAAATAGTCAATTTATCTTTTGAAAGTTCAGAAATTGTTTCTTTATCAAGATTTTTAATAATCTTAAGATGAAATTTTAAATTAAGTTTTTTAAAACATTTTACTATTATGGCGGCAGAAGTTATTCCATCAGTATCAAAATGGCTTACGACTTGAATTTCTTTATTGTGAGACTCTTTAAGAAATTTTTCAACACTGGATTTTATTTCTTTCAACATTTTTCCTCTTTTTAAAATAAATTTATTTGTTTTTTGTTTCGTAGTATTTCTCAAGTCTCTTTTTTAATTCGACAAGTCTTACTATTTCTCGTTTTGCTCTTTTATCTTGTTTATTTTTTTCATAATGTTTTTCAATTCTTTTAATTCTTTCATTTACAAAATTTAAATCATTTTTATATTTTATTTTATTTTTTTCAAGAATTTTTGTTATTTTTATTCTCAAAGGTTTTACAGAGGGAACATTGTACTTCGCTTTTAATATCATGCCTATTTTAGAAGGAGAATTTTCCTGCTTAGATAGTTCAATAATTGTTTGCTCAATATTTTCTACTTCTGCTTTTTCATTATTCGAGTTTTCATTAAGATTTTTTTTTCTCATTATATTTTCTCTTAATATAAGTTTAAAAATGTTCGCTTTTAATAATCTTTGTAAAATAAATAATTAAATTAATTTCATTTTTTTACAGAAATAATCCTTAAAATATCCACTTATACAAAAGATAACTAAAAGGTTCAGATAAAACCTAGCCCATTGATAGGGAAGGGAGTTTATTGTGCATATAATTTGATTTATTATCTTTTTGAAAGAGGCACTAAAAATAATTAAAGAAAGCGAATAAACTATTACGATATGAATGATATTATTAATTCAATTAAAATATTTTTTACAAAATATATTAATTTGCAAAGTTCACATCAAACGAAAGCTTTAAAAATCCATTATATATTGTTTATAAAGATTACTAAAAATATTTAAATAAAATAATGGCAAATGTAAGAAGATGTCCTGAATGTAATAGTATCAATCTTAGTTATGATGAAGAAAAGGGCGAAATAATATGTAATGATTGTGGGCTTCTTATTGAGGAAAAAATGGTTGATACTGGGATTGATCTCTCTGGAAAGTTTGACAAATCTGAAAAAAAGGGACGTGGTGGAGCCCCAATGTCAATGCAAAAATTTGATAAGGGACTCACAACAAATGTAGGAGAAATTTCAGATATATATAAGTTGGATACAAAACAAACAAGAAAATTTTTAAGATTAAAAAAATGGCAGGAGAGAGTTTCAACATCAATCGAAAGAAATCTCCGTTTAGCAATGGCTGAATTAAGGAGAGTATCATCATTTCTAAATCTTCCAAATGTTGTCGGAGATGAAGCTGCGAGAATTTATAATTATGTTCTTCAAAGAGGATTTGTAAGAGGGAGATCAATGGAAAGTGTAATCGCCGCTTGCATTTATGCGGCATGTAGGTCTTATAATATACCAAGAACCTTGGATGAAATAGCACATGCATCAGATATTGAAAGAAAAGAAATTGGAAGAACGTATAGGTTCATAATAAGAAGAATGACAATAAAAATATCTCCAAGTTCTCCAAATGATTATATTTCAAGATTTTCCTCAATTCTTCACTTATCTCCAAAAACACAAAACCATGCCATAAAAATTCTAAAAAAAGCCAACAATGAAGAACTTACATCTGGGAGAGGACCTGCTGGAATCGCTGCTGCCGCTTTATATGTTGCCGCCCTTTTAAATGATGAGAAAAAAACACAGAGAGAAGTTGCAGATGTTGCAGGAATAACTGAAGTCACAATTAGAAATAGATATAAAGAACTTATTGAAAAACTTGGACTTGAAGAAAAAATGAAAATAACAGAACTTGAAAAGAAAACCTCAAAAAATAAATAATTGTCACTCCTATAAAAAGGCAACAATAGAAAGATTTAAAAACCATTCTTTAATTAATAATTTATGAAAAAATCAAAATATTTATTTATTGAAGCTTTAATTATATTGATAGTTATGCTTCCAATATCCTCTGCAATTTTTGTAGGAGAAGCCGAGTCTCTTCCAACATTTGTTGCGTTTACAATGACACAAAGCGAACCTGGCGAAATCGTAAATCCAGATATTAAACCAAACAGACATAGTCAAATAAAAGAAGTTTTGGAAAAAGATGAAGAATATGAAAATGAACTTTTAGAAGTGAAATATGGTGAATGGAATTGCGTAAATAATAGATTAATGAGGACAAAGACATCATTAAATAATATTAAATATGAATATGCAGGAATATGTGGTTTTAAAATTAGTTCAGAAGCAGAAGGATTAAAAAATACAGAAACTTTATTCATGTTAGTTAATATATTTTTAATAATATTTATAACCTTAACAATAATTTCAATAATAATACTTTTATTTAGGAGATAAAATGGAGAATCAAAAGAAAGGAAAAATAATCCAGTTAAAGATAGGAAAACTCTTGAACAGATAATTGGAGGAGATTTTTATGTAGAAAGAGGAGATATATTGTCTCTAAATAATGATGGGAATTATTTTTCTCCTTTTTATGATGAAAAAACTAGGATAGTTCTTGTTATTAAAGTAGGAAAAGAAATTAAAACTCTTTCAATAAGTGGCACGGTTATATTAAAACACACATTCCGCGCGGAATATTAATCCTGGTAAAATTGTTGAATGGAGTTGTATGCCATTCTATAAAGGAGATAAAGGATATGATGGAATGTTAAGATTATTAAAAGAAAAAGGATTATACATAGACCCTACAGAAGCAATTTATAGAGTTCCAATAGAAGAATAGGAAAGATTAAAAGGCAATAAAACAATCTGAAATAAAGAGTAGATGCAATTTAAAATGTGAAGTTTGTTATAATATTAAATTGACGAAGTAACTAAAAGATATTTTTTAGGGATATTTAGGCAAATATTTCTCAATATGATATATAATATTAAAAGAAATATAATTATTTTTTCAAAAAATAACCAGCCTTTTATTTTTTGGATGATTGAAATTTACTTAACTAGATAGAATATTAGACACAATAGTTTTTTAAGTTGATAAATTCTACTTAAATTATAAATCTGTGCGGGAGTGCCGGAGCGGTCAAACGGAGCAGACTCAAGATCTGCTGGCTTAGTGCCTACATAGGTTCGAATCCTATCTCCCGCAAAAATAAAGATTTTCTATTAAATTAAGCGATGGCAAGATTATTATGATTATTAAGATTTTGTTTTAAGTTCTTATAAATTTCATTAACTTTAACAACATAATCTTGATCTGCAAAGATTTCTTTTCCATTATTATTTTTACCTGCGCACCCCCATCCATTATAGGCTCTTAAGGCATATGCCCATCCAGTATAAATATGGCTAATCTCGGACTCATTTTGTGATTCGGAATTAAACTCATTGCAAGAATACTCGCGTCCATTATAGTATTTATTTATTCCCATCTCATAATTTTGAACTAAAATTCTAACTCCAACTTCAATATTTTTTGACTGGTTATTTAGTAAGATAGATTTACATGTACTGGCATTACTAGGAAGTCCAAATTTACCACACCAACTTCTGCCACTTATTTGCATTAATCCATAAGAGGCACCTTCATCAAATTTAATATTATAAGTATGCTCAGAATTAGCATTATGATTACAGCTACTTTCTTTTATCATAACTGCCAAAACAAGAAGAGGATCAATATCACTCCCATTCGTAGAAGATTCACTAGAATATTTAAAAATGTCGTTAACAAAATCAATGCACCTTAGATAAATCTTTTGGGAATTTAAACTTCCTTTTAATAAGTTAATATTATAATTAGGATTATTTGGAACCTCTACCTCATATTGCATTGGGCCATTATTTTGTGATGGAGTTGGTTGATTTCCATTTTGAACAGGTGCACTATTATCATTATTTCCTCCATTATTATTTTGTTCATTTATTTTTAATAAATTCCACGTTCCTTTAGCCATTACTTCATTAAGATGGGCTCTATAAAACAAAATTTTAGCTTTCTGACTATCTAAGAGATTTTTATTTAAAAGAGATTCAATTTTAGCAATGATGATTTTAGCATCTGTTTTTTTCTCATTTAAATTATCCCACTCATTGTTATGTATATTGCCTATTTCTGTTTTAATCCTCTCAATTTCAGAATCATCAACAAGAGTAAAACCTGAACCTTCATCTGAAAATTTTTTTTCAACAAGTTCATTAATTTCTTCAATTGTTACATTATGTCCTGGAGTTATTGCCCTATCAATTGAATATCTGTCAAGCCAGCATCCTATTTTGTTGTCTCCACAAATTCCGACTTTTACAAATCTGTTTTCGTCGCTTCCAAAACCAGGATTATCTGTTGAGCAAATTCTTATAATTCCTCTCTCATAAATCTTAGGAGATAAAGTTTCTTTAACTCCTGCTTGTAAATTAGGATTAACAAGCCCTAAAGCATTTCCTCCAGAGATTACAGAAGTTCCTGCAATACATTCTCTCTCTGTTTTTATATCAGTATTCTTTAATTGAGTTTCAACATATTTATCTCTTATGTAATTAAAAGCAAATGAAGTTGAAACCTGTTTGAATCCACATTTCTCCTGAAAGTTAACTCTTATGCATAATTCTCTAAATCCGCTTGGAGCTGTAAAATCTCTTGACTCATCAACAAACCCCCCTCTTGGAACAAATCCTGTTGCAACAATAACGTTTCCAGAACTTGTATAAAAAGAACTTCCTTCTGGGTTTCTCAAATAAATGTTGTAATGTGTACCAATATCATTTCCTGCAAAAATATGGTAAAATACCTTATAACTTGAGATAGGAGGAACTGCTGCACTACTCATTGGAGTCTCAAAAAACGATGCGCTGTATTGTGGAGGAGAATCGGGTTTAATGAATGTTTTAAATTTATTTGGATATTTAGTTGAAATAAATCCTTTACACATTTGAGTTCCAACTTCTTGAGTTGAACGTAAATTATAAGCTTTAAATGCATTGAGTCCATAACTTTGTTTAAAAAAGTTTATTGAATTCTGCATATTACTCCATGCTACCTGGACATTCAAATATTCTCCTCCTCCCCTTGCCGTCTGTCCCGTTATACTTTCCAAAAGTTTTGGAAGAAGAACATTCATGGCAGGAGATACTTGATTCCAAAAAAATTCACACTGATATATAGCAGTAATTTCATCACAAATCCCTACATATCTTCCTGTCTCTATATTTTCCTCCAAACAAGCTTTATAAGCTTTCAAAATTGAAAGAAAATTATCTATTCCTGAATGTATTCCTGTAAGACAAACAGGAATTACGATTCCTTCTCTTACATTTGGCAGACACATTACAGCACTTCCAATGATTCCTGTCTGAACAACATCATCAACATAAAACTTTCCTCCTAAATTACACCTCGAACTTGGACAGATTACTGGGTCACATACATTAAACATCAACTTGCAATCATTTGGGGACATAAAATTTTGGCATTGCAATTCTGGAATATTAGCAGCAGGATTTCCAACCCCTATTCTTTTATTCTCAATAGAAATTTCTTTTACTCCTACTTTATATTGAGAGGCAGCACTTTCCAATGCTCTTATAGCCCTATCAATCAACCTCATAGATTCTTCATCACTTAATCCAGGAAATCTATCTCTTGTTTGTCCTGTAAAGGTATTTATCTGTTGACAAATATCATCACCAAGTCCAGAATTAAATTCTTCTCTTCCATTCTCTCCAACATTACAAAGCCAAAAACTTGAAACCCTCCCAGATTCTTGAAATGCCCCTACATTTCCAAATGCGGGAAGAGTTTGTTTTGTAGCAGCATACCATCCCCTATTCACATCAAAAGGAACGATAGCAGGCATTCCTTTAAATGGTTCTCTTTCATAATACCTCACTAAAGGTTTTGTTGTATAAGCATTATTGTAAGTTTCAGAATTACACTCTTTAAAAACACCAAATTCATCTATTATTTTATTAATTAAGGTATTATCAGTTACTTTAGTTCCATTAACATAATAAATTAATCCCCCATTACTATTTTCACTATCCTTTTTTATTCCGAATAAATTTCCATTGATTCCATTACCATCTACATTATCCAATGCAACATAATATTGAGTTCCTTCAAATATAATTTTTTGAATAGGAGTTCCTTTATCTAACGAAAACTTATTTCCTTCATTAACTAAAGAACCAAAATAACACCTTCCATCTACAATTTCATCTCTTTGAAGGCTAACCCCAATAACCCCAACAATTCCTAAATTTGATGCTTCTCCCTCTGTATTTTTAACAGCTTCTCTTTCTAGTGAAATCATTTTCGCTTGATTTAAAGAATCAAATAACTCTTTGTTGGAGACTTCTAAAAGCTTTTCATCTTTAATAGAATCCCGAATCCGTAAATTTAGGTCTATCTTTTTCAGCGTTTCATAATCATCAACTCCATTCAATGCATCAGAAACTTTTATATTATTCCCATTATAAGATATTTCATTATCCCCATATTTTTTAATTACTGAATCTTTATACTTATTAAATGCTTTTTCATAATCAATTGATTTTCTGGCGAAAATTCCCTTGCTTTCTGATTTAAATTCAGAATCACTTACCCTTATATCATCATTTTGTTTTTTAATTACACTATGCAAGGCATTAACATCATTTTCAATTGCATCATTATTTGCAGAATAACAATGGTCTATGCTGTTGTATTTTGATGGATCATAATTATTGCAGATTGCATTCCATTTTTCCTGCATAACTATTGAACGTGCAATTGCCTTACCTCTAAGACTTCCAAATAAATTTTTAACCTGAAGTGCAGCAGAAGTTGCAAAGCAAGCAGCTTTCATCCCCTCAACAGCTTTTCCAAGTCCTTTATTTATGTTCTCAAGTTTTTCAATTGTTTCATTCAATTTTTTAATTCTATCAATAGCCTTATCAGGAGAAAGTTCAATTGCTCTTTTCTCAATTCCTATAAAGTAAGAAAAGTTAACAACCCCTCCAACTCTTCTATTTATAGGATTTAATCTTATGTTTGCCACTCTATCAATATTTATCTCTCTAACTTCAATACTTTTTGAACAAACTGATTTTTTTTGTCCTAATGCAATTTTTTCCTCCTGTCTTAATTTTCCTTCTGAACTAACACAATTTCCGACAACCTCAATTCCGTTTTCATCGAAATTTTTAAGTTGAATATCAGATTTCCCTTCATGTGGGGGAATTATATATTCCCCATCTTTATTGTATAAGGAAACTTCTCCATCAACAAGAATTTTCACACCATTCCTTTTAAATTCAGGTTCTTCAATAGAAACTAAAGAAATCCTATGAATCGTACCATCAAGTTCAAAAACATAATTTGCTTCTTTTGTATTTAGGTTAGTAAAAATGGAACTCTCTCCATCTAAACTACCATAATTTTCGCGGAATTTTTTAACAAGTTCAAAATATGTCTTCTCTTTGCTTGTATATTTTGAAAGGCTAATTGCATTTTTCAAAGCAATTTCTCCTATTGACTTTCCACTATTATCTATCAAATTTTTATATTCTTCTTTTCCATTATAAGTTTCCTCTATGTCTTTGTAGCCGTCAATTGAAGCTTTGAAATAATTTTCAAAATCGCTATTTCCTGTTGAAATATCCTCTATTTTAGATAAACCAAAGAATTTTACATTTTTAGATAAATGGTTTTTTTCTTCATCAAAATCAATAATCTTAATTTCTCCATTAGGAAGGGGGTTATTATTTGAAATTTTTTCAATATGATCCCTTATAGTTCTCATATTATTAGTATTGTCAACTAAAACTACGAAAGATTTTCCAAGCTTTTCTCCTTTAACATATTTACCTATCCCTCCAAGATAAACTTTTTTTTCTCCTGATTGATATAAAAAATCACCAACGTTATATTCCCTTTCAATATCGTCAATGGTTAATTTGATAGGCATATTTTTTAAATTCAATGTCTGTTTTTTCCCTCCCCTACAAAAAATATCAACACTCCCCCCACCAAAACCATCAGAAATTATTCTTCCAACAGAACATAAATCGTCAGCAAATTTCTCTCCAGAGTACACATTATAAGAATCGTAATCGAACATAATTTTCGCGCTTGTTTCTGGTTTGCTTGAATCAATATAAGTTATAGTATAGGCGGCATTGCAAAAAAATCCTGGAAGATATCTTTCAGAAGATGTTTTTCCTTTTTCAATTATAAAGCTATCTATTTTTCTATCCACGTCAGCATAAATACTTATTCTTGCTTTATTTATGTCAACTTCTTCAAGTCTTAAATAACCTTTTCCATCGAAAAATCCATATTTTATATAATTCTCTCTCCACTCTTCATCACTTAAGATTCTCATTTTTTCACTATTGATTCCAAAACCAAATGAATTAAATGCGTCATAATCAATCCTTGCGTTTAGAGTTCCATTTATTGAATCTGGTAAATTTCTTTCGTTTGGATTGCCTTGTAAAATTATAACTGCATATCCTATATTGTCTATTGTTCCAAATCCTTGAGAATTTTTCTGAGTGTTTAATGCAATTCTTGGTTTGTAATAACTTACTCCTCGTACTCCTTGAGGATGAGTTCCTGTTGGCGTTAAAAATATATTCTTTATAGATGATGTTTCAATTAAAGGATTTATTTGAATAGCTTGAAGTTTACAGAAAACGGGAACATCTTGTTCAGCGAGAAGGTCGCTTCTTACAACATTTGGCGTACATCCTCCTGGAGAAATTTTCACTATAAAATCCTGCCTTTGTTGGCATAATTCGAAAGATTCTCTGGGAGTTATCCCAAAAAAGTTTCCGTCGGGAGACAAAGGAGATACAGAAAATCCAGGAGTTGAAACTTGTGGATTTGATGTTAAAAAACTTCCGCCTCCTCCAAAAGTCTGCTGATTTTGTCCTTGAAAAGTTGGAGCCGTCTGTGAATAAACAAAAACCATATTAAAAAATAAAAAAATCAATAATGCAAATATAAAAATTTTTCTTGATTTCATAAGAATGTTACAGAAACTCCTTTATTTTCAATTAAAAAATAATTTTGTTGTATTTGTTCAAGAGTCACTGGAAGAGGAAGTACGTCAACATCAATTTTAACTCTTCTTGCTAATCTTAAATCTTCTTCTAAAATAAACTTTTGACTTTTACCTCCAGCACTCAATGTATTCTCAATCTTTTGACTCGGAAGCTGTATATCAAAGCATTCTTCCCTTGTTCCCCCAAATAACCATTTGTTTGGGATTTTTGTGCATTGTGTTGTAACTTCTGATGGAATTTCAAGAGAACTCTTTGAAAAAACCTGAACTGAAAGATTATAAAATCCTTCTGCAAGGCTTATTTCTCTCTGATTTGGATAAATAACACTTGTAGTATATTTATCAGAGGAAAACGTAATGATTGCAATCCCTTCTCTGGTTGGATTAAAGGGAACTCCTCCAACAACTAAATCTAATGGAAAAGTGTATAATTTGTTAAGTATAATATTTGCTTCTCCTTCTTCGTTAGTTGAAATTATTTGTTCTCCAGTAACATATCCGACTGCTTTAGCAGAAACAATTCCATTGATACATTGTGGAAACCTCGTATTGATAAAGGCATTTGAATCTGAAATTGACGTTTTTCCAATATTACATTTCTGATTAAAACATTCAAAATAAATATCTGCTTCTACTGGGTTTGAATTAGAATCAAAAGTCGAAATTTTGAAATGTGTGTTAGCATTTTCACAAAAATTATCTAAAGAGGTAGACTTAACGGATTCTCCTTCTGAAATTGACTTTCTCGGAACATTTTTTTCAATTATAACTGCAACAGGAAATTGAAAAATTTCATCTTCATTGTATATTTGTACTAATACTGGATGAAAAACATCATAAATAAAATGATATCGGACAAAACAAAATCCCAAAACTCCAAGTCCTTCATCTAAACCTATTGGCTCGGCAATTAAAAGATTATTTTCAGCTGGCCAGATTTCAACTTTCGTAGGCCAACTTTTATCATAAAAAAATCTAACATTTTCTTTTGATTTAATCGGAACAACAAAATATCGACTTTTTTTATCTTTAAGATTGTATTTCCCATTGTCAATTTTTATAGCCTGAATATTTGCTTCAAGTCCATTTTTTAAATCATTAACAACTTGATTTGCACTCCAAACCAAAGGAGCACAACTTATTTCGCTTCCAGTTATAGGTAGATAATTATATAAAACATCTCTACTATAATTTTCAAGAAAAGCTTGATTTTTCTCTCTTTCATAAATCTCCTTTGCCAAATTATAAAATTTACCTAACTTGCTTTGAATTCTCACTTCATGACTCGACTTTTTTGAAGTGGAATTTTCTTTTTGAACATTTAAATCCATGGCAAGGTTGACTTTAACTTCCTCATCAAAAATCTTTACACTAGCCTTTGGAACTCCCGAAGTGATTTCAAATCCCTGTCTCCTAAATGATGAAAAATCACATCTTACAAGTTCATCATTAAGGTAATCTTCTACCTGCCTTTCAATTAAATTCATCGAAGGAATTTGTTCTTTAGCTAAACCATTTGAAGTTATATAATACCAATAAGGCACTGGATTTCCAAGAAAGTCAAGTTGTGATGAAAATGGAGAAAATTCGCTTCCCGGTTGAAATGGAGGGAGTTCAATATATCCTCCTTGACTTCCTGAAATTTTTAATGCTGTTTTTGTATTTTCTTTTATACATAAATCAAAAGATTCGTAAATTGGTGAAAATTGATTGGTTGTATCTCTTGTATTTATAATCCCTCTTGCAACAAAAAATATTAAAATTCCAGCAACAATAATTAAGGCTACAATTACGAATATAGTAACTTGCCCTCTTTTTCCCATAATTTTAAATTAAATAAATATCATATATAAATCTTGTTGGGATTAAATAAATTATAATAAATCAAAAATTTTTATAAATTTTATAAATGCTGAATATTTCAAAAAAAGCAATTATTATATATCCATAAATAATCCCATTTTTAATACTTTTATAAGCAGAAAAAGTCTTTTGAGCAAGAAAATTTAAAGAAATTGGAATTAAAAGATAAATAAAAATAATTATGTAATAAAAAAATTTATTTTGAAAAATTGACAATAAATAATTAAACATATCCCTTATTACATAAAATTCTCCCATAATTATCACCAATGAAATGAAAAGTCCTACAGAAAAATAAAAAACATTTTCTCTTTTTTCCATATATTAATAAAAAAACAATCTATAAAAAACTATTGAATGACCTCGCCAAGAATCGAACTTGGGTTATCTCTACGTCAAAGAGATGTCTTAACCACTGGACCACGAGGTCTTTAAAATTTAAACTAAAAACCTTTAAAAACCCTACTGCAAATTAATCTCTATGAAAAAACCAAAAATTACAAATAGGTTCTGCCCAAGTTGTAGAAAGAAAACAGAACATAAAATAAAACTTTTGTCAACAGGAGTAAAAAGAGGAACATTAACAAAAGGTTCATTAAATAGGATGAAGGAAAGAGGGGCAATACCCGGAATGGGAAATAAAGGGAGAGGAAGCAAACCTCCTATAAACAAATGGAAAAGAAAGACAAAAAATACAAAAAAATATGTTTTTATTTATACTTGTCAAATTTGTAAAAAATCTCATCAATCTAAATCGGGAATAAGAGCTGGAAAAGTAATGCTAGAATAATGAATTTATAATGAAAAGAGTAAATGAAAAATTTATAAAAAATGGTTGAGAAAAAAAAATTTTATCAGGTAGAAATTCCCTTATTAAAAAAAGAAGTTGAACTCCTTGGTGTAAAGGGAGAATTCAATAGAAGACATATTAAACTTGATTTGACAAATTTCTTAAAAGGAAAAGCATTAGAAATAAAATTTAAGGTTAATGAAAACGAGAAATTAATTAGTGCAGAACCAAAAGAAGTTTACTTACATGGATTTTATACTAGGCGTATGCTTAGAAAAGGGGTTGATTATGTTGAAGATTCATTTATTACAAAATGTAAGGACCATAGGATAAGAATAAAACCCTTCTTAATAACAAGGAAGAGAGTTTCAAAAAAAGTTAGGAGAGGGCTTAGAGAAAAAATGAAAGAAGAAACAATTTCTTATGTAAAAAATAAAACATTCGAATCAATAATATTAGAGGTAATGAATGGAACCTTGCAGAAGAAAATACAACCTACATTAAAAAAAATCTACCCATTAGGATTATGTGAGATAAAATTTATTGGGATTGAAGAATTAAAAGAACATGAAAAATATGAAGAAGAATTAATAACGAAAAAAGAAAATTCTGATTTAGAAAAAATAAAAATATCGGAAGAAAAAAAACCAAAAAACAACAACAAGAAAGAAAAAAATAATAAAAGTGAAAATGATTGAACAGACACTTGTATTAATAAAACCTGACGGGATTCAAAGAGGACTTATAGGAGAGATCCTAAAAAGATTTGAGCAGAGAGGATTAAAAATTGTCGGAATTAAAATGGTTAAAGTTTCAAGAAATCTTGCTACAAGACATTATGGAGAAGAAATAGCTAAAAAACATGGGAAGCATGTTATGGACTATTTGGTCAATTATTTAATGGAAAGTCCTGTAATTGTAATGGTTCTTCAAGGAGTCAATGCCATTGAAAATGTAAGAAAAATAGTTGGAGACACCTATCCTGGTGAGGCAAATATAGGCACAATAAGGGGAGACTTCGCTCATGCGTCAAAATTATATTCAAAAGAAAAAAACCATGGCAAAAATTTAGTTCACGCTTCTTCAAGCAAGGAAGATGCAAAGAAAGAATTAAGCTTATGGTTCTCTATTGATGAAATACATGATTACAAGTTATCATATGAAAACCATATATTATAAAAACTTATTAAACTAATTTATTCTTAATAAGTAAATTTAAAGTTCTTAATATAATAAGTTAGGTAAAGTAAAAAATCTAAATTTTAAAAGAATAATATAATTAATAGAGAAAGAAATACCATATTTCCAAAATCAGCTATTGAAGTAGTTATTGGTATAAGAAAATTATCCGGATCTTCTCCTTTATTATAAAAATAAATTCCAAAATAAACAGAAATAAAAAATAATACATTAATAAGTATTAAGATATCCATACATGCAATAATAAAAATTTTTCCCATAATAAAAAAATTAAATTCTCCAAAAACCAAATAAGATATAACAAAAGAGAGTAAAGATGCAAATACCACTATTATCAAGGATATAACCTTTATCTGTAGATAAAGGACTTTTAATTCATTATTTTTAAACCCACCACTTAAACTTCCATTTTTATGAATAATTGTTGAAAAACGAGATGAAATTATAGCTCCATAATTTCCTATCATCCCATTTAATACTGGAAGTAAAACAATTAACGGCATTAGAGGTATAAAAGATTCTTTAATATATTCTAAAGAAAATCCGCCGAGTGAACTTATTAATGAAGTAAGTAAAAGTACTTTAACACTTTCACTTATTATTGTTGTTGGGATATTTGAATGTGGTCCGTATTCTTTTATATACAAAAGAGTTTTTTTTGAGATATTATGTTCTGAATGAATTTTATGGGTTAAAGGATGGTTTTTTCTTCTTGGGATATTACTAAGTTTTTGAAGGTATTTTTTTATTAATCTCATATTGTCATTATTACAACAAGTAAAGAAATTATACTTGTTATATCCCCTGTTGTTGTAACAAACGGACCCATTATATTGTCTGGATCATATCCTTTTTTAAATAAATAAAATGTAAAAAATAATGTTAATGGAATTTCAATAATATTTGCAATTAATGCAGCTAATAGAGAATAAATAATTATTTTAGGGAATGAGGTATCAAAAATAATTAAGGTAAAAAAATAAGCTAAAACTCCAAGAAACAATGAAACAATTATAACTAAAATAAAAGAAGCAATTATGTTTCCCTTGATAATTTTTGTTTTTATTTTGTTTGGTTTAATAAAACCAAGAAACATCCCTGAAGTTATTCTTGCTGCTAATGAACCACTTATTCCCCCCCTCATTTCAAGAAATCCAGGTAATAAGATTAACATTCCTGGAATTAATAATAAATTGTTAGTATAAACTGCCAAAATAGTTCCTGCAAAAATCCCTCCAATTAAAGAAATAAATTGAGAAGAAAAGATTTCTTTAAAGTCTCTTTCCTTATTATTCATCCTAATAATAAGGTATTTTAAGTTTATAATATTTTTTAAAAAATAAACTTAAAAGGATTATAAAACTTTTTAAATTGACTTATTCTCATAATTTAATGCCTGCGTAGCTCAGTGATAGAGCAACTGCCTTGTAAGCAGTAGGTCGGGGGTTTGAATCCCTCCGCAGGCTTAAATAAATTAATAGTGTTTATATAATAAAACAAAAATAGTCAAATTATCTACTAATCATCTAGAATAATTTCAGCTTTTTTATCATTTATAAAAATTTCTGCTATTTTTTTTGGCAAATTTACAATATCATCCTTTTTAAATGGGCCTATTGGCTTTCCATCCATCCCCATAAGTTCACCTACATTTTCGGTAAAGAGTACAAGTTTTGTCGCCTCTTCATCTGAATGAGAATTATTATTTGACATCTCAGATAAAATAGATTTCTCAGCATAGTGAACTGAAGACATTAAATTGTCAAAAAGTTCTTTTTCAAAATCAAGCATATTTTCAAAATCTCTTTTATTTATTCCAGTTTCACTTGCAATAAAAACAAGGTTAAGCAATTTTTTCTTTCTCAAGAGGATTAATTCCTTAAAAATTGAATTAGTATTTTCAATTTGTTTTTTAGTTTTTTGAATATCATCTTGAAGAAAATCTCCACTTTGCTTCACAAGTTTCTTCTTTTCAGCTATATAGGAAGCTGTATCTGAAATAAATTTTTTTGGGAGTTGCTGAAGTTGTTCAGAATATCTTTCTTTTCTAAGGAACTCGTAAAGATCGTTATAGGTAATCATTAAAGAAAAAAAATAGTTAAATTTATAACTATTATTGTTTTAAATAACAATAAAGAAAAGACCTACAATATTGTAATTTAAAATACACTTTGGAGAAGTTTTTATATATTAAAAATTAATCAAGGAATATCAAAAATATATCTTCACATAAAATTTGTAAAATTATTATTAATTTTTTAATTCAGGGAAAATATATATATCATCATAATTTATTTTTCTTATGGGTTTAAAATTAATTCAAATTGGAGCTGAGGCAAAAATTTATCTGGATAGAGACAAGATAATAAAAGATAGAATTAAAAAATTGTATAGATTAAAAGAGTTGGATGAGTCATTAAGAAAAAAGAGAACTAAACATGAAAAAAAACTGCTTCAAAGAGCTTCTGAAATAATCAACGTACCAAAATTAAGTGAAAACAAAGACTTATTTAAAATAAAACTTGAATATATTGTAGGAAAAAAACTTTCTGAGAATTTGGAAAATTTAAAAAATCAAAAAGAAATATTAAGGCAAATAGGTGAGGCAATTGCAAAATTACATAATAGTGGGATAATTCATGGTGATTTAACGACGAGTAACATGATATTTGACGAACAAAACAAAAAATTATGGTTTATAGATTTTGGACTTGGATTTTTCTCAGAAAAAACAGAAGATAAGGCAGTTGATCTTCATGTTTTAAAAGAAGCTTTGGAATCGAAACATTATAGAAACTACAATGATTATTGGAAAGAAATAGAAAGAAGCTATAATAAAATATCAAAAAATCCAAAGGAAATTTTTGAAAGGTTAAAAAAAGTAGAAGCGAGAGGAAGGTATAAGGAAAAATATTAAGTTTATTTAATAAGTTAACGCATTGCTTTAAGATATATTATCTATTTCTAAAACTTTAGTATACCTATCAAAAGAAATTGATTAAAAATAAATATACTAAAAGTTTTATAAATGTAACATATTTCAAATAAAAAAGCCCCGTAGTACAGCGGCCAAGTATGCGAGCCTTTGGAGCTTGAGACCCCGGTTCGAATCCGGGCGGGGCTATGAATTAATTTACATTCAAAAATTAATCTTCGATAAATTATATTAAAAGGACTTATTTGGGTATTTTAAGGGTTATTTCTGTAAAAAATGAAATTAATTATTTATTATACAAGATTATTTTGAATTGTTGGGGTTGTATTTTTAAAAAATTTATAGATGAAAATAAGATTTTTCATTAACTAACTTTTCATTCAATCAAAACTCCTTGAACACTTCCTTCCTGGCTTGGACGATTTGTTATTCTTGCTTTGCCTTTCTCTGTTTCAACAATTGCTCCTTTTGTAAGAATGTTCTGTCTTGCAAGAAATCTGTTTGATGGAGTTTCAATTACATTAAGAATCCTAACTTTTGATGCTTTTTTTGTTTTTTTATCAATTAAATTTATTTCATTAGAAGATAACATAACTTTTTTTTTGTTTCCCCCCATTAATTTGAGGGTTTTTCTTTTTACATTTCCAATCTTTACAACTCTTGCTTGTCTTATCAATTCGTATTTCTTTTTTTTCCTTGATTTTTTGTATTTCCCTCCAGTTATTTTTCTTCCAAGACTTCTTCGCTTTCTTCGTTTTTTCTGCTGGACCATTTTATATAAATTTCAAAACGCTTTAAATATCTTTCTTTTTATGAAATTATTAGTAAATGTTATATAGATAATTTTCTAATGTTTAATACTAAAAATTTTTAATATTTTTTTATTATTTATTATATTTTTAGATTTACAAATTAACTTAATAAAAATTATTTTTTTATTTCATGAGAATATTAATATTTTATACAAAGATTTAAAAACTTTGTTCTGAAAATTATTATATGGCTAACGGAATTGAGCGTCCTTTGGATCTTTTGAATCATTCCAAAGGAAAAGAGATTTTGGTGCAGTTGAAGAGTGACCGCCAGCTTGTAGGAACTCTTTTGGCATTTGATATCCACATAAATATTGTATTGGATAATGCCAAAGAAATGCAAAATGGTGAAATGAAGAGAAACATCGGACTGACTTTTTTAAGAGGAGACACGATTGTTTTTATATCTCCTGCAACAATCTCAAACAAAGAATAGTCCAGTTTTTTTATTGATTTCATGGACACCTATTTCTGAGGTGTCAATTTATACTGGTAAGTTTTTTAAAAAGTTTTAGTATATTGCTTAAATATAAAGAAGGGGATTGTTTATTTGCAATAATTAATATTTAGTATATATTTTAAAGAGAAAATCCAATTTTAAAATAGATGGTAAAATTAAAATGCTTAAAGAGTCGATTATTTAAACTATCTTGTTTTTAATATGGTATTAAATATAAAAATTGATTAAAATGCCGAATAAGATTGAAATAGTGATGCTTGGAAGCGGAAGTTCTGTCCCAACTGCTAAAAGAAATCATCCTGGAATTTTGCTTAAATATAAAGAAGAGAATTGTTTATTTGATTGTGGAGAAGGAATACAAAGGCAATTTAGAAAAGCAAATGAGAATCCATGTAAGATTACAAGGCTTTTTATTAGCCATTGGCATGGCGACCATATTTTGGGAATTCCAGGGTTGTTACAAACATTATATTTGAATGCGTATGGAAAGACTCTTGAGATTTATGGGCCAAGAAGGACTAAGAATTACATGGATAAGATTTTAGGATTATTTGCCTATAAAGGGAAAATTTATTTCAATGTACATGAAATTTCGAAAGGAATTTTTATCAATGACAAAGATTTTTATGTTGAGGCATTTCCAATGTCCCATGGAATTCCTTCACTTGCATATAGTTTTTATATCAAAGATAGTTTAAGGATTGATAAAAATAAACTAAAAAAATTAAATTTGCATAAAAATGATTTAAAAAAATTAAAAGAACTTAAAAAAGGAAAAGATATAATCCTCTCTGGAAAGAAAATAAAAGCGAAGGATGTAACTTATGTTGAAAAAGGTAGAAAAATAGCTTTTGTCTTTGACACTTTAATGAATGAAAATATATTAAAAATTGCGAAAGATTCAGACATATTATTTTGTGAAAGCACTTATTTTGACGAGAAGGAATTGGCTATGGAACACAAACACCTTAATGTTTTTCAAGTTGCAGACATTGCTAAAAAATCAAAGGTAAAGAAACTTGTTTTATTTCATTTATCACAAAGGTATGAAATGAAGGAAAAAGATTTTTTAAATGAAGCTAAAAAAAAGATTAAAGATGTTATTATTGCAGAAGATTTAATGAGATTTGAAGTTTAGCAATATTTTTTGGAAAATATACTTTATCTTATGAAATTTTTAGTGAACTTAATCCATGTCTTTCTTTTTATTAAATTAATATATCTATAGTTATTAATTCTTTTTTTAGTTTAAATTAAATTTTTTGTTTTTAAATTTTCCATACATCCCAATATTTTTAGAAAAATGAACGGGCAAAAATTTTATAATGCGATTTTGCTATAGAGGTAGGGAAGCTCCTGTAGCTCAGCCTGGATAGAGCACTAGCCTTCTAAGCTAGGGGTCGCAGGTTCAAATCCTGTCAGGAGCATATAAAATCTTATTTTTACATTTAGCATTTGTGAAATATAAAATACTTTTATTTAAGCAAAGGTTATATTTATTAAAGTTTTTTCAATATAAACCTAAACTTTAAATATACTTTCTTGTTATTTGTGCAATAGTGCGGGGATGGCACAATGGTACTGCGTTCGCCTGCAGAGCGAATTTTTCCGGGTTCGATTCCCGGTCCCCGCTTGAAAAGTTAATTTTAGGATAGAGAATTAAATAAAACTAGCAAATCAAATTATTAAATTATTTAATGTGTTTATCTTAATAACCTCTAGATTTTTTTCTATAATGTCTTTCAATTGCCAAAAGGATTGTGGCTCCTATTATTGCAAGGACAAAGAAATATACAAGTTTATTCTGCTTTATGAAAGAATATGGATTTGTATTTAAATTATCTGAACTTCCACTAGTTATTGTGGGTCTCTTATTTATTCTTTCATCTAAAATCCCTATAACTTCTCCCGTGAGTCTGACGTTGCCTCTTGATAAAGATGTTTTTCCATCAGTAATTCTTACATTGTAATCCCCATTAGGAGCAATAAGTCTGAATGTAGCAGACTCACCGATTTCAAGCACAGGTTTTTTTATGTTAACAACATCCCCAATTATTATTTGGATTGTTTTTGAATATTGTGTGTTTCCAATATTTGTTATTGTTAAAATGTTGCCGTTTATGGAAAATTCAGCAAGTTCATTTGATTCAATTAAAAATGAAGTTGTTGTTTCATAGTTGTTATATTTTGCAGTTATTGTCCAGAAACCACTTGGCGCATTTTTTCCAAGATTTACCGATTCTACTTTGTTGGTATTAACAATATATTCAATTCTATGCTTTTTTTCGACATCTTGCACTATTAAATTTAGTGTTTCATCAATAGGCCTGTTTTCTGCATCAAGAAGAGAAACTTTTATAGAAACATTCTCACCAGAGGGATAAATTTCCTTTAAAGTCGAAACATCAATTTTTGCAGATTGTGCTGATACAATAAAAGAAAATGCTATTATAAGAAAAAAAACATAACTCTTTTTTACCATTTACTCATAAGGCATAATTGTTATTTAAAATTTACTATGTTATTTCATTTATTTTATGATTATCTCAAAATCATAAGAATATAATTTATAAAAGAATATTTTAAAAATCATATATCCTTGTTAAAGTTATGGAAAAGAGGATATTCTTATATTTAACTGTCATATTTTTAGTAGTCTTTTCAGTTTTATTTTTTTATTTTTTCAGCTTTAATTTTACTGGTTTTTCAGTCTTTCAGAAAAGCTCTCAAACTGATTTTGATTTAGGCACTTATTTGAATACAACTTATAATGGTTCTTCTGTTATTTTATCTTCTGGAAACTTAAGTGGAATTTATATTTCAGAGGTTTTTGATGCGGGAAATGAAGCTGTTTGGAATAATTTAAGTTGGGAAGGTGGAACTCCAAATGCAAGTCTTTTATTTGGGGTTGATGGTGAGGGAAACGTTTTTAAGTCAATTGATTTGGGTGTTACGTGGAGCCAGACAGCTAATAATTACGGAAGAACTTCCGATACTTCTGATATGTTTTCAGACTTAAATTATTTATATATATTAGCAAATTCAAACAAAGAGGTATGGAGGTCTCAAAATTTAGGAATTAATTTTTCTGTTATTAATAAAACTTTTTCAAATACAGGACTTCTTCTCGGAGCAAAAGATTCCTTAGGTAATTTATATGTTGTTGGAGCATCAGGAAATATCTATAAATCCAGTGATTTTGGAGTTTCATGGAATTTACAAGGAGATTTTAATGGAGTTGCAACAAATAATGCAAAAGGAATAGGAATAGATTCAAGCAATAATATTTTTATAGTCGACGGCTCGGGTTCTGTTTTTAAATCTACAAATCAAGGAGTTTCTTGGGCAACACAGACTTCAGGATATGGTGGAGGAATTTCAACAGATGATTTAGAAATAGATAGTTCTAATAATCAGTATATTTTAAATAATAAGGAAATTTATAAATCTACCAATCAAGGAGTTAATTGGACAATTATTAATAATAGTTTTACTTCATTTACTCAAACTGGACTTAATATGCTTATAGATTCTAACAATAATTTTTTTATTACTGATGAGAGAGGGAGAGTTTTTAAATCAATTAATTCAGGGATTTCATGGAATGAAATAGGGGATTTTAATGGCGCTGCAACAAATGATCCAAAGGGATTTATAGAATTTATTTCAAATACTAATCTCACTTTTCAGTTGAGAAATTGTTCTTTACCAAATTGCAGTGATGGAGTATTTAGGGGACCAGATGGAACAGAGAATACTTTTTATTCTAATAAAATAATTGACTTAAGTAGTTTGGAAATTCGTGGGAGGTATTTTCAATATAAGTTCTTTTTATATTCCTCAAATTCCTTACTCACCCCTTATTTTAATTTAATTACATTAGATTATAATTTAGTTGCAGTTACTCCATCTGTTGAAATAATTCTTCCTAATGATGGGGGGACATATGGGACTAATGAAAGTCTTGCTATCTCTTTCTTAGTTAGCGGAAGTAATTTAGATTCATGTTGGTATACTTTAAATAATGGACAGACAAATACAACAATTTCTGGATGTCAAAATACAACGTTCAGCGTTCCCGGCAATGGAAATTATAATTTGGCAGTCTATGCAAATGAGAGTATGCTTGGACTTGAAGGTTCTGATAACGTTTCTTTTAATGTTCAAATAGGAGCTCCTTCAATGTCCTTAATTTATCCCAAGAAAGATTCTTACATTAATACAAATAATGTTGAATTTAAGTATATTGCAGAAGATGTTAATCTCGAGATTTGTGAATTGTGGGGGAATTTTACAGGGATATTTGAGAAAAATCAGACAGATTCAAATGTTTTATCTGGAGAAGAAAATTCATTTTATTTGAATCTTCAAGATGGAGGATATCAATGGAATATTTTTTGTAATGATAGTTTTAATAATGGAGCATTTAATGAAAATAGGAGTTTTTACATAGATACAATTAATCCTTCAATAAATTTAACAGAACCATCTGGGATAAAATCTTCAAGACTAAATATCCCCATTGCTTTTTCTATCCAAGATTCTTCTCCTGTAAAATGTTGGTATAATGTTCTTAGGGGAGTTAATGTTGAGGTTGCAAATACAACAATTTCATGTAGTTCTCCTACAATTTTTAGTGTTACTATTGATGCTGATTTTGTTCTTAATCTTTTTGTTAATGATTCAGCAGGAAATAAAAATTCAGCATCAAGCTTATTTAGTGTTTCAACATCCTCTCCTTCACAATCTTTTGTAAGTTCTGGCGGGGGAGGGAGAGGGGGAAGCACGAGTTCACTAACTGGGAAAATAATTATTGATACATCTGGAAAATTAGAAATTGGAAAAATACCTAATTTAATTATTAATCCAGGAGAGACAAAAAAAATGATGCTTAATATTAAAAATTCTGGTTTGAGCTTCTTGAATGATTGCAAACTTGTGGGGAAAAACACTAATGGAGATTGGATTTCATCACAAGGAACCAAAAAATTTGGAGGGGGGGAATCAGGAATTTTTGAATTTAGTTTAAATATCCCAAAAAATCTTGACCCAGGGGTTTATGAAATATTCTTAGAAGTAAAATGCACTGAAGCTTCCCAAGAAGGTATGTTTCTTGCAGAAGTTCTCGAGAAAAAAATTGAATTTTTCTTCAAAAGCGCTGAAAGAGAAAAAAATAATAAAATTAAAGTGAAATACTCTTTAAGTGAGATGTCTGGAGTTGAGCAGAATGTTAAAGTGCAGTTTATACTTTACGATTTATCAAACAGAAAAATTACAGAATTTAACGAGGAATTAATTCTTCCAGCCAATTCTAAAACTGATTTTGAATCATCATTTGATATTGAGCCATCATTATCAGGTAGTTTTAATCTTGTGATAAATCTTAATTCAGAGGAATATACAACTATTATTGAGGAGGGATTGTTTTTAGCGAAAGGAGTAACAGGACTTGCAATTTTTGGTGATGATGACGGAAAGACTAAATTTTTTATTTTAGTATTTTTAATTTGTTTCATTATTTTTGCGTTTTTCGTTATATTAAGAATAATAAAATTAAAGAAAAATATCAATAGTACTGATTATTCAAAATGAAAGTTTTCACAGAAAAAATTTTAATTAATACAAAGAATAAAATTGAATTTGTTAATCTTACCCATGATATTGAAAAAATTATTAAAAAATCTGGTGTTAAAGAAGGGATTGTTTTAGTCAATGCAATGCACATTACTGCAAGTGTTTTTATTAATGATAACGAACCCGGATTATTATATGATTTTAAAAAATGGCTTGAAAAGCTTGCCCCAAAAAATGTAGAATTATACAATCATAATTTAACTGGAGAAGATAATGCTTATGCTCATTTATGGAGAACTATAATGGGAAGAGAGGTTGTAATTGCCATTACAAATGGAAATCTTGATTTTGGGCCTTGGGAAAACATTTTTTATGGTGAATTTGATGGACAGAGAGAAAAAAGAGTTTTAGTTAAGATTATTGGCGAATAAATTTATTTTTTAATTTTGATTTCTTAATATTTTTTTTTATTTTTTATAAATTTTTTTCATATAAAACATTTCTTTAATAGGCAATTAATTATTCGTTTAAAGACATTTCTGCTTTATTTGAAAATTGTTTTTACCATATAATATATCCCCGCTCCAGCCAGAATAAAAAATACAATCCATAAAATAATTTTTGCCAGTTCGTCAAGTTCTGCTTTATAATTCATTTCGTTGTTATTGTTAATTTATCATTGTTTAACGAAATATTGAGCGATTGACTTTCTTGAATTAAATCTTTTTTAATAATTATTGGGTAATAATTTTGATTTTCTGTTTTTGGATGAACTGAAAGAAATTTTTGATTAACATCAATACATGCCCCTATTTTATTACACGAATTTGCAAGTTGCTTATGGGAAGGAATTATCTTAATTTTCTCTCCTGTTTGCGGGTCAATAGCTTCTCGATTTCCAAACCTGAATTCTGGGTCACGAAGATTTGTTGGTTCTGGGAAATCCATGAAACACATACATATACATTTATCTGATTTACATTTTTTAGGGATTTCATTCATTATTGGAAGTTCAAAGCCAGCAAGATACCAGTCATTTGGATTTAATAGGATATATTCTTTTTCTCCTTTACTCTCTTTTTTTAAATTTTTTATAATTTCTTCGATATTTTTTAGATGTTCCTCTGCTATTTTTAAATTATGGTTATTCTGAAAAATTCCATAGAGCTTAATTCCAAAATAGATAAGAACTGATAGAGCCAAAATACCTATAACTATTTTTACTGTCGTTTCTCCGAGAAAAAATCCTTTTTTATCTTTCATTTTATCTTTAATTGATCACTCTTTAATTTTAGAGTTTTAGTATTTATTTCTATTTTAAAATAATATTCTGATCCTCTTCCAGATTTAAATATTCCCCCTCCATTTTGTCCAACTTTCCATATATATTTTGCAATTTTATCATTGAAAGTTGCTTCCCCAACTTTAATCAGATCATCTTTAAATATATCATCCTCATAAATTTTGAACACTATCTTTTCATTTTCACAATGTTTTCCTATTGCTATTAATTCAACTTCTTCATTTTTCTTTGCTGTTATTTTGTTCCAGCTTATTGTCAGAATTTGACATTTGGGGTTTTGCAGGTTATCTTGATTTTGAGAATCTTCTTCACTACCATAACTTGTATTAAAACTTGGGATGATTAATTTTAAAGTTCCAAGTATATTTATTCCAAATATAAAACTAATTACTACGATGATTGTTAAAATAACAATAATTGCAATAGTTATTTGTTCAAATGCAAGTCCTTTTTTTGAATTCATCTACCAAATCGAAATAAATTTTTAACATAACCTATTATAGATTCTCCTGTATTTGTCAAATATAAAATTATTAAAAGTATTATTATAAGAGTTGCAATAGCAAGTATCCAATATCCAATAACTTCAATCGCTATCCCCCTTTTATTATGCATATATGTAAACAAACAAAGGTATTAATAAACTCTTCCTTTGAAATTTAAATCTTACTGATATTTTCTCATCACTAAACAGGTTTATAATAGATTCTTACTGAGAAATGCCAGAAAGAGATATTGCTGCAAGTAAAGAAAGAACAATAATTGAAAATAAAGTTATTATAAAATAAATTCCCATGCCTTTAATAAGATTTTTTCCTATATCATTTGTTTTCTTTAATTTATCTTCACCAGAATTGATTGTGACAAGAACATTTGTAATAATAAATATTACTTGAATCATATAAATTCCTATGGCTACTTGAAGGTAATATGGCGGGACCATATCAACGATATTAAATAAATCTATTATTGCTCCCAAATTTGAAAATCCACTAATCCCCACACTTTCAGTAGCCTGAATTTCTGAGAATATCGTTGAAAGTTTATTTAAGATAAATGCAATCATTCCAGAAAGTCCGATGACAATACCAGAAAGCAATGGAGCTAGGAAAGTCATGTTACTTTTCATATCACTAACAACTTCTGCTAATAAATCTTTCATCCTCTCTTCAACTTTCTTTATATTTTTTATATATTCTGATATACTCATCAAGCTTTCAGCTGCTATTTTTAATCCTTTTTTGCTTGATTCAATTAATATCCTCATACTTGTTGATATAAGTTCTGATGGGAAAAAAACTATGGCTCCGCGATGAGGATCAAAAATAGCACTTTCGAGAGGCAATCCTAATTGACGAATGTTTATACTAACTTTCTTGAAAAAATTTTCTGTCTTTTGCCCCTTTGTTGATTCAGCAACCTTTGAGAAAGCAATTTCTGCGGGAATTCCATCACCTAATCTATTCCCAAGCTGAAAAAGAGAATTTGAAAATTCTCTTTCGAGTTGTCTTGTATCTTCTCTTGATTTTATTAGTTCTTTTGTTTTTGAAATATATACAATTGAAAAAAATAAAGCTACAGATAATGGAATAAATAAACTTAGAATAAGTGCTCCAATTCCAAAAGGGCCAACAATTGAAGAGTCTGCAGATTGATGAGGTTTTAATTTAAAATCGAAAAATGACAAGCTTTTCAAAAATTCTATATTCGATAAAGATAGACTAAAATCAACGAATCCGTCGGCATTTTTAGACAATCCGAGAATATCTGAAACAAAATTTATTTGCAAAATAAATGGAAGTAATCCTAAAATTAATACTGGAAAACATATTATGAATGCATTTAAATATGATTTATTGCTTTTGTATTTATAATAATCTGGATTTAATTCAAGAAGTTCTGTTTCACCATATCCTCCAGGTCTTTTAAGCATTATATTTGTTGTTAAATAAAATACGAAAAAAGGAATTATCAAATTAAATAAAATGAAAACATGATAAGATTTTATTACTCCCCCGAGAAGTGTTGATGCAAGTGGAAGAAGTGCAAGCCCTAGAGTTGGAAGAACAATTCCAAGCATATAGAGATTTGTGAGTGGGGCCCTTACTTCTCTTGAAAATATAAGCATTTTTTCATAAACTCCGTCAAGAATAACTTGAAGGGACTTTTCTAGAGTCGCTATCCTTCTTGATTCGCTTGGTTCGTAAAGACTGCTTTCAATAAGGTGGAAAGCTTCTACAAATTCCAAAGCATCTTTTTCCCATATTTTCAAATAATTATCTAAACTTTCTCTTACGTTTGTGAACTTTCCAGTTTCAACATCCCAAAAAATTTTTTTTAAATCAAGTGATAACGGAGGTTTTAAATGTTTTGAAGCAAATACTATTGCTCTTTCTAAATTTGAGGTATGTTTCATGTAAACTACAATATAAAGGATGCACGGTACCATCTGTGAACTTGCTTTAAGTCTCCATATATTGGCCAGTCTGGACGGAGAGCTATATATATAATAGAAAACAAATATTGAAGCAAAAAATCCAAGTCCAAGAAAAATTCCGTTTTGAATACTAAATTCGTTTTGATAGAAAAATATCCCAACAAATATTAGTACCATAATTATAAATGAAATAAGGAATCCAAAAAAAGCTGCTGATGCCACTTGCCCAGGAGTAAGTTCAAGATGGGCTGTTTTTAAGTTGTCATTAATTTTTTTGTAATCTTTTGAACTTAATTTAATTTCAAAAAAAGAAAATGCTTTGACAAATTTTTCAAACTTTGAAAGTCTTGGAACCATCTCATTTTTGAATGTGATATATTCTCTACTTATATCTCCAAAACTCTCTTCAAAATCAATTTGTCTAGAGATATTCCTAGAATATTTATTCAAAATTTCATCAATATCTCTTGCCATTATTTCTCTTTATTTATATAAGTTTCTTCAAATTAAAAATAGGAGAGAGTTAATAAATTTAGTGGAAAATTCTTTTATTATTTATAAGGCGTCATATAAACGCTTATTAATTGCTATCTATTAAAAAATATTTAATTACTTATTTTTTTAATTTCTTTTAAAATTCTCTTTTTCCATTCTGGAAAAACTTTGTTTGAACTCGGAATTCCAAATTCCATTCTTATTTCATCTGAAACTTCATAGAAGATTGCATTTGATAGAACATTAAATTTTGCCTCTAAAATCTCAGGCATGTTCATTTTTTCAGCAAGCTCAACAATTTCTTGTTTTACCATCCCTCTAAGGATAATATTATCATATACTGCATCCCAATTTCCAGCCCAGCCTTTTACCTGAGAAGCTATTTCTTTTATAACTTCAATATTCCCATTAATTAAATCTTCACTTGGTTTTAATTCATCAGATGAGACATCATAATTAAGAAGATCCACAAATCCTTTTTCTCTCAAAGGATCTTTTGTCCAATTTTTTCTTACTTCCGTAAGTTGGATAACTCTTCTGTTTGAATGAAGTCCATCTGGAGTTCTTACAGGATTGGCCACTAAAATTAAGTCAGTCGCTTTAAAACTTGTTATTGGGACTTGAAGGTCATTTACAATTCTATCAAATACACTGTATGGAGAACTTCCGTGAACTGTTCCAGCGACTACATTTGCGAGAGCACCTACACGCATTGCTTCATAAAGCGATTTTGCTTCTTTACTTCTAATTTCTCCTATTATTAGAGATGAATCTCCCAGCCTTAAACTTGTCCTTATTCCTTCTTCAGCAGAGGTTTCATTACCTATCTCTTGAAGTGATGAACGAACTTTCATTGATAAAACATCATATCCTACCTTTCTAAAATAATCTGTTGGAAGTTCTAATGTGTCTTCTATTACTATTATTCTATGTTTTGGTTTTATTTCAAGCATTAATGCTCCGAGAAGTGAAGTTTTTCCAGAACTTCTTGTTCCGGCTATTAAAATTGTTCTGGCTCCATCGATTAAAAAACTAAGAAGTCCAGCCGAGAATGGATTCAACATCTTATTTTTTATAAAAAGCGGCAATGTCCATGGATAATCTCTATGTCTTCTTACGGCGAATGAAATTCCATTTGGAGATAATGGTTTTTGAACTATTGATATTCTTGCTCTTGCATTTTCCAAAATAAGTTCTGTATCTAAAATGGGGTTTGCTTCATCAAGAGCCCTCCCTGATATCATTCTGAATTTGCCTGTCCATGACTCTGCATCATCTTGACTTAGGATTATATTTGTAAAACATTCATCGTATTTTGAATGCCTTACAAAAATTGGATTAAGTGATATTGGAGCATTAAGAACAATATCTTGTATGTTTTTATCTTGAAGGAGGATTTCAAGAAGTCCGAAGCCAATTGTATACCTAATCAAAATACTTGCAAGAAGATTTAGTTCATTATAAGAAATCGAAATTCCCTTGTTGGTTGCAAGTTCATTAAGTAAATCCTTTGCAACATTAAAAAAAACTTTTCTCGTTCTTTCAGGATCTGTAAACTCTTCAGCTTTCGGTTGGTGTTCCATTAAAACATTTCGTGAGAGATGAAGTAAATTTTGAAAATCCTCATTAAGAAAGTATTCTGGAGGCATTACATGATAAATATACTTTAATTCATTTGGTTTTTTAATTATAGTTATTGTGCTTTTATCCATTTCATTTCCAATAACATATTGTGAGAGAATTTTTCCATCAGATGGAAGGTTTGAAACGAGACGTGCATAAGCATAATTTGGTATTATGTCTGGGATGAAAATCTTTTCATAAATTTTTCTGTCACCAAAAACATAAAAATCAAAATAACTTTTTGCATCTTTTATTATTTGCGTATCTTCGAGAAGACTGAGTATTTTTTTCTGAAGGTAAAAATAAGAGTCATTTTCTTTGGAGAGTGAATTTTTTAATTTGAAATAAGCTGCAATAGGGTCATTTTTAAGCATCTGCATAAAAAACGTCATGAAACTATATCTTCTTGATGCTGTTTCTTGAAATTGAGAAAGGCGTTCTGGAGAAAGAACTTTTTCTTGCTTCAGAAGAAAATTATAAAGATTTGCTATTTCTGATATTTTTCTAACTTCGTCAGAATCGTAGTTATAATTTCTTTGCTGAACAAGAACTATTCTTGAGACATTTGGTGCTTCAATTAAAACATCAACAATTTTTGAAAAAACTTCAGGAAATTTTGCAATATCTGGAAGGAATGGAGCTCCAAGATAATTTATATAAGCAACAGATTCTCCAGATTCTCTTCTAATTTCATACGAATAAAGTTTAGTTCCCTTTTCAAACATCATTTTACTAAAAATAAATTTCGAAAGATATATATATATATTTCTATTAAATTGATAAACTCTTTTGAGTTAAATATAGAATATCGATTGAAAGGAGGTATAAATGAAAAAAAATTTACTTTTAGGAATTACCTTTGTGTTAGTGATTATTTTTGCAACAAGTGTTCTGGCATTTAATTGGCCATGGGAGAGAGATGTTAGATTTAGTTCACAACCCTCTTCTTGTTCGGAAAATAATAAATGTTCCCTTGGAGAAGGAGATTGCGATGGAAAGGATAAATATTGCCAGTCAGGATTAAAATGTGAAATGAATATTGGTAGTGACTATAATTATGCTAGCTGGGTTGATGTTTGTGTTACTCCTGTAGATCCTCCTGCGACACCTCAAAATGTGAGGGTTAGTGCTCTTTCAGATAGAGAGATAAAAATCGAGTGGGATGCTGTTATAGGGGCAACTAGTTATACTGTATATAGGAGAGATATTCCCCTTATTCCTTATGCAGTGGTTTATTCAAATAGTTTTATTGCATCCTATCTTTATCCTGATAGAAATTATTGTTTTAGAGTAAAGGCAAAAAATGATGGAGGAATTTCAGGAATTTCTAGTACTAGATGTATATCAACACTTGAAGAGTTTAAGGGGCCTACCACTCTTACAATAACATCTGTTTCAAACAATCAGATAAAACTTGATTGGAGTGATGTTAGTGGAGCGCAAGGATGGATAATATATTACCGTAATGGGACACAGGTAGCTAATAGTACAACAGCTTCTCCTTCAGATTATACAATTGCGACTCCAACAGGGAAGACATGTTATTATGTTAGGTTAACAAAAAATACAGGAAGTAGTATTGTATATAGTACAAAATCTCCTGTGAAGTGTTATAATCCATCAACACAACAAACAAGTGACGGAGAAGGTGAAACTGAAATACCAGAGAATATCAGGACTTGTATTTCATTGTGCCAGGCTTCAGATATTAACTGCGAAACAACACAGATTCCTACTGGAAGTACTAGCGGTGGGACTACTAGCGTTTCTACTGGAAGTACACCTAGTACTGAATTAGTATTGCATCTTCCTCTAAATGGAAATGCAAATGATGTTTCAGGAAATAGTTTACATGGACTAGCTATTGGTAACGTTGAGAGAGCCCAAGGAAAAATAGATCAAGCCTATACATTTAATGGCGATTCTTCAAATTACGTTAAAGTTAATGACAATAATCTCCTTGATTTTTCACAAAGACAGCCTTTTACAATTTCTGCTTGGGCAAGAACTCCAAATCCTACATCCAATCCTAGTGTAAAGCAAATAATTTCAAAAGGAAATACTGGAAGTTGTGAAGCTAATTATGGACTAAGAACAATGCCTTCTGGAAAAATAAGATTCAGTTTAGAGGGAGATGGTTGCCCAGAAGATAATGTCTTTGTTGATAGTAGAAATGCTGTCCGAGCAAATCAATGGTTCCATGTTGTAGGAGTTTATGATGGAAACAATAATCTAACAATTTACCTTAATGGTGTTTTAAGTAATTCATCAATAATAAATGCATCTAAGATAACTACTAATAATCAACCATTATACGTAGGTTGGGGGCATAATGATTTTCCATGGAATGGAACAATTGATGATGTAAGAATTTATAACAGGACTTTAACTCCTGCAGAAATTAAAGAAATATATAATAGGTATAATTTTCCATCAATTCCATTAGTGCCTGGCCCTCAATTTTATCTTTCGTTTGATAGGAATAGGTCGCAAACTGATGATTCTGGAAACAATATAGGAATAAGATTAGGACAATCTAACGTTCGTACCAATGGGATAAGGGGGCAAGCAATGGGGATTAGTAGTATTAATGAACCTATCTCATTACTTAATGACTTCCATAAGGACAGAATAACTGTAGCTGCTTGGGTAAAAATAAATCAAACAGGAAGGTATGAACATATAGTTACTAAAAGAACTTGTTGTGATTCTTATGATAGAGATAATGAATGGACATTGCAAACTGATAATCGGGGAAGGTATCTTTTCTCTGTGAATGTTGGAACTGAAAGAGGAAGTACATGGGCGTCAAGTCGATTAGGTTCAGTTACACCAGGACAATGGGTTCATCTTGCAGGAACATATGATGGAAACAAAGTTAAGTTGTATGTAAATGGAACTTTAGTTGATGAAAGATCTGCTAGCGGAAATATAAATATAATAACGAGTCCAACAAATGTCCAGCCGAAAGTTGTTATTGGTGCACGTATGTCAAGGGATTTTGGAACTGGGTTTGATGGCAATATGATAGGATTAATTGACGAAGTTTATATCTATGACAGGGCTTTAACTCCGGAAGAAATTAGGAAACTTGTAACTATTGCATAAAAATATTTTTTTCTTTTTTCTTTTTTACTTTTTATTATTAATGAAAGTAATTTTAATTAAATGCCAATATGGATATATTTAATAATTAATTTGAAAAAACAACAAATTTTGGAACTTTATCTTTCTCAAGATATTGTTTTGAATTATACTAATGTTGGAATATTCTAAGGAAATTTATAAAATAAGGAAGGGAAAAGACTTATAACATAATATTATTCACTTTTGATAGTTTAATCTTAAATATTCTCCTCTGTTCTAAGATACTCTTTATCTTTTATTTAGAATTTGTCTACGGATTAAAAAAGTTAAAAAATTATTTAAACACTTAGATTTATTTATAGTTTTAATCTGTTGTCTATTAATCCCCCCAAAGAAATTTTATCAATTTAAAGCTAAAATATGGCGCGGTATTATTTTGAAAAGATAAAATATTAATTATTTTAGGATGACTTAAAACATTTTCTTTCTTTTTGCAAATTTTCTGGCTAATTTTAACATCTGTTTATTTGACATTAGTTTGCTAGGATCATCTATGTTTTCAAGCGACTTAGTTCCTTTAGCGAGTTCTTTAATTATCTTATATTGTTTTATTAATTGTCTTATTTCATTTGTTGTTGTTCCAGAACCTTTTGCAATCCTTTGAAGTCTCTGGCTTTCTTTTTCTAGGATTTCAGGATTTTCCTTTTCATATGGAGTCATTGAATTTATTGCATGCTTCCAATGTTTTATTTTTGCCTCTTGGTTTTCCAACATTTCATCCTGAATTTTTGTTTTTGCTAATCCTGGAATCATCTCTTTTATTTTTGAAAAACTACCTATTGATTGCATTGATTCTATTTGTTCTGCAAAGTCATCTAAAGTTAACTTTCCCTCTTCAATTTTTTTAGCAATTTTTTTCTGTGAGTTTTCATCAGTTACATTTTTAACTCTTTCCAATAAAGATTCTAAATCTCCCATTCCCAATAGTCTAGAAACGAAAGAAGTTGGATTAAATGTTTCAATATCTCCTTGGTGTTCTCCTGTTCCTATGAAATAAACAGAAGCTTTAGCTTCATAGCATGCAGTTAATGCTCCTCCTGCTTTTGCACTTGAATCCATTCTTGTAATTATTACTCCAGAAATTTCTATTGCTTCTTTTAATTTTTGAACTTGCGTTTTTATAACCTGTCCTATATCTGCGGCTACTACTAAAATTACGAAAGAAGGACTTGTTTCTTCATAAATATTTTTTATTTCTTTTATTAAAACATTATCTAAGGCGTCTCTTCCAGATGAATCAATTAATATTAAATCATATTTTTCAAGCTCCTTTTTAAAATTTTCGTAAATTTCTATAGGATTATTTTTATTTTTATCAATAAATACTGGAATGTCTATTTTTTTCCCAAGCTGTTCTAATTGTTCTGAGGCGGCTGGACGATGGACATCTAAGCCAAGCATCGCTACTTTTTTGCCTCTTTTCTTATAATAAAGGGCAAGTTTTGAAATAGTTGTTGTTTTTCCAACCCCATATAACCCAACAAAGAGAATTTTATCTTTTTTTCCTAATTTTAGTTCTTTTTTTTCACCTCCAATTATTTTTATTATTTCATCATTAAGGAGTTTTATTAAATGTTCTTTTTTATCAATCTCTTTGACATATTTCTCTCCTTCTTTTCTTATTTTATCACTTATTTCCTTAACTAAAGAAATATTTACATCTGCGGAAATTAATGCCCTTTGTAAATCTTTTATTATAGACTCTACGAGGTTTTTATCTACGAAAATTGCTGAAGTGATTTTATCTACACTTTTTCTTAATGCATCCCCTAAAACGTCGAGCACCATTTATAAATAAGGGAATAAATGGTTAATAAAGTTGTGGTTTTTAATCAGAGTTTAAATAAATGATATGTTAATTAAATTCCATTAAACCGTAATTTTACTAAAAATAAATTTCGAAAGATATATATATTAAATTGATAAACTCTTTTGAGTTAAATATAATATATTATGAAAGAAGGAGATAAAATGAAAGAGAGTAATATATGGGTTGTTGTTTTAGTCTCTGTTGTTGTTGCTTTTATTGTTTCTGTTGTTTTAATTTTAGCGTTCATTTTTTGGGAGAAGGGGATATTGTTTATGGATAATATCAAAGAACCAGAGATTGGAAGTTTTGATGTTTGTGAGGACTCAATGGAGGATTAAATTATTTTGTCTCTGGAGAGGTGAAATATAATAACAGAGGACTAATCACTACTAAGGAAGACTATTGTTTGCATCATTTAGTGCAACTTAGAGATAGTTTTAGTGGATGGGGACGAATCTTTCTTCAAGGTAAATTAGATGATATGATTAACAGAAGCATTATTGATGAATCACAACTAGATAACGATAAAATTTTAATTGAGGTATATTGTCCAAGGAAAATACAAAATTACAGAGATGATGAATTCTTTCATGGATTTGAATTTGCTTATCCTTGTAAAGATTATTGCTTACAAACTTCTGAAGGAGGAAGATGCAAATAAATCCCAAAGAACTTTTAAAATGCGACAGAACTTTAAATTTTAATTTTAATGATATTTGATAATAAGATATTTATTAGTTTTCTATATAAAAACATATAAACTTTGATTTTTCTTTTTTTAAATGGGGATTAAAGAACCTTTGGCTGTCCCATTATTTGACTCTCCATTTTTTGAGAATCTTATGGATAAATTAAATTATAGTGATAGCCAGAAAGAGCTTGTAAGAAGATTCAGAGAAAATGGAATTTTAATCATAGAAGATATTTTGGCTGATGACATTTTAATTGAAGAAATTAAAAGAGATACAGAGAGATTTATTCCGAATAGAAAGACAAGAATACAAGATGCATGGAAAAATTCAGAGGCTATAAAAGAACTTGCCTGCAAGGAAAAAGTTATTGATGTGCTTAGAATTCTATATGGCAGGGAACCAATACCATTTCAGACTTTGAATTTTATTTATGGTACTCAGCAAAGATTACATTCAGATACCGTTCACTTCAATTCAATCCCGAAAGGATTTATATGTGGAGTTTGGATTGCTTTAGAAGATGTTAACAATGAAAACGGAGCTTTGGAGTACGTTGTTGGGAGTCATAAAATCCCAGAATATGACTTTCAAGATCTTAATTTAGGAATTGCAAAAAGAAGTAATGATTTTGATGTTGAAAAATTTGAAGAAATCTCTTTTAATGCTTATAAAGAATATGAGATGAAAATTTTAGATATTGTTAATTCGCTCAATCTTAAAACAGAAAAAATTTTAATTAAAAAAGGACAAGCGATTGTTTGGGCTGCTAATATTTTGCATGGGGGAAGTAAAATTTTAAATGATTCTCTTACTAGATATTCTCAGGTTACACATTATTTTTTTGAAAACTGCTTTTATTTTGCTCCAAGGCATTCATTTCCAAAATTTGGGCAGTATTATTTGCGAAATGTTAAGGATATAAGAACAAACAATGACATCCCCCATACCTTTGGTGGTTTTCCTGTTAAATTAATTCCGACTAAATTTATAAATTTGTATAATGTTGATTTTGGTGATAACTATGGATTTACATCTGAAAAGAATGGAGTAATTAAAGGTGAGGAAAGTAAAGATAAAAGAGAAATCTCTAAGAAATCTTTATTTAATAAGTTTAAAATTAAGCTTATTGACGATTGATTCAAATTTTAAGTAATTTAAATAAATCTAAATATTTATTTAAATTCAGTTTTTTTAATCTTAAATTTTATTGATTTATCAGAACATATTCTTTTTTTGCTTCGAAAGTTATTTTTTTAATCCCTTTTGTAGGAGTAATTTCTCCTTGGATTGGGACTTTGCTGTTAAATGCTCGGACATTCTCCCCGGAAGATGTTTCAGTTGTTATTACTAACATATTTTCCGTTATCTGTATATTTTTAACTCCTTCTGGAAGATATAAGTTTACAACAGTCTTACTTGGTTCTCCTGAAAAAAAAACAGATTCTGCTGAATTAATAAATTGCATTGCAAATTTTTCAACATGATTTATCCTTATAGAATCTCTTGACAAATTTATATAAAAATAAGCAAATGAAAGAATTGAAATTATCGCAAATGTTATAAATCCTATGATAATCAAATATTCAATTCCTGCTTGCCCTCCCTTTCTCATTTTTATTTGGTAAGATTTATATAATATCTCAAACTGAATACATATATAAAATTTATTGAACAATGAAAAAAAGAGGATTGATTTTAGCGTTGATTATAATGTTGATTTTGTCTAGTCTTAATATTTTTCTTTTCTTAAATAAAGGCAATTTATCTTATTCCGGGATTTTGGGGCATTCAATTAAAAATATCCAAATGATAAGAAGCCTTCCTTTTATGGAAAATTTTTCAAAATCTAATTTTGATATGGATCTCTCGCTAATAGCATTTGTTGGGCAGTGGATTATTTTAATAATTGTTCTTTTTGTAATTTATTCAAAATTTTCGAAGGCAAAAAAGGAAGAGAAAATTAAGATTAACTACGAAAAAATAAAAAATATCAAATTGAAAAAATCAAAACCAGAAACAGATATGGATATACTTTATAAATTACTCAAAGAAAAGAAAAGTTTGAGAATTGGACTTATTGCAGAGACATTTAAGATATCAAAAGAAACTGCTATTGAATGGGGAAAAATACTTGAAAATTCCGGACTTGTAACAATTGAGTATCCTGCATTCCGCGAGCCAAATTTAAAGATAATTGAGAAGGAGGTTAATGAAGAGATAAATGAAGAGAAAGAAATTCTTCCAAAGGAGAAAATTGAAAAAACATCAAAGGAAAATAAATTTAAACCAGAGAAACAAAACAAAAAGAAGTAATATTTTATCAAGAAAATATCACGAATTAAGAATTAATCAATTTAAGAAAAATATTGTTGATTATGAAAAGTTAAAGAATGATATTCTTGAAGAATATTCTATAAATTTAGATAGGGCAAAAGTAAATATAAAAATTGAAAAGACAAATGAAGGGATAAAATATAAAATTTTAATTCCTGAAATTGAGCCTGGAACTAACGCATTGCTCGATGAAATTAGAAGGGAACTTATTTCCGTAGCAAGCATTTCTGTCGGAGAGATAATTGATGAAAAATCAATTTCAAAAATGAAAGAAAAATTTATAGAAGATGCAAGTAAGATTTTAAAAAAGAAAATTCCATCTATAGAAAAAGAGACAGAAGATTTTCTCGTTGGTATTTTAATGCAGGAGATGTTGGGGCTTGGAGAGATTGAATTTTTAATAAACGACCAGAATCTTGAGGAAATTGTCATTATAAGTTCAAATGAACCTGTCAGAACATTTCATAAAAAATATGGGTGGCTTTCTACAAATATATTTTTAGATAGTGAAGAACAAATTAATAATTATGCAAATATAGTGGCGAGAAGAGTTGGGAGACAGATAAATGTGCTTAACCCACTTCTTGATGCACATATTGCTACAGGAGATAGAACTAATGCTGTTCTTTATCCTATTGCAACTAAAGGCAATACGATAACTATCAGAAAGTTTTCAAGAGATCCATGGACTATAATTGATTTGATAGAAAATAAAACCGTTAGTTTAGAAGTGGCATCTTTGCTTTGGCTTGCAATGGAATACGAGATGAATGTATTGTTCTCTGGAGGAACAGCATCGGGAAAAACAGTTTTTTTAAATGCATGTATGCCTTTTATTCCTCCAAATCATAGGATAATAAGTATAGAAGATACAAGGGAGTTGATACTTCCAGAATTCTTATATTGGTCTCCACTTGTAACAAGGTCACCTAATGCAGAAGGAAAGGGAGAAGTTTCAATGTTGGATCTTCTTATAAATTCACTAAGGATGAGGCCCGATAGAATAATTCTTGGAGAGATAAGGAGACAAAGAGAAGCAGAAGTTCTTTTTGAAGCAATGCATACAGGACATTCTGTTTATGCTACACTACATGCAGATACAGCAAACGCGACAATAAGGAGGCTTGTTAATCCTCCAATAAATATTCCTCCGATAATGTTAGGTAACGTAAATTTGAACATAGTGATGTTTAGAGATAGAAAGAGAGGAATAAGGAGAGTCTATCAAGTGGCAGAATTTGTTCCTGGAAAAGATATCATAAACTCAAATATTTTATACAGGTGGGTTCCTGAAAAAGATGAGATAGTTAGTCATAATGAAAGTATGATATTTTTCGATGAAATAAGTAGGCATACTGGTTTGTCACAAAAAGAGATAAACAATGAAATTGAATCCAAAAAAAAGATTTTTCTTTGGTTGATAAAAAATAAAATAAGAGACTTAAATTCAATTGGAAAAGTCATGAATATTTATTATACTGATAGAAACTCGCTTAATAAAATTATTTCAAATAATGAGATTTGGAAGATTAAGAAAGAAACCATTTTATTTCAGGCAAAATCCAATGCCAGAGATAATAATGGAATAAATCCATCAAACAAAAAGAATAATCTTAATGGCGGGGCTGTAAATAAAAATAGTTAAAATGAAATTTAAGATTCCATTTACTATTTCTAGCTTAAATGTTTTAAATAGCAGAAGCAAATATTTCCTGAAATTTGTGAAATTTAAAGGAGTAAATCTTGATAATCATCTAAAAAATGCCGGACTTAATATAGATGGAAAAACTTATCTTTCAATAATATATCGAAACTTTATACTTAATTTTTTTATACTTCTAATTATTTTAACTTCAATTTTTGTATTGTTGAAAGTGAAGCAATTTTATCTTTACGGGTTAATTATGGCTGCTATAATTTCAGGATTTATATTTTTTAATCAATATAACTATCCAAGAATATATTCTTTAAATAAAACAAGGGATATTGAGAAAAATCTTATCCCTTTAATGCAAGATGTGCTTGTTCAACTTAATTCAGGAGTAACTATTTTTAGAATATTATCAAATATAGCGGAGTCAGATTATGGAGAAGCAAGTAATGAATTTAAAAGAATAGTAAATGAAATAAATTCTGGAACTCCACAAATTGATGCAATTGAAAAATATGCAAAAATAAACACTTCTCATTATTTCCGAAGGGTTCTTTGGCAATTGAGTAATGGCATGAGAGCTGGAAGTGATATTAGTGTTGTTGTAAAAGAAGAGATAAAAAATCTTGGAGAGGAACAGGCAATACAGATACAAAGTTATGGAGGTAAATTAAATCCTTTGGTTATGTTTTTTATGATTATCGCAGTAATTCTTCCGACTCTGGGAACAACATTCTTAATAATAATTGCTTCAATTATTGGCATTTCCGGAAATATGGTGAAATTAATGTTTATATCAATATTCATTTTTATATTGTTTGTCCAAATAATGTTTCTTGGACTAATTAAATCTAGGAGGCCAAGCTTAATATGAATACTTTGAGATTTTATCCGGAATCTGTAAGGATAATTTACGAGAAAAATATAAAAAATTCTGGAATTAAAATTTCTCCTGAAAAATTCCACAATAGGGTAATTTTAATTTCATTTTTAGCTATGGTTATTGCATCAACAATATTTTATTTTTTTAACATTAATATGTTTTATTCAGTCATTATTTTTATATTACTAAATATTTTTTTCTATTTTAACATAAGTTTAAGAGCAAGCACAAGAATAAGGAAGATGGAGGAAGTTTTTCCTGACGTAATTTCTTTAACTGCAAGCAATTTGAGATCTGGGATTACTATTGATAGAGCATTTTTACTTTCCTCAAGGCCGGAATTTTCTCCTTTAGATGAAGAGATTCTTAAAACTGGAAAAGATATAGCAACAGGAAAAGACATTTCATATTCTCTAAAAAAAATGAGTGAAAGAATAAATTCAGAAAAAATATCAAAAGTGGTTACATTAATAACTTCTGGATTAAAATCTGGAGGGAATATTGCAGATTTGCTTGAACAGACTTCAAGTAATATGAAAGAAAAAGAATTTATAGAAAAAAGAGTTGCCTCAAATATTTTAATGTACGTCATATTCATATTTTTTGCCATTGGTATTGGGGCACCAGTATTATTTGCGCTTAGTTCTGTCCTCGTTGATGTAATGCTTAATATAACTTCCAAAATTCCCGAGATACCATCCTCTCAACTTCAATTGCCTTTAACATTTAAACAAATTCCAGTTTCGCCAAATTTTGTTATGTATTTTGGTATACTTTTTATGTTAGTTACTGATTTAATATCAAGTCTTGTGATAGGATTTGTAAATAAAGGAGATGGAAAATCAGGACTTAAGTATTTTATTCCACTTGTAACTTTTTCTTTATTAGTTTACTTTTTTGTTAAAAAAATAATCTCGAAATTTGTTATAGATTCTATCTCGGGAATCTAGCTTTGTTTAAAAGGAGAGATATGTTTAAAAATGACTTTTATTTTAAATTAATATGAAATTAAGAAAAAAGAGAAGTAATTCTAAGGTAAAAATTGGTAAGAAATTAAATAAAAAAAAGCAAAGTGAAAAAAATAAAAAAATAGATGAAAAATTAAAGAGAGTGTCAAGTGGGATTAAAAAATTTGACAAAATGACTTCTGGAGGTTTTGAAGAGAATTCAACGAATCTTGTTATTGGAGGAGATGGAAGCGGGAAAACCATCTTTGCCATGAGTTTTTTAATAGAAGGGATAAAAAGAGGAGAAAATGTCCTATATATAAATTTTGAGGAATCAAAGGAAAATTTTTTTAGAAATATGTTAGGACTTGGATGGGATTTAAGCAAGTTTGAAAGTTCTGGGAGATTCACTTTTCTTGAATATTCTCCTGAAAAAATAAAAATGATGATTGATGAAGGTGGAGGGGTTGTTGAGGAGATAATATTAAAAAATAAAATAAAAAGACTCGTAATTGATAGCTTGACAAGTTTTTTGATTTTATTTCCTTCAAAGCAACTTAAAAGACAAGCTATTTCATCTTTGTTTAATCTTATAGAAAAATGGGATTGTACAAGCATTTTGACTTTGCAGGAATTTTCAGAAGAAATTAAGAACAAAAGAGATTCTGAAGCAGAAAGCCAGGCAGATAGTATAATTCTTCTCTATCTTATAAAGGTAAAAAATGAAAGAAAAAGATTTATTGAAGTCTTAAAGATGAGGGGAACAAGACATTCAACAGGAACTTATGAATTCAAAATTAAAAAAGGAATTGAAATAGGAAATAAGAAAATAATAAAATAATTAAACGTAATTAAACTGCATCAACTAGGTTTCCAGTCGATGTTAAATTAAGGGCACTTCCTTGCTTTTTGTATGTTATCTTTATGTCTCCTTGGAATTTTTGTCCTGCAGTTAGCGTGCATGGAACAGTAAATGTTGTTAAATTTCCATTATTTATGTCTTGTGGAAGAGTTGGACTTACAGTTCCTGTACATCCTGCAACAGTTATATCTGTTATAGACAATTGTTCTCCAGCTCCATGTATTAATTCTAATTGTATACCAGACGTTTCGGCAACCCCATTACATGAAAAAGGGGGGCTAAGACTACATCTATTTGGTACATAAGTTTTTGGATTGAAAACTCCAAAAAATGCAAGAGCTGCAATGACTATAACTGCTGCTAAAATAGCCCAGCCATACGTCATCAAAAATTCCATCGCGGCCTGTCCTCTTTTTTTCATAAGTAACCTCCTTTGTATTAAGATAATAAAATTATGTTAAATTCGTTTATAAACATTTCTGTTAGTTGACTCTTTTATTATTAGTTAGTAGAAGATAATAAAGAGAGAAACCTTTGTCTTTTTTATAAAAGTTAATAGTGTAAAAACTGCTAATTTTTTGAATTTTACTTTTTCAAATCTTTATTAATACTTTTATTCTTTCAAATTAATCTTTGATAGATTTTTTTAATTGACAATATCCTTTTGAAATTATTGTTTTAAGAGGCTGTTGCGTTGTAAATTTCTAAATGTCCTGAATCGAGCTTAAACCATGATGGCATTCCTTGTATTTGATGTGGTTGTGGATTGAGTGATGAAAAGTATATATAGTCGACGATAGATTTTTGCTTTACTTGAATCCCTTGATTTTCTAATTTTGGTAAATATACAAGAGATTCAATCCCATATTGGTTTGGAGTAATTTTTCCTTCTATTCTGTCAAGAAAACTCGGAGATAAATTCGAGGAGATATAATATGAATTTTTAGTATGTTCAATAAGTACCGAGGTATTGTTGCTTGGAAAGGCATCGTATATTGTTTTATTTATTTTATTTGAAATCTTTCCATTAGTATTTATAAAATATATTGGATCTTCAAATCCTTCAATTGGGATTGTTGCAGTTATATTTTGGATTTTATTCCATCTTGCAAGATTAGATTTATCCTCCATAATAAAATTTGAAATGAAGGTGATTTTGACATTCCAAGGGTCACTTTGGTATACATAAATTGAAGAATTTGACATGTTAATTATAACATTAATTTTTCCAGCCTTCTCATTTATTGAGTCAATTAAATCTCTATATCTTGCCCCAAGTAAGATGTCATTCTCTTCACCATTAACCGTTCCATTAAAAAAAGATTCATTAAAAAAATAATTTATGTCATTGATGTAATTGCCAGATTTTATTATCTCATCTTCAGCAATGAAAATTATTCTAAATCCAGAAATAAAAATCTGTCTTTCAAGATTTAATTCAATAGAATTAAGAAAATTTTCCATTGTTGAGATTCTTGTCGCAGTTGAGTACCTTTGTTGAGATATTGAAAATACTTCAAATGTAATAAAAATAAGTATAATTAAAAATATTGCTATTAAAGTCATTACTTGTGCTTTTTTATTTTTTATTTTCATTTTATCTCCAAACTCTTACTTGTACTTCTGTATCCCATGTGAAAGGTATGCCTTGTATTTCCGAAGTGGTTAATGAAATGTCATTCTCTGTAAATTTAGTTTCAATTTTATTGTTTGAATTTAAATCAAGGTTTGTTAGAAGTCTATAAATTGCGAGATTTATTGCATCATTATTATTATATGCTATTGAATGAGAAGTATAGGAGCATTCATTTTGGCCAGAGTAGTTTGACGGAACTAATATTGTTGAATTCTCTCCATTTTCAAATTCAATATTCCATGCACATCCTTCGGCACTTGCTACTATTGGGGAGAATGATAACATTTTTTTGACTACTCTGTAAATTATTTTATTGTGTTCAGAACCCCCTGTTGAATTGTTTGGATTTAGCGCTGTTGATATTCTTATTTTATTTTCTCCGCTTAATATTTTTTCTGAAGGAATATTGACTGCAAATGGATCTCCTAAAAATATATATGGAAGATTAAATTTTGACAAGTCGAAAATTTCTTCCCAGATACTTAAATTATAATTGTAAATTTGGACTTTATCTGTCCATTTTGAGCCAGAATATGAGATTGCAATAATTTCATATGGAGTTACATCTTCTGGAATAAATAATTCTCCTTCTGAAATTGTATTCCCGAACTCTTCAGTTTCGGCACTTATTATTAATCCATAAGGTGTTGAATCGCTATAATTTAGTTTAATGTATGAATCTGGATAGAGTGTTGATTTTATATTTTCAGAAATAATTGTCTGCTCAAAATAAAGTGAATTTAGGATATCTTCCGCTATTTCAGAATATACAGATATTAATTCTTCAATATTTGAATGATAATAATTACCATTCCCACATGATGCCATTGATTGAAGTGTTGTTTCATCCGCATTATCTCCAAAACCAACTGTATGTATTGTAATATTATGGTTATTGTATGCTTCACAAGCTGCTCTTATTGCATCTGCTGTAGCGCTGTTACTTCCAGGATAACATGTTCCTTGCATATTTCCGTCAGTCATTACAATCATAAATTTTTTTCTTGATTGCATTGACTGAGCGACGAAACTTCCTGTGGCATTTATTACCCCACAACATACACAATTTCCAGCTTTTGTAGTCCATGAATTTATTGTATTATTTAATGAAATTATGTTATTTGAAAGAGGATGATAATTGTTTGGATTTACTCCGCTGTTGTATCCAACTAAACCAACTCTATTTAAATCTAATTCTAAAACTATCTCTATAAGTCTTCTATTGGCATTTCTTGCTAAATCTATCATTTTTATTCCAAGAGAAGGAATATTACTATTCATGCTTGAGGATAAATCAGTCACTGAAAAAATATCCGCCCCTATATTTTGAGTTATTTGATAAGAAACATTTTCAAGTCCGAGCCTCAAAGGGATTGTTTTTCTGCTTAATTTTGAATAATCAAACATTTGTGTTAAATTTGAATTTGGTATGATAATCTCAAAATCCCTCCCTCCGCTATTTCCATTATAAATTGTTATATTTCCAATTGTCATAAAAATATTTTGTGAACTATTGTAATGCAGAAAAATTTCCATTGATGTAAGATTTCCTAAAATGTAAAAGCTATCATAAATATTAATTAGTCCATCTATTCCCGGTAAATTTTTTTTTGATTCAAGTGTAGTAAGTTCTTCTTCATTATAAATTATCTTAACAAATCCCCCTCCGATGAATAAATTTCCGTTTTTCCCAACAAAAGTTAATTTATTTTTTTCGTTGTTAACTTGTGATAGATTTCCGAGTATGACGAATTTGTAAATTTCATTTGATTGAATATCGTGTTCTCCTACAAACTGGTTATTTATATATAAATAAAAGTCTTCAGAGAATATAGCTTCAACATATATACTCTCTATTTTACCATCACTTTCGAGAGTTATATTGCCATCACCAACATAACCCCCAAAATAAATATATTTTACTTTACTTGAAGATGATAAAAAGGCTCTTGAAGAATATCCTTTAACAGATTCTCCTTGTTTTATCCCAGATATTATTTGACGAGATGTCCAAACATCTTCTGCTTCTGATATTTCTTTTGATGAATTTTCTGCAATTAAAACATTACTAAAATAAATGGCTATATTATCATTTAAATTTATTTCATTTAAAATCTCTTGAGTCATAAGTGTTGCTTCAGGTTTTGACAACGCATAAAATTCTCCAATTTGTTCGAGAACTGATTGATTCAAATCTTTTATTTTTCCTTCAGAGATTAATTGATTCACATAATCATTATCAATTTTTCCTATTTCAAGAGATGAAAGAGAATTTAATAAATCTTGTTGGACATATTTTTGTGTTATTTTTTGGTTGGTAGGAGGAGTTACACTTAGAATCACGATAATTATAATTATTAGGGCTATAAGTGCATCTAAACTAAAATAATATCCTTTCTTCCCATTTATAAGGTTAAATTTCATTTCCAGACATAAAGATTAAATTTAATTAGTTTATTTTTATAGACGCTGATTCTTTCTATTTTTATTAAATTCTCAATTTTGGTTGAATTTATTCTTCCAATATATTCTTTTTGAGTTCCATTGATTTCAAGATTGTCTATTGTAAAATAGAAATCGTCTTTGACTCCAAGACGTCTCTTTAGTAATTCATAATTTGAATTGTAGAAGTTTTCTAATTTAGTTTGATTTATTATATTATCTGATAGAATTCCGCTTTCATCATTATTTAATATCAATTCTGAAGCAGTTCTTCCTTGATTAAGTAAGTCGTCAAGTTGATTCCCTGCTTGATTTGCATAGTTGATTGTAAATATAAAAAGCATGATTATGCCAGATGTAAATATAATCATTGCAATAATTATATCCAGACTCCATGCCTGTGCTTTCTTTTTATTTCCTTTATTGATTAAGATAAACTTCACCATTTTCTTTCTTTATAATATTTTCTCCTTTTAGTATCTCTCCGTTTACAGGAACAATATTATAAAGAACTCCAGTATCTTCAGTATACACATATATGCTGTTGTTTACAATTTTTACTTCATAGTTTTTTCCAATTATAGTTTGAGGGAGATTAAATTTTCGGGAATAACCATTTGATGATTTTGATGCAAGAGCTATTTCCTCTCTGACATTAAGAGCTATATTTTGGACAATTATGTTTTCTTTTTCTTTGTTCTTTTCATTTATATTTCCAGATATCACTCCAAGGAATAAAACAAAGAAGAAAAGTATAGCTCCAAAAATAACAATGAATTCTATAATCCCTTGTCCTCTTTTATTTTTCATTTAATATATTAAGATAACAGTTGATATGATTATATAAAAATTGCCTTAATAGAATTACTTTAGTCCAAGATTAGCGAGAAGTTCTTCTTTTGAAAATTTTTCTAAATTTTTGTAATCTTGCCCTGTCCCTAGGAATAAGATTGGTTTTCCAGTTATATACCCTATTGAGATTGCAGTTCCCCCTTTTTCATCTATGTCTGCTTTGGTTAAAATAGAACCATTAATTTCAAATAATTCATTGAATGATTTTGCCTGTTCAACAGCATCATTACCTGTTATTGACTCAGCTATAAAAAGTTTTATATCAGGTTTGCAGACTCTTATTATCTTCTCCATCTCTTTCATTAGATTACTCTTAGTGTGCATTCTTCCTGCAGTATCTATCATAACCACTTTTATCCCGTGTGATTTTGCATAAGAAATTGCGTCAAATGCAACTGCTGCTGGATCAGAACCATACTCATGACTTATAACTTTAATCCCGAGGTTGTCACCATGCTTTTTTAGTTGTTCTATTGATGCTGCTCTGAAAGTATCTGAAGCTGCAAACACACACGAGATTTTGTGTTCATTGAGATAATATGCAAGTTTTGAAATAGTTGTTGTTTTGCCACTTCCGTTTATCCCAAAAAATAAAATAACAAAAGGGCCTTCTTTTTTCTCTCTTATTTTTTCAATAATATCAAATGGTTCTACAAGAATTCTTTTTATAGATTCTTTCAAAGAATTTTTGATTTCACTTTCAATTTCAGATTTTTTAATTTCAATATTCACAATATCCTTTTCCATATCTTCTTTTATTTTATCAACAACATTTAATGCTACATTATTCTCCAATAAAAGTGATTCCAATTCTTCAAAGAATTCATCAAATATTTCCTTTGTTAAGCGCGATGTTGTAAATCTTCTTTTAATTCTTTCAAAAAATCCTTGTTCTTTTTCTAATTCAGGCTCTCCGATTTTTTCTTCAACTTGTTCTATTGAGTGTTCAAGTTTAATTGCGTTATCTTCTTTTAGTTTCTCTAAATCCTTTTTTTGTTTTTCAACACCTTCATATTTTTTTTCAGGTTCCTTTTCAATTTTTTCTTTTTTCTTGTCTTTTTCGTACTCTTCAGATTTTTCATCTTCTTTTTTTCCAAAGAATTTTGAAAGCTTTTCCTTTAATGATTTGAACATTTTCTTCAATATTGTATCTCCGAAAGATATATATATATTTCCATTGAATTAATATAAACGTTAGTACGAGTATAACCGGAAATATAATCAGACAGAGTGATAATCCACAAGGAACTTATCAGATTTATACTAAGTCTGAGGTTTATACTAAGTCTGAGGTAGATACGATTGTTCGGAACACTAAAAATAATCTGTCTGCTTTCAACGATAGAATAGATCAAAAGATAAATTCATTAGATTATTATATCAGAGAAATGGATTCCAAAATATATTCATGTGGTGCAAATTCGCCACAAGACTTTAATTTCAGAAGTGGAGAGAGTGTTTTTACCTCAGATGGAAAAGAAATCTCTGTTATTACTAAATATAATAATGGGACCGTGGTTTTTAAAGTTTCGGCACAGGATATTAATGAGACAATAGTTTCCATGGAAAAAAAGGGAACTTCTGCTTTAATCGACGGTAGTAAAATACAGCTTCATTCAGTCCAAACAGTAACCTCTCCTTATCGAATTTCTTATTACGATAAGTCTTGTAACATATAATTTCCCTTTGACTAATCTATTTATTTTTTTCTTCTTTTTCTTTTTTAAATAAACCTTCCAGTTCTATTTAAATTGCAAACAAATTTAAACCCTAGAACACTTTATTTTAAAAGAGGGAATGAATGATATGGCTCCAAATAATCCAGTTGATATCTCATATGATTTTGCACTAAAACTTAGAGATTTAGAAGAATCGCAGAAATTATCAAAAGAAAGACTTTTGCTTATAGGACAGAATCTAATTGAAGCACAAGAGAAAAATATATCTGACATAACAGAGATTAAGAAGGCTATACAGAGTTTAAATGATGAATTAAAGAGAATAAAAAGTATTGTTTCAAATTTGAGCGAGGAGATTTCAAAATCAGCGAGAAAAGAAGAACTTTCTATGGTTATAAAGCAGTGGAAAATGTTTGAACCTTTAGAGTTTGTTAGAATAAAAGATTTGGATAGAGAAATAGATAAAAGATTAAAACACCATGGTAAGGAAACTTCGAAAGAAGAAACAAAAGAAAATGAAAAATATAAGTTTTGGTCAGGAAAATTATAAAATGGAAATTCTTAGGAATTGGTAAATGGCAGTGATAGATCAAGTCCGTCAGTTGAAGAGTCAAGGGATGGGAGATTCAGAGATAATAGGAATTTTGCAAGAACAAGGAATTTCTCCGAGGGAGATAAATGATGCACTAACACGTTCAAAAATAAAAGAGGCAGTTTATACAAATTCATTTGATGATGAATCAGAACAAGGAATGCAAGAAGGAATGGAGCCTTCAGTATTAAGTGAATATCAAGAAGCTCCTCTTGAGCCGCTTCCACAAGAAGGCCCCTATGCTCAGGAAATTGGGTATGGTGGAAATTTAAATGCACCAATTCCCGGGCAAGCAGATTACTCACATTCTTCAGAAAAGTATCCTCAGGAATTTCAAGGTTATGGATATCCTGATGAAAATATTAGTCAATATCCTGCACAAAGTCAGGGATATTCTTCTCAAGATATGATTAGTGAGATTGCTGATCAAATGATTTCTGAAAAAACAAAAGATATTTTGAAAAAAATATCAGAACTATCTGAGATTAAAACACTTCTTTCTTCAAAAGTTGATAAAATAGACCAGAGGCTTACAAGAATAGAATCAATAATAGACCAACTACAGGCTTCGCTTTTGAGAAATTCGACACAGCAAGAACAGACACTTTCAGACATAAAAACAGAGATGGAAATGATGCAAGAGAGTTTTTCAAAAGTACTTAATCCTTTAATTGATATTGAAAGAGAAATTGAAAGACCTAAAGTAAAGTCTAAAACTTACAAGAAACATACAAAAAAATAGTTATGGTTTTTTCCATGAAATCTCGTAATATGTCACATCCCCCTCGCTGTCAACAACTCCAATCAAGAGATTTTTATTTGTTGAATGCGCTACCCTATTCTTTGCTGAAAATTCATGCCATGTAAGTTCGTCACTTTCACTTACAGAATATAAAATCCATTTTGCATGTTCATTTTTAGGTTTTAAACCTTTGTCATAAACTCTGAAATCAGCACCAAATTTTAAGGCAGTTTTCAATAAATATCCTTTATCTCTTAAGTCTTTGTAAGTAATATATTTTACAGAAATTTTCCTGTCAACTTTTTTACATTTTTCCATTAATTGATTAAAATTGAGTTTTTTAGTATTTGTATAGACTTCCATTTTTTTCTTTTCAACTAAATATAGTGCTTCTGGTAATGAATAGTGGATTTTTCCTGAAATATGTTCTCCAAAAAGCCTGTTTCCATAAAGTTCTTTTGCTTCTTTTGAACTTGAAACAATATATTCCTCACTGAAGAGTCCCCTTATTAATTTTCTTTTAGTATTTTTTGCTGGCATAAAATTAAGAGAGAAATAAATTATTTAAATCTTAACTACATATTTACTATACTATCAAAAAATTTAAATACTATTAAAAGGAAACAAAATTATGGGAAGGATAAAATCTATTGCAATAAAAAAAGCTGCAAAAGTCCTTATTTTGCGTGAACAGGGATTAACTCATAGTTTTGCAAAGAATAAAGAAATACTTAAAAAGTATGAATTCCCTGATAAAGGAACTAGGAATAAAATTGCCGGGTATATTTCAAGAGTAAAAAGATATGAAGAGCAGAAGAACATAAAGGGATAACATGGATAAAGAGAATAACAAAAGAAGTGAAACGAATGAAATTTTCATAGGAAACAAACCTTTTATAAAATATGTTATTGCGACAATGATGCAATTAAAGGATAATAATTCTGCTATAATTAAAGCTCGCGGGAAATTTATCTCAAGAGGAGTTGATGTTGCAGAAGTTGTAAAAAAACGCCTTAAGGAAACAGAATCAATTGAATTGAAAAACCAGATAAAAACAGGAACAGAGGAATTTAAAAATACTGATGGCAAACAAATTAATATTTCTACAATAGATATAATTTTAAGCAAATAATTATTTTTTGTTTAGAAGTTTATCCAATTTTTTATTTGTTATATCAATTCCATCTTTGATGTTTTTCAGAAGCTTGAATCTTTTTAACTCTATTAAAAAATTGACTATCCATAGGATTACGTAAATTGCAATAACCCCTCCTAAAATCTGGAGAATTCTTGTTAATGTTTTAATACTCTCTTCAAGAGGAGGAACATTGTTTATTAATCCTTGAATTACATTCTCTTCCATGGTATATTCTAAATAGGAAAAGCAATTTAAATAACTTTTTAAATTATCTAAACAAGTTATAATAGCTTACGGCTGCTTAGCTTAGTGGTAAAGCGCCGCTCTCATGAGGCGGAGATCCTGGGTTCAATCCCCAGAGCAGCCATTTTAGATAATATTTTAATGTTCTCTTTTGTTCCATAAAAATAAGTTAAAAATCATTATCCAATAATTTTGATGCCATCGTTTTTCCTTCTTGGAAGAAAGTGAAAATGAGCATGCATTATTACTTGTCCTGCAATGGGAAAATTATTTTGTAAGATATTAAATCCTTCAATGTCTTTTTCTTTCAATTTTTTTTCAGCAATTATCTTAATAGTTTCAATAATCTCGTTGCCTAAACTTGTAGGCATATCCAATGAATTTGTAAAATGTTTTTTAGAAATTATTAAAGTGTGTCCTTTTGTTTTTGGATTAGCATCAGGAAAAGCAAGGAAATTCTTATTTTCATATATAATTTCTGTTTTTATTTCCTTATTTGCAATTTTACAGAAAATACAATCTTTCTCCATTTTTAATTAAAGAAAAGATTAAACTTTAAAAAAGTTGCTGTAATTAGTATTTAAGGGCACTTAGTTTAATGGTAAAACATTCGGCTGGCAGTCGAGTAATCCGCGTTCGATTCGCGGAGTGTCCATTTTAAATTTTATAAAAGTATGAGAATAAAGATGTAAAATTATGTAAATCTATTCGCTAGGTTAGCATTTATGACAAGTCACTTTTTTTAACAAGGATATTTTTAAACCTATTTGATATATTTATATTATGAGAACTCATTCATTAAATTCTATTTTGATTGTTCTTGGAATTTTCTTATCTATTTTTATTCTTGCTTCTCTGACTAATTTTTCTCCCCCAAACAAAAAAGATGTAAGGTTAAGTGAAGATGATAGAGGAACTACAACTTATGAGGCAACTGCCACAGGAATGACTTTAATCTCTTCATTGCAATCTTCAGCATCATCTAGTGGTGATAGTCAAATCAACCAGTTATAGATTCTCCTAAGAGTGGTGATTTATGTTGTGGTGAAAGAAAACCTAAGGAAGTGTGGTGTGAGGACAATATATTTCACATATGTAAATCTGATTGTTTGATAGCAAAGGTAAATTGTAGTGAATATGGAAAAATCTGCGGGATTAGTCCTCTTGATAAGGAATTATATGGTTCAGAAGAAATAAAATGCTGCTCTCCATGTCCTTATCCGGAAGGAACCAAAGTGTGTTCTTATGATAAAACTAAAATTTATGAGTGTGTTAAAGATTATCAATTAAAGCTAGCGGAAACTTGTCCTGATGGAAAAATATGTTTTGTTGATATAAATAATAATGCAGTTTGTATTTAAAGCCTTATTTTCTTATCAATCATATCTAAATAAAAACCCTTATAAAGCAGAATTCTTTTAATTATGTGTTAACATATTATTAGGAATATGTAAAATAATATGTTAAATAATATGTAAAATAATATGTTAAATAATATGAATATTAATAATAAAGAGATATTAGATTTTGTAAAAAGTAAAAAGATAGTTACAAGTTCAGAAGTTGCGAAAAAATTTAATATTTCATGGAATACTGCAGATAAATATCTTCTTGAACTCGCATTTAATGATAAAATCGAAAGAATTAAAAAAGAAGGGGTGAATTTATGGATTTTAAAATAAAAAGTCAGATAAGTAAAAAATCAGCTTGCAAGAAAGGACAGGTGACAATTTTTGTTATTATCTCTCTTCTTCTTGTTGTTGCAATAATCCTATTATTTATCCTTTACAAAAATCAGCAGATTCCTGGAGTAAGAGTCGAAAAAACTTCTGGCGAGGAACTCGAGTCTTGTATTAAATCTTATCTTGAAGAAGCAGTCGATTTAATTTTTGAAAATTCTGGGTATATTGAACTGCCGGAATTAACTTATCAAATAAGAAATATTTATGGATATTACAAACAAGAAAATGAAAAGAAAATCCCTTATTTGTGTTATACTGCAATTAATTATGTAAGATGCATTCCGCAAGAGCCTTTTTTTGTAAACCATATAGAAGATGAAATAAAAAATTTCATAATTCCAAAAGTTGAGATATGTTTTGAGAATTTAAGGAATAGATTGCAAGAAAGAAATTATGAAACAATGTTTGGTATAACAAAAAATTTAGATGTTGAATTAAATGAAAGAGGAGTCCAAATTTATATTGAAAAAGAAATTTCGCAAACAAAAGCAGAGAAAGAAGAACGTTTTAGCGAATTTAAGTCTAATTATAAGACAAGATTGTATGATGTAGCAAAAATATCTGAAAAAATTATCACAGAGGAGGTTAAATTTTGCAATTCTGATTATGTTGAAGTGATGAGAAATAATAAATTAATTGAAATAACAAAATTTCAGACAGGAGATGATGTTAAAGTTTATTCTGTTAAGGATTTACCTTCAAAGAAAGAATTTAAATTTGCTGTAAGGAACTGTGTCCTTGCAACTCCATCTTAAAATGAATAAAAAGTTTATCGCAGGAATTGAAATTTTTCTTGTCATAAGCATGGCTGTTTCATTTTCATGGATTCTAGGAAATATTTATGGGACTTCTCCAGATATAAAAAGTTTATTAGAATTTATAACAATAATTCCAAGTGTTTCTGCCCAAACAACTACATCATGTTGTCTTAATTTGAAAAGCGGAGCCAGTTGTACTGACATTCCATCTGATTCATGTTCTGATATTTGTGATGGAAATTGTGTTTCAGGGACAACATGTTCTCAACTAAGGGAATGCAATCTTGGATGTGGATTTAATTCTGATGAAGGAACATGCACTCCAAATACTCCAAGGGTACTATGTGAAGGAGATGAGGGCTGTGAATTTCTTGATGACCCTTTTTGCAACAATCAAAAATGTGAAATTGGATGTTGTGTTCTTGGATTGAGTGCGAATTTGGAGACGAGAACTGGATGTGAAATACAATCTTTAAGAAGAGGAGTATCATTTGAATTTGACAGTTCAATAAAAGATGGCGTTCAATGTTTGAATAAGGGTAAAACAAGTGAGGGAGCTTGTGTTGTAAATTTTGGAGAAGAAAAAAATAACTGCATTTTTACAACACAAAGTGAGTGTGTCAACAATATAAAAGGAGTTTTTTATGAAGGCTATCTTTGTTCTCATCCAGAACTTAAAACAATATGTGTGAAGCAGTCAAGAGTAAGTTGTTTTGACAATAGGGATGAGGTATATTGGTATGATTCATGTGGGAATAGAGAAAATATTTATTCATCAAATAGGGCAAGTTCATGGAATAATGGATTCGTCTTATCGAAAGAGAAATCATGCAATCCTAATTCTTCAAATGAAAATTCAGGAAGCTGTGGAAATTGTAATTATAATCTTGGAAGTATATGCGGAGAGTTTAGGCCTGGAGTTGATTCTGGAAATATGGAAGGTTATACTTGTAGAAATTTAAACTGCATTGATTCAAAAGGAAAACAAAGAACAAACGGAGAATCATGGTGTGTTTATGATGGAACTATAGGCGGAGGAAGTATACTTGAAGGGAAGAGTGGGGGATTATTATCAAAAATAGCTGGAGGATTATTGGAGGGAGAGGTTGCATTATTAAGCACTGATTTAGTAGGGAGCAGACATTTTAGGCAGGTATGTGTTAATGGAAAAGTAGAGGTAGAACCATGCGCTGATTATAGGAAGGAGATATGTGTCCAGAATGATAAATCCCTTGATAATGGAAGAAAGATTGATAATGCAATATGTAGGATGAATTTATGGGAACAATGTATTTCATACAATCAAGGAAATGAGGGATGTGGGCCAGGATGTTTAACCAAATGTGTGAAAAATCCAGATTGTAGGATTCATCCTGTTTTTGTTGACTCTCGTTTTAAATTTAATGCTTGTGTCCCAAAATATCCTCCTGGATTTGATTTAGGAAGTACAAGCGGAGTAGATAGTTTTGTAAGAAATTATGTATCAAGTTCTATTAGTGATTTGGATGGAGGTGGGGTTCTTTCAAAATTATCAGGAAGTTTAAGTTCTGAGAATTCTGCAGGAAGCATTTGTTCTTTAGCATCGCAAAAATGCACTAGTATATGGACTAAGACATGCGGACTATCAGGAATTCATTGGGAATGCACGAAAAACTGCAAATGCCATACTGAATCTTTTACAATTCAGATGAATAATCTTTGTGTTTCTCTTGGAGATTGTGGAGTTTATGCAAATTATGAAGGAAAGGTTACTCCTGGTGGAGCTTATGTAACAAAGAAAGGAGGACATGGAAGGACCCCTCTACAACCATTTATTTTGATTCCAGTTTATGCTGTTTTAGTTAAAATATTAAAACCAACTCCTCCAAGTGGTGGATTTTTTCGAGATGAGAAAGACATAGTGAATTTTCCAACTGAAATTATTGATCCATTCTTAGGAGGGTATAATAGAATAGATGTAGGGAAACTGCCAAGTCAGTTGGATAATATGCTTGGAAGCCAGTTAGGAACAACTATCGGAGCAGGAGTTGCTGGAGGACTTGTAGGAGGGGTAGTTGCAGGACTAGGAGGAGTTACAGCTGCAGGTCTTGGAGTTATTGGGGCTGCTACACAAGGAATATTATGGGCACCAATTATTTTTCCAACAGGGGGGGTGGGTATGTTACAAATACCAGTTACTTTTTATGCTCCCACTAACAATATCCTTTCAACTGTATTTCACGGACATTATTTAGGTAAACCATTTTTCGGATTTGATCCTTTATCAATTGCAATTGGAATCGCAGTTGGAATCGCGATTACTTATCTTATTGGATGTGGAAAAGTTAAGACAGTTGATATCAAATTTCAGTGTTTACCTTGGCAAAGGCCAAAAGGCGGGACTGATTGTGAGAAATGTGATGATGACCCTTTGAAACCATGTTCAAGGTATAGGTGTGAATCTCTTGGAGCAAGATGCACTTTGATAAATGAAGGAAAAGGAGATGTATGCGTAAGTGTTTCTGGGGAAAGTTCTATACCAGTAATTAGTCCATGGGAAGAGATACTCAATACCTCTTTTTATAGGTATGAAGACATAAGTCCTAATGGATTTAAAATAAGAACAAAAGATGGACAGTGTATACAGGCATTTACTTATTTAGTTTTTGGAGTTGAAACAGATGTTTATTCGGAGTGTTTCTGGAGTTTAGAACCATTTGCATATGAAAATAAATCAGAGGCAAATTTATTTTTAGAAGGAAATCTTTTAACTAAAAATCATACAATGCTAACTTTATTGCCAAGTGTTGAAAGTTTATTGGCTAATGAAATTAATAACCAAGAAGAATTGGGACAGGCATTGGAAACAACAACAGAACAGGACATCAGCGCCAGGCAATACATATTAAATCGATTAGGAGATTTAAATATCTATGTAAAATGCGCAAACCTTGATGGAAAAGCCAACGACCAGGATTATAAAATAAACTTCTGTGTGTCTCCTGGGCCAGATATACAAGAACCGGTAATAATTGCGTCTTCTCCTCCGCAGAACAACTTCACAAAATTTGATGCAACAGAACAAGAAGCTTTCTTTTTTATTTCAGAACCAGCTGAATGTAGATGGGATAGTACGAGGCAAGTTATATCAAATGAATTAGAATCATATAATTCATTGAGAAATGAAATGGAATGTAGTGTTGATTTAGATGAAAGTACAATACTTGGATGGCCGTGCAATGCAACTCTTCCAATAACAGGCGAGGAAAATAGATTTTTTATTCAATGTCGAGACCAGCCGTGGCTTGGAAATAATAACTCAAGAAACATAGGAGACATTTTTGAATATTCGTTAAAAAGAAGTAATTCTGAATTAAAAATAACTTCTATTAAACCTAATGAAAAAGTCTTTGCAGGAAGTGAACCTATTATGATTGAATTGGAAGTTGAGACATCAGGAGGAGTTGAAAATGGAAACGCTTTCTGCAAATATAGTTTTGACAATAATCAATTTGTAAATTTCAGAATTACAGGCGAGAAAGTTCATAGCCAAATTCTAAATCAGATGAGAAAAGGAGATTATAAAGTTTATATTCAGTGTAATGATTTTGCAGGAAATGTTGCAGAAGGCATTGGGGAGTTCTCATTAGAACTTGATACTAAAGCCCCTGTTATAACAAGAGTTTTTAGTAATGCTAACACTTTATTCATTACAACAGATGAAGAGGCAAAGTGTTTTTATAAGAATGAATCTGATGTAGGATGTAATTTTCCGTTAAATAATGTTACTGAATTTAATATTACTGAATTTACAAAGAATGGAAATATTCACTCAACTCCTTTAATAAAAGGAAAGAGTTACTATATAAAATGCGAAGATATTTGGAGCAATAGAGCTGAGAGTTGTTCTATTGTTGTAAGGAGTTTTGAAAATTTTGCAAGTTAAATTTATAAAGAAATTTGTTTTTAGAAGGTAATAGAATGATTAAATCAAAAAACAAAAGAGGACAGACAACAATCTTTGTTATCTTAGCAGTAGTTATTGTTGCAGTCATAGTGATTTTTTTTGCAGTTACGGATATAGGGAGAGAAACTTTTGAAAAAATCTCTAATATTGTTGGCAGTGATGAGATTAATGTTAAAGAAGAATTGAATAAATGTTTTATTGATAACAGCGAAATCAATAAAAAAATAAATCTAATTATGTCACAGGGAGGAAGTATTGAACCTTCTTTATTTTTTCTTCATAATGGAACGAAATTAAGTTATTTATGTTATACTAATGAATTTTATAAGACATGTGTAAATCAGCAGCCTTTAATATTACAACATACAAAGAATGAGATAAATAGGGCAATTCTTCCAGAAATAGATAAATGTATTTCTTCATTAAAAGCCAATTTTGAAAAAAGAGGATATCAAATAAGAGGACAGAATTTCGAGAGTTCAATAGATATAATTCACAACAACATAATTATTAAAATAAATTTCCCTCTAACTATCAAAAAGGGGGATTTAACACAGACATTTGAAAATTTTGAAATAAAAAAACATAGCCAGTATTATCAATTATTAAGTGTTGCAACATCAATTGTAAATTTTGAATCCCAATATGGCGATAGTGATCCAGTTTTATATATGTCTCTTTATCCGAATACAAGAGTTGAAAAATTAAAACAAGGAGATGGGACAACAATTTATAAGATTAGTGATAGGGAAACAATGGAAACTTTTAACTTTGCTGTAAGAAGTTTGGCTTTGCCTATAGGATATGGATTATAAATTCAAATAGTTAAAAATGGTGATTGAAAAAAAAGAAGAAAAATTGAAGAGAAAATTTACAAGTAATTACTTTTTAGGTTTTAGTCTGTTTATTTTTTTTATTTTATTTTTTTCATCTTATGTCACGGCGCAGACAACGACAGTATGCTGTGAAAAAACTTTAAATGGAGCTTACTGCCAGAATTCCATTCAAAGCCAGTGTGATTCAAGATTTTTAAGTTCACAAACAAGCTGTGATGCGACTTCTTTCTGTCAATTAGGAGTTTGTTATGATAGTGATGATGGATTATGTATGAATAATGTTCCTCAAAGGGCATGTGAAGAAGCAAACGGATTGTGGACAAGTGATGCAAATCCTCCCCAATGCAATTTAGGATGTTGTATTCTTGGGCAGCAGGCTTCTTTTACAACTCTTCAAAGATGTAAGAAATTATCTGGAACTTACGGACTTCAAGTGGATTTCAGAACAGACATCAAAGACGAAGTTTCTTGTATTGCAGTTGCAAATGCACAAGACATTGGAGCTTGTGTTTTTGAGTCAGAATTTACAAGAACCTGTAAATTTGTTACAAGAGCTGAATGTGGCACTTCAATGAACTCAACAAATTCAGGAGTAGTTCCTAATACGCAATTTTTCAAGGATTTTTTATGTACTTCAGAACAGCTTAATACAAACTGCCAGAGAACCTCAAAAACTTCTTGTTTTGAAGGAGAGGATGAAGTTTATTTTATTGATAGCTGTGGGAATAAGGCTAATATTTATGATGCTTCAAGAATAAATGATAAAAATTATTGGGAAAAAAGAGTTCCTAAAAGTCAGAGCTGCACTGCCTCTAGGAATTCTAGAAGTTGTGGAAACTGCGATTATCTTGAAGGAAGTATTTGTTCTAAAGCTAAAGATTCTGGTGTTAAGCCAGCTTATGGCGAATTTATCTGTAGGGATATAAATTGTTATAGTACTTCAAATGGAAAAAATTACAAAAATGGGGAGTCATGGTGTTTTTACGACAATAATAATAAAGGGGATGATAGGGTTGGAAGTAGACATTTTAGGCATATTTGTTTTATGGGAGAGGAAATTGTAGAACCATGCGCTGATTATAGGCAAGAAACATGCATTGAAGATTCGATAAATGTTGAGGGCGGTGGAACTTTTCTACAAGCAGGATGTGTTGTGAATAGGTGGCATGATTGTTTGTTGCAGAAAAGAATTGAAGATTGCCAAAATACTGATTTAAGAGATTGTAAATGGATTCCGGTTTCTGAAGAACCTGAAGAGATAGCAAAAGGGATAATTGATGCATCTTTAAATAAAATTACAAATGGATTTTCTGGATTATTAATGAATGTTATTGAAAAAGATGAAAGAGATAAAGGGGCTTGTGTTCCAGATATTGCTCCAGGACTTGAATTTTGGGGGGAGTCGGCGGCATCTCAGTGTGACTTAGTAAGTTCAAGTTGTGTTATAACTTATGAAAAGACGTTAATTGGAGGAAAAAAGTGTGTTAAGAATTGCTTTTGTGATATAAAAGAAAACCCACAAACAGCAATTCAGGCATTGAATATATGTTCCTCTATAGGAGACTGCGGACCAGGAGCAAATTATATAGGAAAATTTGTTAATAATGGTTATGAACTAAGAATAGATGACAAAAAAATAGGTCCTGAACTTAATTTAGGAATTTTTACTGCTTCTCCTGTTCAAAGTGGAAGTCCTGCAAATCCCTCTACAAATCCCTCTTTTGAACAAAGAAGAGAATTTTCAACAGCAACACAACAGACATTTCAAACTCAAACCTCAACTGCAACTTCAACAACAGGAAATATTATCAAAGATATAATAACTGAAACATATAAACAACTTGGAAAATAAATGGAGAATAAAAAGTTAAGAAGAATGAAAAAAAAGGGAATAAAAAAAAGTGAAGGATTATTTTTAATAGCGAATATTCTTTTAGGGATTTTTGCCTTTGCGTTTATTATGAACGTTGAAGTTGTTAGAGGGCAGGCGGACGGAGTAGGTTCTAATGGAGATGAGGAGGGGAAAGTTGAGGACCAGAATGGGATTGGCAATAAGGGGGGGAAAACAGGGGAAGAAAAAGGATCTAAAAAATTTAAAATAGGTAATTTCACAAAATCAGCAAGTTATATAACAGGAGGACTTGCGTTAGGACAAATTATAAAAGAACTTGCTGGTGATGAACCATGGGGGGATGCATTAGGGAATGCGTTGGGAGTTGCTGGAGGAGTTTCAGGTTTTTCTAGTTTATTTCCTGAAAAAACCTTTTTAGGAGGTAATGCTCATTTATTAGGGGTAGGGGCAGGAATACTAACTTTTATTTTAACATACAAGAAAATTGAATATGAAACTGTTTTTTTTACATGTCAACCATGGGAAGCTCCTATTGGAGGGAATGACTGTGAGAAATGTAATGATGGAGTCCATCCATGTTCTGAATATAGGTGCAAGAGTTTAGGACAGGCTTGTGATTTAGTTAATAAAGGAACTGAAAAGGAACTCTGCGTCTGGACAAATCCAAGAGATGTAAATAGTCCTTCAATAAGGCCACTTGAAAGCGCTTTAAGTCCAGGATATAGATATGTTCCTTTAGGGGCAAGGCCTCCTAATTGGGGAACTCAAATAAAACCTTTGGGAGACGATTGTATTCCTCCATTTACTCCAATACAATTTGGAATACAAACAGACAAACCTTCTCAATGTAAGATTGACTTTTTAATTCTTGGAGGAGCGGGAGATGTTGATGTAAAACCAAAAGGATACGATGATATGAAATTCTTTTTTGGCATGAGTAATTTATATGATTATAATCATATTCAATCTTTGAGCTTGCCAAGTCCTAATACTATAAATAAAGTTGATGAATTAAGGCAGAATGAAACAGGAGGTTTAGAAATACAAAATGATGGCATATATAACTTATATGTGCGATGTAGAAGTGCGAATGGATTTTATAATGCAGACCCTTATAAAATAAATTTCTGTGTTCAGAAAGGGCCAGACTTAACTCCTCCAGAAATTGTTGAAACAAGCATAAGAAACGGACAGCCTATAAACTTTGAAGCGGATAATGTAACTTTAAGTGTATTTACAAACGAACCTGTAAATTGCAAATGGTCAAGAGATAATGATTTAAGTTTTGAGAGTATGAATAATGAAATGATATGCGCTAATAACCTTCAGGATATAAGAAATAATATGCTTTATGAGTGTAGAACTAGATTGACTGGAATAAAAGATAGGCAGGATAATTTATTTTATTTCAGATGTGAAGACCAGCCTTGGGAATCTCCAAGCAATAGAAATAAAATGTCTAGAGGATATCAATTTGTCTTAAAAGGAACACAGCCTTTGAATATTAAACAAGATTCAATAAAGCCAATATCAGGGAGCATTTTAACAGGAGCGACTTCAACAATTCCTATAACTCTGGAAGTTGAAACTCAAAATGGATTTAATGAGGGAGAATCTGTTTGTCTTTATAGTTTGAATAATGAAACTTTCATAAGATTTTTTGAAACAAATTCATTTAAGCACAAGCAGACTCAAGATTTAACTCAGGGAGAATATACTTATTATATAAGATGTGTGGATTTAGGAGGAAATCAAGATTATGGTATTACAACTTTCAGTGTTTTTGTTGACACTCAAGCACCATTAATTACAAGAGTCCTAAATGATAATAATAAACTTAAGATAATTACAGATGAGGAAGCAGTATGTAGATATACAAATGATATAAATACAAGATGCAATTTTGACATTAACGAGGGAGAGGGAAATCCAATGCAATATCCTTCTCAAAATCAGAGAAAAGAACATCTTGCAATGTGGAATACAAAAGAGACTTATTATATCAAATGTATGGATATTAACAATAGACAACCGAATCCGACAGAATGTTCAATAATTGTTCGTCCTGTTGAGTTAAGAGAATAAGATTAAAAGTCCATATTATAAAGAGAAATCTGATGAAGTCAAGTTTTGTTTGTTATAATTTATAATTGAACGAAGTTCCTTCTTATACGAACTAATTAAGTGGCAATATTATAAAAAATATATAAAGGATTACAATATTTTCATTTGTGAGAATAATCAAGCAAGATAATCTATAGTTAGTTTTGGTGCTATATCTAGTAAGCCAGTTCTTTGGGCAAGTTCCCTAGAAATAAATCCCACTCCGTGGTCATCGCCGCCATACCCATCATCAATGTCTCTCCCTTTAATAGTGAATCCGTAATTTGGTTCTCCAGCAACCCAACCTCGGACAGCTTGTTTAACATCCCAGTTATGGACTCTTCCATCTAAAATAATTCTTGAAGAAGAAATAAATTCCATATGATTAAAAGAAGAATTATGAGTTAAACCTCCTTCTTGCCAAGGATTTAAGGTAAGTTTATCAATATCTACTGTAGCTATTGGTTGTATACGGGACGCTGTTATTACAGAACTCATGGAAAAAATTGCACTATCAATCCTTGCATTTCTTGGGATACTTGAAACGTCAAATTTTACATACCCTCTAAAACTTGCACTACGTTGTGGAGTGTGGATTTCACCAGTTTGTATAATATCTTCTCTTCCGTAATTTGTTGCAGGATTTTCAGAACTTGTATAAGTATCTCCAATGGCATATAAAACAATGGAATGGAACTCTCCGTTTCCACCTCCTCCTCCGCCTCCGTCTCCCCCTCCAGGGTTGCTAGAAGGACAACCTGCTATTATCCAGTAGCCTGCTAATCCTAAAGTTTTTAAAATTTCCCTTCTTGTAATTATATCCCCCTTCATTTTTTTATTTAAAATTAAGAGTTTAAATATTTTTCCTTTTGATGTGGTTTGTAAAGTAAATCCTTAAATCAAGTTACTTTTTTTACAAAGGGTAATTATTTTACGAAACTTATTCAGATGAATTGTAAATGAATCTTCAAATTTGATTTTATTTATAGGGCAATATCGATATCTTACAAATAGCAAGATTAGATAAGGTATTTTTATCAATATTAAATTTATTTATATATTATAGAAATTACAAATTTTACTATTTATTTTATACTTTTAAGTATAATTAATTATTATAAATAGAATCTATTCTGTTCTAAAATGATGTTCTATATATTCAACCATCTCGCGAGCTGAAAGTTTAACACTTGCTGGCCCATTTCTTATGTAAAATTCCTCTTCATTTTGAAATTTTACAAAAACAGGCTTTTTTGATTTTTGACATTCAATCTTTAGAACATGTTTATCATCTACTGGAAAGAGTTCAAATTCAATAAAATGGAGATATTCATTTCCTATGTATTTTTTAAGAAGATTTGTGAAATGAAGATTTAGCGAATCATTATCTTTGAAATTATCCTTTTCCAATCCACATATTTTTCCATTGTCATTTACTCCTATTAATAATGTTCCTCCTTCTGTATTGAGAAAAGCAGAAATAGTTTTTATTGTAGAATATTCGATTTTGCTATCAATCTCATTTGTATGAAGATTTGTCCTTAATGTTGATTTAAATTCGAGATTTTTTGATTCTCCAACACTTATTATTTTTTTTATTTCATCAGAAGATTCTTCCAAAGTATTTCTAATTCTAAAAAATCGCTTATATCTCTCAATTTGTTTTGAAACAAACTTAGAGATTATTTTTATTTCTCCATTTTGTATATATGAATATCCGATTAGTGATATTATAAACGCCCCGAATGTGTTTGTTATAATGTCTTTCATTGTGTCAATATTGGACTTTTGCATTTTGAATCCAAAGAGATTGTCAATTGAAAATTCAATTATTTCCCATAATACCCCTACAGCAATTGTAAAACAGAAAGTCAGGAATGAAATAATCAATGGATTTGCTTTTATTTTCCTATCCCTATACAGAGCATATAATATAATAAGTCCGACAATTCCAAGAACGCTTGCTGCAATAAGATTAAGGGCAATATCCCACCACCAAAACTCAGCAAAAAATCCTCTCACTTCACTTAGAAAAAGGATTCCATAAATTGATAGTATGATTATTATTTCATAAATCGCAGGAAAATTAACTCCAAGCGTTTTCAATACTTTTGGAACAAATGTTGCAACAAATCCTATTAACGAAAAGACCATTACAAGATTTCTTCCATAATAAATTGAACTTATGAAGGCTAAAGCAAGGAGCCCTCTTATTAAATTAATCACCAAAAATTTAACTTTCTCTCTTTCCTCTCCCATCTTTTTTTAAAAATTTTTTAGTATAAATAAATATTGGAATTGATAAAATGGTGCAATCAATAATTTTTTTAAATGCCCCTAATTTTTTTATAAATTAATCTATGAAATTTGATATGCAGGCTTAAATCTAATATTTAATGATATATAAGATAAAAAGGTTTAATAATATGATTTTATTTTAGAATAATTAATGAAAAGAGGACAATTTCAACTTGGATTTGGAATGATTTTCTCTATTATATTGATAATTGCATTTATAATTGTTGCATTTATTGCTTTCAAAGCTTTTTTTGGAGTGAGGTGTTCTACTGAACAAGGAAGATTTATTTATGAACTTCAGAATGAAATTGACAGGATATGGAAAGGCTCGGGCGAGGATAGGATTAAGGAATTTAAAATTTTAGGATGTGATTTTGATTATGTTTGTTTTTGGGATCCAAATGTTCCTTCAAGAGGAAATTTCAGAACTTTTGAAGACGATTTCAGTATTTTTACAGGAGATGAAGGAAACCATAATTTATATTTTTATCCAAGAAAAAAAGTAGAAATTTCTTCAACCTTGATAAAGCATATTAATATGGATTTTAGAGAGAATCCTGTATGTTTTAGAAACGAGGAGAATTCTGTTAAAATAAGACTCAGCAAAAACATTGACGAAGATTTAGTAAGAGTCTCATAAAATGAATAAAAATGGTTTTGAGTTCAGCTTTGCATGGCTGTTTGCGATAATTGCTGGTGCAGCTGTGCTTTTTCTTGCAATTTTTTTTGCAACAAAATATGTTTCAACAAGCGAATTTGAAATTAATACAAAAATTGCAGCCGAATTTGTAAATGTTCTTAATCCTTTGCAAACAAGTGTTTATGATTCATCTGCAATAAATGTATTTCTCCCATCTGAAGCGAGAATTTTTACTTCATGCGATAGTGGAGGAAATTTTGGAAGAAGTATTGTAACTTTTTCCGAAAAAATAGGTTTTGGTGAAAAATTTTCAAGGGCAGGCAATCCAATCTCAACTGAAAATTCATATTTATTTGCTGAAAATATTATTGAAGGAAAAAAGATTAATTTTCTTGTTTTCTCTTTAAAAATGCCTTACAAAATTGGGGATATTCTTATAGCTTATTCTGATTCTTACTGCTTTGTAAATGCCCCAAGAAATATTGAGAGAGAACTTGGAGATTTAACAGAAGGAAATAGTTTTGATGTCATATTCACTTCAAATAAAAATGCCTGTCCTGAAAGTAAGCCTGTGTGTTTTGGAGGTTTTGAATGTGATATAAATGTAAGATGCAACGACAATGAATGTTTAAGTGGATTTGTAAGAAAGGATGGAATGGATAATTATTTTACTGGAAAACTTTTATACGGAGCGATATTTTCGTCAAGGGAAAATTATGAGTGTAATGTTAAGAGATTAATGAAGAGGCTTGAATCAGTTAGCACTATTTATTCTAAAAAATCCCAGTTTATAGCTTCAAGAGGATGCACTAATACAAATTTGCTTCCATTAATTGAATCTCTTAGAGAATCTTCTGGAGAATTTGAAAGGCTTGAAAACCTCCCACAAATTTCCTCTATTGCAGACGAAGTAAATGAAAAAAATAAATATCTTGAATGCCAGTTATTTTAAATGAAAGATAAAAAAGCCCAATTAAAGATAAAGCAGATGATTTTTATGCTTCTAGCTCTAACTATTTTTTTTGTTCTTGTTGCTTTGTTTTTTATCTCAATAAAATCAATTAACCTTGAGAAAGAGGTTGTTGAATTAAAAAGAGATAGAGCTTCTAACTTAGTTGAAAAACTTTCTTCAACTCCGGAATTTATATTTGAAAACAAACCAAATTCAATTGATGCAGATAAACTTATTATCCTTCAAAGTGAAAGTATATATAGAACGAGAACGGATTCGACTTTTTGGGGAGTTGAGGGGATAATAGTAAGAAGAATTTATCCGAAAGAAAGAGAGATTGAATGCACTAAATTTAACTATCCTGAATGTAATATTATCAAACTTTTTACAGAAAAAAATACAAGTCCAACTTCAAGTTTCGTTTCATGGTGTAGAAAACAAAGTCTTGAAGGAAGGACGTATGATAAATGCGAACTTGCAGAACTTATGATAATTGAGGAAAAAATAAATGAAGCTCAAGACTAAAAAATCGCAGGAAGAAATAGTCGGGTTTGTTTTAATAGTTGTCCTTATTGCTATTATCGGAGTTATATTTTTAGGGATATCCTTAAGAAAGGATTCAGGTAAGGTTAATGAAAGCCAAAAAATTGCAAGCCTTATAACTTCAATATCTCATTTGACAACTCAGTGTCAGATAAATTCAAATTTCCAAGATGTAAGTGATTTAATAAATGGGTGTGCTAATAGAAGAATTTGCGATGATTCAAAGCCTACTTGTGAAGTCTTAAAAACCACTCTTGATGAGGTTATGAAAGCAAGTTATGTTGTAACTGATAAAAGCTTTACAACACATTATAATTTAACAATAAATAATAAATTTGATAATACTATTTTAATAGAGCCGGTAATTTCAGGAAAAGTTGAAAGATGTCTTGGAAGAAAACTCGTAAATGAAAAAAATTTTGGCAGAGATTTATCAATGAGGATTGAAGTCTGTTTTAATGAATAATTCATTAAACTTGAAATGTTGCTGGAACTCTAAGAAACCCGCTGGAGGTTTGTTAAATTCGCACAATAATGTTAATAGTATTGGCAGTCAACACTGGCTTATGAGTTATCCTTCCGTTATGTTGTTCTGCTACTAAATCAATTAAGCCAAATTTTCTTAATAAAAGGACATCCTCTCTTAATGTTTTGAAATCTCTATTTAATATTTTTGCTAAAGAGTAAAGGGATTTTGGTTGTTTCATTTTGATTGTATGTAATAATCTTGCTTTTTCATTACTTAGTAACTTCCTCAATATTGATAAATCTTTAATGTTATAATCTTCTTTACTTCCTGTGAATTTTCTAAACACAGAGGCAAATGTCCCAGCTTTCTCGTATATATCTATTATCCTTGTTTTGTCAACCATTTTTTTTGCCTTGTATTTCCATTTTTATTTTCTTTGGCTAAATTTTTTCACCAATAAATTTAATTATTTTATATATGGTTTTCTTTGCCATATATATTTAATTTCTTTATAAATTAAATTATTATTTTATTATATATGGTTACAAAAACCATATACCTATATAAATGTTTCTTTTTATTTATTGAAAAATCTGTCTTCTTATATAATAGTAACATAATATTTATAAATAACTGGCTAAAAAGAGGGGACTTTAGAATATTTTAGAGAAAAACTTTATAAATGGGTTTTTCTTGTATCTTTTGTCGTGCCGATGACAAGCTTTGGCTTTTGCTTTAGCTTATAATTGCTCAAGGTAATTGAACAATGAGAAAATAAAATTGCCTTGGGGATGCCGATACCTAAATTGGTATTGACAAATGATTAAAATAATGAAAGGAGGTTTAATATGAAAATTAATTTTAGAAAAGTCGGTTCAGTTATTGCGAGTGCAGCTATGCTTGGAAGCACAATGGGAATTGCTGTTGCAGCCTCTTATCCTGGTGCGTTTACTGCAGGAGGGGCTGGAGGAGTAGCAATAGTTACAGGAAGTATTGCAGCTTCAAGTGATTTTGTTGCAGCAACAGAGATAGGTTCAAATTTAAACAGTGCGATTGCTGCAGGTATAATTACTACTGGTGGAAGTGTTACAACTAGTGGAGAAACAAAAGCACTTTTTACAGGTTCCTCAAAAATATATATGAATGATAGTATAAGCATAAATAAAGCTACTTTAACGAAAACTGATTTGCCAACTATTCTTGCAGATGGTGAATTTAATGGAAATGTTGATTCTGAATATACACAAAGAATTATTCTTGGTTCTTATCCAAGAGTTATTTTTGGAAAAATGCCAACAACTGAGAATGATCCTTTAACAGGAATCAACCTTGGCACAACAGTTACAACACAATATTTATATAATATGACAGTTACATTTGACGAAGCAGTTAACTTTACCCACTCTGATTCAAAAACAAAAGGGACTGAAATTACTTTATTTGGACAGAAATTTACAGTGGCTGGAGCTACAGATTCTAGTAAATTGGTATTATTGAAGTCAGCTCAAAAAATTACTTTGGGTCTTGGAGGAAACAATCCTAATCCAGTTCAATCTGTAACAGTTAATGATAGGACGTATACAGTAGAACTTACAAATGTTCAAGATGATGAGGCCATAATTAAAGTAACTGATAGTAATGGACAAAGTTCAACAGCAAGAATTAGTGAAGGGGCTTCAAGAAAAGTTCAAGGATTAGAAGTTGCAGTTAACATAGCTACAGAATCAACTGCATTGAGTAGTGCATGGGCAGATATTATTGTTGGAACCTCAAAAGTTACTCTTCAAGATGGAGAGCCTGTGAAAGTAGGTTCTGAGGATAAGATAATTGATGGTACTCAAGTTGATTTTGTTGATACCACATATACTGGGAATATAACTAGACTTGTTGTCCAAGTTGCAGCACCTGAAAGTGATAAAGATGCGATAACTCCTGCAATGTCATTTGTTGACCCTGTTTTTGGAGGTTTCAAAGTTGATTTTCCTGGATTAAATATTGCAAATGAAGATGAAACTGCCAGAGAAATGATTGAAGTCAAGAATTCAGGAAGTGACAAAATGACTGTAAAATTTACAGACTATAATAAAGGTGAGATAACCTTTAATTGGGTCTATAACAGATCTAATTCACAGGGAGGAATTATGAGATTAGCAGATTCAAACAACAGAAGGATAATTGTTGCTGAAATGTCTCCTATAAATAAATCAGAATATGTTATGGTTGGAAATGAAGATGAAGGAGGATTGTACCAAGTTGTAACAATCACAAATTCTTCGGGATTTTCAGATGATTCAGTTGAATTAAGAGATGTTATTACAGGAAAAACTGAAAAAGCTTCTATTACTGCTGAAGGTTCTGGAACTATTGTCCTTAATGGAAAGACATATGAGGTAAGTTATTTTGCACCAAACACTTTAACTGACACAGCAAGAACCATAAGATTAAATTATCCTGACAGTTCAGGCAATAGTGTAATCTTATATCCTACAATTGAAACGTCAAAAGGAGCAAAAATTGCTTTCTATGAACCATTAACTATAGATCTGATGACTCAACATGCTGGAGGCAATTTATCTGGACATAATATAAAATTTCCAGATGGAGATGGTTATACTGACGCCGCAGTTGTTATTGTAAATACAACTACTGGAATGGTGACTATAGATGGGAACAATCTTAATACAGGTGCTTCAGATGGAGCAAGTTCTACAACTAAAACTGTCGGAAGATTAACTTACAATTTCACAAGTACAGGTGTTGGTAACAATACGAAGGTCTATCTTCAAGCAATTCCAGGAGTAAATATTGTAAGGCCTGCAATAATCCTTTTTGAAGAAAAAGATGACCAAAATAATTACGAGGCTGTAGTTATTACATTAGATTCAGGTTATGACGGAGATAGTGCAGGAATCGGAGTCCAAAATGTTATAAGAACATGGGGGCTTGATGGTTCTAATGGAGATTCAGATGCATGGAATGATGTAAGACTTGAAAGCAATGATGACTTGTATCAAGACATGGATAGATGGGGAACAATAATCACTGCTGATAAATCTGATAGTGATCAAACAAGGGCTGTAATAAGCTACCCAGATGAACAAGTATATGCACAAGTCTATGTATCTTCATCAAATGCAGTCGTGTCTTCAGGAAATGGAGGAGCAGGAACCGTAATGGTTGTGAGAGATAATGAAGTTGACAACATTGCAAACAAGAATCTGATTGTTGTTGGGGGTAGCTGTGTAAATACATTAGCTGCTGAATTGCTTGGAAGTTCAAATCCTTTATGTGGAAGGGATTTCACTGCAAGAACAAATGTCGGTGTTGGAGAATACCTAATTGAAACTTTCTCACGAACTGACGGAAAAATTGCTACCTTAGTCGCAGGATATGAAGCTGATGATACAAGGGCTGCAGCAAGGTCTTTGGTAACAAATAATCCAGAGATTGCTTCTGGTGTCAAGTATAAAGGTTCGACTTCAGGCTCATTCACAAGAGCGTAAAAACAATTTATTTTTACTTTTTCTTTTATTTTTTATTTATAAAATAATTATATATTAATTAAATTATAAAAAGTCAATAAACTAATGTATCGTTCATTTAAAAAATAAAACTTGTTAAGAGATTATTGAATAATTTTATTAATAAACTTTTTAAACAAGATTTGATATTTTATAAAATGAGAAGAATTGAGACAAAAGAAGATGCTGAAAAGAGGAAGAGAAGAAACCAGATAATTATTGCATTTGTTTTTATTAGTATTCTTACAAGTAGCACTATAGGATTTGTTTTTGTATTTAAAAATCCAGAATTTGATTCAAGTGAAAATAAGGAAAGTATAGATTATAATGGAATTAATTTTGTAAGAAACCAGCGAGGATATTGGCAATTTAATTCTCACAATAGTACCTTTTTTACTTTATTTAATCCAAAAGAAACAGAAAATATTTCTTTTGAAGGAGAGGTAAATGTTAACGATTTTGTTAATAAACCTCTTTATTATTCATCTGGAAATATGACTGCAGCACTTTCAGAACTAATGAGAAACATTGGAAGTTTCTCACTTAGGTATCAAGAAGTATGTGTTGAGAATTATGAATGTAAGAATGAAGGACTGCCTATAAAAGACTGTTCAAATGATATTATTATATTAAAATTATCAGATGAAATAAAAGCTTATAAACAGGAAAAATGTATTTTCCTTGAAGGAACTGAGGAAGAATTAATTTTGCTTGCAGATAAATTAATCTATAAATCTTTAGGTATTCAATAATGAAAGAACAAAAAGAGATTAAAAAGGAATCTTTAGAAAATAGAACAAAGGAAGAAGATAAAGACTCTTATCAGGAAGTAGGAGTTAAATGGCTCTTTATAATCCTTGCGTTTTTAGTTACTTCATTGATTATTGTTGGATGGATTTTATCAGAATCAAAGAAATCTGATTATATTGGACTGACTTTTAAAAAAGAGAATTTTGGTGAAATTCCAATTTATACAACTTCTCTTACAGGATATGGTGTTAATGGAAAACCAATTGATTTTAAATTAATATTGAGAAATAATCCTAAAGAATCAAAAATACCAGTAATTGGAGAAGTTGATTTTGTAATTGGTAAACCCATATATCTTTCTCTTAACATGGAAGGAGAATTATACAAATGTGGTTCTACTCCTTTAGTTGCCTTTGGCCAGTTTATGGATGCAATGGGTTTTAATATACAAACTGGAATAAGCACAGAAGATAAGGCAAATGAATTTCAAAGAGAATATATAACATGCCTTAATACTCCAGATGCTACGGTTTTATATCTTACTGAAGGCAATGAAAGTAAAATAGAAAGAGTTGACGATAAGTGCTATGTTTTAAGTGTAAATAATTGCGAACTTACAGAAGTTCTTGAGAGGTTTGAGATAGCAACACTTTCAACATTAACAGGAAAATCGCTTTAAAAATTAATTACAAAAATCATTGGAGTTTTTTATTAATGAGAATTTGATTGCTGAAACAAGTGAAATAAAAATAATCTCCCAGATTATTTTTCACAAAATTAATGAGAAATTTTCTTATCATTTATTTTTTATATATTTCATAAAATAATTTACATCAGAATAAATAGGAATTTCCTTTATTTCAAAAATATAAATTGCTGAAAACCATATTATGACAACAAAAATCGTGCTTAATCCATACCAAAAAAATTTATGTGTTATATCAAAGAATTGATAATTCGATAAAAAGAGGGATGAAAGGACAATAATTCTTATAATGTTAAATCCAAGAAAAACTGCGAATAGATAAATAAGTGAGTAAAGTCTTTTTTTATTTTCCATAGGTGTTGAGAGGTTTAGAATTAAAATAAGATAATATGCAGAGCCCGCGATACATGATTCTATTAAGTTAATTGTTACGTTGTCTACAATTATACTTATTCCAGAAATATTTGTTGAGTAAAATAATTTTAATACATAAAAAACTGGATAAATTGTAAGAGGAGTTAACACTTTGTAGATTATCCAAAGATTTCCAATCCCAATAACAGCAAGAAAAATATATCTAAAGAGAATATTATAATAATTATAATTATTTGGCACCTTTCTTTTTTTCATTTAATACTATATTAAGATTAACTAGTTTAAAAACCTTATATTATCTTTTTGCTATCCTTATGGCAACGATAATTATTAATATTATTAATACAACATTAATAATAGCTATTAGCCAGATAATCCAATTTTCCCTTATATTGTTGGCAATTGAACTTCCTGTGAGTCCTTTTATTCCACTCCAACCAACTTTTGGCTGAATGTTTGGAACACTTATTTTTTTTTCAGTTACTCTTCCATTGTGAGATACTTGGAGTGTAAAATCGTTATTTCCTGAGACGTCGCTATTTGGAGTTAAGGAAATTACAACCTCTCTTGAACTTCCTGCATCCAATGTTATTGTTCTTGGCTCAATTGAATTTAATGATGCCCATGTATCGTAATTTAGGGCTGAAATTTGATATAATGTCTGTTCAGTTCCTGTGTTTGTTATTGTTGTTTTTATTATAAGATTTTGTCCTGCTACAGCACCAGACTCAAGTCTTGCTGAAATCCCCACAGAACTCTGTGAAGTTGTTGTAGTGGATCCCTGGCAATTTCCTTTGATTGTGAGAGGAATTGTAAATATTGATTCTTTTTCATCAGCATCTTCAAAATAATTTCCGTCTTCGTCATAAACCTCAAATCTCAAATTATATGTGCCTTCCCTAATATTTTTTGGAATTTCAAGAAGGAATGAAGTTCTTTTATCATCTAATGAATCTATATCCCCAAGTTCAATTATTTTCTGAAATCCAAATTCATTTACACTAACTTTTAATTCTACATCATCTTGGTTATCACTTCCAATATTCCAAAATGTTGCAGCAGTTACATCTACACTTGAACCACATTGCAAAGTTTCTGGCAGACTTAATTTATTGAAGTCCAAAATTATGAAATCTTCATCTATAAGTTCTGCTTCTTTTGTTTCATAAGCACATTGGACGTTTTCTCCAACATCATCACTAAATGCTTTTACAATGAGCATTAAGTTATCTCCTAAATCATCTTCACTGAAATCGTCAGGGTCTAGTTTAATTTTGATTGTTAGAATTTTGTTTTTTCCGTCGCTTAAATCAAATTCTTCTTCATCATTTTCATCAATTATTTTCCCTGTATTTTTATTAATAAGCATCCATTCAACAATTATGTCCCTTATTTTTTCATCATCTCTATTATCAACTTTAACTTCAAGTTCAATTTCATCTAATAAATACCATTCATCATCTTTTCCGTGTCCATTGTTATTTATGTGAAGTCTTACTCTTAAATCCCCCACATTGCCAACACTACAGAAAGTATTTGTAAATGATACTGAAACATTTATTTTTTTTGTATTATTTGGACTTGCAACTTCCACAGCTTCAATTTCAATATTTTTTGTCTGTTGGATAAATGAAAATCCATCCTCAATATTTAATACTGAAATTTTAAATCTTGCTGTTTTGACGTCTGTTATTGATGTTTCATTTATTATGGAAAGAGTAGCTTTTTTATCATTATTATCTGTTATTTGCACTGATGAAGGGAAATTAAAATTTACAGACACATTATTTGTCACTGAAATTGTAAAAGTAGTAGTTGATGATTTGCTTACTATAGGTGATGGAGTTGTAGAACTTAAAACAGGTTCTACTGCGGATACAAATGAAATTATAAAAATGCTTGCCAAAAAAATTGATAGTACTTTTGATTTCATTTTGTTGTAATTTTATAATTACACCTATTTATAAATGTTTCGATTTTTATAAACTCTATTGAAATTAAACTCAAATTTATCGATGATAAATTAAGACTTGTGTTTTTTGTGAAAAATTGAAAAATTTTGAATTAAAGTTTTACAGACAGACTAAACATAACTTTAATATAGTTTTGTTTTAAAAGAAATTTAATATTTTTAGATAGTAAGATTTATAATATTAGCAGATTTAGATATTTTGTGAAATCAAAAGAGAATTTATTTGGTGCTTATGTTCTCCTTTCGGGAGTTATTATAGCGCTTGTTTTAGGTTTTTTTCAGGCAAGTATTCTTTCAGGATATAAGCCATGGATATATTTGCTTCTTGCTATTTTAGGAATTATTGTTGGAGCTGCGAGCGTTCGTGCGGATTCAAGAGAAGCAACAACTTTTCTATTAGCTTCGATTTCAATAGTTATTGTAAGTTCAATAGGACAGGTTAATTTAATCTTAGTTGGGAATATTGGTGTAAAAATAGTTGTTATCCTTAATGCATTATTAACAATGTTTATTCCTGCAACTATTGTTGTTGCATTAAAAACAGTTTTTTCTGTAGCAAGTGTAAAATGACAAAGATACTAAGGTTTCTTTGTTGAATCTTTCTATTTTTAACTATCATTTTTTATTTTAAAATATAAAATTTGATATTTATCTCATAATTTTATATAATATCTCTTTTAATTTTAAGATAGAATTCTTTCTTAATTAGTTATTTCGTGGAGAATCTTGGATAAATCCACTAGATGTATTAATTTCCGCGAATTGTGGGGTAGCAATTATTATATTTTCTCCAAATCCCGTAATGTTTCCTTCAAGAGCTTCTGTCGTTTTTTTTAACTTTGCAACAGCTCTTTTAAGTTCAATTACATCTTTTTTCCTTAATGCTTGAATATCTATAACAGCGATTGTATATCCTTCTCTTAGAGAATTTAATACTTCATTAATGTCTTCAAATTTTCTAAGAACAAAAGGCCTTACACTTACTTTAGATCTTTTCTCTTCATTTCCAATGTCAATTTCAACATAATCTTCATCTGATGAACTATCTCCTCCAACCAATTTTTTTAATTTATTTAAGACCATAGAAAATTTAATTTGAATGAGTTTATAAAGATTTCTGTATTATATCATTTAAGTTTGTTCATAATTTCTGCTCTTAGTCTTTCTATCTCTTCCTTCATTTCAAGTTCTTGTTTCTCAACAGATTTAACCTTTAAATCAAGGATTTTCTTTTTTTCACCAAGTTCTTTATTTAATGACGCCTTATCTGATTTTACCATTATCTGTCCAATAACTCTAAATACATCAGATTTTGTTTTTCCTATTTCGTTTATGGCTGTAAGAATTTCATTTATTTCTATTTGAAATGTCTGCTTCTGAAGAATAATATTCTGAAAATTTTGTTCCAATATTTGTAGGCTTTGTATTTTTTTTCCAGTTTCTTGATCAACTTCCATTTTATTGATATAATCTTTTATATTTTATTTAAATCGCTTTTATTTTTGTAATTGATAATCTTGGTTTATAAAAAATTCTTGAATTACAAAATGGACAAGTGAATCTTTTGTCAAGTTTTTTATATGAAATTGATTTTCCACATTTGAAACATTTATATTCTACCATTTGTTTTATAGAACTTATTTAGTATTTAAATTTTATTCTAAATAATAAGCTCCTCCGGCGAATGTTTTTCCGCATTTTTTACATTTCCATATCCCAAACGATTTTCTCTTTGCTGTTTTTTTACAGAATGGACAAATTTGTTTTTTCCTTTGTTTTGATTCAACCAAAATAAGTCTTTCTCTAACTCTTGTTCCATACCCTATTTTATATTTTCCAGATGCCTTTACTTTTTTTGTTCTAGACATTTTGTATTTATATTAAGGAAAAACCACATTTTTAAATTTATGGTTATCTCGGCTCTGAATAAATCTCATTTAAGTGTTACAAAGTAAAAAGAATATTATAAATTATATTTAGGTATAATACTTATTTTAACAAAACTGAACAAATAAATTAAAAATATTTTAAGTAACCTGCCATTTTTTAATTAAGGATATAATTATAGAAAAAAATTTGTAAAATTCCATAATTAAAATTAAGTGATTGTTAATTATTTATTATTTATGATGGCTGTTGTATGATTTTCTTTTTTTTAATACAAGAAAATTTACTTTGAGAGTTAACTCTTTTCTATAAATAATTTTAAAACAAAGAAGACGGGCACAGTAATTTTTAGTGTTTAGTTTAATCCATTGAGGCTTTTAGTGATTGCTGGCTGAACACGTCGCTTAAGCTTCGTGCTTACACCACAATTCTATCAACGCCATCTTCTATGGCGGCCTTTGTTGTCTCGTTTTGCGGGTGGCTTCGTGCTTAGATGCTTTCAGCACTTATCCATTTAATGCGTAGCTGCTCTGCACCCCCTTGAGGACAGATACACCAGAGGCATCCAAGCGCCGTTCCTCTCGTACTAGACGCTCGTTCCACTCAGACAACAACACTCCTAGTAGATATCATACAAACTGTCTCACGACGTTCTTAACCCAGCTAACGATCCCTTTTAATGCGTGAACTCCGACACCCTTGGTGGCTTATGCACCACCAGGTTAGGAAGAGCCGACAGCGATGTACCAAACCGCGCCGTCAATTTGGACTATCGGGCGCGACAAGCCTGTTATCCTTGGGGTACCTTTTCTGTCACATTCGGAACCTATTAAAAGTTTTCGAAGGTTCGCTAGAACCGACTTTCGTCCCTGCATTTCTTGCTGTGTGAAATACAGTCAGATAAGCTTTTGCTCTTGCACTCAACTCCAGATTTCCACCCTGGATGAGCTTATCTTTGTGCCCTACAGATATCTTTTCTGCAGGGTGCCGCCCCAGCCAAACTGCCCACAAGCTGCTGTCCTTTTACAAAGTAAGCAATTTTTTAAATAGTGAGCGGTATTACACTTTTGCTCCATCAGCTCCGAAAAACTGACTTCGATGCTCCCGCTTATTCTATGCACCATTCAAAAAACCACAACAACATGCTGCAGTAAAGGTCCACAAGGTCTTAGCTTCCCACTAGGAGACACCGGCCTTTTCACCGGTCAGTTATTTCAGAAGGTTCTGGTTAGGGACAGCGACCACCTCGTTAAACCATTCATGCAAGTCGCTATTCAAACGACAAGGTATTACGCTACCTTAAGAGAGTCATAGTTACTCCCGCCGTTTAACGGGCATTAGCTCCCTTGAAAAGGAGTTTCAGACACCGCCACTGGGCAGGTCTCACCGAGTATACAAGTCTTTTCAGATTAGCACTCGGCTACGTTTTTGATAAACAGTCGGGCAGTCCTTGTTACTGCGATCTACTTATGCACTTTACATATCAAGAACATAAATAGACACCCTTTCTACCGAAGATACAGGGCTAGATTGCCGAGTTCCCTTAACCAGTTTATCCCTTTGAGGTCTTAGCCTTCTCAGCTAGGGCACCTGTGTTGGTTCTTGGTACAGCTAACTTATTTTTATCTATAAAACTTTTCACTGGCTCCTGGAATCAACAGTTCTCACCAGTACATTGAGGTGTATCTTAGTATTACACTCCACACCTTTCTATACTGAAGCTACTTTCGCAGCTCTGCTTATCCTAAAGCAATTTTATAGAATAACAAAATAAGATAGTTCAGAAATATTAATCTGATGTCCATCGATCTAGCCAGTTAAGGTAGACCTTAGGTGCTGACTAACCCTTGGTTAACGAATAGCGCCAAGGAAACCGTGCCCTTTCGACCTTTGCCATTCTCGGGCAAATTTGATCCTACTCCAGCCAGGATTTTCATTACTTTCCGCTCCACACCATCTCTCGATAATGCTTCGACGCAGAAAGTACGCCAGCTTACCAGAACACTCCTCTGAGTGCCTCTGAAGTGTCGGTATTATACTTAGCCCCGTCCATTTTCCCCGCTTCAAGCCTCGATAGGTGAGCTGTTACGCTTTCTTTAAAGGATGGCTGCTTCTAAGCCTACCTCCCCAGTGTCTTAGGCTTAAAACAAAGTTTGATACACTTAGTATAAATTTTGGGACCTTAACTCCAGTCTCCCTTGTTCGGGTCTCGGAACAGGACCTTACGCCCTGCCCCCGTTTCTTACTTAATGCAGTATATAAATTCTGAGTTGGAAAAGTTTCCGTATTCAATAGAACCTGCAAAACTCATCCGTACTTTACCTCATATACAAACAAAGTAAGACTATACTGAGGCATATTTCAGCTGGAACCAGCCATCGCCAGATTAGATAGGCTTTTCACCCCTAATCATAAGTCATCCAAGTGCATGCACACAACACTGGTTCAGGCCTCCATCTCTATTTCTAGAAACTTCACCTTGCTAATGATTAGATCATCTGGCTTCGGGTCTTCCTCCTGTGACTCTCGCCCTTTCAGACTCGCTTTCGCTGCGACTTCCTTTGTTAATCTTGCCACAGAATAAAACTCCCTGGCCCATTTTTCGAAACGTACGTTACAACTGCTAATACTTGCGTAATAACTGGCTGTAACAAATTTGTTGCTGTTAGATTTCAAGTCTTTTCACTCTCTATTATGAGTACTTTTCAGCTTTCCCTCGCGGTACTAATTCGCTATCGGACTTGAGTTTATATTTAGGGTTAGCAGTTAATCCTGCTATATTCATACATCCAATCCGGGATGCACTACTCTTTTGAAGAATCATCTGCTTATTTTATTTACGAGACTATCACTCTCTTTGGTAGTTCTTTCCAGAACACTTCGATTAAATAAGTACGGACTACATCTTCACCACATTTCTACCTCTTTTTCAAGAGGAGATTCGGTTTGCCCTATTCCCTTTTCACTCGCTGTTACTAAGGGTATCATTATTATTTTCTTTTCCTGCAGGTACTAAGATGTTTCAATTCCCTGCGTATGTTTGCCTCTCGGCATGACTTAGTCATGTTGTCACATTCGGAGATTCTGAGTTCAAAGCTCGCCTGCAGCTCGCTCAGACTTTTCGCAGCTTGCCACGTCCTTCATCACAACTCAAGCCAAGCTATCCGTCTAACAGCTTAATAGGATCACTAAAACACATTTAGTGGGAAATTACTGTGCTCGTCTCATTGCTAAATATTATCCTAGTTTTGAAACATAGGTGTTCTTTTGCTCCACTCCCCCCAATTTACATGAAAAAGAGGTTCATATAATTTTTACGATGATAAATCAGAATTAATTTTCCATAAACAAAGATTTCTCTATGTTTATAGCATTAAATATTAATTGACTGATTACCATCTAATAATCTTGAGATAAATCAAGTTTTTAAATGTTTTTGTTAATTTTGGTTTTGTAAAATAAGATATAAATAGTTTAATTTTTTAAATAAAATTTAGTTTAAAGAAAATTTAATCTATCTGCTTTTGGGCAATTCATTTTAACTTAAACAAAATTTATAAGTCAGCTCCTACCTTTTTTCTATATACTCTTACTAAAATATGAGATTTTTTATCTGGTTTGTAAAATAATTTGGTTCTTGGTTTTACATTCTGTGCAAGTCATCTTTTCATACTACCTTTTGTTTTCTTTCATATCCAATTTAATCAAAATGCTTTTTACAAAATTACTTAATTTACAAAGCCGTTATTTTATATCGAAAATTTTTTTAACACTAAATAATAGATTTATCAAAGATTTAATTACGAATAAGATAAATAATATTTACTTTTCTTTAATAAATAAACTTAACTATTTTTATATTCTATAATTCATTTGGTATTTAATAAAACCTTAAAGTGAATTTTGAATATGAAAAATTTAATCATTGTTATTTTTCATTGATAAATTAAATTATTGCCTTTTTAGAAAAATAAGAGAACTTTAAAATAAAATAATCAATATATTTATGTGCATTTTGTAGATATTTTTAGTAAGAAATTTAGAAAATATATATTAGAAATTTAAATGACTAAAAGTTATTTTTACTATAATAAACAAAATTACATAGATTATTTATTATAAATATAAATATTTTTTTAAAAAAATAAAATCTGAAATTGCAAGACAAATTGGACTATATAAAAAAATGCGAAGTAAATTTACGTTCTGGATTTTTTTTAGAAATTCTTTATTTTAATTTAATGATTTTAGTAATTTTAACTATTTCTATTTTAATTATATTTCTTCCATTCTACGCCGACGCCCGGAATCGAACCGGGGGGCCCCGTAGGGCACTGGTCTCAAGCCAGTTGCAATACCACTATGCGACGTCGGCTTTATTTAATTCAACGACGCATAGTAAGGATTTTTATCCGTCCTATGCGATGTCCACTTCTATTTCTTAAAAAATATTTGTTAGTTTTTAAATATTAGGTTAATTTTAACTAATTACTTATTTTTAGATTAATAATTTTTCTTAAAAATCGCTTTCCTATTAACTATTGTCTTCAATCTATTCAAATATATTGGTGAAAAAATTTTCTTTACTCATTCCAAGTGTAACTAAAGAGATTTGTGTCTTTACTTAGTTTAGCAAAATAAAATATTATCCAAATAAAGACGACAAACCTTCTGCTGCCGCGGATGCTTCTTCTTTCTTTTCTTCTTTCTTTTGCTCTTCTTTTACAATTCCGCTACTTGCTTGTGGCGTTGGAGCAACTGCTAACATCGAAGATTTTTCAAGTTCTTCATCTATATTAATGTCTTTTAAACTGCTGACAAGGAGTTTCACTTTTCCCTCGTCAACTTTAACTTCAATTGATGAAATAACTTTTTTTAAATTCTCTTCATTTATTTCTTTTCCAAGTTTGTGCAGTAAAAGAGCTGCATATACATATTCCATTTATTTTTCCTCCCCGGAATTTATTTGACTATTTTTTAAAAATTTTTCTAATACTTCTTTGTGGTTTGCAGCTTTTCTTAATAAAAATGGGATAGTATCTTTTGATATATAGTTTATATTAACAGCAAGATTTTGAGCTTTAATATAATTTTCTCGTATTTCATTTAATAATTCTTCTTTGTCAATGGTTAATGTTGTATAAATTTTTCCTGATTTTACATCAAATCCTACTAAAGGGATAAATCCGACGCTAAAAGGATTAATATCCAGTTTTCCCAATACACTTGCTACATTTTCACTTATTAATTCTCCTTTTTTCACAATAGTTTTTGATTTCATTATTTCAATCTTTCCACTAGTAACTTTTACCTGCAATCCGAGATTTCCAAATTCACTTACTGCAGGGCCTGCTGGAATTTCAGTTACTCCTGCTTTAATTTCAATATCTTGATTCGATATTTGCCCTGCCTTTGCTTTTATAGGACTTTTATTTTTATTAATGATACTTGCAAGTTCAAATACATCAAGATCAGATATTAATATAGAACTATCTTCATTAAAATATTCTTTAATTTTTTTTATTTCATTATTATTAGATGCGTCTAATACCCTAAAAAAAGTTCTTTTTTTCAGAATTTTTATTATTGATTTATCATTCAAAGATTTTTTTATTTTCTGAAAATTTTTTGCGGGCAACCCTTTAATAGATGCGATTAAAACAGAATTTTTTGAAGAGATAAGCTCTGCTAATTCTTTTACTTGTTTTAATTTGTAATCTGGAATTTTACGCTTTCTTTTTATCATTTTATATTTCAATTTTTATTGGTTTTCCCATAGTTAATTTAACCATTATATTTTTTACATTCTCTTTCCCATTTGGAAGTTCATTTAAAATTGAAATATAAGCTGATTTAATGTTATCAATTATTTTTTGCCTCTCCATAGAATACTTTCCAATAGGTATTTTTACTGATGAATCTTTTGTATTTATCTTTATTGACCTATTTATTTTATCTAATATTTTCTTTATTTCATCATCATTTTCATTTATTATTATTCCGAGTTTAGGAGAAGGCATCTTTCCTGCAGGGCCTAGGACTCTACCAAAAGTTGTTGCAACAGAAGTCATATTCTTTTCTGAAGCAATAAAAAAATCATAGTTTTTTACAAGATTTTTTAAATCTTTCTTGTCCTTATATTTTTGAAAAGCGGCTTTAGGTATTGTATCAACAATATTACTTTGAGAATCTATAAATGCACATATTTTTTTATCTTTTATTTTATGGGGGAGGATTATAAAGACATTTATAGAATTCTTTTTTAAATCAAATTTCTTTAAATTTACAATTAATTCAATCGTCTGATCAAATTTTCTCTTTTTTTCTTTACTGAAAAATTCAAAAGCCTGTTCTAACTTCATAACTTCCATTTTAAATGTTTACCAAACTTTTATCTCCTACCTATGCATCCAACACTTACAGAATTTTTTTTAATTCAAATGTGAATGATGTAGTCCGACATTTTATTCCAATATCCTAACTTTATAAACCTTTCTTGGATTGTATTAATTAATAAAATTATGCATTTTTTGAGTTATTAACCAGTTTAAAATTTAATGTATTTCATATTATAAAAATATTATTTTTATGAAATTTTTTTCAAATCCGAAAATATATCTAATAGAATGATTAACTATTAGTAAACACCACTTTCTTATCAAATTTTATATCGTTTTTATCTTTCAAGTTCTTTTAAATATTCTTTTATTCTTTCAATATTTGGTTGTATAATAAATTTCTCAATTTTATCGTTGAATATTTTGTCCAATGATTCGAATTCATTTAAATTATAAAGGTTATTGTTTTTTTCAACTATCATTAAATCTCTTAATCTTTTTAACTGCCTCCTTATATTACTTTCTGCAAGTCCTTTAAGTTCAAGCTTATAATTTTTTCTTAATTCTTCAACTTTAACCCTTATTTCATTTGAGTCAATTTTTTTCTTTTCTTTTTTCTGTTCAATTAAAATATATAATATATCAACGATAGTGTCTCTTGAATCTCCTGGTTGAAGTAATCCAATTGAAAGGCAGATTTTCTTTACTAAATCTCTTTTTTCAAGATTGTATGGTTTTTCATATTTCCTCAATATGATTTCATTTATGGGAATATCTTTAAACATTTTATTATTTTTAGATATAAATACTTATAAACATAGCGATATTTCATAAATTATGGAATTAGTTGCTTTGTTAAGTTCAGGTAAAGGGACATGGGGACAAGTGTCTGGACTGATTAAACGTGGAGAGTGGGATAAAATAATTATCCTTGGCAATGATTTTGCGAAGAATTTTTCATGCGAAAAGAAATTCGAATTTATTAATTTAAATCTTGATAAGAAAATAATTGAGTTGAAGAAGGAAATTTTTGATAAATTGAGAGGAAAACTTGATGGAACAGAAGTTGCGTTGACAATTGCATCTGGAAATGGAAAAGAACATATGGCGATTATTTCTGCCTTACTTTCTTTGCCTGTGGGAGTAAGATTTGTTGTGTTAACAAAAGAAGGAATAATTTATTTGTAAAAAATAAAAAAGAAATAGACCCAATATCAAAAATAAAAAATAATTTATTTTAAGAAGATTTATCTTCTTTTTTTCTTTGCTGCCTTTTTTTTTGCCATTTTCAAAAACCTCTTTTTAAATTAATTATATTTAATAACGAATTATTATTTAAATATCTTTCTATATTAAAAGATTTTTTTCTTAAGGTAATCTTTTTCGTCGATAAAATTTAAAAATTAATTAATAAAAAATAATTTTTTCTACAATTTTTTAGTAGATTTTATTAAAAACTTTTAAAGTGCAATTATCCAACTTAATAAAAGTGCAAAGAGTATGAACAATAATATTATAACTATCCATTTATAAACTGCTTTTGATATTTTTTCTGATTTCGTCAAGCTTAAAATTGCAAGATAAAAAAATCTCCCTCCATCTAAAATTCCGACTGGAAGCATATTGAATAAAGCAACAAAAAAATTTATTACTACTATCCACCAAATTAGATAATATATAAAGACGAGAAAATTATTTTTTTCACTATAATATATCGCAGGTTCTTTGAAGAAAAGGGTATTTGAAACAATTCTTCTAAATCCCTTAGAATCTACGGCATTTATATTTATTCCAAGGAAAGCTTTTTCTTTATTTATTGGATTTTCTACTAATATAATTTCATATGTATTTACTTTATTTTTTTCTATAGTTTCTATTATTATATTATCTCCTGGTTTTTTTACGGATAAAATTAAATTCAAATCTTCAATTGATTTTATTTTATTGCCGTCGATTTTTGAAATTGCCCCACTGAGGTTATTTTTTAATGCAGGAGAATCAAAATAGAGTCTTAAAATACCTAGGTTATTTTGTTCATTGTATTTAATTTGCTCCCGCAGAATTTTTGGAGGGATTAAATAATTTTTATCATTTGAATTTATACTTACAAAATTTTCGTTGTCATCAAATATAAAGTTTCCATCAAATTCTATACCATTGATGCTTTTTATCTCATTTATTGGAACTAAAGACGAAGCGTATGAATATATTATGATACCAGAAGGTTCAAAGGCAAAAACGAACACGCCCCATAAAAAAAGAAAAAAAATTCCAGCAGTTATTATATTTGCAAAAACTCCTGCTGAGAGTATCGACATTTGTTCAAAATTTTTTTTCTTTGCCATTTTTATTTCATCCGGTTCAACGAATGCGCCGAGAATAGGACCTAAAAATGCAAAACCTGTACTTTTTATTTTTACATTATGGTATTTAGCAAAAATTCCGTGTGAAAATTCATGAACTACTGCCACTACTAATATTGCTATTATCCAATATGTGAAATATAATGGAGGGAAAAAACTTTGCAATCCAAATATCGATGGAAAATATGGTATTAAGGGAAGTAGTGGAGGTGCTTTTACAATATCTGTTATTTGTGGAAATTTTACATATGTATATAAAGTCATAAGAAATAAGAATAAAATTGAAATCATAAGTATAAATCCTGTTGCTACTGAGAGATATTTAGAAATTTTTATTGTCTTTCTATATTTTTTCCCGACGTAATTAATAAATTTTATCCCAAGTTTTGTCCTATATAGGTAGATTATTCCTTCTCTTTTTAAATTATGCTTTCTCGTATAAAGAAACCAGATAACCCAGATTGTAAATATTATGAGAAACAAAATATCATAGAATAAAAAATTATTTAAAATACTCATTTTAGTGCTTTTTCATTGCTCTGAATGCTTTTCCAGAACATCTCCTGCATTTAATTTTACCACTAAGTATTTTTTTTGAATCTAATCTAACCTTTAATCCACATTTTTTACATAAAAATACATTCTTAAACAATCTTTGCTGGGCCGCCATTAGTTTTGCCATTATAATCTTCTCTTTATTATTTTTTTACCATCTATTTCCCAGTATTCGATTTCATCTCCTTCATTTATTCCTTCTTCAATTTCACTATCTAATGTTAAGTCGAAATTCTCGTAGCTCTCTATGTCCATTACATTTATATCATTGTTTTTTATCGAAAGAACTTGAGCTTTTCTTTTGTTGATTAACGGAACTTCAAACCTTTCATGTCCGGGTCTTGCAATGACTCTTTTTTTTCCATCTATAATTCCTGTGGCTTCTATTCTTGCTTTTGCATGTCCATGTTTTCCAGTCTTGCTTATATCAATACTTTTGACAATGCATGGCTCTCCGTCAATAATTATGGCGCTTCCACTTCTTACACTAGTTGCATCAATAATTTTATAAGCCATGATAGTTTTGGGAAAAATATATTTATAAATATTGCCTTTCATAATGAAAAATGGAAACAATAAAAAAAGATGATTTTGTTGAAATTAAATTCACTGGAAGAGTTAGAGATAGTGAAATATTTGACACAAATATAGAAGAAGATGCTGAAAAAATTGGACTTAAAATAGAAAAAAAACCATTTATAATATGCATAGGACAGAGAATGGTTATTGAAGGACTTGATAAAGAACTCGATGGAAAAGAAATAGGAAAAAAATATAATGTAATATTAACTCCGAAGGAATCTTTTGGCGAAAGAAGAAGAGAATTAATTAATTTAATCCCAATGAAAGCATTTGCTGAAAAGAATGTTTTTCCAAAACCTGGAATGACACTTACTTTAGATAATCATTTAGTACGTATTGTGAGCGTTTCTGGTGGGAGGGTTTTAGTAGATTTTAATAATCCTTTAGCTGGAAAAGAAATTGTTTATGATTTTATAATTAAAAGGAAAATTGATAACTTAAATGAGAAAATAGATTCTTTGCTTAATTATTTTATATATAAAAATTTTATGAAGGAGAAGATTGATTTTAAATTAATTGATGGAAAAGTAGTTTTTGAGACAGATAAATTTTTCACTCCATTGATAGAAATGATTGGAAAAAAATTTAGTGATATCCTTGGAGTAGAATTTTCAATTACAGAGATTTAAGAAACTGAAAAACCTGTGAAAAGTCTTTGAAATTTAACCACAATAAACCTTATAAATTAATCGCTTTTAACTAAATGATGGATGAAGAAAAAGAGGAATTATCCTACTCTAGCAAAGGTTTCCAGCATTATTCTTCAAGTAACGAAGAACTTGCTTCAATTGATAGGGAATTAGAAGAACTTATTAAAAAACAAAATGCAAAAATTAAAGTTGTCGGTATAGGTGGTGGCGGGAATAATACTTTGAGTAGGATATATGAGATAGGTGTAAAAGGAGGAGAGATGATAGCGATGAATACAGACGCTCAAGATTTGCTTTATACTAACTCTGATAAAAAAATTCTTTTAGGGAGAGAGTTAACGCGGGGATTAGGGGCCGGAAGCAATCCACAAATAGGAGAAGAAGCTGCAAAAGAAACGGAACATGAAATAAAAAAGAAACTTGAAGGGGCAGATATGGTTTTTATAACCTGTGGATTGGGGGGGGGAACAGGAACTGGTGCTGCGCCGATAGTTGCTGATATAGCTAAAAAACAAGGTTCTCTCGTTATAGGAGTTGTTACAATGCCATTTACAATTGAAGGAGAAAAGAGAATAGAAAATGCGCTAATGGGCCTTGAAAAACTTGAGAATATTGTTGATACATTAATAGTAATTCCAAATGATAAACTTCTCGAAATAGTGCCAGATCTTCCACTTCAGACTGCATTTAAAGTTGCAGATGAGATTCTTACAAATGCGGTTAAAGGAATAGCTGAGATGGTTACAAAAGCGGGATTAGTCAATCTTGATTTTGCTGATATTAAAACAATAATGTCAAATGGAGGAGTTTCATTAATAGGAGTCGGTGAGTCAGATTCAGAGAGGAGAGCATTTGAGGCTGTTGACAAAGCACTTAATAATCCTTTACTTGATGTTGATATTTCAAATTCAAAAGGAGCCCTTGTAAATATCGTCGGAGGGCCTGACTTGAGTTTAGAAGAATCAAAAATTGTTATGGAAGAAGTTGGAAAAAATTTGGGGGACAATGCAAGAATGATTTGGGGGGCCCAAATATCTCAGGATATGGAAAAGACTGTAAGAGTGACAGTTATAATAACAGGAGTAAAAAGTCCGCAGATTTTGGGATATAGACGCGAAACTACAAAAGAAGAACGTATGAAATCAGAACTTTCAAATGAACTCGGCATTAAATTTCTTAAGTGATTTAAATAGATAATTTATTCATATTTTTTATTTTATTATAGGTTAATATATTTGTAATTAATTAAGAATGCAAAAATGGGTGTAATTTACTTATTATATTAATATTAAAATTAACAATAGTTTGTATCGTAGGTTGTTTATGATAATATCATCCAAAATTTAAAAATCTTTAAATACTCCTCATGATTTAATTTTTCATGACATTTGATTTCAAATCATTTTTCAATAAATGCATCAGAGTATGGCACCTTTTGAAAAAACCCACAAGAGAAGAATTTATTTTAATAGCCAAAATTTCAGCAGTTGGCATAGTAATCATGGGGTTGGCAGGATTTTTAATTTCAACTGTAGTAAGATCAATCCTTCCAAGATAACATTAATTTATTATATTAATGAGTTGTTTTAACCAATAATAAGTTATTGATTCTCCAAATAAATAATTTTTTTTACAATGTTCACCAAAAGTTTAATAAATACTACTAAACATTTAAAAATACTACTTCTAATCTATTGGAAGTAGAGATAGATTTACTGGAGTTTAAATGATTTTTGTTGTTAAAGTAACCACAAACAAAGAAGATAAAATAGTTGAAATGATAGCTTCGCAAGTTATGAAGAAGAGGCTTTATGTTTATGCAGTTGTTAGGCCAAAGGGACTTAGAGGATATGTATTACTTGAAGCAAGAGATAGGGATAGTGCAGAAGAAGCATGCTTTAATCTCCCTTATGTAAAGGGAATTATAGGGAAAACAGTCGAATATGATGAGATAAAAAATATGGTTGAGCCAAAAATAAGCGTAATTAATATTGAGAAAGAAGATATTGTTGAAATTTTGTCAGACCCCTTTAAAAAAGAGAAAGCCAAAGTTGTTAGGATTGATAAACAGAAGGGAGAAGTAGTGGTAAGTCTTCTCGGAGCTGTTGTACAAATTCCTTTAACCCTCCCAATAGAGAATGTGAAAGTAATAAGAAGAAACATTGATAAAGCAGAGGAGATAAAAAATGATAGTTAAACTTCTTATAGAAGGGGGAAATATGGCTCCCTCTCCTGTAATTGCACAGCAATTAGGTCCTATTGGAATAAATATCGGACAATTAATTTCAAAAGTTAATGAGGCTACAAAGGAGTTTAAGGGAATTAAAGTTCCAGTTGAATTAGATATTGATCCAGGAAAGAAAAATTTTACTATAAATATTAAATCCCCTCCTGTTGCAGAATTAATTAAAAAAGAGTTGGGTTTGGAAAAAGGTTCTGGAGACCATAAAAATCTTAAGGTAGGCAATATTGCTATTGAACAAATTATTAAAATAGCAAAAATGAAGCTTCCTGAAATGCTTGAAAGAGATTTGAAGGCAATGGTTAAAACAATTGTAGGGTGTTGTGTAAGTTTAGGAGTTTTAATTGACAATAAAAATCCTATTGATGTTGAAAGAGAAATTTCAGAAGGCAGATATGATAGAGAAATAAAGAGTGAAAAGACAGAAGTGGATGATAAAAAGAAGAAAGAACTTGATAGATTCTTTTCTGATATAAAAAGAAAGCAAGATGCCAGACTAAAAGCTGAAGAAGAGGCGAAAGCGGCTAAAGAATCTAAAGAGACTACTACAAAAGTAGAAAAAGATAATATGGATAAAACAAAAGTAAAGACAATAACAGAAACAAAGAAAAAATAGATTTTTTACAATATTTTATCTAACGGAAATAAATTTGTTAAATAAGAATTGACAGATTAATTTAAAATAATTTATGTGGGGGAATTACTTTTGATAATTTGTAATTAAATCCATTAAATCCTACAGCAAGATTTATTAATGAAATAAAATCATAGAAATTATATATTTGGGGCCATGGGCTAGTCTGGTTATGCTTCGAGGTTTGGGACTTCGCGACCCCGGTTCAAATCCGGGTGGCCCCATTTTCAGAGCCAATCATTTAAAAAATTTATTAGTTAATAGATTTTCTTTTTTCAAGTATTTTTTTTAACTTCAACCATTTATCTTTGCTTACAATATATCCTATACAATTTTCAGCTTTGCAATAGCATGGGTGTTTCTCAAAATCATCAATATTATATCCATAGTCATAACTTAATTCTTCGCCATTTTTTATATTCCTTAGTGATTTAATCCAGATTTTTCCGTTAATAATTTCTGCTTCGCAGTTTGGATTGCATGAATGATTTATAAATCTGGCAGAGTTATATGGAACATTGCCATCTATATCATATTTTTTATTAAGTTCAAAAATATAAACCGCCCCTTTATTTTTATCAGATTTATTTTTTTTAAAATCCCTTTTTGCGATTTTTTCAGACGCTTTTTTTGTAATTTTTCTGCCGATATATTCTATAATTTTCGTTCCTTTTGGAATGTCTTTAACTGCAAAAACTCCAAAATTATGTATGGAAGAATTTTTTATTTCAATAAATTCATTTGTTGTTCGAATTTCTTTATTTTTAATCTCGTTATTTTTTTGTATATTTATTTGTTTCATATTTAAATTTAAAAAATTTTATTATTAATCAGAAATTTTTTATTTAAAAAGTTTTATAAATATTCTATAAATATTTAATTTATGAATAAAGTTCATATTTTGCTGTTTTATAAGTTTGTAGATATAAAATATCCCGAAACATTTAGAAAAAGACATTTAAAATTACTAAATATCCTTGGTGTTAAAGGAAGGGTTCTAATCGCTAAAGAAGGGATAAATGGAAGCATTTCTGGGAGCAGGGAACAGATTGAAAAATACAAAGAAGAATTAAAAAAGGATAAAAGATTTGAAGATATAACTTTTAAGGAAGAAGTAGGATTAGAACATCCTTTTAGAAGAACGAAAGTCTTAGTAAGGAAGGAAATTGTTGCAATAGGAAAAAAAATTGATTTGAACAATAAGGCTCCTTATATTTCTGCAGAGGAACTTAAACAATTATATGGTTCTGGCGCGGACTTTGTAATTTTAGATGCAAGGAATTATTATGAATATGAAGTTGGTAAATTTGAAAGTGCAATTCACCTTAATATTAAAACATTTCGCGAATTTCCACAAGCTATTAGAAAAATTGAAAATTTAAAAGATAAAAAAATAATAACTTATTGCACAGGCGGTATTAGATGCGAGAAAGCCAGTGCTGTTTTAAAATTGAATGGTTTTAAAGAGGTTTATCAATTGAAGGACGGGATAATTAACTTTGCACAAAAATTTCCAAATACCTATTGGGTAGGGAAATGTTTCGTTTTTGATAAGAGGCTCGTGAGTGATGTCAATAATACTGGGGAGACGATAAGTAATTGTCTTACTTGCAATGTTTCAAGTGATTTATATAGAAACTGCAGAAATATTCATTGTGACAGACTATTTATTCAGTGCAAAAAATGTCAAGAAAGTTTTAGTGGTTGTTGTTCAAAAGAATGTCTTGAAGTATTTAAAATCCAATGCTTAGTTAAAAGTATTAAGAATCAAGGAAGAAAAATAAAGGAGAATGAAACATTAGAATAAATTTTTAATTATTTGGTTATTTTTTATGTATTTTATAAGAAGAATAGTTCTTTATTTTACCTCACTCTTAGGGTTCTTATTTAAAGAACATTTCCTATTCGTAGGCAAGGCATCATTTTAAAATTTTTTATCTTCATTAACCACGATTATACTTTTGTTTCCATACTTAAAACAATTCTAATATTGCTAAATTATATATGACTTATCTATATAAAGCAGAACAATATTTATCAATAATTCTGGCTGGTAAAAGATGAGATACTCTTTCTAATCTCCCTTAACAATTTTAGTTTTATATTATGGTATTAGTTTTAATTATCTATTCTTCTGATGCACCTATATCAAACTTCACGAAAATTGTGTGGAATAAATGTTCACATCCACTGCAGTTGCCTCTGTCTGAGAACTAATCTTTTTTAAGACAAATTCCTAATTCTTCTTTTGAAACTTTTATTTTACTTTGTATTTTTTATTGCCTTATCGAATAAGTCTGTAAAAGATTGAACAAAAAAAGGAGATGAAAACCATACAGCCATTTGTTCATTGTTATCGTCGCTGTCATTAAGCATGAAAAGAACATTATTTCTGTCAGAAATATAGAATGAGGAATTTATACCCACTTTTTTAGCTTTTATCCCGAGTTTTTCATTTATTGATTTTATTTCGTCATCTACTCCATTGAGAGCAACAATAAGTTTTACATTTGATTTTGAAATCTGTTTAAGGATTGGTTCAAGAAGTTTTATCCTTTTTTTTATTTCTGTAACAGGCCCGCATATAATTATTTCTTTGCTTCCAGATGTTATCAAATCAGAAATATGTGAGTTTATATTTGTTCTTCCTTTTATTGTTCCAGACACGTCCTGTTTTTTTATAAGATTAGTCGTAGTTGAATGAAGCATTTCAAGTTCTTTGTATTCATTCGTATCTTTTATATTTGAGAGCATATCAAGTTTTTCATTCATTTCATCAAGAGCATTTTTCTTAAGTTTTTCTATGACAATAGTTGGTTTCACTGCAAAATACTTTACTGGTTTACCTATTTTTTGCATTGCAAATCCTTGCTTTTCCAATGATTCCAAAACATCATAAGTTCTGCTTCTTGGCACTCCTGAGAGTTCTGCGATTTCTCCCGCAGAGGCCATACCTTTTGAAAGCAAAGCAAGCCAAACTTTAGTTTCATAAATATTAAGATTAAAATAATTTTTCACTTTATTTACTAGTTCTTGTTTTATTATTGTCATTTTATCACACCTAGTCTATTTAATCCCTCTAAATAGTTTTCTTCAATGTCCCTAGGATTCATTAAGATTATTTTTTCATTGTCTGTTTCAATCATTCCTACATAAAAAACAGGAATTTCATGATTTCCTAATTTACCATAAAATCCAATTTCACCCATGCCATAAAATTTAATTGGACTTTTATTTTCCAATGAAAAAACTTTTTTTAAATTAGAAAATAAATCCATTTTTCCTTGACTTATACAATAAATTGGTTTGTCTTTGTTATAAATTAACCATGAAATAATTCCATCTTCATTATAATTTAATGCTATTGGGGCCCCATCAATCATTTCTTTATATGAGTTTTTGTCAATTCCATTGCACCCCCAAATAATTCTTGCTAATCCTAGTATTCCCATTGCCTTAAGAAAATGTCTCCTATCCATAGGTTTTTTTGTCATACCTTTCAAGTGAAAAATAGTATTTATAAATCTTTCCATTTTGTTACTTTTTATAAGTAAAGACAAGCTTAAAAAGCTAAAAAATTATAAATGTTTAATGCAAATAAAATATATAGGATTTTTAAATTTAAATGAACAAAAGAGAGAAAGTTATAAAATTGGGGTATTTTTAATTTGAAAATAAAAAAATCGATTTATTATTAGAATAATAAGATGAATCTGAGAGAATCTTTAAAGACTTTAATTTTAAGTGAATATAGAAATACAATTTTAGAGCTAAAGTTATTAAAATATTTAGAAGATTCAATAGAGTTTTATAATGAAATAGTAGAAGAAAAAGTAGATAATACGCAAAATTATGGGCAGATTTATGATAATATTTATTATATGAAAGAAAAAGTAGAGTTGTATGCAAGAAAAAGTTGGAGACTGAAATATAAAAATGATGGTGAGAGAAGAAATAAAATTATATCTATACAGCAACTATATTTTATTGCCTCAAATATTTTGCAGGATATTCAAAATGAAATTAAGAGTATGAAAAATATCCAGAAAAATAGCTAGATACAATAAAAACTATTTGAAAATAGTTAAAAATAAAATTTATAAAATTGTGTTTAGGTATGGTAAAATGAGAAAGGCAATGTTAATTTTGTCAATATTTTTATTATCTCTTTTTTTTATTTTTTTATAATTTTAGTTTCATCCAAATTAAACATAAATGAATAATGGATAAATGAAATTGGATGTGAAGGATTGGGATTAATAGTATAGGAGATTTAATAACGAAAATAGAACATGTAAACATATTTTTAGAAGAATGTAAAATTTTTCTGCCGAAAAAATTGCAAAATTTGTTGGATATGGAGATATAGAAATAAAAATGACTGACGACTCGACAGAATGTTATATGCAAACCTTGATGACAATCAGATTAAAAGCGTAAATCTTGAAAATATATCAAAGGAAGGATACTCAATTTTAATTGAGCAAGAAATTGCAAATTCAATTATAAAACAAGAAAACATGCCAATCACAAAATTTTGATGGTATATAAAGAGAAAAAAACTATTAATGGGAGCACTTTTATTAATAAAACGAAGATATTAATCATTAAATTTTTTATCTGAATTATAAGTTAATAATTATTGCTAATCTTCTTCATAGAGTATCTCTAATTTATTTTGTTATTACCTAAATTAGAAAAATTAATTTATCTAAAATTAAATTAGATATGCGACAATCATCCCCGCAAATAATCCGCCAGTTATAAACGGCATTGCAGGATAAAATTTACCTTTTTGTGAGTAAATAAATAAAAGCAACAATGCTATAGTAGCTCCAAGAACGACTACTAAAGCATGAAAAATTCCGAGAGAACGTAAAATAATGCCTGCAGTTATTATTGGAAAGACAACATCTCCCCCACCAAGTATTGCGAGATTAATTCTTATTTTTTTCTCGTCTATTTTTTTACCTTTTTTCATTTCCTTTTTTGCCTCTCTAATTTTTTCCCTTTGTTTTTTGTTTAAATAAGGAATAAAAAACCCTCCAAAAATTTTTAGTTCATTAATCTGAAATTTTGCCATTTTCTGCATAAATCCAGAATGCCATACTGCCCATGCATCATATAAAGAGATTAAAATTAAAAGGATAATTATTGTCCAAACAGAAAGCAAAGGAACGAAAACCGCTGCGATTCCTGGATAAATTAAAAGTTCTGTAAAGTTATGGACTAAAATATTTCTTTTGAAAATTTTGTAAATTGCAAGGGGGAGTGCAATAACTAGGGCTAGTAAGGCCGAAATAGAATAGTTATAGTTGCCTATTAAAAATGAATTTGGAATAATCTGTATAAGGAAAGCATTAAAAGTTATTCCTAATACTAAAGTTACGATGATAAAAAACCATGCCTTAATGAATATTGCTGCCTTGAATTTCATAAGAATTAGAATTATAAATATTGCAATTACAAATGCTATAATAATTGAAGTTAAAGAAGTTTTTTTATTTATTTCTTCAGGCGGCTCTAAATTGTATGGTAGCGGATTTGTTGTTACATTGACAATATTTCCATCAACTTCCACTTGTTTTACATTTGGAGTATATGCATAAATAACAGCCAACCCTATTAACTGGGTTATTAAAAACATTAAAATTAAAATAAATGTTATTTTAATATTGTGTTTCATTTTTTACTCACAATAAAAACAAGGAAAAGTTAGTTTTTAAAGTTTGGCGAGATTTATTTAGTATGTTAAACATTATTGTTTAAACAAAATTTAATTTTTGCATTAAATAGATTTTAATTACTTATTAAATAATTTTGGTTTTTAATCATTTATTTTAATCTTAACGTTTCTAAATTTCTCGGAACATTTGTTTCAATTCTTTCTATCTTGTAGATAGAACTTGCTAAGTCTAAGCATTTTGAAGCCTCTCCATGATTTATTATGACTCTTTTTGGTTTTGGGCGACAATTTTTAATAAAGTTTAGAAGTTCTGTTCTTCCTGCATGGGCGGAAAATCCAGAAATTGTGTAAGGTTCAAGATTTATTGGAATAACTTCTCCTTCATCTGTTTTCCATTCTTTTAGCCCTTCTTGTATTTGCCTTCCTAGAGAGCCAACTCCTTGATAGCAGACAAAAACAAGAGAATTATTTTTGTTTGATGCAAAATTTTTGAGGTATTCAACACTTGCGCCTCCAACAAGCATTCCACTTGTCGCAAGGACAATACAAGGGCCGCCTTCAATCACTTCTTTTCTTTCTTGTGAAGAGCCAACTCTCTTAAATATATCTGATACAAATGGATTTTTATCTTGGAAAACTAAATTCTTTACGCTATTGGATAAAAAATCTGGATAAGCTGTATGAATTGCATTAATATCCCAAATCATGCCATCAATATAAACAGGAATTTCTTGGAGTTTTCCTGAACGTATAGCGTCTTCTAAAATAAGCATTGTTTCTTGAGCCCTTCCTAATCCTAGTTCTGGAATTAAAATTTTTCCTCCGCGATCAATTGTTTTTTTGATAATTTCAAGAAGATAGTTTTCTGATTCAATTCTTGAAGGCATCACATCATTTTTTCCGCCATAAGTCGATTCTATAATTATTGTTTCTACCCTAGGAAAATTTGTTACAGCTTGGTCTAAGAGCCTTGTTTTTTGGTATTTTATATCAGCTCCATAAATTAAATTATGTGCCCCATTACCTATATTTATATGTGTCATTGCGCTTCCAAGAGCATGTCCTGCATTATAAAATGTTATTCTTATGTCTGGAGTTACATCTGTTACTTCATTGTAATTTAACACTATTGAGTGTTTTACCATTTCTTTTATATCTGTTGAACTGAAAAGGGGAGTAGTGGCCTGCTTGTAAGCAACACCAATAAAATCTAATCCCAATAGGGCTGCAATATCTCTCGTTGGATGAGTCATATAAGTTGGGCCCTTATAACCCATCTTGTAAAGATATGGTATTAAAGCGCAATGATCAAGGTGGGCATGACTTAAGATTACAGCATCAATCGTTGAAATGTCAAATTCAGGAATGTCAAAATAAGGAAATTTTTCTTTCCCATATGCAGCAACATCAATTCCACAATCTAAAAGTATTTTTGACATTTGTGTCTGCAAAAGCAAACAACTTCTTCCAACCTGCCTTCCACTTCCAAGAAAAGTAAGTCTTATCCAACATTCTTTTTTTTCAGAATTCCAATCTTTGTAGATTTTTTTACCTATTTCATCAAGAAATTTTCTTCTATAGTTATTGTTTGCATATAAAACACTCCTTATATTATCAGTAATTTTGCTTGGTATTGAAGAACTTCTTTGAACATAAGGGGACCAATAAGTTTTTTCTTTTATCTCTTGAAGGACAGTTCCCTGCTTTCCTATAACCAGTCCAGGTTTTTTTGCTTCTATGACAACAACAGCCCTTTTTGAATCAAAAAGAATATTCATTACTTCTGCTTCTTCGGGAATTGTTTTTTTGATAATTTCTTCGGTTTTTTCTTGTGATTCAAGAATTTTTTCATCTGCCCTAAGTTCTATTCTTTTTTTAAATTTGTTGACGAGTTCTTTTATTTTAGCTTCTCCAGTACGAAAAAATTCTGCATTGTCAGTATATAATACAATATTTGCAGCTTCAAATCCAGCGTCAACAATAACTTTTGGAAGTGAGTCAGTTATTTCTTTTAAAATATCCATTTTATCTTAGAATATTATTTCCTTTCTACAAAAGCTGACTGAATGTCTTGCGCAATAACGTGGGTTATCCCATCTTTTGTTATTGTAAATACGTCTATTCCGTTTCCAGAGCCAGTATCTCTTTCCATAGAAGATTTTATACATTCTTGGGCAAGTTCGATTCCTTCTTTTACACTCATATCTTTTTTATATCTTCTTTCCAATAACCCAAGAATATATGGCATTCCACTTGAGAAATTTGCATCATAATCCTCAACAGGATAAACCCCTCCAGCAGGTTCAACAGTATAAAGTGCAGTAGAACCATCTGGATTAATACCAGCAACAAGAAGTCCAACAATACTTGGCACCATTGATGGAGTCCTTATATTTCTATATATTATCATGCCCGCCAACGAAGCTGATTCTTTTACATTAGGACGTTGTCTTGACCTTAATTCTTTTAACTTAAGTTCAGCAGCGAGAACTCTTTGATTCATGTCAATATCTGATGCTATTCCAGTTCCTGAGATGACTATATATTCATTAATTTTCACAACTTTTGGAGAACGTTTAGAGAGAACTATTCCTCCAGCAGTAGAACGCCTGTCTCCTGCCATAACTATTCCATCTTTACATACAATTCCTACAATACTTGTTCCAGATTTTAGAACAGATTTTTTAATATCATCCATTTTATTATTTTGCTCAATAAAACACTGAGAATTTATATTAGTATATATAAGATATTTATAAATCTTTCGTTTATGGATTCTGAGTTTTATACGTATTTATAATTTAATCACCTTATACAATTTAAGGAAAATTATGAGATAACTTTTGTTGTCAGATTGTCTTTTTTTAATTTTATAATATGGTCTACGAAGGATTCCATTTTTTGGTCATGGGAAACTATAATTAATTGATTAACGTCAAGTTGTTTAAGAACATCCCTCATTTTATCAAGTTGTTGCTGAGAAAATCCTTCTGTCGGCTCATCTAAAATTACAATTCCTTTTGTTTTTATCTCACTTAACATTGAGTTTATTGTTTGATTTAATGCAAGCCTATATGCAAGAGCAATTGCTGTTCTTTCTCCTCCAGAGAGATAGGAGTAATCAAGTTCATAATCTTGTTGTTCAATTATCGGAGTAAAAGAATCATCAAGTTTTACATTGAAAATATCCGGTACTAAAATACTAAACCAATCATTGAACAATTTTGAAAATTCGTTCTTTAATTTTATCATTACTCTTTTTTCAATAGATGAAATAAGTTCTAAGAAATCGTTTGAAAGCCAGTTTTCAAGTTCATTTAAATATATAATTTTTTCCTTTATTTTATCTTTTTCGAAAATTTCCCTTTCAATCTTTTCAATCTCTATTTTTCCAATCTCAATCTCTTTTAATATTTTAGCCTTATTTATTTCTAATTCCTTTTCCTTAGATAAAATCTCATTAAATTCGTTTAATTTTATTTCCATTGAAGCGTCAAATTTCTTCATTGAACTTACCATTTCTTTAAGAGTTTTAATTTGTTCTTCAAGAATTAAAATATCTTTTTTAAGCAATTCAATTTGTTTTTCAATTTCATTTTTTTTAATTTTATCCTCTTCAATTGATTGGATTTTTATTTTTATCTCATGGAGTATTAACTTTTTATTCTCGAGTTTTTTAAGTTCCTCTGATATTGCTAAAAATTCATTTTCGTATTTATTCCTTTCATTTTCAAAATTTGCTTTTTCCAAATCAATATTTAAAATTTCATTTTCGATTTTTGATAAAATAGATTTTTTATGTTTTTCAGAAACTTCTTGAAGGCATGTCGGGCAAGTTTTAAGATGAGATATTCTTTCTTTAAGCGATGAAAGTTCTTTGATTTTTGATGATATTAATGATATTTTAAGCAATATTTCATTCAAATTTATGCTAACTTTATCTTTTGAGTTTTTGATTTTTTCAATTTCATTGTTCAGTAAATTAAATCCAATATTGTCGAAATAAGAAGCACTTTTTATTTTTTCGTTAATCGAATAACTCTCTTTTTGTAGTCTTAAAAGATTTTCTTTTTTAGTTCCAAGAAGTATAGTTGTCTTTTCTATTTCATTGTCATACTTTCTTTTTTCTTCAATTTTCTCTTTAATTTCGTTTATTTCTGATTGCTTGTCTAATTTTTTTAATAAAATATCTGCGAGACTTTTTTCAATCAAAGGAATAGATTCTTTTATTTTTTCTAGAATTTTTTTTCTTTCATCTATTTTTAATTTCATTATTTCTAAATCAGAAACCTCTGCTTGTTTAAATCTTATTTTTTCCCTCAATTTTGATATTAATATCTCGTTGTTTTCTTTTATCCTTTTATATTTATTAATTCCGAAAACATGTCTTAATGTATTAAGCCTAGATTCAGGATCTTCAAGTATTATTTGTTTCATATTTTCTTGCGGAGTATAAACTGTAAATCTATAAAGCATATTTGTTCTTTTTGCAAATTCCAAAGGATAGTTTAATTTTTGTAATACAAAGTTTTTCATTTCTGTTATTGACTTTTCTTCAGATTTTCCATTGACAATTACAAAAGAATATTCTTGAGATACTGTTTTTTTTCTTTTTAGGGCCCTTTTTAAAATTATCTTTTCTCCTTCTATTTCGATTTCAAGTTCTACAAAACCTTCGTCAGAATCTTTCCTTAACAATGACGCTCCTTTTTGTCCTGGTTGGAGCCCAAAGAGAGCAAATTCTATGGCAAGTAAAATAGACGTCTTTCCAACACCAATATCTCCGGATAGTAAGACACTTCCCATTGGAAAAGTTATTTCTTCATTTTCATAACTTCTTATATTTCTCATTTTTATTTTTTTAAAAATCATTTTTAAAAATCAATTATAGTTTTAACTTCTTCTAAAAGTCTTTCCTCAAAAATCTGATTTTTTTCATCTTCATTTTTTTCAATAGCGAGGGCTTTTAATATCAATAGAGCTTTTTCAGAAAATTTAGATTTATTTTTCTCAAAATATTCTTTAATTAAAACATTTTCAACTTTATTCATGTCTATATCAATAAATTCTATATTTGATTCTTCTGTCATAAGTTTTGATGTATTTCTCACTACAACGTAGGCTCCATTTTCTTTTATAAACGACTCAATTTCATTAAATTTTATGTCTGAAATCCTACCATTTTGCAGATTTCCCTCGAGTCTTAATAGAATTATTTTATCTTTTAAATCATATTTTGAAATTTCTGAAATTATTTTCTCAGTGCCTTTAACCGAATTTTCAATTTTAATATTGATGGTTAAAACTTCTTTTAATTTTATAGGAATTGTTTTCCTTTTTACAATTCCTCCCAAAACTTCAACTACCTGAAACCTTCCATACCTTAGTTCCTCAAGTTCTTCAAAATTGTTTGGAAATAATGGTCCTGAGTAAGCGATGTTTGTTTTTCCAAAGTCAACATGCAAATGGCCTAATGCATAATAATCTGCTTTTGGAAGTTCATCTAAAGATATTGAATTCATTTCAATATCCCCAATTGCTTCTTTTAAAGCAGTATGTAACATAAATATTTTGAAGAAACCTGGAGAATCTTGAAGTTTAACTCTTTTTAATCCATTAATTTCAAGTCCAGATTTCATTCCGGGATATCCATAAAGAGAATAATTTTTGTATATTGTTGGATGAAGAATTATTTTGTTGTCTCTTTCCTCACCGGAGAATACATTTTTGCAGAATCCAGCATGTTCAAGCACATCGAGAAATGTCTTTCCTGAAACGCTGTAATCATGACTTCCAGCAATTATGAAACAAGGAATGTTTGCATCGTGTAATTTTTTGAATTCCTTAAAAACTCTTTTTAATATTTCTATTGGTGGGTAAGCTGAATCAAAAATATCTCCAGCCATTAAAACCATGTCGACTTTTTCCTTTATAGCAAAATCAAGAGCTATTGAGAAAGATTGCATATTTATTTCTTGAAGTTCTGGATAGCGCCAGCTTCCTAAGTGGCAGTCTCCTGTATGCAAGAATTTCATATTCGCAGAAGATAGTTAAATTTTATAAAGATTGTTGCATTATTTCCCAAACAAATAATTCCTCAAAAAACAATTTTTTGCTGGAAATTTTATTAACTTTCAAGTTTTTTTGTTTTGCTATTTTAATCCACTTGTTATTTGGGGTATGGGAAGATGTGATTAATAATGAAAATCCTTTTGGAGTTAAATGTTCTTTTAAATCTTGAATGAAATTTATTATTGTTTCGTCTCCAATTTTCCCACCAGTTATATCTAATTCTTTGTCAAATTTATGTTCAGGAAGGTATGGCGGATTAAAAATAATCAAATCATATTTTTCATAAATTTTTTCGAACAAATTTGATTTTCTTGTCTTGATTCCTAACTTTTTGACTTCATTTAATGCTTCTTGATTTATATCGCTTGCAGTTATATTATTTTTTTTTATTCCATTCTCTAATAGGGTTTTTGACTGAATTCCAGAACCTGTCCCTAAATCTAGTATTTTAATGTTTTTATTTTTTATTTTTTTTATAACCGCATCTGCAAGAATAAATGAATCATCTGAAGGGATGTAAAAAGTATCTTGCATGTTATCCAATTATATTTTTAAAAAAATCAACTAGTTGTTCTTTAAATAATATAGAAATAATTAAAAAACCAACAAGAACAAGAAGAATAAATATTAGGAAAACTAATAAAAAAGGAAATTTTTTTTCTTTATTTATTTTATGAGATTGATTTTGAGCAGGCGTTCTAATATTTTGAAGATTTTGTTGTTGCGGATTTACTTGCAGATAATTTTGAATGTTCTGCCTAATATTAGGTGTTCCAAGTAGGTAGTTTGTAGCTTCATCGATATCGTTTTGAGAATACCCCGAATTTAAGAGAGTTTGTTTTGCCTGTTGTAAAGAATATCCTCTTTCAACGGCATTTTTTAATCCAGCAATAATATCTATTCTTACCATTTTATTTAATAACAAGTGTAGTTAATAAAGTTTGTTTTTATAGAACCAAAGCGCAATGGTTAAAAATACGGCAATCTTAAAGAAAATATGACAAAAATAGGACTTGAAATTCATGGTTATTTAAATACAAAAGAGAAATTATTTTGTCAATGTAGGAATTTTCAAAGTGAAAAAGAAAATGTAGCTATTTGTCCTATTTGCACGGGCCAGCCAGGAAGCAAACCAATGTTGCCAAATTCAGAAGCGATTAAAAAATCCATTCAGATAGCTCTTATGGTAGATGCAAAAATAAATACTATAGAAAATGGAAAAAAACTTGTATGGCAAAGAAAGCATTATGACTGGCCGGATTTGCCAAAAGGATATCAGAATACTCTTTCTGGGACTTATGCATTTCCCATTGGTGAAAATGGGAGATTTTTAGGTATAAAAATTAAAGAATTACATTTAGAGGAAGACCCGGCTGCGTGGAATCCAGAGACAGGATTTATTGATTACAACCGGAGTGGGAGTCCTTTAATTGAAATTGTGACAGAGCCTGATTTTAAATCAAGTGATGAAGTTAAGGAATGGATAAAAAAATTGATAATAACTTTCTCTTATATAAAAGCAATAAATAAAAAAGCCGGTATAAAAGCTGATGTCAATATAAGCTTTGAGGATACTAAAATAAAAACAGAAAGAACAGAAGTAAAAAATATTAATTCAATAAAAGAAATAAGCAAAGTAATAGATTATGAGATTAGAAGGCATAAAAGAGAATTTCCAAAATTAAGAGAAACAAGAAGATGGAATGTTGAAGAAGGAAAAACAGAACTTATGAGACAGAAAGAAAGCCATGCTGATTATCGTTTCATAAATGATCCTGATCTCCCAATTATTAAAATAACTAACATTAAAGTTGAAAAGATAAAAAGTTCACTTCCTGAAACTCCGCAGGAAAAATTAAGTAAATTAATAAAAAAATATAAAATTTCAAGAGAACACGCAGAAACCTTATCAAAAAATCTTGATATTGTAGAATTTTTTGAAGGAGTTGCGAAAAAAATAAACCCAGAATTCGCACTTCCTTGGATAAACGTTGAACTCCTTAGAGTTTTAAATTACAATAAAAAAACTCTTGACGAAGTTTCAATAGAAATAAAACATTTCGTTGAGCTAATGCAATTAGTTCAAAAAGGCAAAATTACAGAACTTAAGGCAAAACAAATCCTTAATAAATTTGTTCCAAAATCATTTTCGCCAAGCGATGAATTAGAATACTCAAGGAAAATTACTGGAAAGAATGAAATAATAAAAATAATTGATGAAATAATAAAAAATAACGAGAAAGCTGTTAAAGACTATATGGAAGGCGAGGAAAAAGCACTTAATTTTTTAATTGGAGAAATTATGAAGTTGTCAAATAGAAGAATTGATTATAAGATTGCTGCGGAAATTTTAAAAAATAAATTGAAAAAATGATTTTTTATGTTAAATATTTTAAGTTATAATTTCAACTTTTCTATCAATAATTATTATTGTTGCTTCGCTTTGTGCTACAGGAGATTTTGATTTTTCAACCAATTGGTGAAAATGGTGTAAAATTTTTGCCTCTTCAAGGTTCTTTAGCGAAATTAATGCTCTTGTCCCAAATTTTTTTACAATCCATCTTGAGCAAAAAGGCAGAGTTCCATAATTTTCCAAAATGTATTTTAGCAATTCTCTTGCTTTTAAATCTCTTACATTTTTTATGCTTTTTAATTCATAAATCCCGGAAGGCTTTCCGTCATATACCTCTCCTATTCCCGATGTTATAAAAGGTTCTATTGCATATATCCCATTATTTAATTTATTTGTATTTCCATTATTAAAATTTGGGATATTTGGAGGACAATGAAGTTCATTTTGCATTATTCCATGTCCAGATAGGTTTTTAATAGGACTGAATCCATTTTTTTCAGCAATACTTTGTATCCCCTCTCCTATTTCTCCAAGACTTTTTTCTTTTTCAATATATTCAATTGCTTTTTCAAGTGCCTCTTCACTAGTTTTGATTAATTTTTTATTTTTTTCATTATTTTCCATATCTAAAGAAAATGCATTGTCGGCTACAAAGCCATTTATTGCAACTCCGAAGTCAACTTTCAGTAATCCTGAAGCAATAGTTTCTTCATTAATTTCAGGAGTGAAATGTGCAGTGAATTCATTTATGCTTAAATTTACTGGAAAAGCAATTTTGCCTCCAAGTGTTAAAATTTTTTCTTCTATTTTTTCAGCAATTTCAACTAGCTTAATTTTAGGTTTTATAAAAGAGTTTGCATAAATTTTTACTTCTTTAGCAATTTTTCCAGCTTTCATTATACTATCTATTTCTTTTGTATTCATTTTATCCTTCTATATTTTGGAATGTAATTCTTTAAAAATCCTTGGTTTCTTGCTAATCCTAAAAAATCATCTTTATTTTTTATAACGACAAATTTTGTGTTTGGTGTTATATTATTGATTACCTGCAAATCTTCTCCTTTAAGCCAGTTTTTTACTTTCTCATCGCTTATTTCAACAATGTTCTTCTTTATTTCATTTTTTATTTCAGGAATATTTAAAGAATCAAATGAAATTCTAAATCCATCTTTTTCCCATGTTCCCAGACGAGTTCCGATTAATTCAATCTGTGTGTTTTTTGCCAAAGTATTAAGCTCTTCTTTGCTTAAACTTCCTGAGTAAATCCTATATTTATCCTTACCAGATTTTATAATTAAATAATTTAGATGTGAAATTCCAAAATCTTCCCCAAGTTTTTGAATAAGTTTTTTCTTCTTTGTTTTGTTTAGTATTTCTTCTTTCATATTGAATTTGTTATTTTTCCTTTTTTAATTTAGCTATAAAAAATCCTTCTGTATTGTTGTCTTGGGGATATATTCTTAAACATTTTGAAACATCCTTGTGAAAATTTTCCTTATTCCATTTCATTATTCCAGGACGCGTTTTTAAAGGCAGATTTATTTCTTTTATTTTTATGTTATTATAATTTTTTAAAATATATGAAACTATTGCTTCATTTTCTTCAGGAGTGTGAGTGCAAGTAGAATATACAAGTTCCCCATTTTCTTTCAATATTGAAATTGCAGAATCAATTAATCTTTTTTGTGTTGTTGAAAGTTTATTTATTAAATTCATTGAAAACATTTTTATGCTTTGAATGCTTGTTCTTATTGTCCCCTCTCCAGAACATGGGGCATCGACTAATATTTTATCCATTTTCATATTAATTTTTTCTAATTTTTTGCAAAGTATCTCTCCTTGTGATCTTATTATTAGTGCGTTTGAAACTCCACATCTTTGAATATTTGTAGATAGTATTCCTATTCTTCCAATTGAGATGTCATTTGCTATTATAGTTCCTTTATTGTTCATGTACATTGCAGCTTGTGTTGTTTTACTTCCTGGTGCAGCGGCTATATCAAGGACAATTTCATTTTCTTTAGGATTTAAAGCAATAATTGGCATCATGCTTGCTATTTCTTGAATGTAATAATACCCTAAAATATGTTCTACTGATTTCCCTAATTCCCCTGGCAATAAATTCCCTTCAATTATCATAATCTCAGGATAATTTTTAAATGGATTTGAGACTTTCCACGATTTTTTTTCAAGTCGATTTTTTAGCTCACTTACAGAAATTTTTAATGTATTTACTCTTATGGAATTTACGACAGGGACATCTGAAATTTGGCAGAACGATTTCCAATCATCTTCATCAGGCATAAGTTCTTTCAGTCTTTTAACTTGTTCTGGTTTTGCTTTGTTTATTATATTGTTTATTTTTTGAGGCATATCTAAACAAAAAAGAAAGAGTTTTTATAGTTTAGTTTATTAATTAAATCATTATAAATATGATTAAGTATTTTTATTAATTTATTGCCTTTAAGTTATTAACAAATTAAACTTATTGTTTTATCTTATATTAAATTTGTATAATCATACTTTTTGAAAAAAAGTAAAATTTAAAACAACTTTTTTTGCTTGTGTTTCTCAAGATATTCATTTATATCTATGTTAAATACTTGAAAAATATTTTCAACTGCAGGAAGTATTTGTTTTTTTAAATAATATTCAATATCGTAAGGTTTTTTATCTTCTGGAAAAACTGCTTTATCTCTGGCAAGAGCTTTTTTATTTTCATTTTCAGCGATATAATATTCAATTAACATTCCGATATTTACAGGGTGTCCTAAGTCAAGAAGTTTTTTTGCTATAGTTATATGGGGGGTATTTGCTTTATATTCAGATAATGGCTTTCTAAGTTGTGTTTTTATTATGAGTAATTTTTTGTCAATGTTTCTTTCTTTAATATCTTTCACTATTTTTTTTACGTATTCCAAAGCACTTTTTTCATTTCCTTCTCTAAGGATTTTATCTAAAACTTTATTTTGTGTCTCTCTTGCCAATCTACACCAGTCTCTTCTTACTGTTTCAAAGCCCCTTATTTTAAGTTTTTCACTTTCATTTATCAAGGCATATTTTTTCTTTGCTCCAAATTTTCCATTGCGAGTTGTAACCCAAATACCTCTTCTATAAAAATCTTCAAGTTCAAGTTCCATTACGCCGGGAAGAGAATCGTTGATTTTTTTTAATAATTCAAGTGCATGCTTTTTTGTTTTTTTACCCAATTCAAGAGCTATCGAATCTGTATCAGAATATATCGCTTTCAATCCAAATTTTTCCGCACTTTCAATTGTTTTTTTAATATATTCTCTCGAAATTGCTGTTGCTGCTGCAGACGCCTCGGGACAATAATATCTTGCTCCAAAAAAACCTTGATATCCATAAGAAGCATTTGCAAGTAATTTGAAAGCATTGCTTCTTGCTTTTAAAATTGCTGAAGGTGATTTTTTATATTCTTCCTTGTATTGCTTTCTTTTCTTTATGATTTCTTCTAGCATTTCAGGAAAAAATGATTTTTTCTTTGAGAAATAAAATATTTTTTTTCCTGTGTTTACTTTTATTGAATTTTCAGTTGTTTTTTTATCTCCCAAAAATGAAACTCTTGATAGGTTGAATGTTGAAATAATACTTGGCCAATAACTTGTAAAGTCAAACATGACAATATTTTCATAAAGTTTTGGCTTTGGAGTTAAGACAAAAGCTCCCTCATACTTATCCCTTTCACGCCTTATAGATATTTCTTCATGCGTAGGTTTTTTTTCTATTATTTCGTTATATTTTCTTATATTATGGATTATATAACTTTCAACTTGGGATGATAGTCCATCTCTTGTAACATTAAATAATGGTTCCTGCATTATTCTTGAAAATTCCATTTGGTCATGCCATGTTTTCATAAATAACTTATATGTTATATTTGCGTCCTGCATATTATATTCAAAAAAATTTTTCCAATCTTCATTTGACATTTTTTCATGAAATTTGAATTCATATTCTACTTTTTTTTCATCCAGTAATTCTGAAGCGACATCTCCTAACCCGAGCGTTTCTGATTCGAGATACTGAGAGTAGGCAGTTTGTATGAATTTAAATAAATCCACATGGACAATTCCAGATATTTTTCCACTAGGGTTATTCCCTCCGGAAAATTTTATAAGGGAATTATCAATACCTAGAGAGAGTTTAACTTTATTTTTTTCAGCTCTTGTTTTTAAGTATGGAAGGTCAAATCCATCTGAAAAATACCCAACTAGAATGTCAGAATCAGATTTTTTGACTTCTTCACTAAATGCTTCAAGCATTTCTTTCTCATTTTTAAAAACATGGACAAAATCTTGACTACTTGGTATTTTTTTATGAGTCAAGACTTTTTTTATTTTTTCAGAAGCTATTGCAATCATTGTTATCTCTCCTTTGCCTATTTCAAATCTGTCGGTTTCTATATCAAAAGCAAGAATTTTTGGAATAAATTCAGTTTCATAAGTTTTTTTTATTGAAGATACTTCAATAATTAAATCAACATCAAGTATTTCTAAGATTCCTCCAAATTCTTCTCTTCCAATAATCTCTCCAGTTATTTCGTGCCATGTTAATGGGATTAAATTAGTTTCAAGAATGTACCTTGTTATATAATTAATGTCTAATTCTCTTATATGTTGAAAATATTTGTGGGGAAGCTGTTCTGAAATTTCTTTTAAATCTTTATGGTTAGAAATAGTTATTTTTAATGCTTTGACTTCTTTTCCAAGAAAATTTTTCTTTTCAAGCTTAATGGAAAGAACTTTTGTTATCCTTGATTGTGATTTAATTTCAATACTTAATATTTTTTCGATTATGTTTTTTATTTCTTTTTCCTTGACCCCTGGATTTAAAATTGCGTAAAAGAATACATCACATTTATCAATAAGGCAGATTCTTTTCCCATTTCCACTTCTACCAAAAATTTTTGCATAATTTCTGCCTTCATAATCAAAATAACTATAATCTATGGGAATAAATCTAATCTCCATATGGTTTTAAAGAGTCAAAGGTATTAAAATATTCCTTAAATTAATTAGTCGAAAATAACTAAATTTTATTAATATATTTATTATTTACTTTATGGGAGTAACAAAGTAGAAAGATTTATAAATATTAAAAATTTTTATAAATATGGCAAAACGAATAACCAATAAAAGAAGAATAGTTCCTGAAGATATTATTTATAGAGCGTCTCAAGAGTTTGTTAGATATGTAGATGAAAATAAACTATTGGGTTCTAATCCCTCTGAAAGAATAGATAAAATAGGATATGCTTTGAAAATTTTAGGATATAGTGTTTTATTTGCTAAAGGCGGAAAAGTTATTCAAATTGAAGAGTGTTCTGATGGAAGGTTGATTGAAGCACTAAGAACTTCTTATAAAATGGCTCTTTCGAGAATTAAACGATATGAAGATAGGATTAGAAGTGGATGGCATTATAAAAATTTGGCTGATATGATTCGCAATGAAAAAGAATTATTAGATGACGATAAAAGAGAAGAAATTTCAGAGAGAATTGCAATTATAATGGATAGCACTCCAAGAAATGTTTTAATAGTCCTAGGTAAAGATTTTGGGGAAATGGCATTGGGGGGGTACTATATTCATGATTAATTTTTTATACTTTGTTTTATTATATAACTAATGGGACTTAATATAAGAGAGATTGTTCCCAGAAAAGAGATTTCATTTTCTGAACTGAAAAATAGAGTTATTGCTGTTGATGCTTTTAATGCAATTTATCAATTTCTTTCAAGTATAAGACAGCATGACGGCACGCCTTTAATGGACAGCCAAGGAAGGATATCAAGCCATTTATCAGGATTGTTTTATAGAAATATTTCTTTGATTAGCGATGGGATAAAATTAGTTTATGTTTTTGATGGAAAGCCACCTGAAATGAAAAGAGAAACTAATGAAATGCGTTCTGAAAGTAAGGAAATTGCCAGAGAAAAATATGAAATAGCTAAGACTAAAGAAGATTATGCCGCTATGAAAAAATACTCTCAGCAGATTGCAAAAATTGATGAGGGTATTATTAAAGAGAGCAAGGAACTTTTAAATGCTATGGGGATTGCAGTTATTCAATCTCCTGGTGAGGGAGAGGCAGAGGCGTCTTATTTAGCAAAAAATAAAAGAGTTTATGGAGTTGCTTCTCAAGATTATGATTGTCTTCTTTTTGGTTCACCAAGACTTATCCAGAATTTAACTTTAGCAAAAAGAAGAAAAACTGCTTCTGGTTTTATTGAAATCACTCCAGAAATTATTGAACTTGAGGTAGTTTTGAATAAACTTCAGATAAATCACGAACAATTGATATGTATCGGCATTTTGACTGGAACAGATTATAATCCAAAAGGGATTAAAGGGATAGGACAGAAAAAAGCTCTTGACATTGTAAGAAAATGGAAGACTCCTGTTCAAATATTCAAACAATTTAATGATTTAGATTTCGATTGGAAGGAAATTTTTGAAATGTTTAAAAAACCGGATGTTAAAGATGTTGAAATTTTCTTTCCGAAAATAGATGAAAAAAGAATAAAAGAGATTCTTCTTAGCAGGGATTTTTCTGAGGAAAGGATTGACAAACAGATTGAGAAACTTAAAGAGGTTAAACAGAAAGCTAACCAGAAAACGTTATTTTAAGGAAATAATATTAAACACAATAAAAAAAGTAGTTTGTCTACTTCTAACTTCCTTTTGGAGTATTACATGTTCCAATTATAAAATCCTAGAACATTTGATTTATATCTATAAAATAATTCCTAATTTCATTAAATACTAATCCATACAAGATTGTTTTTAATTAAATAACCAACTCATATAGTATAATTTATTAATAATCTTTTTTTAATATTAAAATGTCAAGTTCATATGATGTTTTGGGAAATATAATAATTTTGAAGTTTCCAGAAGGAACTAATAAAAAAGAAAAAATAAAATTAGCTAGGCAGTTGTTAAGTGAAAGAAAATCTGTTAAAACTATTGTTGAAAAGTCAGATAGAATTAAGGGAAGACTTAGGACTTTGAAAGTAAAGCATCTTGCTGGAAAGAAAAATTTAATTGCAGATTATGTTGAAAATGGATGCAGATTTAAGTTTAATATTGAAACATGTTATTTTTCTCCGCGTTTGTCAAATGAGAGAAAAGAAATTGCAAAACAAGTTAAAAAAAATGAAAGAGTTTTAGTGATGTTTTCAGGAGTTGCCCCTTTTAGTGTTGTAATTGCAAAAAATTCAAATGCTAAGGAAATTTATAGTGTTGAACTTGGAAGAGAGTGTTGTAAATATGCAAAGGAAAATATTGCCCTTAATAAGATTGATAATAAAAAAATTAAAATAATTCAAGGAGATGTTAAAAAGATAATTCCTAAACTTGCAAAAAATAAATTAAGATTCGACAGAATAGTTATGCCGAGGCCAAATTTAAAAGACAACTTTTTAAAAGAAGCTTTTTTTGTTTCTAAGAAAAATTGTTTTGTGAATTATTATAGTTTTGGAAGAGAAAGAGATGAAATTATTAAGGTGATAAAAAATGAAGCTCTGAAATTTAGAAAAAAAGTTAAAATATTGAATGTTAAAAAGTCAGGAGATATTGCTCCAGGAAAATTCAGATGGAGGGTCGATTTTAAGATTTTGAATTAAGAGAATTGGTTATTTAGAGAATAATTTTGCTGTAGAATCGAGAACTCTTTTGTCAGGAGACATAACATACACTTTATCATCTTTACTTCTTACGCCACGATAAATTTTTTGAAGAAATTCCCTATATGCTTTGTCTTTATAGAATGCCCAATAATAATTTTCATGAACTTTTTTTAATATTTTCCAAAAAATATCGTTGGCAGAGGGATTTGGATATTTTGTGAATATGATGCTATTGCATTCATCTCCTGGGAAATCAATTCCACGGCTACATTTAGTTGTGAAAAGCACTGGAATTTCTTTATTCTTAAATTTTTGAATTAAATCTTCGGAATCATTATTGTTTTGTATATCTTTTAATCTTGCTTTAGTGATTAAATTTTCAAGATTGAGATTATTTTTTTCATGTTCATCTGGTAAATCTTCAAATGAATTTACATGAACTAATGCCGGCTTTTTAGATTTTCTTATTATTTCATTTAGTATTTTCAAATATTCTTCCCTCGTTATCCTCTTTTGCTGAAAGTTTATATAACTGCAGTCTTTCTCAATTCCTAAATATGCAATTTCAATGGCTCCTTGGTTTATGGTTTCAGCATTGATAATTTCATAATCATTTATCCCAAAAATATTTTTAAGTGCACTTTCGCTGTGAATAGTCCCAGACATAAGAACTAAAGCATTATTTTTTTCCTTTAATTCGTTAAATCTTTTTGCAAGATTTACACTAACTATATCTAAAAAAACTACATTGTTATCAATTCTAAAAGTTACAAATGCTTCATCAAGTAAATCTTCAAATTCAAGTGCAATTTCAAAAACATGATGAATGTAACTTTCTTCGTCAACTTCGTCAATAAAAAATTTATTTTTCAATAATAAATTAAATAACTCATAGGCTTTTGTTTCTTTAAGCATTAAAATTTCATTTTTTTTCTCTTTATTTAGTTTTGAGAGGATATCTTGAATTTTATCTGAAATTTTATTTATGTTTTCATTATCCGAATGAGATTTTATCAATGAATTTGAAAATCTTTGGAGATTGATGCTTCTTGTGTTTGAAAAGCTGTCAAGGAATTCGTCACATTCGTCAATTATATCTACTTTTGTTAATGGTTTTCTATTCATTAAAAATTCCAGCTTATATTTAGCTGAATTAAAAACTATCACTTCAGCATCAATATAAGAGTTAAATTGTCCGTAATATGTACATCCTTTTTTTCTTTTATAAATTGTAAATGGGACTCCATTTAATCCTCTATAAGTTCTTTTTTCTAGAACATCATTTAAATTAAGTTCAATATTTGAAGTAACAACCGGTGACCAATATGGACAAACCGGAGCTATTGACATCCTTTTTATATTTTTTAATTCCAAATCATCTTTAACTTTTGGATTTTCCTTTAGATATTTTCTTAATTTATCTATATTTTTTTCTTTTATCTCTATTTTACATGGTAATTCATTGTTATTTGCACTTACTCCTTTCTTATACAAACAAAGATGGTTTTCCCTTCCAGTTATGACTTTAATTTTTAATTTTTTATGGTCCTTCTTTAAGACGTATTTTTTATTTGAATAATCTTCTTCATATTGTTTTTGAAGAGCTTTTCCAGGAACAACAATGCTTGCACTACCGATTTCTTTGGCTATATTTAATGCAATTGCGCTTTTCCCTGTTCCGCATACTCCTTTAATAAATATAACTTTTTTTCCTGCTTTAATTAAAGAAACAACTTCATTAACAACATCTTCTTGGGTTGTATTATTTGAAAATTTTAATGCTTCTTTTCTTTTTCCTTCGTCATAAAGATTAAAATTCCCAATAGGCTCGTCTAAGTGATAATATCCTTCATCAAAATTATCTTCCCATATATCTAATTCTTTTGCTCTTTTATCTAGTTCTTTCTGAATTTCTTTTGGAAGAGATATTGTTCTATCAGGATTAAAATTTAGTATAGTTTGTTTTTTCTCTTTTTTAATTTCTTCCATAATCAAATTTAGCCATCATTACTTTTAAAATTAATTATTTTAATTTGTAAATTAAAAATCAATAATTTGTATTTTTTATAATCTTATTTAATATTTTTAAATATGATTTAAAATTATTTAAAATTTTTTACAAAATAAAAACATTTATAAATATAATTTAATAATATTAAGTATGTCAGAAAGAGGAGATGTACCTAGCGGTAGAGAGGATGATATCATAATTGCTAAAGTTACAGGAAAGAGCTCTAAAACCATTACAATTCCAGACACAGTTTGTGAGTTCCTTGGAATTGACTTTGGTGACTTGCTCAAATTAAGAATCCAAGATATAAAAAAGGGGAAGAGAAAAAAATGATGAAAAAAATCAAATTTTTTTCAATTACTGGAATATTAACTTTATTATCATTAATAGTTTTATTTTCAAACTCTGCATTAGCTATAAAAGATTTATTAGCTCTTCAAGGAAATGTTCAGCAATCTGGATTGAATTTAGCATCAGGGAATCTTACTATTTACATTTTTGATTCTCTTTCTGGAGGAAATTTAATTTGGAATTCAACAAATGATCCTAAGGAAAATTTTATTATATCAAATGGAAAATATGATGTATTAATTGGAAAAAATTCGACAAATGAACTTAGTCTTGAATATGGTAGATTATACTATCTTGAAATGTATGTAAATAATGAACAATTAACTTTTAACGGTTCAAATAGGCAGGTTTTCCAAAGTTCTGTTGGAAAAATAAATGGAACTTTTGTTAATCAAAGGCAGATAAATTCAAGTCATTTAACTTTGAATATTGATTTGGGTAATGCAACAAATATTCAAGCCAGCGCTGTAAATAAAACAACAGGAACAAGTTTTTTAGGACAAATGCTTGATGAGATTATTGACTTCATGTCTAGTCGATTATCTCCATGGAAAGTATCTTCAACGTCAATTTATAATGATACTGAAAATATTAGAGTTGGAATTGGAATAGCAAGTCCAAGTTCAACAATACATGTAAATGGAAGTGGAATATTTGGAGAGAACAATAAATCAATGTTTCTTGATGTTGGAGATGTTTTACTGAATAAATTGTATTTTGATAATTTAAGTTTTATATTTTCAAGTGAGGGTTCTTTAACTTTTGGAGATGATTCTATACCATCAATAACTTTGTCGCAGTTAGCTTCAACTGGAGGGGGGTGTTCTGTTTCAAATTCACTTTTATCAGGAGGTAATGTAGTTTGGAGCGGAAATGGATTATCGTTTTTTATTTCGCCGGCAACATATTGTATAGGAGGTTTGTTGTATGAAACAACTTCAACAACGAATGTAACTCTTCCTGCGGCAGACACGGGTAACGATAGGTTTGATATAATTGTTCTTAATATTTCATCTACAACCTCATTTGTTCAAGGAACTGCAGGAGAGAATCCACAAGTTCCGAGTGCAGATCCATCTACTCAGCTTAAACTTGTTGAAGTCCTTATAAAAGCTAATGCAACAACTCCTGGAAATCAATCAAATGGTCCGACGGTAGAAGTAATTTATGATGAAAATACAGAATGGACATCCTCTCAAAATACCCCTAACGGGGAAATTAATTTTGATGCAATATCAAATCCAAAAAATGGAACAAAACATATGGATACAACAACTCCTTTGAGAGCCAATGATATTTTTCAATTTACAAGGGCAACCTCGTTTAATCCTTCTTTACTCACTTCTCCACAACTTTCACTTTGGATTAAAGTTGAAACAGCATGGAACCATAATAATGATAGGTTGATATTAGCATTTCGAAATACTGGAGGGAGTGTTGTTGGATCATCTGTAACTATTAGAAACGGAGCATATGGATTTAACAGAACTTCAACGAGCAATTATCAATTAATAATTATTCCATTAAGTGATTTTGGAACTATTGGAACAGATATTAAAGCATTGAGAGTTAGTACAGCTGCTCAAGGTTCAAATTCTCTTGATTTTCTTATGGATGAAATAAAAATAGTAGGAATATCTGAGGGAGGGGCGGGTATAGGATTAAAACATAGTGATTTGACTGATATGCCTTCTTCGACAAATGCAGACCATGATGGGAGATATGCATGCAGGTTTTGTGTAGGAGAAAGATTGAGTGGCAGATGGATTTTTAACAGTTCAAGTGGAACTCCATTAAGTATTACAAAACATTTCAGCGGAATAACTCTAAATGTATCTGATATTTTATATGTTAACAATGCAAATGAAAGAGTTGGGATAAGAACCTCTTCTCCAGGAAGCAATTTAGATGTTTTAGGAAATGCCTCTATTTCAACTAATTTAAGCGTTGGAAATGAAATTTTTATTAATGGAAATCCTGTAAGCATTTGGTTATATAATCAATCGCAATATCCAGTTAATATCTTTGACCAAAATTTGAGTACACAAAGTAATGTTAAATTTAATGAATTGAATGTTACCAATATTTTGAGAGTTGGCACAACTTTATTGAAGGCAGATTCTTCAGGAACTCTTAATATTACTGGCGAGACAAATTTTAATAGTGGATGGCAGAGTGGGGGAGTTACTATATCATCTGGAAATGTTCTTGCCCAGGCTCTTTATGTTGTAAACATAACTTCTTTGGGAGTAAATAATTTAAATGTAAATGGAAGTATAAATCCAGATATTTTATTTAATAATACTTTTGATATTGGAAGCCAAAGTTCTTCTTGGCGAGATGCTTATTTTTCAAGAGAAGTTTATGTCTCTGGAAAGGCAGTTTCCCCTTGGCTTTACAATCAATCGCAATATCCAGTTAATATCTTTGACCAAAATTTGAGTACACAAAGTAATGTTAGATTCTCTAATTTAACAATAATCAATGGGGGAAATATAACTACAGACATAATTTATGCAGGCAATTATAGTTCTAAAAGTCCGATTAGTTTTGTCAATAAAACTAATGTTTTAATGCTTATTAACGAAAGTTCTGGATTCGTCGGAATAGGAGCTACAAACCCTTCACATCTTTTAACTATTGCAAATTCAGCAACTGCATTAAATGTTTCAGGATTATTATATGCTAATTCAACTGGAGTAGGAATAGGAGCTACAAATCCTTCGTATCTTTTAACTATTGCAAATTCAGCAACTGCATTAAATGTTTCAGGATTATTATATGCTAATTCAACTAGAGTAGGAATAGGAACTACAAACCCTTCACATCTTTTAACTATTGCAAATTCAGCAACTGCATTAAATGTTTCAGGATTATTATATGCTAATTCAACTGGAGTAGGAATAGGAACTACAAATCCAACTTCGTTGCTAACTGTTTTAGGAAATGTAAATATTACCGGAGGAGTAAATATTAGTGGAAGTGATATTAAGCTTGGAACAACATCATCAAGTACAAGAGTTGTTGTGGGAGACGGAACTCTTTGTGTAGGCACAGGAGGATGTGTTGCTCCAAGTGTAAACGGGCGGGTTATAATTGAGGGAACTATTCATGTTGGTGAAGATGGTGAAGCTAATGGAGAAGCCTATAACTCTTTTGGTGACGGAGGTTTAAAAAGCCGTCCTGAAATTAGTTCTTCAATTGATGTTTACATTGAGGGAGATTTAGAAGTTGATGGCAAAGGTTTTTTTCAGGGAGGTACTGAACAGGGAGATATTGCAGAAACTCTTGAAACAAAAGCATCAAGAAATAATAAAATTTGTGATGGGGATGTTTCCTGTCTAAAGAAAACTACTGGAGATGATTTAGATTATGGAGATTTGGTTTGTATTGATACAACATCAAGTAGATTAATAAAAAAATGCACTCAAGCAAATTCACAATTAGTTGTAGGATTTATTTCTGATACTGCTGTTTTAACAGTTGAACCTACTAAAGTTAATGGTTATCCTGTGTCATTAGCAGGGATTGTTAATGCTCATGTAACAAATGAAAACGGAAATATAATGCCTGGAGATTTATTAGTTTCATCTTCAAAGCCAGGATATGCAATGAAAAACAATGTTCCTCTTCCAGGAAGAGTTGTTGGGAAAGCATTTGATTTTTGTTATAAAAAAGAATGTACTATTCCAGTATTTGTAACTTTGAGTTAAATGGAAAATAAATGTATTAATAATTTCTTAAATATTTAAATAGGCTTTGTTTAATAACTCTCGTTTATAAAAAAAGTTTAAAAGACAAGAAAATTATAAAATTGCCTATAATAAAATATTAGATGAATTAAATTAATCATTGAGAAAGAGAAACTTCTAATTTCTATAAAAAAGTAATGGGGTTAATGATATTTACAAAGCGATTTAAATAATTAATTTATAAAAAAATGTTTATTTAATTATTCTGAGGATTATAATAATTAATTAGTTAAATTTAAAAAATTTTATAAAATGCCAAGCATAGTTTGTTATTAAATCTTGTACCTTCTTAATTGTTTAGTGTTGATAATATTTTATAGATAGTGCTTAAATTCTAAAAAAGAATATAGTTTATAGATTTATTTCAGACAGAAATCTTCAAGCTGAGAGGTATATAGTGAAAAGTTTAAAAAATTAATATAGCTAAATTGGTAGAACATCAGCAAAGCAAACCTTTCAAATATTTAGAACTTATACTGATGTTTTGACAACTTACCATCTTATTAATCCTATGTCAAATAGATATTTATTTTTTTTGTAAGTATAATAGAAATTCGAGATTCTTAAATTAATTGCTAAAAGAATAAACCCTTACAGCATTTATATATAAGATTTTAAATTTAAATGGAAAATAATAAATTATTCTTTTTGAAGAACTTATTATAACTATAGAGAAAATGTCTAAATACTTCTATATTTTATCACTTTAACTAAGTAGTAAAAGAAAAAATATAGAAAACTTTATAAATTGTTAATTTTAATATCTAATATGCTAAATGAAATTTATGGTAAACCATATAAGGTTAAATGATAGGGAATAAAGAAAATAGAGGCTTAGAAGAAAAATTTTATAATAGTGCTTTATCCATCATGAAATTTGTTCCTAGGACTTTATTAGCAGGGCTAATTGCAGGTTCTTCTTATTTTACAAGTTTTAGTCAAAATAGTTATGCCTCTCCTTTAGTTTCTCCAGCAACGAAATCTCTGATTGCTTATAATGTTAATGGACCGGTTCCTCTTAATAAAGTTGGACCAGATAGCGATGGAGATGGATTAACAGACGCATTTGAAGACGCTAATAATAATCCTCCTTTAATTCCTTTAGACAAAAATAATCCATATTCTTCTAATACTCAAATACCTAACTTAAATATTCTTGATAATGCTATTTTTGCTGAAGGGGGAAATGGTAGTGTAGGTTTTAGAGAGGTTTTTTATACACTATCTGAGATAATTCCAGCAACCACTCCAGAAGCTGGAAGGCATCATTTTTCTATTGCATGGAGCAGAGACGCAACAAAATTATATTACATGAGTACAAGTGATAATGGTTCTACTCCAATTGCTTATACAGACCCAATTTTATATATGGTTACAAGAGGAGACCCCAATACAACACAACGAATTACAAACTCTGGAGATTTAGGAACAACATTCAATTTTAATAGAGGAAGTGCATTATCAGATGATAGTGGAATTGTTTTGCATGTAAATACAACTACATTAGCTGGAGGAGGAGGAAAAATTGTTAAAGTATTAAAGAATGGAACTGTTTCAGATTATTTAGTTCCTAGTGGAGGGGAAAGATTTTTAGACCCACAAATACATAAATATGGTGATGGACTTGAATTTTTGCTTGTAAGTGTTATTCCTAATAGTGGAAATTTAGCTCAAAGTTTTTTTGCATCTTATCAGATAGTATCAGGAAATCCGACTACTCCAAGAAGAACTATTTTAAGTCCTTTTGGAAATAGCTTTTTAAGATTTCCTTTGATTGATGAGACTGGAAGCAGAATTGGGTTAACAAGAATTTTTTCAGGGACTGATTTTATGGCTGCTGTAACAAGTACAGGACTTAGAGCTAGAGTAGAAGGAACATCTCCCCCTTTTAATTCAGTATCTGCTATTGATAGATTTCCTGGGGCTATTTTTGTAGGATTTAACGGACCAAATATGTATACTGGCGCTGATTTTTTTGCAAGAGTGTTTAACTCTAACAATATAGATTTTACAGAAACAGATTTTGATTTGAGCGTAAGATCTCCTACTAAGAATATTTTAATCAATTATAAAGACGACCAGTTTTTTCCACTTGTTAGTCCAGAAGGACATGTATCTTTTTCAACAAGAGATTCAAATGGTTTTTTACAACTTTATATAGCAAGTATTGAAGCTGCAGTTGTCCATGACCCAGACGGAGATAAAATAATTGATTTTCCTGGGCCTGCGGGGGTTAATTTAAATTTTGTAGATGTTACTGGTTCATTTAATATGTTGCCTGCAGGAACAAGGGTTGATACTCCCAATAATGAAAGAAGTCTTAAGATAAAACCAGCGATTTCTTTATTGGACTTAAGTAGTTTGCCTGAAAAAGACAGATTATTTTCACAAACAGTATACGGACCAGAAGGAACGACTTTTGACAATCCTTTGCAAGTTACTAGAAATATTAATAATTTCTTTGTAAAGGAACTTGGCTATTTGGTAGAAGATATGGATTTTTATCGAGTCACTTTTACGACAGACTCCATTCAATATACCCCTTTAGTGATCACCGCGCGTGATGGCAATCCTGATAATCCCTCGATAACTACTGAACAAAGCAGTTTTTCATTTTATGCGATTGGAGGAAAAGCACCTTCAGGCGGCGAAGGTGAAGGTGAAGGTGAAGGAGAAGGCGAAGGTGAAGGAGAAGGTGAAGGTGAAGGGGAAGGCGAAGGAGAAGGTCCAGTGCCTCCACCAAATATCCCCAAAAAACTCCCAGCATCCGGACTTTTAGGACTTTTAGGACTTAGCGGGATTATAGGTGCTTATGGGGCTAGAAAATTAAGAAGACGATAAATGATTTCTTATAATTATTATATAATATTAAAAGATTTAAAATAAAAAAAACAGAAGTCATTAGAAGAACTTATTTTAAAGTAAACAATTTGTCATCTTTAACATTAAATATTCCTAAGCGAACACCGCAGTCAATCCAACCATGAACATAATTTAAGGCGGCAAAGGAATTAACCAAGTCACCTTTATTTTCGAAGTGTTTAGCATCACTTAAATAATTTTCAGCCATTTCAATTATTTCTTCAGCCTCTGTTTCCTTACCAATGGTTATTGAATTTCTTGCTTTATTTAGGGCTTTACTGGTAATGTTAAAATATTTTTCAACTTTTACCTTGTCAATAACATCTTCCATAGAAACTATTAAAAAAGTAGGTATATTAATTTTTTGAATGAAGAAAGAAACGAAAAATTATATTGATTTAATCAAAACTTTCAGCATCTATTTACTTAAGGAACAGAATGTTAATAATTATTTAAGTATTTTACAATTTCTTTTTATGCCTATTTTAATCTCTTTGATAATCCTATTTTCTTTTGCACATAAAATAGGAGAAGACATTTATTTGTATAGGGCATTTTTATTATTTGGAATGATTCTCTGGCAGTTATTTTCAGGAGTTGTAGGAACAGGCAAGATAATTATAGATAATTACAAATATATAATAAAGTCAGTTAAATTCCCAATTGAGACAATTATTTTTGGGAATTTTATTAATTTATTATTAATCCATTTATTTTCAGTGTTAATATTGATTGGAATTATGTATGTGTTTAATTATAATGTTTATGGTTTTATCTGGTATCCATTAATCTTATTTTTTTATTCATTTTTTCTTGTAGGAATATCTTTTATTGTTATATTTTTAGATATTAATTTAAAGTTTATGAAAAATTTTTGGGGACTTATAATTACTTCATTATGGCTTTTTACTCCTGTGTTCTATCAGCTTAAACAAGGAACCTTGCATTATACCTTAAATCAGTTTAATCCCCTCTATCAATACATTACAATTTCAAGAGAAATCATTATTTATAATAAGATTCCAAATTTTGATATAATTATTTTTATGATGGCTTTTTCATTACTTGTTTTTGTATTTGGATACTCATTGTTTATAAAAAATAAAGAAAAATTCCCTGAAAAAATATGAACTCAATAACTATAAAGAACCTAAATAAGAAATTTGAAATTGAAGTTAAGCCAAAAAACTTTTTACATAAACTAAAGAAGAAATTAATTGGAAAGGAGATTAAAAGGGAGATTTTAGTCAATAAAGATGTAAATATTGACATAAAACACGGCGAGATTATTGGGATAGTTGGTCCAAATTCAGCAGGAAAAAGCACTTTATTTAGACTCATATCTAAAATTTATCAACCAACAAATGGGTTCATAGAGGTAAATGGAAAAATTGTTTCATTAATAGGCCTTAAAAGAGGGCTTCGTGAGGAACTTAGTATGATTGATAACATTTTATTTTTTGGATGCTTATTTGGAATGACTAGAAAAGAAATGAAGAAAAGGCTTGACTCAATTATAGAAGGTAGTAAGTTAGAATCTTTTAGTGAAACTAAGATTAAGAATTTTTCTGAAGGTATGAAAGAAAGGCTTATATTATCTATTGCATTTAATACAGAGTTTGATATTTTGCTTTTAGATGAAGTTTTCTCGTCAATTGATGAGGAATTTTTAGATAAAAATTTCGAGGTTATAAGAAATTTTAAGAAAAAAAACAAAACAATCTTAATTACTTCACATAATTTGGAGATAATAAAAAGATATTGTGATAAAGTTATCTGGTTTGATAAGGGTGAAATTAAAAAAGTAAGCGGTATTGAAATTGTTGAGGAGTATAAAAATGAAAGAAAGTAACAATCTATTATATATTTTTATTCATGTCCCAAAAACTGGCGGGACTACTATAAAAAATATTATTTATAAAAATTTCAATAAAGATGAAATCATTGAACTTTACCAAGAAGAGAATGAATTCCTTTTTTCAATTAAAGAAGTTGAAAGATATATTGAATCTATAAAAAAAACTAATAGAAATAAAATAAAAGTGATTATTGGGCATGATGCCTATTATGGAATTCACGAATTATTTCCTAAAAAGATTCCAAGGTATATAGTTTTTCTTAGAGAACCAATTCAAAGATTAATTTCAGAGTATAATTTTCAAAGAACACTTTTAAAAAGAGGCAATTACGAAAAACTTAATTTGATTATATCTTCAAATGGAAAAGCTTTGAGTTTTAAAGAATTTTTAGATGATAAATATAATTTAAATAATTTTATGACAAATTTCCTCTTTTCAAAATTTAAATACTATAAAAATAGTGGAGATGAAATGAATACAAATATTGATGAGATTAAGATTAACATAGCAAAGAAACTTTTGGATAAATGCTATTTTGTAGGTTTAACAGAGAATGCAAATGACTTTAACTTTATTTATGCTCTTTTAGAAATAGAGGCTATTGTTCCAAAACAGAATGTTTCTGATAAATTTTTAAAAAGAATAACGGATAGAGAACTTTTGAATTTTGCTAAAGAAAAAAATATGCTTGATTATATAGTCTATTCATACGCAAAAAGTTTAAATAAAAAGTTTAAAAAGAATAATATCCTTTACCATTTATTTTATGAGTCTTTATTTAGGGTTTCATTAAAAAAGAAGATGGTTTTTTATTTTAGATATTTATACCAGCATCTATGCAACGTATTTGACTTGACTATTGGAGAGGCTGTTGGGGAATCGAGAAAAGCATTTATTGTAAAAAAAGTAAATTATTTTTATTCATCTGTATCAAAAAATATTAAAAAAATAAGGAGTAATTAAAAAATGCCTTTTAAGAAGTTGCTTAATATTTTTAACTGGAAAAGAAAAGAACCATTATATATTTTTATTCATGTCCCAAAAACTGGCGGGACTACTATAAAAAATATTATTTATGAAAATTTCAATAAAGATGAAATAATTTTTGGATATTCAATTATAGTTGATGAAAATTTTAACAGAAATATAATTAATTTTAACAGAAAAATATTAAATATGAAAGAAGAAGATAAAAATAAAATTAAGTTTATTTTAGGACATAACATCTACTATGGAATTCATAAGTTATTCCCAAATAGGGAACCAAGATATTTTATGTTTTTAAGAAATCCGACTCTTAGAGCAATTTCTGGATATAATTTTGCTGTGTTTAGGAGCAAAAGAGAAAAAAAGAATAGCTATAATGAAATAATATTGAAGAATGGGAAGCCAATGTCATTTTATAAAGCATATGAAAAATATTATCGTGCTATTATCCCATGGATTTTTTTTTATATATCCCACAATAGTGATTTAGATTGGATTAGCGAAAGTATGGGAATTAAATCGCTTAGAAAAAAGCTTTTGTCAAATTTAAAGAAATCTCTTTCTAATTTTTATTTTGTGGGGATTACTGAAGATTCCGAAAGTTTTGAATTATTGTACAAAGTTCTTGGAATCAGAAAGGTATTGCCAAATCAAAATATCTCACCAAAATATTTTAATCCAAAAAATTTAGAAGAGGTTAAGAAAAGAATATGGCTTTATATAAAGTATGAACAGGAAATTTATGATTATGCTTTGAAATTAAATAAAAAACATAAAAGAAGACTTAAAAGAGAATTAAGAATTAGGGAATTAAAAAATAAAGTGAACAATATTGTGGCTAATTTTCTAAATAAAAAGGATATAGCTTATCATCAAATTTAAAAGATAAGTCTTAAGCTTATAGAAAAATATTACTAAAAAAAGGACAATCTATAACTAATTAAGAATTATATAGGCTAATTAATTTTTCCATATGTCTCTCTAACATATATTTTTTTGAAGACTTTAAGGCATTTTTTGAAAATTTATCATATAATTTTTTGTTATTGCTAATTAAATCAATTTTTTTGGCTAAATCTTCTTCATTACCGGGCTCAAAAAGCAAACCTATTTTATTTTTTGTTACTAGTTCTTTTATTCCTCCCATATTTGAGCCAATAACTGGTTTACCAAAGAACATTGCTTCAATAACTACCATCGGTCCGGTTTCTGGTACTATAGATGGGACAATTACTAAATATGAATTTGCGATATACTTTCCAATTTTATCTCTTGATTTCCAACCGATAAATTTTATTCTTTTGTATGGTTTTGATATTATTTTAAGGTGATTATCATAACCTCCCCCACCTAAAATAATTAATTTATATTTTTTCGGCAAAAATTGCATTGATTTAATTGCTGTTTTTACACCTTTAATTTTATCAAGGGTTCCAATATATAATAGGGTGTAGTCATTTATTTTTTTATAGGTTTTTTTCTTGTTTATTGAAATTGGATTTGGTATAAATTCTGATTTTATTCCATAACCTGATAATAATCTTTTTAATTCATTATTTGGAGAAATAGAATAAAAATTCTTTAATAAATATTTTTCAATAATTTTACTTAAACCTAAATATTTTGGAATATATTCATTTAAAATCATTTTATAGTATGATGAAATATTCTTTTTTGATATTATAATAGAATAATCATGAAACGTTTTCACAACTTTACACCCATACATTTTTGAATATAAAAAACAAATTAGATACACAGAATTTTGAAATTTATGCGTGTTGTGAATGTGAATAATGTCTGGTTTGAATCTAATTATTTTATTTTTAAAATAAAAATAAAGTTCTTTATTAAAAAAAAATGCACTATTTTTCATATTTAGGAATTTTTTCGGATAGGAGATAATTTTAACTTTATGGCCAATCTTTTTAAGTTCATTTGAAATTGCCTCTACATATATTATTGCTCCCCCCTTTCCAGACATATCATTATGAATCATTAAAATCTTCATTTCATGATTTCAAAATATTTTTTTACATCGAGATATAAAAATGCTTCTGCATATCCGTTTCCGTTTAAATTATATGCTGTCCTATATTTATTTAGCCCTTTAAAAATTAAATTATATTTTACTTCTTTTAACTGGCTTTTAAATTCTTTTAATGCTTTTTTCTTTAATCTAAATTCTTTTGAAATATTAATAATTATATTTGGGATTATGGGAGTCCATATTTCATAAGCGCAAACCATGCAATTAAAATTCAATTTTTTATAGCATTGATATAGTAATTTATTTGTTTTAAAATGGTCTATATGGTTATCTAAAAACCAAGGGATATAAATTAAATTGGGGTTATTTTTCTTTATAATATGGCACAAGTTATTTATTGATTCTTCTTTTACTTCTATGTACCCTTCAGGCTCTTTAAGATAATAAAATTCATTATTTTTAATCCCTATGATTCTGCAGGCTTTTTCTGATTCTTTTTTTCTCATTAAAAAATGTTCTTCTTTGTTTTTTTCAGAATTTTTTTTTGAACCGTCTGTGACATATAGAATTGATATTTTATTATTGTTTAATACGTGTTTTCTTAGCACCCCGCCGCATCCTAAAATTTCATCATCAAAATGAGGAGATAAGACTAAAATATTCTTTTCTTCTGGTTTTTCAATTAGGCGAGGTTCTTTAATAATATTATTTATTTTTTTTTCTAGTTTAATACTCTTTTCAAGGTAACCTAAATTATTTTGAAACAGCATTATTAAAATATAAATGTCAAGATTATAAAGATTATTATTTACTTTATTATTGGAATTTAAATTTTTATTTTTCCTATATATTCTATTTGTTATATCTCCATTATTTAAGGGTTATTTAATATTGGATATTAAATTATTTGCCTGTTAATCTATTAATAAATATTTATTTTATATTTAATGAGTTGTAAATTTATAAATGAGATATCAATCATATAAACATCAAACTGATTAAATTACCTATCTGTCTTCACTATAATTAAGGAAGGCGCGTAATTAAATTATTTCCTTTTATATTTACTAACAAATAGACTTAAAAATTTATTTGGGGGTTATACTTAATTATATTTTCTTAATTATTTTAAATTTTTCTCTTTTGATTATTCCATTTTAATATTTTTAATCTATAACTTGCTATTCATAAATCTTATCCATTAAGTCTTCTGCTAATGGTTTTAAATTATTTGGAAAGCTTTTATGTCTGAAAGGTTTCTTGTAAGTTATCCTTATTTTTCTTTTTTCAGGATATTCTATTTTAACAGGAACCAAGTATAAATCAGGATTATTTTTTTCAAGATATATTGCTCCAACGCCTATTGGAATAGATTTATCCATTTTTCCTTTTGGATTTAATTTTCCTTCAGGGAAAATAAAAATTGTTTCTCTTTTATTAATTAATTCTTGTGCTATCTCTAGGGGTTTTTTTCCGTTATTTCTTTCTTTTGAAGTTGAAAAACAGCCACAGAAGTACAAAAACCATCGAATATACCATTTCTTAAAATAATCATCTGTAGTTAAATATCTATATGGTAATAGTTTGAATTTATTGCTTTTAGGGAAAAAACGAGTTATTAAAAACGGATCAATTTTTGATACATGGTTTGAGACTATGAGATATTTTTTTGATTTGTCAAGCTTAAACCTATTTTGTCTTATGCTAATTTTATAAAAAGGGAATATAATAAACATTACACTCCAGATAATCATCTGATTAAAAACAATAAAGTAATTTTTCATGACAATATATGAATCATTAATTTTATAAAATTAATTAATATTGAAACTTTGATAAATGTAATTTTTTAAGTAGGTTTCATATTTTGGTAATGATTCATTTACTAATTTAACAAATTCTTTCCCTTCATTTCCAAGGGACATTACTATATTTAAATCTCTCTCATAATCTCTCTTTTCATTTTTTATATTTTTCTTAAATAATTCTCTTATTTTTTCATTATTTTCTATTTGTTTTTTCTGAAGAAATTCTCTAATCCATTTTAAATGTGAGTCTTCATCTTCAATTAGCAAATTGGCTATCTCTGAAAGTTCTTTGTTGGCAATATATTTTTGCAAGATTTTATAATTAAATGGAGCCCTTAACTCAAAAAGATGCACCATAATTAAAAATTCTATTTCATCATTTGTAAAATTAGAAAAAAAATTTGGAAAATTTGATTCAATTTTACCCCTAAGAGTATCTATATTTTTGTTAAATTTTTTTAAAAAATTATACAGCATTATCCCGTGGCGAATTTCTTCTTGGCAATGCCACAATAACTTTAATTTTAATTGTGAATCTGAGATTATTCTAGCAAAATTGCCAAGTTTTAATCCTCCCAAAAATTCAGAGGTAGCATACATATTAATAATTTTAAATTCAAATTCTGTTAATGACATTTATTTAAAACTGAAACTAATTATTTAAGGTTTATTATAAATTATTATTTTTATTGAAATTGCAATTCTGTATCAAATTATTTAAATTCATATAATTAGAAAATTATAGGATATCTGTATCAGCATAGGTTATGTACATATTATTTCTATCAATCTTTTTTTTAATACCAAAATATGAAAGCGTCATATTTTGAGATATTTTGTATTTTTTTTCAGCTAGAATTTTCTCAATTAGATTATCATTTATTAATATTTTTATTTCATTTACTTTATTATTTTCTAATATAATCATTTTTTCTATTTCATCAATAATCTCTTTTGTTAGATATTTATTCAGAATTAAAATATCTGTTATATAACATATTTTTTCTTTAATTAAGATTGAAAAATATCCTATTATAGTTTTATTTAAATAAATGCCAAATAAATTATTTATATTTGGATGTTTTAATGTATACCATTCTATAAATTCCCAATTTTTTATTATTGATATTGTAAATTCTTTTTTTTTATTTTCCCATAAATAATCTATTACTTTTGAGAATTTATTTGAATTAATCTTAATTATCTTTAATTTACCTTTTTTTAATTTTAAAAATTTTTTTAATTTATCTTGGAAATAAATTTTTTTTGAATAAATGTTTATTAACATTATTCCATCTGAAAAATTATGTTTTTTAGCTAAAATTATGATTGCTTCTCTTGGGAAATTATAGGCAAAATATTTTTTTTTAAATAATTTAAATTTTTTTTGATAGTTAAGAGCTTTCATATAAAAATTATTGCCCCTGTATTCTTTTTTTATTCCAACATCTACTGCATTGATAAATTTAAGATTTTTTTTAAAATATAAACCATTTTTTATTTGTGTACCATAGTGTCCAATAATTTTTCCATTATCATTTAGAGCAACTATGTTAAATGAACCCCCGGGGCAAGAATATTTCCATTTCCAGTATTCTAAACTGGCATTTAACTCAAAAATTTCATTATATACTTTTAAAACTTCTTTTTCTTCTCCTTTTTTCATTAATCTTAGTTTGATTTTTTTTCGCATTTTATTCATAAATTCTATCCATTAAGTCTTCTGCTAATGGTTTTAAATTATTTGGAAAGCTTTTATGTCTGAAAGGTTTCTTGTAAGTTATCCTTATTTTTCTTTTTTCAGGATATTCTATTTTAACAGGAACCAAGTATAAATCAGGATTATTTTTTTCAAGATATATTGCTCCAACGCCTAATGTATTTGGATATTTTACTTTTTCCGGATTTCTTTTTCCTTCTGGAAAAATAAAAACTGACTGCCCACTATTTAAATACTTTGTAGCTAAATTCATAGGTTTCTCCCCATTATTTCTTTCTTTGGAAGTTGAAAAACAGCCACAGAAGTATAGAAAATTTCTCATCAATAACTTATCAAAGTATTTATCATATGTTAAAAACTTAAAGGGTGATAATTGTCTTCTCTCTTTAATAGGCATAAATGCAGTTATTATGAACGGGTCTTTTTTAGCAATATGATTTGCTACAACAAGATATTTCTTTTCATTTTCAAGTTTAAACTCATTGTTAATAACATGGACATCATAATATGCTATAAATTTTAAAAAATTAAAAGGGAGAGTTACTAATAATTGATCAATAGTATAAATAAGGTTTTTGAGATTTTTCATATTTGTCTATTCAAATTTTGTAACTTTTTCCATAAATTTGTTTTGATTTTCTATTTCTTTTAAAATCATTTTTACAAATTCCTCACCTTCTAATCCAATTTTTTTTACAATTTCTAAATCTTCTATATAATTTTTTCTTTCAATTATTAAAAATTTTTTTATATTTTTTTTAACTAGGTTATTGCCTTTATTTATTTCTTTCTTTAGATATTCCCTTATCCAGCTCAAATGTGGGCCCTCTTCTTTTATTAAATCAATTAGTACATTTTTAATTTCTTGCGATTTAGTAAATTTACTATGTATTGAAAAATGAAATGGAACCCTTAATTCATAAATATGTAATGCAGAAAGAAATTCGATTAAATCTTCTTTATTATTAATGTATTGCCAGTAACTTTTCTTTTTTTTAGAGTTAGTAGTATCTAATAAAGGCATATTTAATTTTGAAATTAAGTTATACCAGATAGATGCGTGCCTTGCTTCTTCATAACAATGCTTAGAAAGTTTAACTCTCAAATTCAAATCATTGTTTTTTCTTATTAATTCCCCCAAGTGTAGTGAAGCTAAAAGCTCATTTGGGGCATATGCATTTAAAAGAATTTCATCAACTTTATTGAATTCCATTGTATTATTCATTAAATAAAAGATAAATCCGAATCTGTTAAAGTTATGTATATTTCTGGATTTTTTAATTTATTTATTCTGTTATCAAATATTATTTTATTATTTAAATATGGATTATATCCAAAATAATTTAGACTTTTTACTAATTTTTTATCATTTATTAATATTTTTATTTCATTTACTTTATTATTTTCTAATATAATCGTTTTTTCTATTTCATCAATAATCTCTTTTGTTAGATATCTATTCAGAATTAAAATATCTGTTATATAACATATTTTTTCTTTAATTAAGATTGAAAAATATCCTATTAATTTATTGTCTTTTTTGATAATAAATAATTTCATTGTTTCTGGAGATTCAAGAACCCTCCATTGTAAATAATCTGAATTCCGGATAACTCCTGCTTTTATTTCGCTTTGTTTTTCTTCCCAAAAAAAATCAATACTTGCCTTGATTTTTTTATTTAATTTTTTGACATTTGACATTAAAAACTCCGATTTTTTATAAATTAATTTATTCTCTATCATTTTATGGTATGATTTAACACCCAATATATTATCTATTATTGGGTGTTTTGAAATGTAATTTAAAAGATATTCTCTCGGGAAATTTATTGAAAAAAAATTTTTATCATTATTGTTTAAGTCAATTGCTTTTAATAAATATTCTCCCCTATATTTTTCTTCAATACAAACATCAACTACATTTAGAACCTTACATTTTTTACCATAGAAAATTCCATCTTTAAATTGATTACAATAAATGCCAATTACTTTATCATAGTTATTTAGTGCTAAATAAATTCTAAATCCTCCCGGACATTTATAATATTTCCATTTTAATTGTTTTAAACTGGCATTTAACTCAAAAATTTCATTATATACTTTTAAAACTTCTTTTTCTTCTCCTTTTTTCATTAATCTAAATTTTATTTCATTATTTTTCATATCTTTCTGTCTTTAATTCCGTTTCTAACTTGTCTAATCTTTTTTTAATAATTTTGCCTATTGCTTTGGGGCTGAATTTAGTCCTTATATCTTTTTTTCCTTGTTCTGCAATAATTTTTACTTTTTCTCTATTTTCGTAGACATATCTCATAAATTTTGCCGCTTGACTAATATTTGGTTCTGCCCAAAAATTATCTTTTTTATAAACCAAATAATCTCTTTTTAATTGTACAAGTTTATTATCAACTAAAAAACTATTTTTATCATTCATGAAGTCTAAATTCCCAGAATATTTTGTTGCAATTACTGGTTTTCCTAAGTACATTGCTTCAGCCATTGTTAGCCCAAATCCTTCTCCCCTATGAAGAGAAACGTAACAATCACAGCAGTTTGTTAGTCCGTGGGTTTCTTCTCTTGAAAGATAATAATCTATAATCTTTATGTTATTAGTTTTTTGTGCCTCTAATATAAGTTTCCTATGTTCTTTAATTTTTGCATGAGAATTTGCACATTTTATTACAAGCATAACATCTTTTTTATTTCCAAAAGCCTTTCTGAAAGACTTAATTAACCCAATTGGATTTTTTCTCTCGATAATACTAAAATAATCAAACATAAATAAAAAGATAAATTTATCTTCCGGGATATTTAAATAATGTCTTGTATATTTCTCTTGTACTTTAAAGTCAATGCATGGATGGACAACTAAAATTTTTCCTCCCCATATTTTTCTTAAAGAATTTTTTACAAATTCTGTTGGGACCCATACCTCTTTAATATTGTTAGTTTTTAATATTTTAACCCCCTTTCTTGGAAATTTTTCAAGTTCCCAAAACCAATAGGGAATAATATATTTATTATAAAAATACTTTTTACCAATATTTACTTTTGCATCTTCAAAACGATCTACCATTATCATTATAACATTTATTGGGTATGGATTATTAGATTTGAAAAATTTTTCAAATTCTTTATTATTTTTTGTTGATGGACTTACTGAATAATTATTTATTACATGCGGGATATCTGTGGTTTGTATTTCTTTTACAAGTGATCTTGCACATTCACCTAGTCCACTTTCAGAGTTTAAATATCCTAAAATATTCACCCCAAATTCGCCAGGTTTTACTTTTTTTCTCTGTTTTTTTCTTGAAGGAAAAATGTAGTCATAAAATATATTGACTTTATCAACAAGTATGAAAGTGTTTTTTTCTCCGATTAATGGAGCTATTGTTAAATCAAATAGATTACATAATGGTTGGTATATAAATCTCCTAAATATTTTTCTTTTTCTTCTAAATATTTTTCTTTCTATTAAATTATGTATTTCATTATCTTCTATTTTCCTTTTTGATTGTATCTTTTTTCTTTCTTTTAGGGTATCTCTTAAATTATATAAATTCCAAAATAATGATTTTAGCGGAATTAAAGCATATTTTATTCCATAATGGTTTCCTATTTGTTTTTTTAAGTTTCTTGGAATTTTATTATTTAGTCTTTTTGAATAAAGTGATTTAATAGAAAATGATAAATTTTCAATAAAAATTATAGGCAATTTATTTAATAGGTTTTTCAATTCATAATTTTTAATTATTGCTCTTATAGCATTTCTTTTACAAAGGTAAACTTTCTTATAATTATTGTTCTTCCATGAAGCACTAAATTTATGATATACTATAGCTTTTTTTTCAAAAATACATTTATAACCCATTAAATTTGCTCTCCATCCCCAGTCTAAATCTTCATAATAAGAATAGTATTTTTCATCAAGTAATCCAATATTATTTAAAGCCTCAATACTAATAAGTGCCGCTCCCCATGAGGCTCCCAGAATATATCTTTTTGGGTTACCAACACTATTAATTTTTTTAAATATGTTTATGTCTATACAACGTCCATATTTATCCATTATACAACCTTGACTATTGATGACATTTGGATAATGGTAAAAGAACATATTTGAAGCAACAGCAGCTATATTTTTTTCTGAATTTATTGCATTAACTAAGTTTTTCAACCAATCTTTGTTTACAACTGCATCATTATTTAAAGGAGCAATATATTTTGGATTATATTTTTCAATCACATATCTTATTCCTTCATTCATAGATTTAACAAAACCATCATTTTTATCCCTAAACAAAAGTTTAACCTCTGGGAATCTTTCGTCTATGAGTTCTTCAGTGTTATCGGTGGAAGCATTGTCAATAACCACAATTTTGAAATTTTTATAGGTTTGTTTTTTTAGTGAAGACAAACATTCTTCCAATAAATAAGCTCCGTTATGGCTCGGAATTAAGACAACTGTTTCATAAGTTTCTTTCGTGATATTTAATGTCATTTTATTTTTTAATTTCTTTTTTAAATTTTTTTATAAATACTTTAGTATCAAAATTTTTTGCCTGTTTTAAACATTTATCTTTAAATCTTTCAGGATTTTTTCTAGTGGACTTTATTGCTTCAATAATTTTTTCTACACTTATATTATTTATTAATATCCCGGTTTTGCCATTAATTATAGTTTCTTTATATCCGCCTTCATTTGGAGCAATTACTAATTTGCCAGAAGCCATAGCTTCAAGCGGAGTAAGTCCAAAATCTTCATTTAAAGATGTTGTAATTAATCCTTTGCAATTTGAATAAAGATTAATTAATTCTTTTTGATCTACCCAACTTAAAATTTTAACATTATCCGGTTTTATTTTTTTAATATAATCTGCATATTCCTTAAAATGCTTTGATTTCTCATAACTTCCGACGAGGATTAGATTTTCGTCAGGAATTTTTTTAAAAGCTTCAATTTGCATTTCAACCCTTTTATGTTTTATAAGTCTATTGACAGAAAGCCAGTAATTTCCATTTTTTTTATATTTATATTTTGAAGTTTCAACAGGGGGATAAATTACCTTTGATTCTTTATTTAAGTATTTTTTTACTCTTTGTTGGACATTTTTTGAAATTGAAATAAATTTATTTACATAATTTAAATCATTTTCAAAGATTCTTCTTCTGTAAATCGTCCATAAATCAAAAATTGGCCTTTTCCATGAAGGAACAAGACTTTCCCTTACATAATCTTTTAAATCCCATATTTCTCTTGTTGGTGAGTAAATATACCATAAATTCGGTTTGTTATGAACTGCTCCAGAAACAGCCCAATCTCCAGCAATGATATAAAAATCATACTTGTTTTTTAATTTTAGTTCTCTAAATCTCCAATAAATCATTTCTTGCCTAAAAGGAGCATTAATTGGAACTTTTCCTATTGAGAAAATTCTTTGAGTTTTAAAACCCATTTTGCTTATTTTTTCTTTATCAATATTGGTTGTATATATATCTGCTTTTAATTCCTTAGATAATATTAAATCTACATACTCTGCTCCTCCTATATTATCTAAAGCATTGTGAAAAATTGCAAGTTTCATATTTACCTATAAAACTATGGGATTAAAAATATTAGTGCATTCTCTCTAATATAATTAAATTAAGATGACGCAATCCGTCATGTAATGTCCTTAATTTAGATTTGCCCATTCTTGGATAATATGTTATTGGTATTTCGCTTATTTTTAAATTGTTTTTTTTGGCTTTAATTAATATTTCAGATGCAAATTCCATTCCAGAACTTTTTAAATTTAACTTCCTCAAAGCTTCTTTTCTAATGGCTGCAAATCCACAATGTGAATCTGAAATTTCAAGATTAAATAAATTTCTCATCAAGAAATAGAACATTGGCCTTCCTATATATTTATGAAGAAAAGGCATTGCTCCAATATCTATTACAGCCCTATTTCCAAGAACAAAATCATAATTTTTTATTGCTTTTAAAAATCTTGGGATATCATAAAAATCGTAGCTGTTATCTCCATCACCCACTATAATGATTTCCCCTTTTGCTTCTTTAAATCCACTTTTATATGCATTACCATACCCTTTTTTTAATTCCTTGACTATCTTAATGTTTGCTGAATTAAAACTTTTGACAATATTTATTGTATTGTCTGTGCACCCATTATCTACAACAATTATCTCTCCATTAATTTTATAAGTTTTAAAAACACTTATTATTTTATTTAAACAAATACCTATTCCTTCTTCTTCATTTAGGCATGGGATTATTACTGAAACATACGAATTTTCATACATAATGGTTATAAATATAAAAGATTTATAAATTTATATTCAATATGAAAAGTAAAAAAAAGGGCATAATTATTTTATTATTTATGGGGATAATTATTTCTCTAATATTAGTTGAAGTAATTATTAGGATACATTACTTCGGGATACTTTCTTTAAATCCTATATTTGGTAAAAGCATCTCTTATTTAGACTACAATCAAATATATATACTTTCGCCAAATTACATTGATATTTTATCTAATAACCAATTGTGTAATACTCCATATGAATTAAAACCTAATCAGAATATTATTCATCAATTAGTTTATTTTTCTACAAACAATCAAGGATTTGTGGGAAAGAATTATAGTAAAATAAAAAATCCAAATACAAAAAGAATAATAATTATTGGTAGCTCATTTTCATTACCTTTAGGAATTAATTACGAAGAGTCTTACCCAAGATTATTAGAAAAGGAATTAAATAAACGAGGAAATTATGAAGTTATAAATATGGCAGTGCTTGGGAATAATCTAGAAAACAGCCTAACTTTGTTGAAAAACTGCGGGTTTGAATACGAACCAGACATGATTTTATTTGACATAAACTATTTAGAATACACTTTACCAAAAAAGGAGAATAATATAACAAGAATTTCAGTAAATAAAAAAAACCCATACTTAAAATACTGGACATCGTTCTTTTTATATGGAAAGATTAATGACGTGAATAAAAACAGAAATAAGATTCCATATGATAAAGAGAAACTTGATGAAATACTAAATGAGATAAAAAAAATAGATAATGAATTTAATTTAACTTTGTTAGTGTTGCGAAGATATGAAAGTGAAGCTTTTTATGAATATAATTTATTAAAAGAAAAAAATAAAGATTACAATTTTACGATAATAGACACTGCCTCAGAATTTGGTAATAAAAGTTATGTATTAAATAAACTTGACTTTCATCCGAACGCTGAAGCACACAAGTTATTCGCACAGAAGATAAATAAGGAATTAAAAAATATATGAAATACCAAGAGAAAATTACTTTAATTTTAGTTGGATTAATAATTGGAATTGTCTTGTTAGAAGTCTTGTTCAGAATGTTTTATTTTACTTATTCTAATTACAATACAGAAATGTGGCGTTATTCTAAAGAATTAAAAAAAGCATCAAATATTCCAGGTTTAACTCACGAACATGTTCCAAATAAAAGTGTTTTTTTATATGGTGTAGAAATAAAAACTAATTCTTTAGGATTAAGGTCCAATACAGAATATGAAATAAGAAAATCAGAAAATATTACGCGAATTTTAATTTTAGGGGATTCTATTGTTTTAGGATGGGGAGTTCCATATGAAAATATTTTTTCAGAAAAATTAAATGAAAATCTGGGTGATAATTATGAAGTTATAAATGCAGGGGTAGGAAATTACAATACAAAAAGTGAATTATCTGTATTAAATAATTTATTGTATCTAAAACCAGACAAAGTTATCTTAGTGTTTTACTTAAATGATTTTGAAGAAGTGAAATACTCTGATAATTTCATAATAAAAAATTCTTATCTTTATAATTTTTTGTTTGATAAATTTATTTCAATAAAGTATAAGGACAACAGCAATTACTATCTTAATCTCATAGGAAATGAAGAGGCGATATCTGATACAAAAGATTCACTGGTTAAGATGATAAACATCGCTAAAGAAGAAAACATTGAATTTGTATTAGTTTACTTTCCAGACTTAAGAAATTTATCTTCTGAAAATAATGAAAGAGTTAAGGTTTTCATAGAAACGATAAAAAGAGAGAATCCAGAAATAATATATATTGACTTATCAGATTCATTTAAAGGGTTTAGTGAACGAGAATTATGGGTTTCAAATGAAGACGCCCATCCAAATGCTATTGCCCATAAAATCGTAGCTGATAAAATTTATAAAGAATTAAAGTCAATAGGATGAATGAGTAATTTAATAAAATACCTTTTAAAAAATAAATGGTGGTGGTTAACTCCTATAATTGTAATGTTAATTATTGTAATATTTTTAATGATTTTTGTTAAAAATTCTGCATTAAACCCATTTATCTATTCATTAGGGTAATTTATTGTAAAATTAGATATACTTAATAAAAGAAATAAATTATTAAATAAACAGAAATCTATGAAATTTAATGAAACTTGAAGGCATAATAAAAATATTAGGATTAATCTTAATGTCCTTTGCTGTAATTATTAATCCATTAACGATTGAATATTTTTTTTCTCCAGACAAGCAATTTGATTTTATCTGGAAATATTTTGTTATTCAAGCTTTTGATATTTTTATTTTTTTAATGGGGATTTTAATAATAATATATTCGTCAAATATTATAATATTTAAAGAATCTATCCTAAAGAAAATTAAAGAAAAAAGAAAGACAGAAAGAGAAAAATTAAGGTACAAAATAAGGGTATTTTTGCTGATTTTTGGTTGCATCGTTTTATTTATTATTTTAATTTTAATTGAATTATCTTTATTTATAAATTCGGATTTATACTATGTTTATCCGCCAAATATAAAAATAGAATTTGAGATTAATTCTTCACTTTCTCCAGGAATTTATAATAATTCAGTCGCTAGTTCAAATATGTATGGTTATAGGGGAACGCCTATAGATAAAAATTCTAGGGAAAAGGAGTATCGTATTTTAGCAATTGGTGGGAGTACAACTATAGATCTTTTACTTGACGATAAAGAAACATGGACACATTTATTGGAAAAAAATTTAAATGTCTCAAATGATGGTAGAAAAGTAGTTGTTATAAATGTTGGAAAAGCAGGATATAAATCTTACGAACATTTAATTTATTTAAAAGTATATTATGAACAATTTAACCCAGATTTAGTTATAATATTGATGGGAGTTAATGATGTAGGATCATATTTATTTAGTAAAAAAGAAGGGGGTTACCTAAAAATCCCAGAAACTAAAAAACTATTCTTTTCTTCTCCATATAATTCAAAAAGAGAAAAATTAACTCAATCATTTGAAACGATAAAGATTAAATTAAATAAATACCCTTTTCAAAAGGAATTAAACGAGTACTATAAGGATTTGTTGAAATTTGGAATTATTAAAGAATATAAACTCCCTCCAGAAATTGGTCCTGGGTTAAATAACTATGAAAACAATATCCAAAATATAATCAATTTTTCAGAAGAAGAAAATATAAAACTTATTCTTATGACTCAACCAACAATTTTTAAAGAAAATTATTCAGAAAGAGAGATTAATTTTATCGGATTTTACAGAAATAAAGATGGAAAAGGTTATGAATTCCATATATTTAAGTATTTTATGGATGAATATAATAAAAAATTATTAGAAAAATGTAATGAGAGTAAAAACAAAGATTTAATTTATTGTTTTAACTTAGATGAAAGGATTCCAAAGAATTTAGATTATTTTTATGATGGCGTACACTTTAATGAGAATGGAGCTAAAAAAGTTGCAGATGAAATATCTAATTTTATTAAAATAAATTTAGATGACTTCTAACAAGATGAAAAGCTGTTTTTTAACATAATTATTAAATAAACAGAAATCTATGAAATTTAATGAAACTTGAAGGCATAATAAAAATATTAGGATTAATCTTAATGTCCTTTGCTGTAATTATTAATCCATTAACGATTGAATATTTTT
>JAWCQE010000002.1:0-138170 GCA_038869895.1 Candidatus Pacearchaeota archaeon
TGCAGGTTTCTCCACCCAAATTTTGCTCACGAGGAAACCTCGCCCTCGGCTTATGCCAGGAGTGGCTCGGTTTCATCTCTGTTCGCAAAACTTCGTTAAATTCCGATGTTCTATTCAATAATTTCAGGGGCTAACGAAGGGGGCAATTTTCTAAAAACGAAACGAACGAGGGGGGAATTCCGAGTCCTACGGAAAGAGTGCCTTTTTCTGCGGAAAAAGAAATCTTATAGAAACTACTTTGTTCTTTTAATCCTATCTGCTGCTATTTTAAAAAATTCATCATCAATCTCTATTCCTATAAACTTCCTACCTAATCTTTTAGCAACCACTCCTGTTGTGCCAGAACCCATAAAAGGATCTAGAATTATATCGCCTTCTTTACTCCCTAATAAGATTATTCTTTCTAATAATTCTTCTGGTTTTTCTGTAGGATGTTTAGTAACATGCCTTTTTGCTACAATTGTCCATAAATTTCTCATCTGTTTACCTTCATTAAGTTCCTTTGCTTTCTCGTAATTAAAATAATATTTCTTTGATTTACTAGCTAACCAGATAATCTCAGTTGAAGGGGCAAGTCTATTTGGTTGTAATTGTGGCGGAGCGTTTGGTTTAAACCATACAATATCATTAATAATCCAATAACCCATTTTTTTAAGAAGAAAGCCCACCGAAGGATGATTATGTAATGTCCCAGAAATCCAAATCGTCCCGTCATCTTTTAATACGCGCATACATTCTTTTATCCAATCATAATTAAATTTATCAATATCTGTAACCATATCCCAAACTCCTTTATCACACTTTACTTTCCTTCCATTTACGCAGGTAATATGGTTTTTACCTGAAAGATTGTAAGGGGGGTCTGCAAAGATCATATCTACTGATTTGTCAGGCATGTTTTTCAGAATACCAATACATTCCCCTTTTTTCAAAATAATGCTCTCATCACCCATATTAATACCAATAAATAGCAGAATATTTAAATATTGTTACTTTTATGCTTTAATAAGGGGTAAAAAAATGAGGAAACCTTGGTCAATATCAACAACAGTAAGAAACCCAGAAAGGTTAAGGGAGTTTCTAAGAGTTCTAAAAACATTAGAAGGACAGAAATTTGATGATAATACCCAAAAAAAATATCAGATATTACTTATACAGGAAAGGTTATACTCTCCAACAAAGATACCAACAAAGTATAAAGATTTGTTTGATGATTTAAGTAAAAAAATCTCTTTTGAAATTGCTAAAGAAGTATTTGATTATCAAGACTATAAAGACCCTGCTATGAGGGGGAGACAATCAGCCAACCCCTTAAATAAATTAGGTTTTTGCATTGCGAGAGCAAATTATGAAGTTATTAAGATTACAAAATTAGGCAATTTTTTTCTATCAGAGGACTATGATATTTCAAAAGTTTTTTTGAAAAGTTTACTGAAACTGCAATTTCCTAATCCTTGGTCAGAAAAGTTTAGCGATGAAAGCGGGTTTAATATCTCTCCTTTTGTTGCAATATTGCATTTTTTGAATAGAGTTGGAGCTTTAGCAAGAGATGAATTTTGCTTATTTGTTCCAACTTTAGTAAATTATCAAGAGATAGATAATTACGTTAAGAAAGTGCAAGAATATAGAAAAGCAAAAGACAAAAAAAGTTATGTAGAATCTTTCTTAAAAGAGTTTTATCAAACTAAAAACCTTACTTCTGAACAAGAAAATAATCTATTTGACTATGGGGATAACATAATGAGATATTTTAGATTAACAAAATATTTCAAAATTTCAAAAGAAACTTTAAGAAGATGGAAAATTGAATTAGAACCTTCAAGAGAAAAAGAGATAAAACAATTATTGAATATTTATGATGGTTCTATTGTTGAATATAAAAGTGTTGAAGAATATTTAGAATATTTAAGTGATTTCTCACTACCCAAACTACCTTGGGAAACAGATATAAATAAAGCAATAGAGGTAGTAGTAAATCTAAAATCACTTCTAAAAGAAGATTATACAGGATTAAAAGATAATGTCAAAACAAATGTAAAAAAAGAATTTGAGAGGATCTCACAACTTGAAACCAAAGGTTTAACATTACCAAAGATTGAGAAAATTATTGAGGAAATAAGAGCATTCAGGATAAAACTTAAACAATTAGCAGAGGGCGAAGCATTAAGAAAAAATTTATCTGAGTTAAAGATTATTATTTCCCAACTTAAAGATAAGTCATTTTTGCGAGATATGGAGCCAGTAGAATTTGAATATATTATTTTCAAAGCATTAAAAATCTTAAATGATGAATTGAGCATTAAACCGAATTGCATTTTAGATGATGAGGGTAAACCAATCGGATTTGCTCCAGGTAATAAGCCAGATATTGAAGCAATATACAAATCTTTTAATGCTATTATTGAAGCTACTTTAGATGTTTCTAGAAATCAGGTTTATAGAGAAAGCATGCCTGTTATGAGACATTTAAGAGATTTTGAAATTAAAAATAATGAAAAAGAATCATACTGTATCTTTATTGCTCCAAGAATACACGAGGACACAAATAATTATTTTTGGTTTTCCATAAAACAAGGTTATGATGGAAAAAAACAAAAAATAGTTTCTTTAGACTTAACTAATTTTCTGCTTATATTAGAATTTTTTGTAAAAATGGCAGAACAAGGAAAAATGCTTAACCATGAGAAAATATTGCTTTTGTTAAATAAATTACTATCTGAGGCGAATAAAAAAGATTCGAGTACAGAATGGCTTAACGCTATACCTACCAAAATAGAAGAATGGCAAAAAGAGGTGTCTTGATATGGAAGAACACCTTTTTAAAAATTATGAAGGGGATTGCATCGAAGTTATGAAAAATTTCCCTTCTGGAAAAGTGAATCTAATCGTAACTGATCCGCCTTATAATGCTTCTAACGGAGGGGTTAATTTGCCTGATAATAAAACAGGTGGAGCTTACTATAAAGTAAATGAAAAATGGGATAAATTTAGCAATTATTCCGACTATTTAGATTTCACTAAAAAGTGGGTTAAAGAAGCAGACAGATTACTTGCTTCTAATGGTTCTATTATGGTTTGTAGTTCTTTACATAATATTGGAGAAGTGATTATTGCACTAAAAGAATTAAAATACAAATTAATCAATCTAATCACATGGAAGAAAACAAACCCAATGCCCAGCATTACAAAAAGGACATTAACCCATTCCACAGAATTTATCGTCTGGTTTGCAAAAGGAAGCGGATGGGTATTTAATTATAAAGAGATGAAAAAATATGCTAATGGAAAACAGTTAAAAGATGTTTGGGAATTTCCATTATGTCAAGGGAAAGAGAGAATAAAAAATGGAAATGGAAGAGCCGCACATCCAACCCAGAAACCTCTTGAACTTTTTACTAGATTAATAGAGATGGCATCAAAAGAAGGAGATATTGTATTAGACCCATTTATGGGTAGTGGAACTACTGCAATAGCTTCAGAAATATTAAATCGAAAATGGATAGGTATTGATAATAAAAAAGAATATATTGAACTAGCAAATAAACGAATTGAAGATTTTAGAAAGAAAAAACATAAATAAATCTAGTTCAACCCCTAAACTTCTTCTTTTTTAAGAAAAAAGAAGTAAAAAACGGAATTCCCCCACGACGAAAAAACTGAAAATTGCCCCTTGATACTTATTCTTGATGGCTCACTGTGTTCGCTTGATTGAATACGCCCCTGAAATTACTTTGATTTTTTGCTCTTCGAGTATCGTTGCACTAAAAATCAAGTCCTCCAAGTATTCGGACGAATAGAACAGGAATTTAACGGTTCCGAAACCTTGCAGGTTTCTCCACCCAAATTTTGCTCACGAGGAAACCTCGCCCTCGGCTTATGCCAGGAGTGGCTCGGTTTCATCTCTGTTCGCAAAACTTCGTTAAATTCCGATGTTAAATCCAATTCAGAAATCGGCTGTCCCCCGACCACCCACGCACACTCACAAACGCCTTCGCCATAAATGGCTCTGGGGACGTTACACTTTTTTCATTCTGAAAAACCTCGTATAACAGGCATTAACAGGCTCACTGCATTGCATTTGTTCGCCCAAATTGATTTTTCGAGGAAACTTCGTTAAATCCGATGTTAAATCCAATAGCGATGGCTTATTTATTTGCCCACCCAAAACAGGTGCTTTTTCCGATATCTTTATAATAAAACTTCGTTTCAATTTGCTATGAGAATATGTGCAATAGGCGACCCTCATGGAAGTTTAGACAAAATCAAACAAGTTCCTTTGTCTGATGTAGATTTGATTTTGCTAACTGGTGATTTAGGTAGTGCTAATCTTATGCGTAAAATGGCTTTTGATAATATTGAAAGAAAAAAACAGGGGCTTGATGAAGTTGAATATACCCCTGCTCAGAAAAAGAAAGCATTTATGGAAGCGTACACTTCCACTATGAAAATAGTAAAATATCTTCGCAGGTTCGCCCCTGTTTTTATAATTTTCGGGAATGTTGAATCTTCAAATTATAACACGAGAAAACAATCCCGAAAAATTGGTGTTGCCTTGCCTTATTTATCAAATGATTTAAATGCTTTGCCAGATGTTCGTGTGATAAATAATCGTGTCGCAAATTTTGAAGGAGTTAGAATCGGCGGTTTAGAATATTTTATTGATACAAACTGGGTACGAAAATTTAAACCATCTGATTATAAAGATAGATTGGCTAAAGCCAAAAAAGAAACCGATAAAGCAAAACAAGTTTTGCGATGGTTTGATTCTCTTGATATTTTAGTTTGTCATCAACCGCCTTATGGAGTTTTAGACAAAGTTACTGCAAAATTTGTTCCAAAACATTGGCAAGGCAAACACGCAGGAAGTCAAGCCATTTTACAATACATAAAATCTAAATCACCTAAATATGTTTTCTGCGGTCATATCCATGAGGGTCAAGGAACTGTAAAAATTGGCGAAACAGAAGTTTATAATCTCGGAGTTGGAGAACATAAAATAGTTGAATTTTAACGCACCTGTTTTCCCACCCAAACTCCGTGCCGTCTCGTAACTCAAAATTTCTTACAGAAATTTTGCCACGCCCTGCGGGCTTTCACTTCGTTCAGGACGCCTAACAGCGGATAAACGGTTCTGCTCTTGTTCATAATAGGATAAGGGTATGGATATTTAAATAGCTTATTGGCTTATTCTCATCCAATAAACGAAATGCTTAAAACCTATATCCTATTTTAGGAAAAAATTATTTTTCTTCTACTTTATTATAATGGATTATAAAATTTACTTATAAAAACTTAATTACTTATTTCTCGTCTTTTACTTCATATTCCGCATCTATTGCTTCGTCATCACTCTTTTTCTTTCTTCTTTTATTATTTCCATTTGATTTATCTTTTCCAACTTCATAGCCTTCTTTTGCATGTTCTTCTGCATATTTCTTTGCTGCTTCTTCATAAAGTTTTGTTGAAGCTTCCTGCATTGCTTTTTGAAGGGTTTCAGTTTCTTTTTTAATTTCTTCGAGATTATCTTTCTTTAAAACTTCTTTTGCACTCTTTATTGCTGATTCAACTTTTTCTTTTTGCTCTTTACTTAATTTGTCTCCTGATTCTGATATTACTTTCTCACAAGAGTATATCAATGAGTCTAAACTATTTTTTGCTTCAATTTTTTCTCTTGTTTTTTTATCTTCCTCTTCATGTTCTTTTGCTTCGTTCATCATTTTTTGAATATCTTTGTCCGATAATTTAGTAGAAGCTGTAATCTGCATTTTCTGTTCTTTTCCTGTCCCTAAATCTTTTGCACTTACATTTAGAATTCCATTGGCGTCAATATCAAATGTAACTTCAATTTGTGGCACTCCTCTAGGTGCGGGAGGTATCCCCAAAAGACTAAAGTTTCCTAAACTAACATTATCTTTTGCCATTGGCCTTTCGCCTTGTAATACATGGATTGTTACTGCATTTTGAAAATCGCTGGCAGTAGAAAATATTTGACTTTTCTTTGTAGGAATTGTTGTATTTCTCTCGATTAAGGGAGTCATAACTTCTCCAAGGGTTTCAATTCCTAAAGTTAATGGTGTAACATCCAACAAAACAATATCTTTAATATCTCCTGCCAAAATAGCTCCTTGAATTGCTGCTCCTATGGCAACGCATTCCATTGGGTCTATTCCTCCTTCTACTTTCTTGCCTATTTTTTCTTCAACAAATTTTTGAATTATTGGCATTCTTGTAGGTCCACCAACAAGAATTATTTTCTTAATGTCTTCTTTTTTTAGACTAGCATCTTTCAATGCTTGTTCAACTGGATGAATACATCTTTTTATTATTGGTTCAATTAATTGTTCTAACTTTGCTCTTGATAATTTTAAGATAAGATGTTTAGGCCCTTTATTTGTAGCAGTGATATATGGAAGGTTAATTTCTGTTTCTAAAACAGAGGATAATTCAATTTTAGCTTTTTCAGAAGCTTCCCTGACTCTCTGCATTGCAGTGTAATCTTCACTTAAATTAATTCCTTCTTGTTTTTTAAATTCATCAACAACCCATTTAATTATAGCTTCATCCATATCAGTCCCTCCTAATTGGGTGTCTCCTGAAGTTGATAAAACGGTGAATGTTCCTTCTCCAAATTCCATAATTGTTACATCTAATGTCCCCCCACCTAAATCAAAAACGAGAATTTTATGTTCTCCTTCTTTATCTAAACCATAAGCCATTGATGCAGCTGTTGGTTCATTTACTAATCTTACAACATCCAATCCTGCAATTTTACCGGCATCTTTTGTTGCTGTTCTTTGATTGTCATTAAAGTAAGCAGGGACGGTTATAACTGCTTTATTTACAGGTTCTCCTAAAAACGCCTCTGCGTCTCTTTTAATTTTCTGTAAAATATAAGCTGAAATTTGCTGAGGAGTATACTCTTTTCCTCTGATATTATACTTAAAGTCAGTCCCCATTTTTCTTTTGGCTTTTATTATTGTCCCTTCTGGATTAGAAACAGCTTGCCTCCTTGCAGGTTCTCCAACTAATAGTTGTTCATCTTTTGTAAAGGCTACAATGGAAGGAAACATTTTTCCAGCGGCAGTTGCACCTTCTGCCGAGGGGATTATAGTTGGTTTTCCTCCTAAAACCACAGCAGCTTGGCTATTACTTGTTCCTAAATCAATTCCAATTATTTTTTCTTTTGCCATTTTTATTTATCGTTATTTTCAAATTTATTCTCTGTTTTTAAATTTTGCTCTTTATCTTTTTTTGAAATTTTAACTTTGCTTGTTCTGATAACTTTTGATTTTAACATATAACCTTTTTGTATTTCTTCAATAATTTCATCTTCATTATGATTACTTAATTCCTTGCATAATACTTCATGAAATTCTGGATTGAATTTTTTACCTAATGTTTCTATCTCTTTAAGTCCTTGATTCACGAGTATATCAAAAAATTTCTTTTTTAATGCTAATAGTCCTTTTTTGTTTTCTTCTTCTGATGATATTCTAATTGCTGCATCAAAATCATCTAATATAACTATTAATTCTTTTATTAAACTCTCGTTTGCTAATTTTATTATTTGTTCTTTTTCTTTATCAAATTGTTTTCTATAATTATCAAAGTCAGCTTGTAGATATTTTAATTGGTTTAATCTTTCTTCTGCTAATTTATTAGATTTTTCTAATTTTTCTTTTAGTTCTTCTTCCAAAACTTTAATTTCCTTTTCTTCTTTTATTATTTTTTCACTTTCCTGTTTTATTTTTTCAGCCAATTTTCCTATTTCTTTTTCTTGATTATTTATTTTTTTTTGTTTCATGTTTGTTAGATTATGTTAAACAATAACTATAAAACTCCTAACCATAGTATTATTAAGGCTATTATTCATAAAATTATTCCTTTTTTATTTTTAGATTTTATTGAGTTAGTTATAATTTTCTCTTTATTTTTCTTTGATACATATTTATTTTCATGTTCTATAATCGGCTCTATTTTTTTCATTTTTAGATTTATTTTTAATAAAATTTAATAAAAAATAAAGGGAAAAGATTATTCAATTTCTATTTTGTTTTTCTTTTGGTTTTGAGTCTTTGGGATAACAACTTCTAAGACTCCATCTTTATACTTTGCTTTGGCTTTTTCAGGAATTACTTCAGATGGAAGAGATATAGTCCTATAAAATCCTCTGTAACTTCTTTCTTCTTTATAAAATCCTTTTCTCTCTATTTTCCCTTCTTGTTTTTTTTCTGCTTTAACTTCTATTTTGTTAGGAGTTACATTAAGCTGAATGTCTTTTTTGTCAATACCTGGAACTTCAAACTTAACAATTACTTCTTTTTCTGTTTCTTCTAAATCTGTTAAAGGATTCCTCATACTAAGAACTTCTTTCTTTCCTGTGTAATCTGGCAAAGATTTGAAACTTTCACTCTCCCATAAGTCTCCAAAACTCCTATTTATCTCTCTTTGAAGTTTTCTAATTTCTTCAACCATGTCTTTAAACATTTTATTTTTACCTCCTTATCATTTGATAAATTAAATAAGGTAAATTATTACTTTTTATATATTTTTTTACATAAAAATATTAAAATTGGATACTTTTTAAAATAAATTAAAGAGTTTTATAAATATAGGGTATTGTTATAGTATTTAATAGTAAGGTTCTCTTTGAATTAATCCTGTTAAATGTGAACACATAGAATTTTACGATTCACTTCAATGTATTCGTTCGTCCAAATTTCTCTAACGGGAAACTTCGTAAAATGTTTGTTCAACGCCTCGAGTGTAAGCGAGAGTCTGTAGTACGTGGCGAGGAGAAGAACGAGGCAAGCACCGCAGAGTTGGGTGGGTGTTATTATAAAATTACATTTTTATAGTAGTAACAATAAAAGATTTATAAGTACTAGTTATTTATAGTATATTCATAGGTTGGTAAAATGTTTAAAGAATTATTAACAGAACCAAAAAATCATAATCCCACTAATTTCATCTATTTGGTTCACAGCATCATTTTTCATGAAGAAATGAATGATAAAATTAACAGAGTAAGAGACCCCAACCAATTTTATAGGGCATCTATGATAGCGCATTTAGATAGCGAATCTGCAAAACAAAGAATTGATTGGGATTGGCACGGCGGAGAAGTTTATCAAATGGGTGCTTTTGGGAGTATTGGAATAATAGTTGATCCTGCTTATAATGACTTAGTTCAAATTGCATGGAATTGTGATCTGGGAAGTCCATGTGATCCAAAAGAGTTAGAGGAATTTGTTCAAAAACATAGAGGGAAAATTAAATCTCCATTGTATCTTTTGACACAAACGAAAGGTCTAAAGGATATTAAATATAATGAATTGATTTTGAGAGGTTATAGAGATACAGCTATTAAAGGTGTTTTCTTTAGATCCCAAAATTCAGAAATAGAATATAAAGGAAGACAATTGGGAAAAATTGTCAGTGAACTTATGCAAAGTGAAGTCCCTATTGTTGAATTGCCTCCAGTAGTAATAGATAATTATGATGAGATTAAATGTCCAGAAGAAAGAGAAATGAGGAGAGTAGTCTCTACTTTAAGGGGAATAAGTGAAGCCAATAAAGCTCTCCTTGAATTTTACGAACCTTGATTGTGTAGAGTAGATTTTCATTTTTTAATGTGGGAGAAGATATAATTCTTTCGGTTACTTTAAAATTTAAAAAATCAAATGGAAAGCCGAACTTTGAAAATGCAAAAGAATACATATTAATAAAACTCAAAAAAATAATCCTTCTTCTATCCATCATACTATTTTTGCGATTGGATACTTTTTAAAAATACCTTAGTTAAAATATTTATATCCCAAAACCAAAAAGAAATAAAATACTCCCGGAAGTATTATCTATTAAAGAAATTAGAAAAGGATTGAGTAATTTCGAATATAAAGCATAGGTTGATAATTAAACTTCTTTATGGATTTGGTTTAAGGGTTTCTGAGATTATTAATTTAATGAAAAAAGATATTAATATCCCCATTTATTAAGCCACAGTTTTGTAACACATCTACTTGATTCTGGAGTAGATTTGAGAATAATTCAAAAACTATTAAGCCACTCAGATATAGAAACAACACAAATATATATTAAAATTTCAAAAGTATTAATAAAAATATAAAAAGCCTATTAGGTAATGGTTAGTATGGTAACCTTTACATTAAGAGAGAAGCAAGTGTTAACAGAACTTTTGAAAAATTGTAAGATTTCAGACCAGGAAATAGCAAGAAGATTAAAAACCTCAAGGCCAACTATTTTTAAAATTAGAGAAAGGCTTGAAAAAGAAGGAGTAATAAAAAGATATATCCCTATTTTAGATTTTGAAAAATTAAATCTTAATCTCCAGTCAGTAATTCTTTATAAATGGAGAGATTATTCAAAAACAAAAGAATTAGAGAAGACTATCAAATTTATTAAAGAACTTCCAGAAGTTATTCTTTTTATTAAAGGTGAAGGAATGGGGAGCAAGACTGATTTAATTATATCTCTCCATGAAGATTTGAAAGATTACGAAAGATTTATTAGGAGATTAAAATACGAATGGAAAGATAATGTTGAAAATGTCGAAGTTTTTCTTTCTTCAATGGATGGAATTTCAAAAGGATACGATTTATCTTCTCCTGCTTTACAAAAAATAACTGAAAAAATAATCTATTCTAAATAGGGCGAGGATAAGGTATATATTAGATTTCTAAGGAAAAAACGGGCATAATAAAATTAAAAGTGACTATAATGGGCAGTTTATCTAAAAAAATAAAATATCTTATAATTTTTTCTCCTTAAATTTAGATGATTTGCGTTTAATTAGCGTATTTAAATTAAAATAAGATGCTCCTGCCGGGATTCGAACCCGGGTCTGGACCGTTCTCCGAAGATCCATAAAATTAATTATTTAATTTTTCTGGATTATGTACAAGAGTACAACAGAGTGTAGTTGATGTTAGCATCATAGTTTCATCTTTTCAAAGTAAAACTGCTACTCGAGAGGGTCCAATGCTTGGCCTCTACACCACAGGAGCTAAAGACAACCAAGGTTTTCTTTATAACTTTCCTTATCTTTACCTTAGCATTAAGACAACCAAGGTTTTCTTTATAACTTTCCTTATCTTTACCTTAGCATTAAGACAACCAAGGTTTTCTTTATAACTTTCCTTATCTTTACCTTAGCATTAAGACAAATTTATTTAAACTTATAATTTTAAGTATAAAAAAGTTACCTTTTTCTGGGCTGTAAAGTTAGTGATGCCTATTTAGGTGCAAAAACTAAATCGGGCACCGACCACCTTTAAAAACCTCGGGTTTCTAATTCTTTTTATGAAGATTATGAAGGCTTTTACAGAATAAGAAACAAACCAGAAATTATCACGATGTCAATTGATATGTATGTTTCTAACTTATCAAGCAGGAAAATGAGAAACCAATTAAAGAGGCACTTTAATCACAAAATCAGCCACGTTTCTATTTTAGACTAGGTTAGAAGATATACATTGAAAGTTCACAAATTCGTAGAAAGGCAGGGCTATTAAGCTTAACGGGAAATTAATAGGAAGGGGAGTTCCAGGCCTAATTTTCTCAGAAGATATGGTTATGCAGGATAAAACTGGATTAATGTTTTTGAATTATGAAAGTTGGCTTCCATTAATCGGGAATCTCACATTTGGTCTGAGTAAAGTACCTAAGTTAGTGAATAAAGACGCTAAAATTAGTGGCTGGTTCTTACGTGGAGTTTTTCCTTTGGTTGGATTAAAGATGTTGGAAACAAGAGAAGAAAAGATAAAGGGTTTTGTAAAATTGGGTGGATTAATTGGCGGTTTACTTTTTATTGTCATAGGTTCTATAGTTATATATTTTATATAAAATCAAAAACTTTATCCAAAATAAGTGACTTTTAATTTACAGTTCATCCAGTTCTGTAGAACTCTTACTCCAGAAAAAGTGTTTAATTGCCTAAACACCTGACGTTTACTTAACAGCTCACCTTTTTCTCTTTCTGTAATCTATGTAAATAATGATAATAAAAAATGAGAAAATTATCAAAGTTAGAGTTATTAATGAAAGATTTTTTTCAATTATTTCTTGATTGTTTCCAAACCAATATCCTAAAAAGACAAGTATAAAAGACCAGATTCCGGCTCCAAGAGAAGTATATAGAATAAATTTTTTCATTTTCATTTTTCCAAAACCTGCTGGAAGTGAGATAAATTGCCTCACCAAAGGAATTAATCTTCCTATAAATGTTGTTATTTCTCCATGTTTTGAAAAAAACACTTCTGACTTTTCAATACTATTTTTTTTAATAAATAAAAATTTTCCGTATTTATCTGTGATAAAATAAACTGCCTGCCTTCCAAAGAAAAATGCGAGATAGTAGTTTATTAAAGCTCCTAAGAGGCTTCCAAGTATTGATGCAATCATAACGAGGAAAAAAGACATCTCTCCTCTTGAAACTAAAATTCCAGCGGGAATAAGAACGACTTCACTTGGAAATGGGATGAATGAACTTTCTAAAGTCATTAAAATGAAAATTCCATTATAATTTAATCTATCAATACTCCCGACGAGAAATTCAATTATTGATAATAAAAATTCATTTAACACTTTAGAATATTGCAGAATGCATTTATTAATTTTCCTAGTTGAATTTAAATATTCTTTACACTAATAATTGACTCTAAACCTATTGTTTGAATCAAATAAATTAAGTAGCCCTGCCAGGATTCGAACCTGGGTCACAGCCTTTCTCTGTTTTATCATAGAGGATAATTAAACAAAATACTCCAGAGGGCCGTATACTTGGCCGCTGTACTACAGGGCTATTACTTATTAAAGAATACAAGAATTTTTAAATATTAATACCTTTTTTATTTTTATTTGGAGGATAAGATTCCAAACACATTTCAGTGGATTGTTATTGTAGTGATAATAATTATAATATTCATATTTGTAAAGTTAAAATATATTAAGCATAAAGTATCATGGATTGTAATATTACTTTTAATCCTTTTGTTTTATATTGGATTTATTGCGAGTATTGCCGGACAGGACATTGATTTAGGGACATTTGAAGGTTCACAAACAGCAATTAAACTTTATCTATCCTGGCTTGGAAATAATTTCAATAATTTGAAGATACTTACTGGGCAGGCAACAAAACTTGATTGGGGTACTAACAAGACAGCAATAAAAGAGCAAATAATCCCGAAGAAAAGTTAAAATGAAAATTTATTTTATATTGTTTTTATAATCTTTTTATGAGCATTTTTTATAATATCTGTGAACAATCTTTCATTGAGTAATATGTAAGCTTAAGCACTTTTTTTCTTTATTTAGGATTAATTAAAACCCTTGTGGATAACGTAGCTAATATTAGTGGAAATATTGTAAATCTTGATTGTAATCTAAAAAATTTTAATGCTACAATTAATACTTAGATTATGATTAGTGTTAGTAACTAGTGATACTTCACTAATCTAACTAAGATTCTTTCTTGTGATTAAAAAAGATTGCTATCTATTTTGAAAATATATTCGATATAAAATAAATAGTTTTCTTAGTCAAATCAAACTATAAATTTATAATATTTAATTTCTAAAAAATTTATGCCTCTGTAGCTCAGATGGTTAGAGTGCGTCCATGGTAAGGACGAGGTCCCGAGTTCAATTCTCGGCAGAGGCTTTTTTATTCTTTTATTTTACCAACATATATTATATCCCCATGATAGTAAGATTTAATTATTATTACTTTCTTTAACTTCTATGAAGCCTTTAAAGCCTAGTATGAGAGAGAAAAAAAGGTATCTGCTAATAAAAGGACATAAAAATAAGAAAGAGGTTGAAGAGGCAATTATGAATTATGTAGGCATCTTAGGATATGCGAAAGCTTCTCCAATGTGGATTTCAAATAACATTTTAGCAATAAATACTAGTGAGTTAAATAATATAAGAGGTTCTTTTGTCTTATCTAAAGGTATTTATGTAACAAAAGTCTCTGGAACATTGAAGGGATTAAAAAAATAATTTAGTTTAATTTTTTAAATACTTCAATAATTGCTGTAGAATCAATTCTATATTTTTTTAAAAGTTGTTCCATTTTTCCAGAGCGAGGAACTTCTTTAATATAAAGGTGAGCTATTTTTATATTTGTATTTTCAAGTTCTTCTCCAAGCATTTCACCTATTCCCCCCTCTTTATAATGGTCTTCGACTATAATCAATTTATTCCCGTGTTTTTTTACAAAATTTATAAATTTTTTTGAGTTAAATGGTTTTATACAATATAAATCTATGACACTTAGATTAATACTTTTTTTTTCAAGATACTCATATGCTTTTAAACATTCTTGCAAGGTTATTCCAGCTCCAACTAAGACTGCTTTATCTTTTCTACTTTCTTTTAAAATTTTAAAATCACCAATTACAAATTTTTCTTTTGGATTATATAAAACAGGAGTTTTTGGGCGTGTTGTTCTTATATACTTTATATTTTTTAATTTACTTGATAAAAAAGTTAATTTTTCCGTTGATGTAGCATCACTTGGATAAAAAACATAAGAATTTGGAAGGCTTCTAAATAATGAAATGTCCTCTAATCCCATTTGACTTGCACCATCTTCTCCTACAGAGACTCCTGCGTGACTTCCACAAATTGTTATATTAGCATTTGAAATTTCTGCCATTCTAATCTGATCGTGTGCTCTTGAAAGAAATGCTGAGAAGGTTGAAGCAAATGGTTTTAATCCTTTTGCGCTTAGTCCTAAAGCAATGCTAATCATATTTTGTTCTGCTATGAAAACCTCAATGAATTTGCTAGGATTTTTTTCTTTAACTTTTTCACTCATGGTTGAATTTGAAACTTCTGCGTCCAACGAAATAATTTTTGGATTAGAAAGTGTTAGGTTTGCAAGTGCATTTCCATAAGCCTCGCGAGTTGCAACTAAAGTATTTAATGGATAGTTTGTAAATTTAAATTGATTATTTTTTTGTTTTTTTTCGAAAGTTTTTTTTGGTTTATCAATATTAATATGTGGCATGTGGTTTTTTGGAAGTTCATCTAAGGCTTGATTTAATTGCCTATCATCGAGAGTTTTTCCATGCCATCCCTCTTTGTTTTCTAAAAAACTTATTCCTTTTCCTTTAATGGTTTTTGCAATGATTGCCAGTGGCCTTTTTGTTTTTCTTGATTTTGAAAGTGCTTTTAGTATTTGTGAGATATTGTGTCCATTAATTATGATAGTTTTCCATCCGAAATCTTTAATCCTTTTTTTGTAAATTTTGAGGCTGTATCCAAGCATTGTCTCTCTTGTTTGTCCAAGGCGGTTTATATCTATAATTGCACATAAATTATTTAATTTATAATATGGAGCAAGTTGAAAAGCTTCCCAGATACTTCCTTCTGAAATTTCACTATCTCCCATCAAAACAAAAGTCCTAAATTTTTGGTTTTTTAATTTAGCAGCGAGAGCCATTCCAATTCCTATGCTTAATCCTTGTCCTAGGCTCCCTGTAGATACTTTAATCCATGGAAGATGCCTTGAAGATGGATGTCCTTCGAGAGGGGAATTCAATTTTCTTAGAGATTTTAAATCATAGTTTATTGCTTTGGCGCGAAAGAGAGCTGAATATAAAATTGGAGCAGCATGTCCTTTGCTTAATATAAACTCATCGTTGCCTGGATTTTGAGGATTTTTAGTATCCCATTTCATTTCACTAAAAAAAAGACAAGCCATAATTTCTGCGCAACTTAAACAGCTTGTTAGGTGTCCGCTTCCAGCATAGTTTGTTATAATCGCCACATCTCTTCTAAGTACATTAGCTATATCAGAAATCTGCTTTTTAGTCACCATTTTATCTTTTATATTTAATTTAATATAAAAAGTTATTGATAGGTTTTTATATTAAAAATTGTTATATCATTTATGGATAAAGCAAAAGAGAATTTTCTCTTGAATTTTATAGCATTTTTTATGGCTGTTTTTTTAATTACAATAATAGTAAGCATCATTTATTATAAGAATTATTCTTCAATTTTTTGGCTTTGTTATACTGGAATTGCAATTATATTAATTGGTATATTGAAAAGAAATTCGAGCTTGATTTTAAGCCAAGTGATTATATTGGCTATTCCAGATTTTCTTTGGGGCATCGATTTTTTTTCAATTGTTATCTCTGGAGATTCATTACTTAATTTGGCTAGAGGATTTTTTATAGAGGAGAGATTTTTAAAAAAATTTGTTGCAATCCAACATTTATTTACAATTCCTTTATCAATTTACTCTTTATATATATTAAAAGTAAAAAGTTCTTGGAAAGTTCTTGTTTTTAGTTTTGTGCAACTTGAAATATTCTTTTGGCTTACCAAATATTTTGCATTGGAAAGGGCAAATATAAACTGCGTTTATTATTCCTGTGCAAATATTGGTTGGGGAGCAGATATCTACCCTCTTGCTTGGATAGTAACTATGTTTGGTTTTTCTCTTTTAGTTTATTTTATAATAAAAAATATAAAATTTTTTAAAAAACAAAGTTAAGTTTTTATATGTTCTTTGTTTAAATTATAAATGAAAAAAGAACCTTTAATTTTTATTATATTTGGAGGAACTGGAGATCTCGCAAAGAGAAGATTGGTTCCGGCATTTTCTCAATTGGTTAATGAAGGCATAATAAATAAAAATTCTACTTTGATTGGAATATCAAGGCAAAATATAAGTGATAATGAATATAGAGATTTTTTAATTAATTCTGTAAATGAAAAGAGAGGTTCTCATAATTTTAATATGATTAATATTAAATACCTATCAATTGATTTTTCAAATGTTATGGGAATAAAAAAACTTTCTGATACTTTACCTTTTTGTGAAGCCGATAATTGCAACAGAATTTTTTATTTTGCCACCTCATTTAAGCTTTTTTCTAAGATATTAAAAGGACTCGTAAAATTTAATCTTATTTCAAAGCATGATAAATTTAACAAAATTGTATTTGAGAAACCATTTGGGGAGGATTTAAAATCAAGCGATGAAATTGAAAGGGAGATACATGAAATTATTGATGAAAAAAATATTTTTAGAGTAGACCATTATTTGGGAAAAGAGAGTGTGCAAAATATTATTGAAATGAAATTTGCTAGTGATGATTTTCATAATTTAATATCTAAAAGTCGGATTAAAGAGATTAATATTATTGTTGATGAAAAGATTGGAGTTGAAAACAGAATAAAATATTATGATGATTTTGGTGCAATAAAAGATATGATTCAAAATCATATGCTCCAGGTATTATCTTTATTACTTATGGAGAAACCAAAAAAATTTGATGCAGAATATATTCACAACGAGAAAATTAAGGTATTAAAAAAGATTGATTTTCTTAATCCAAAAGAAAGTTTAATTGGGCAGTATAAATCATATTTAAATGAAATCAAAAAAATTGGATTGAAAAAAAGTAATACAGAAACTTTTGCCAAAATTTTATTGAATTATAAAACTCAGGATTATAAGCATACAAAAATATTTCTTAGAACAGGAAAAAAACTTCCGAGAAGTTATGGTAAGGTAATTGTTGATTTTATATCCTCAAAAAATAAAATTATAATAAATCTCCAACCAAACGAAGATATAGAAATTATCTATAATGGGAAAATTATGAAAAATATAGATTTATGTCCTGGATGTAAATTTGCCCCCAATACTCCAGATGCTTATGGAGTTTTATTGAAGGAAATAATAAATAATGATAAAAGATTATTTGTGAGGAGTGATGAAATCCATGAATCATGGAGGATTGTTGATGAAATAATAAGGAATAAAATAAATATTCCTTTTGTAGTATATCCAGATTATTTTGATCCAGAGAAATTATAATCTTGCGAAGTTTAAAATTATCTCTTTATTTCTTACTTCTGGATGGAATAACACTCCATAAATTTCTTTAAAATTATGTTTTACAGCTTGTACGATTGGAAAATTTTTATCAATATTTGATTCAGAAAAAATTTTAAAATGCCTCTCATTTGAAAAATCAATATAATTGTTATGTAAATGATATACTTCTAATTCAGTGTCTTTTGTTATATTGAGAAAATCATTTTTAAATTTCTCTTTGTAAAATCCGACTTCTCTTTTCTTTTTGAGGTTTCCTCCATATATCAATCCAATTATTTGCATTCCTCCACAAATTCCTAAAGTAGGTTTATTAAATTTTTTAATCCATTTAAACTTGTCTAAATTATTTAAAAAATCGTTATCTTTCAATGATGTTCCACAGATTATTACCTTAGATGCTTTTTCTAAATCCTTTTTAGTAAGACAATCATATTTTCTTATGAATCCTTTTATGTTGTTTTTTATTAAGATATCTCTTATAGGATAGACAAATTCATATAAGTGTAAATTTTCCTTGCAGATGTTTATTATAAGTATCATTTTAGTTATTCATGAATCTAAAATAGAAATTTAAATTTATCTTTTTTTGGTATATATTGCATTATTTGATATAGATAAAACTTTTTTAATGTCCATATTGTTTTTATTTGTAACTTTCATCTTTGATTTAAAAATTGGGCAATTAACAACGATGGTTTCGAACTCCCCCCCTTCTCCTGCTGGATTGATTTTATACTTTTCTTGCAAATATTTTAATTCTTCTATTAATTTTTTGTCTAGCTTTCTTCCAATGTATTCTTTTGACAATCCCTCGGCTGCAACTTTTGTTATTATTATTTCAAATTTGTTTTTTAACAATTCCTTTAAAAGTTGAATTTGGTCTTTTTGCCATAATGGATTAAAACATTCTATGTTTAGTTTATCGCATATTTCTTGAATTCTTGATGCTTGGTAGGTTGATTCGATGGCACCTGTTATAACTCCTTCAATGTTATAATATTTTATTGCTCGTTTTATTGCATATTCTAAATCTTTTAATTCAATTTCTTTCTCACCTTTTGTTTTTTTAGAGATGATTGGGATGTCCATAAGTTTTGCCTGTTTTTTTGTAAGTCCAATTTTAGGAGTGTGAAACATGTAACTATCTGGATTTTCAGAAATAATTGATATTAAGCACGAAATTTTATAGCCTAATTTTAATGCTATGTATCCTGCATAAGTTGAATCTTTTCCTCCACTGAATAATAAAGCAAGTTTCATGATGAATAATGAACTAATGAATTTATAGAATTAACGATTCTTATTTTTTTGAGGTTTTGGATTATTTTTAATCAAATGACAAATTTTACATTCTTTCTAAAACTTTAATTCTGTCTTCTAATGGTGGGTGTGTTGATGTTAAGTTTTTTAAATTTGTCTTGAATGGATTAGTTATGAATAATGGAGCTATAGCTTTACTTACTTCATGATTCTTAAAATGTGCAGAGTCATGTCCTATTTTTTTAAGCGCATTTATAAGTCCTGTTGGTCTTCTTGTTAGTTTAACAGCTGTTGCATCTGCTATGTATTCTCTTTTTCTTGAAATTGCCATTTGAACAAGCCACGTAACTAAAGGGGCTAAAATTGCAAGAATTATTCCTATTGCAATAAGGATAAGCTGAGTTCTTCCATCTCTATTTTTTTCTCCACTTAAGCTTGAAAAAAACAAGCTTCTCAAAAATATTTCAGAAAATATTGCAATCATTCCAATTAAAATAGCTGTAAGTGTCATGAATCTAATATCATAGTTTGCAATGTGTGACATTTCATGTGCTATTACTCCTTCCAATTCGTCTTTGTTTAATTTTTCTAAAGCCCCTTCTGTAACTGCTATAACTGCATTTTTAGGGTCTCTTCCCGATGCAAAAGCATTTATTTGGTTTCCAGGCATTATATAGACTTTTGGTTTCGGTAGTCCAGAAGCAAGAGCCATTGATTCTACAATATTGTGTAACTGCCTATATTTTTGAGGATCTGCTAATTTTGCTCCCACTGATGATATTGCAATTTTATGGCTGTTATAATATCCAAACCAGACATAAAATACCGATATTATTATTGATATAATCATAACTATCATAAAATAAGTTTCCCCAAGTGCGAGAGCAATAACGTAACCAAAAACTACAAAAATTAGTATAACTGAAGTTATTAAAATAATTGATTTCCTTTTATTTTTTGAAATTTGATTATAAAATGAAACTCTTTCTGCCATAGATAAAAAAGTAATTGCCCCTTTATAAAAGTTTAGAAAAATTTTTATAAGAATATATTTAATAAGTTTAATGCATGATAATCAATGTATTGAAGATTTAGCAGATAAGGAGGGCCCATCTCACAAGAATGTTAAAGTAAAAATCCACCATGTACAAAATTTATTCCTGTAATTTCGAGGCCAAGCTTTATTGCTAACAATAAAGAAAATCTCCCTAAAACTCCAGGATTTTATATAACTGATGAAAATAGAGTAAAATATATTGGATATTTGAGAGGAATTAATCCTAATTATGTAAGTTTAGATATAGAATATCAAATGATTATAAGAGGGATTGGAAGTAAAGACAAAAGAGGGAATAGAATTATTTATTTAGAAGAAGATATATTTTTAGGTGATAAAATTGCAGTAAAAATTATTGATAAAGATAAAAAATTAAGAAATCATCTTATTGGATATTTTCCTTATTACAAAGATGTTATAATCGGATATTTTGCTGTTGTTAATAATCATTTTAATAATGGAAATGGATTTGAATATATAGAAATTGGGGATAGTGTTTTTGGTGAAGTTATAAGTATTGATAAAGTAAACAGAAAGAGGCTGATTTTGTCTCCATTGTTTAAAATATCAGAATTAAATTTTGAAAAATGGAAAAATAAGGTTTTCAGGTAAATTTAGATTAATTTTATAAAAGCCAATTGATTCTATTTTTTATGGAATATGAACTGGTTAATACAGCTATATCTTATACTAAGTCTTTTATAAGTAATCCTTCTGCAATAAATGTTATAATTTTAACAAGTATTGGTATGATAACATATTATTTATCTAAAAAAGGAAAGAATTATTTAGAAAGAAAAGAAAGGGAGATGCAATGTAGGAGCCTTGAGGATAAAATTGATGGGGAGTAGTTATTCCTTTAGTTATGAACTTTCCGATAAGATTTAAACTCCTTCGTACTTTAATTTCTTTTTGTTTTTAATTTGGAGTTTAATTTGCAGAAATTAATTTTTAAGATGTCTCTCATTTTAATTCTTTTATGATTAAGGGATTTTCTTGATGCTATCTTTTTATCTTTTTCATGTCTTTTATCAATATATATTTTTTTGATTAATTTCAATTCTACTTTTAGCTAAATTAGAAATTGTTTCTTTAATTCTTCTATCTCTAACACAAGGAAAGTATCTCTATCCTAAGAAAAGTAATTTTTTATTTATTTTTAATCTATCACTTAATTTTACAGGAAGAGCAATTAAGTTAAATATTTATTAATCAAATTTAACTTTAACAGGTTTTCTTTGAATATCTGGGATTTCAATGAAGGGTCTTTCTTTAACCCTATATAACTTAGCAAATAAAGTCCCTGGAAATGTTTTTATCGAGTTGTTGAAATCAAGTATTGTGTCATTATAGTACTGCCTTGAATATGCTATCTTATCTTCTGTTGAGCTTAGTTCTCTTTGAAGTTCAAGGAAATTTTCATTAGCTCTTAATTGTGGATAATTTTCGGCAATTGCAAAAATAGATTTTAATGCTGATTCTAACTGATTGTCTGCTTTAATTCTTGCAGGAAGAGTTTTAGCAGCCAGTAAAGCTTTTCTTGCATTAGTAACTTCTGTCATTATTTTTTTCTCATGTTTTGTATATCCTTTTACAGTTTCAATTAAATTAGGAATCAGTTCTACACGTCTTTTTAATTGAACATCTATTTGAGCCAAGGAATTGTCTATTCTATTCCCCTGAATTACAAATTTATTATAATAGTAGATAAAAATAATTATAATCAATGTAATAATTCCAACAACAATCCAGGTTAACAAAGCCATTATTTTCTTAATGAAAAATGATTTATAAATTTATCGTAAATGATTATTTATTTAATTTCTGTTCATTATTTCATAATTTTAACATGTGATTCTATTTATAGGATATTTATTTTACTACATCAAGTAATAAATTAAAGTCTTTTTGTAGATTTACATAACTATTTCCGTTATTTTTTGTCCTTTTTTTAAATCTTTTTTTAGATTACTAAAATTGAATAAATACAAAATAATTTCTTACCTAATTATTGGCAAGGAGAGATTTCTTTTATAATTTAAGTATAATTGATTGAGTCTTTTTGTTCTTTCTTTAATTATTTCAGATGGAAGTTGCTTTAATTTTGATGCTTCAGTTCCTTTTCTTGAAGAAAATGCAGAGATATTTAAGACTTCTGGTTTTGTTTCATCAATTAAATTAAGTGTTTGTTGAAAATCCTCTTCTGTTTCTGTTGGGTAACCGACTATAATGTCTGTGGCTATTGTTGAATCTTTGTATTTCTCTCTTGGAAATTTTTTTCTAAAGTCATTAACTATTTCTCTAAATTCTGAAACTGTGTGAATTCTTTTCATATTTTTTAGAACTTTATCACTTCCTGACTGAACTGGGATATGTAGAAACTTCTGTATTTTGTTACTTTCAATAATTTCCAGGAGATTTTTTTTAATCTTTCTTAGATGCCATGGATTCATCATTCCAATTCTAATTTTAAAATCTCCTTTAATTTCAATTAGTTCTTTTAGCAATTCTGGGAGAGAAGTTTTAATGTCTTTTCCATAGGCTCCGTTATCTTGAGATGTAAGATAAATCTTTTTTATATTTTCTTTTACAACAAATTCTAATTGTCTTTTTATATCTCCTATTCTATACGATTTTAAATCTCCTCTTGCAATTTTTGTAGAACAAAAAGTGCAATAATTCAAACATCCTTTTGAAATTTGTATTATTGCAATATCCCTGTTAAATCTTACTACTGGTTTGTTTAACTTTGAAGTATTTATTGTATCAATAATTTTTACACTTTGAAATTTATTTTTTATATCAATTGTTTTTGTTAAACATCCTCCAACTTCAATTTGTATGTTTTTTGATATTTGACTTCCTATATAGTGTAGAATTTTGCTTTGAGTCTTATTTTTTACAGAACACGTATTAACAATAATTTTATCTGCATCTTCCTCTGAGTTTACAAGAATGTTCCCTTCTTTTTTTAATTTTCCTGCAAGAATCTCAGAGTCATTTATATTTGCTTGGCACCCATATGTTTTGATAAAGATTTTCATGTTTTTACTTCATTTGTTTTAAATATATTAATAAATAAAATTTTTTTAAATCTTTCTTTATTTTAATTCTGTAAAATTTTAAGTTTTTATACTTATGGTATAAATATTTTTAAAAAACTTTCATTTTAAAACTGAATAATTTCATAAAAATTAAAATTTAAAAATAAAAATTAAACATCTAATTCATAGCCGATTTGATTCTTAGCGTGAATTTTTCTCCAAAGGGCATTTGGGTATTTTTGTAAAAGGTGTTTAACAAGGTCAAAGTGTTTTTCCAATAGTGTTGACGAACCCTTTTTTCCGTCAATTAATAGTTTTATTTTCATTCACTATCCACCTCCTTTTTTTATATACTAACAAATAACTTTTTATTTAAAAATATGACTCCTAAGAAATATATACTTTATTACATAGTTTTGTTTATATACTCTGTAACTAATAAGTAGATAGAATTACATTTCAGGAGTAAATTGCGACTAAATTTATTTTCTTTTTATTTTTTTATATAGTTCTCCAAATATGAAAACGCTTGATGATAAGGTAGTTATTGTAACAACTTCTGGTAGTTTTAGTGGTGTGAATTGGAAAATATTCTGGAGGAAAGGAAGATAGATTACTATAAAAAGCATAATGAGTGAAAATATTAGTGCGAGAGTTACATATTTATTGCTGAAAAATCCAATTTCAAAAACAGATTTTTTTATTGAACGCATATTGAGGACATTAAATAATTGAGTAAGGCACATAATCATAAAAGCCCCTGTTCTTGCTTTTTCCAAACTTTCGTTAAGATATGAATAGAAAATAAATAAAGTTGCTAGAGCCATAACAATAACAATTAAAATAAAAAATGGCAATATTTCTTTTGACAAAATATTTTCTTTTGCGTTTCTCGGTTTTTCATTTAACACATCATTATGTCCTGGTTCTGCTGAAAGGGAAACATCAGTAACTCCACTTGTGACTAAATTAAGCCACAATATTTGAATAGGTGTTAATGGTAATGGTAATCCTGCAAGAAGGCTTACTAAAATTGTTGAGCCTCCTGCAAAATTTGTCGTAACAAGAAAGGCGCTTGCCTGCCTTGCATTCGTAAAAACAATTCTTCCTTCTTCAATTGCATTGATAATTGATGCAAAATTGTCATCTAGGAGAATCATTTCACTTGATTCTCTTGCAACATCTGTTCCAATTAAACCCATTGAAATTCCTATATCGGCTTTTTTGAGTGCAGAGGCATCGTTAACTCCATCACCAGTCATTGCTACAATTTCCCCTCTTGACTGGATTGCAGAAGCTATTTTTAATTTCATTCTTGGTGATAGTCTGGCGAAAACATTACAATTTTTAACAGATTTTAAAAATTCTTTTTCAGACATTTTTTCAAGTTCTTCTCCCGTAAACACTATGTTTTCATTTTTTTCAATTAGTCCTATGTCTCTTGCAATTGAAATTGCTGTTTCTTTATGGTCTCCCGTAACCATTATAACTCTTATTCCAGCTGATTTTGCTTTTCTGATAGCTTCTTTGACTTCTTTTCTTGGTGGATCTCTTATACCAACAAATCCTATTGTTGTTAACTCACTGAATTGATTTTCATCAATGTTATTTATTTCATTAGGCATTTCTTTATAAGCTATAGCCAGCGTCCTCATTCCTTCAGAAGCAAGATTACTAATTTCATTTTCTAATTTTAATTTTATTGGCTCACTTAAAATTTTTTTTGAATTTCTGTTTAGTATATGAAAGGATTTTTTTATTATTTCTTCTGGAGCTCCTATAACATATAATATTTTTTTTGAATTTTGCTTTTTGTATAAAGTTGCTCTTAATTTTAATTTTTGATTAAATGGAAAATCGTCAATTTTCCTCTGTTCTATTAGATTTTTTTTCATTCCTGCTTTTTCCGAAAGAATTAAAATCGCTGCTTCTGTAGGATCTCCGATTACCTCATAGTCATTTTGGCCTTTTTTTATTACATTTGCATTGTTACATATTAGAGATGCCTCAAGTAAAAGTTTTAATTGTTCATTTTGCATTGGGTTTATTACCAAATCATTTTGGGAAAAAGTTCCATTATTGTCCCACCCATTTCCACTCACAGAAATTTTATCATAGCCAGGAATAATAATTTTTTCAACATTCATAGTATTTTCAGTTAGTGTTCCTGTTTTGTCTGTTAAGATTGTTGTTACGACTCCAAGTGTTTCTGTCGCAGGAAGTTTTCTTATTAAAACATTTCTTTTTGACATTCTTACAGCTCCTATTGCGAGGACAATTGCTAAAACAGCTGGAAGCCCTTCAGGAACTATTGAAACAAGAGTCGCAGTTGTAAATAGGAACATCTCAGAAAATTCAAAATCTCTTACAAAATATCCTACTAAGAAGATGATTATTGAACCCAATAAAGCCATAATTGCAATTTGTTTTGCAAGAAAATTTGATTTTTTTTGAAAATGGTTTGGAGATTGAGGAATTTTTTGTATATCTTCTGCTATTTTTCCCATTTCTGTTTTAGAGCCAGTTAAAACAACAATTGCTTTACAACTTCCAGAGGCTATGAATGTTCCCATAAAAACCATATTCTTCCTGTCTGAAACAGAAGTGTTTTTATTTAAAACTCCAAGAACTTTATCAACAGGATTTGATTCTCCTGTAAAGGAAGATTCATTTACCCTTAGATTTTTTATATTAATAAGTAGAGCATCTGCAGGGATTACATCTCCTTCCTCAAGATAGATTACATCTCCTGGAACTAATTCAGAAGAAGGGATTTTTATAAGTTCACCGTTTCTATAAACCTTCGCGTATGACACCATCATTTTTTTTAACGCTTGTATTGCTTTTTCTGCTTTATACTCTTGAATAAATCCTATGCTCGTGTTAAGTAAAATTACAAAAATAATTACATACATATCAATAATATGATCAAAAAAGTAGGAGATTATTGCAGCAATGATTAATATGTAAATTAATAGATTATTTATTTGTGATAAAAAAATAAATATTGGGTTTACTTTCTTTTTTTCAGGAAGTTCATTTTTTCCATAAATTTTTAGCCTATTTTCAACTTCTTTTGAAGATAATCCTTTTTCGGATGAGTCTAATAATTCATATACCTCCTCTTTTTTTAATGCATGCCAATTCTCGCCCATAGATAAAATAACTAAAATAAAGTATAAAAAATGTTTTGTTTGGTTAAAAATACAGATATTAATGGGGAATATAATTTTTAGATTCTAAAAAAGTAATAAGTATTAATTTACCAAGGTTAGTTGATTTTTTTATTTATTAAAGATTTTTTTTATGATAAGTTTCATTATAAGTACTCATCCAAGAAGCATTAAATGAATCAATCTCTGTTTTGTTATAAACTTCTGTTCTATTCCAACTTTGAGTTCTATTCCAGAATCTTGAATTTATATCATTTATAGCAGGAATTGTTTGATTATATCCCCATTGGATTCCTGCATAAAGAGTATCTGCAAGAGATTGATTCCAAGAATTATTTGCAATAACTTAATTGAAAATGATATTTATAAACCATCCTTTCCTTTAAGAAAAATGAAAAAGAGGAGGATTTCAAATATTAATATTGTCCTTGGAGTAGTTATTTTACTCGTTGTTGTCTTTGTTGCAGGTTCTGTTTTTTATATAAATTATAGTGATGATGTAGGATTAAGTCCAAAAATTGACCCTTGTAGTTTATCATGCATAGGAATGCAATGTGGATATACTAATCAATATGGATTATACTGCGAATGTCCTCCAGGATGTAGTCCTGGGCAATAATGTGATAATGGAATTTGTGTTGCTCCCCAACCTCCCCCACAAACTTGCAGTCCAAAAGAAACTCGAATAACTACAGATTCTTCTAATCAATCTTTTCCTAAAATATATGAAAATAAAATTGTATGGACTGATTATAGAAATAGAAATTTGGATATTTATATGTATGATATATCAACAAAGAAGGAAACTCGGATAACTACAAATCCTTCTAATCAATCTTTTCCTTCAATATATGGAAATAAAATTGTATGGATTGATGAGAGAAATGGAAAGGCTGATATTTATATGTATGAATTATGTACTTAAATTAAAAATAAATAATTAATTTTACTCCAGTAAAAGGAGAGCAGCCATTATTAAGATTCCAAGAATAAATAATATTAATTGAAGTATTGATTCTTTGAACATTGATTTTTTATGTAATTCAGGAATTAAATCTGCAGTTGCAATGTAAATAAAATTTCCTGCTGCAAAGGGGATTAGGAAATTTATTAAGCCTTCTGATTTAAAGCTTAAAACTAAAGTTAACAAAGCTCCAAAAATTGCCGTAAGAGATATAAGAAAATTTGCCAATAATGCTTTATTTTTTGTATATCCTCCATAAAGAAGCACACCGTACTCTGAGATTTCCTGAGGGATTTCGTGAAGTGCTACAGCCAGAGTTGTTGCAATTCCCACAGGTATTGAAACAATATAAGAAGCTACGATTATTATTCCATCAAGAAAATTATGAACACCATCCCCTACCAAATTCATTGTTGTTAGCGGATGTAGATGTTTCTTAGAAGTTGGATGATGGCAGTGTCTCCAATGTATAAATTTTTCAATACAAAATGAAAAACCTATTCCAATTAAAATATAACTTGAAATTAAAAGTGTAAATCCTTGCCTTTCCACAATTTCTGGGAGTAAATGTATAAACGCATCTCCAATCAATGTTCCTGCTGAAAAAGCTATTATATAAATTAAAATTTTCTCAAGCTTTTTTTCATTTATATTTAGTGTTAAAATTCCCAATAATGAAATTGATGAAACAAGAATAACACTTCCTAAAGCATAAAACCATATTTCGTTCAAAACCATTTCAAATAAAAGATGGATTGGTTTTTAAATTAATCCAATTATCTTCTATTTACTTTTCAATGGCTTTTTAATATGAAAAATTAAGTTAATTTAATTGATAATATTCTTATTTTTTTGATGTTGTAAATAATAAAAGTTCATTTCTCTTTATTATGTATTTGTTTCTTTATGACCTATATTTTTCATGAAATTTTTTTAATATTATTTATGAATGGTTATTTTTTCCCATTTATAAAAATGTCAATTAATGTCACCAGAGATAAAGCTTCTATTATTTTAGATAAAGTTGGCTTAGTCTCTTTTAGGTAATTTGCTAATATACTTAATAAAATGGGAAATAAAGATATTAAAATAAGAAGAGGAATCAAAAATGCCATAATTGGGTTTCCTGTGGGGGTATATTATGGTAAGATTATCTGAAAAGATTAATTTAACTAAAGGAGATATTACTGAATTGACTAAAATAGATATTAATAAAAAGAGATAATTATATTAAAAAAAATGATAAAATAGTAAGAATATTAAGTCAAATTGGCTAATCCTCCAACGTATTAGGTAAATATTTCTTTAATTTAAAAAATGAAAAACCAAGAATACCAATAATTAAAATATTGGGAAAAATATGTGACTATGATAATTGAAAAGTCCACTCCCATCCAATAATCCCCTATAACTTCCCCCGTATATTGTGATGCCTATAAATATTGATAAAAAAGTAGATTAACGTAAATATTAACAAGATAATCTCAAAAAAACAGAAACTAGTGATAATTTTTAGATTGATTTCATTTTTTCTTAAAAAGTTTTAACCATGTTTTTTTCTGTTCTTTTTTATTTAGCCAGTAAGCCAGAAAAATTAGAAATACTAATCCTATTAGGGATATTGAAAATCTTCCAAAATTTCCTGCATTTGGCCAGTACTTTTGTGCTCCGTAAATAAGAGTAATAACTCCCCCAAGCATTATTCCAACTCCTACTGATTCTAATACAAATAAAACACTTCCAATTGCAATTAAACTAACTCCTACTAGGACTGAAATTATAAAAAACATCTTTGAATAAATTTTAGAGGCTTCTTGGTATTCTTGATTGCAGTAATAAGTCAAATCACAATAACCTTCAGTTACTTTAGGATTATTTACAGGAGTAGGTTCTACGTCCCATTTGTCATAAGAATTCCACTTTCCTCCGAAAGCTAAGCATTTTGAAGAAGTGTTTATTTCCTCTCTTGGGTATCGGATGTCTTTACAATAATCATTCCATTGTGGAACTTCCTTATAAAATGTCTGAATACCATAAATAGCAACAAAACTTGTTAAAATCATTATTGCAATTCCTATTACAATTGCCTTTAAATTTACCACAATTTTATAATGATTTTTATATTATAAATCTTTCTTTAATTTTAAAAATCCTGTTTTCTAAAATAAATTTTATCCTTTCCTTTAAGAAAAATGAAAAAGAGGAGGATTTCAAATATTAATATTGTCCTTGGAGTAGTTATTTTACTCGTTGTTGTCTTTGTTGCAGGTTCTGTTTTTTATATAAATTATAGTGATGATGTAGGATTAAGTCCAAAAATTGACCCTTGTAGTTTATCATGCATAGGAATGCAATGTGGATATACTAATCAATATGGATTATACTGCGAATGTCCTCCAGGATGTAGTCCTGGGCAATAATGTGATAATGGAATTTGTGTTGCTCCCCAACCTCCCCCACAAACTTGCAGTCCAAAAGAAACTCAAATAACTACAAATCCTTCTAATCAATCTTTTCCTTCAATATATGAAAATAAAATTGTATGGACTGATTATAGAAATAGAAATTTGGATATTTATATGTATGATATATCAACAAAGAAGGAAACTCGGATAACTACAAATCCTTCTAATCAATCTTTTCCTTCAATATATGGAAATAAAATTGTATGGATTGATGAGAGAAATGGAAAGGCTGATATTTATATGTATGAATTATGTGACTAATTCTATGTCTTTAACCTAAAATCTGTAAATATTATAAATCGGATTAAATTATTCTTATCCATTTTATTTGTATTATGTTATTATAAACATTTTTAAACCTGTTTAGCACTAAGTTTATATGGATTATGAACAGCTTTTGGAAGATGCATATAAGAACCTTAAGAAATCTTCTTCTATAGGTGAACGTTTTAAAATGCCTGAAATCAAAATTGAGATAATAGGTAATAAAACCATACTCTCAAATTTTTCACAAGTTTCTTCTTATATTAGGAGAAAACCAGAAAATTTAATGAAGTTTCTCTCAAAAGAATTGGCTTCTCAATGCAAACACGAAGGTGATAGGTTAATATTTAATAGAAAAATTTTATCACAGAAAGTTATAGAAAAAGTATATTTATATATTCAGAAGTTTGTAATATGCAAAGAATGTAAAAAACCAGATACAGAGATAATTAAAGAAGACAATTTATCTTTTATACACTGCCTAGCTTGTGGTGCTAAACATTCTTTAGGGAATATTTAGTAAATTAATTATATTATTAATAGATATACAAGCATTTAAAAATATAAAAAAATTAAATAAGCTAAATAAATGTTTAGGAGGTTAAATGGTTGATGGATATTGTGTTAAGTGCAAAAAGACAGTAACAATGAAAGAACCTAAGGAATCAAAAACGAAAAGAGGCACTATAATGATGAAAGGCAAGTGTCCAAATTGTGGAACAACTGTCTGCAGAATTGGAGGAAAATAATTTAGAAAAGTTTTTTAATTTGAGTTCTGATTTTATTAATTTATATTGGAGTTTAATATGGATAAAGATGTTGAGGACGCTTATGAAGAGCAAAAAATAAGAGTAAAACTTCCGAGAGGAAAAGAGTTAGTTGGACTTATTGACCAACGTGTCGGTGGAAGTAGAATGCTTGTAAAATGTTCTGATAGAAAAACTAGAAATTGTAAAGTTCCTGGAAGACTTAGGAGAAATCTATGGCTAAGGGAGGGGGATTATGTGATTATTCAGCCTTGGGAGTTTGATGACAGCAAGGGAGATATTTTATTTAAATATTCTCCGGCTGCAATAGAACAACTTAGAGAAAAAGGATTATTAAAAGGAATTGAAGAATAAGATTGTTCTATTTTAATTATTAAAGAAAATGACAAAAATCCTGTATGTAAAATCTGCGAGAAAGATAATTCAAAACAAAAGAGAACTTGAGGATAAGTTAAAAGTAGTAATATCTGTTAAAGGAATAAATACAATTATCGATAGCGAAAAGGAAATTGACGAATATTTTGCTTCAAGGGTAATCCAAGCTATGGATTTTCCCTTTCTTATAGATGATGCTTTAATGTTGAAAAGTGAAGATTTTAGTTTTAAAGTCATTAATATTAAGGATTATACAAGGAGACATGATATGAAAGTGATAAAAGGGAGAATTATAGGAACTAAAGGGAAGACATTAAGAGTTCTTAGTGACTTGACTAGATGTGAATTTGCTCTAAAGGATAATGAAGTTGCAATTATAGGGAGAGTTGAAGATGTTCAAAAAGCGGAACAGGCAATTATTTCTTTGATTAGGGGAAGTAAACAGGGAAATGTTTATGCATACTTAGAAGGTTTAAACAGAGTTCGTAGAAAAGAGAAAAATAAAGATAAATTTATTTAATGAGTTGTTAATTCATCTTATCTATATAAGAATGTTTTGTTATTCTATGAAATACAAAAAATCTTCACTCCGAAGTAAATAGTTCAAGAGAAAAAGAAATTTATAAGCATATGATGTTTAAGGTCTTATATCAAATTTTTCATATTTTATTTCGATGAATTTGCCATTTTGTAATAATTAACTGAGTTTAGCTCTTCCAGAATTAGAAACCATAACTTCAGCAGTTATGTTGGTTGTTGGAATTTTTGCGTTTTTTTCAAAGAAAAATTGTTCAATACCCTTTTTACTTTTACAGCGTTATTATTGGCCCAAGTAACTTTTCCTTTAATAAAAATTTCTTTATTTGGCTTTATTTTAGAAGTTTTTTCAAGTCTCCATATTCCTTTTTTATCTTTCTTTAAAGTTATATAAATTGAATCCCTAATTTTAAATCCCGTTACATTATTTATTGTTGAAATTTCATAATTAATGTTTATATGCCCCCCAAATGTGTCAAATGAATCAATTGGTTTGGTAGCTAAAATAACTTTTTTGCCTTTTAATAATGGCCATTCGTTATAAAGTATAAAAGTTAAAAAGATTAATAATACTAACAAAATAACTACAATAAGTCTGATATTTTATTTTTTCATTAAACTAATCATCCATTTTATTTTGCCGCGTTTTTTCTAAAAGACTTTTTCTCAATTTAGGTATAAATATCAGGCCCAAAATCAACATAATTCCTCCTAGAATAAACAAAATACTAAGTACAAAATATTTTTCTCTGTAGTCAACCCAAAATCCAATGTATCTTGTTAAAATTTCTAATATAAAGAATAGTAATCCTAAATTAATTAGTTTTGTATAATTAATTAATTGTCCATACCACAATACAAGAATTATAAATCCTATAAATACAAAATTTATTATAATCCATAATCCCAATAATATAGTTGGAAGCTTTCTTCCTAGAAGCGTGCCATAATCTGAAGGATTCCATTCACATAATGATTCATCTAAACATTTTGCCTTTTGATTATTGTATTTTTTGCATTTTTCATATATTGAGTCTTCTGTACAATATGTATCTTTCCAAATACAATTTAGTTTAGGTGGTGCGCTATTACATCCGCTTTTGTTTTCGTAATCGTAACAATTTTGGGATGTACAATATGTATCTTTCCAAATACAATTTAGTTTAGGTGGTGCGCTATTACATCCGCTTTTGTTTTCGTAATCGTAACAATTTTGGGATGCACAAGATGTATCTTTCCAAATACAATTTAGTTTAGGTGGTGCGCTATTACATCCACTTTCGTTTTTGTAATCGTAACAACTGATTTGCTGACAACTTCCTTCCATTCTACCTTCGGCAGTAATCCATTCACAATTTAATGTGGCTGAAACAGAATTACATAAAGAACTAGTTTTAAAACCATAGCAGCTTTTTATATTACAATCTCCAGTAAGCCCAGCCCCTGCTTTAGTTGATAAGGTTAATATAAATAAGACACCGAGAATAGCTAAAAATCCGAGTATTTCCTGGATAGATGTTGTTTTTTTGCTAATCCCCAATAATGTTCCTACAATAAATATTAAGAAACAAAAAATAATAAAAGAGATTAAAAAAATTGTAAAAATCCCCATTCTAACTGAGAAGTCACTAATAATTGGTAGAGTCCCTTGGAAACTTAAAATGTAAAACATCAAAAGTAGATAAAAGACTGCCCAAAACGTATATGTGTTAGCTAGTTTATGTTTTAGAGACTTATGTAGGATACTTAGACCATATAATAAAACTCCCATACTAAGAAAGATTAAAATAACACTGAAAATTACTTCTCCTTCAGTTAAAAAGTTTAGAGTATGTAAAAAGTATTGTGAAATTACCCATAGAAAAAAGGTTATCATTGATAACACTAAATTTTCTGGAGAGTATAAGAGGTATGCAGTTATAAATATTGAAGTCCAAGCCAAGAATAATATCCAAACGTAACCTTGTGCAGTAGTTACTAAATGATAAATTTGTGGAATTAAAAATAAACTTAAAATATATAATAACGCTCCTAAGGTAATAAGGGCTCTTCCAGTTTCTTCATGTTCATTCTGTTTTAATAAAACTCCTAAAATGAAAGCTGCCAATGTAGAAAAAATTAAAATCATAACTTTTAATATGTTTGGCATTTGGCGCCAATTTCTTATAATTAGCCATATTATTCCAACAAGAATAAAAATGACTCCAATAATTGCTATAATATTTATAAAAACCGAACCTCTTTTACTCTTTTCTTTCATTCTTAGTTAAACCAATTATTTTTTGTTTATATAGTTATTGTTCTTTCTAAGTCAAGATTTTCTTATTTTTATTCTTTTCTATAACTTTTTTGACGAAAAATTTGGAGATTGGGTTTAATGAAGGGAAGTTTAAAACTTTTAGATGTGGTTTGGTTAATCTTGGAAATATGAATCTCTTTATATTTTCTATACCAATAGTTTTAAATACTAAGTATTTTTTATTTTAATAAAGTATAAATTATAAAATATATGTGATTGTATTTATTAATAATTATTAGTAAATATTAATAAATATTACTAAGTAAGATGGTAGTAAAGAAAGATGCAAAGTTAAAGAGATTTTTATTAGAAATTCCAGAGGAAATCTGGAATAAATGGAAAGATACAGTTCCCCGTTCTATCTCATTAAATAAAGCGTTAATTGAACTGCTTAAAAAAGAGGGTAAAAAAGATGAAAAATAAAATTATATTTTTGTTTGTATTGGCATTTAGTTTGGCAAGCTTCATAAGTCCAATATCTGCTTTTTTAATTTCAGATCAAGGAACAAGTGCGCGAGAAGTTGCAACAGGAAATTTAGTATCTTTAGCTAATTTAACAATAAGCATATATGACAATGCGACTGGTGGAAATTTAATTTTTGAACAGAATTTTACTAATGCAATAGTTAACGGCTCATGGAATCTTATGATAAATCCAAGTTTAGAATATGGAAGGAATTATTACAAGGATTATCGAATCAATGGCGAAGATTTAGATTTTGACGGAAATGAAAGACTGGAATTTCAGTCTTCTGTTGGAAAGATAAGTAATGCTTCATTTATCAATTTTTCCTTAATAAATTCTTGTGCTGATGGCAGTTCAATTAGGATAATCTACGAAAATGGGAGCGTTTTATGTGAACCTGATGATTCTGGTTCTACAGAAATTAACTTAACAAATTACGCTCTAAAAAATCAATCTGAGACATTTGTAGGAAACATAACAACTTCTCAAACAGGATTTTTTGGTTGGCTTGGGAGCTTAGCGAATAGAATCTCAAAACTCTTTGTGCAGGATATAGATGCTTCTGGAAATATTAATGTCAGCGGGAATGTTAGTGCTTCTTATTTTATAGGAGACGGCAGTTTATTAACCGGGATATCAACAGGCTCCTTTAATGATACAATATGGAACATAACAAACTCAAATTATCTGATTAATATTTCTGGGATATTAAGTATAAACGAAACTAAATTAAATAATACCATTGACTCGAGGGGTTCTATAATTGCAAATAATTCTTGGAATCAATCTCTTGCAGATACTCTTTATGCAGGAATTCAATGGGGATATAATCAAACAATTCCTGCTATAAATGATATAAATTCAAGATTCTGGAATAGAACTCAAACATGGAATAGAACAGAAGTCTGGAATAGAACAGAAGTTTATAACAAAACAGAGATTGATTCATTTAATGCTTCTTGGATGAGTACTTATAATGAAACTTATGCTAATATTTTAAATCAAAATTGTCCACAGGGGAAAGTTGTAAATGGAACTTTAGCAAATGGTACTTTTATATGTGTTACTCCTCCCGCAGGTGCAGAATCTGATCCAATATGGGGAAGTAATTTAACTTCTGGAGTTTCAGCTGACTTAAATCCTCTGACAAATATTATCCAGAGTTTAGGAAATTCAACTAAAAGATGGCTTAAAGGATGGTTCCAAGACTTAGATATTTCAAGAAATATTACAGTTGGAGAAAATGTTTCAGCAAGCTATTACTTCGGAAGTTTAAATAAATCGACTTTTCCAACTTCATCTTGTTCTGGGACTGATAAAGTTATTCAAATATATGCAAATGGGACAGTGAGATGTGATTCAGATCAGACAGGAGGAAGTAATTATAAATCAGAGAATATAACAACTAATGCAACAGGATTAACATTTGTAACTTTATACACGATTCCTCTTAGTGCTAATACAAATTACACAATAAATTGTTATATGCTTCATAGTTCAAATGCAACAACATCAGGAATAAGATATAATATGTCTTTAGCAGGAGTACCTGATTGGATGGTTATTTCAATGAAAGCTTCTACAACCTCAACCGCTTCTCAATATAGTGTGGTTATGGGAGCAAGTAAATCATTAATGCCGACAGCAGTAACAGCAAGTTTGGCTTACCCATCATTTTTGCCTGATCAATTAAATATATTTATAGATGGAAATGCTAATACTGGCGGGGATGCAATATTTCAATTCTCAGGAGAATTAGCAAATTTATTAGCAGTAGTTGGAAGGGGAAGTTATTGTGAAGTAAATCTCGCAACATAATTTAAAATGAAAGAAAAAATTATTTTAATAATATTTTTATTTATAATTATTTTACTGATTCAATCTGTTTCAGCACTAACGGCAAACTCTTCAAATTATTCTGTTAGTTTGTTTGGAACAGGAATGGCAACAGGAATTCCTTTGTCAGACAATTATAATAATACGATTTTTTTATCAGAACCAAAAGGGACAACGCGTAATGCGGAATCAAGTTCATTAACCGCAAATATAGGATTTTTTGAAAACACTCTTTATTATAGGACAGTTAGTATAACTTCTTATTCAGTATCACCAAAATCAGCTGTTGTTGGTTCAACGATAGGGTTGTATATATCTGCATTAAATGCTCAATCTGTTTGGGCAAAAATAATTTCTCCGAATTCTCAGGAGCAGACACTTAGTTTAATTAATGGACAAACTATAAATTATCTTCCAAGTCCTTCTGTTGTGGGAAGATATAATGTAACTTTTTATGCAAATAGTTCAACAGGAGCAATCGCGAGTGTTGTTGATTATTTTGAATTAACAGCACAAACTTCTAATATCATAAGTCCTCCTTCTGGTGGGGGAGGGACTACGACTATAATAGAAAAATGCACATACAATTGGGATTGCACTCCTTGGAGTGTTTGTGCAGATGGGAAACAATCAAGAGTCTGTAAGAATATTGGAACATGTGAAGGAAATGAGAGCAAGCCAGTAGAAGAGAAGCAATGTTCAGAAGTATTATTTGACATTTCTTTAAAATTAAAAAATATAGTACTTACTGAAAATAGAACTTTAAAATTTATTGTAGATTTAGTTGAGAAAATTGGTACTGAGAAAATTGATGTCCATATCAAATATTCAATTATAAATAGAGAGAGATATGAAATTTTCAGTCAAATAGAGACAAAAGCTATTCAAAAAACTCTTTCTTACGAGAAAGAAATAGAAGAAATTAAGTTGATTGATGGAGAATACATTTTAAGGGTAGATATTCTTTATGGAAATTTACAAAGAGCATTTGCAGAACAAAAGTTTAAAGTTAATAATGGGAAAATAGAAATTGCTTTTGATGAAGAAGTGCCTACCTTTAAAAATACCTTAGATAATACTGCCATTATTATCCTTATTATCCTTATTATTCTTATTTCAATTGGCAGACTCTTATTTTTATTTATAAAAGATCACAATGGAGAGAGATTTGAGAAAATTAAAAGAAATAAAAGAAAATCTCTCGCTTTTGGTTTTGTTGTTTTGTTATTTGCTGCACTACTAACGATAATTCTAAAAACAAACATAACTGGAAAAGTTATTAATAGTCTCTCCTCTTATCATTGGAGAAGACTATTAATCCCATTAATAATAATTTTGTTTATTATTTTGCTTTTTACACTAAGGAATAGATTGGTTTTAGTTTACAAAAAGATTACCGAATTTTTATCTATAACTATTAATAAAAATAAAAAACCTTTATACAATAGTGTTAAAGGACTAATAAACAAAAAAGTTTATTCAGAAAGTGGGGATTATATTGGAAAAATAAAGGATGTTATTTTAGGAGAAAATAGAATTGAAAGCTTAAAAATTGAACTAGATAAAAAACATAAATTTAAGGCGAATGGAATAGTTATTAATTATAGCCAGATTAAAAATGTTGGTGAAATTGTAATTATTGAAGAAAAAGTTGCTGAACATTTAGTATAATAAACGAAAACTACTTCAAATTTAAGTTTATATGTTTATTATATGGAAGAAGTAAGAGAGGATTACATGTGATGGATGTGCTTTTGATTGACTATCATACTTCTTTTCTTACGATTTATTCATTGCGAATTTTGTGTTAGCTCTGTCTGGTTTTGGTTTTGTATTGTTTGGTTTATTATTAATGGGGTTGGAGGGACCAATAGTGATTATGGAGATTAATCCAAATCTAAATTAAAAGAGTTTAAATTATTGAAATGAGAGTTTAGTTATTTGTCCAATATAAGGTAAAACCTCCGACATCTTTATAAATTAATTTCTCTGAGTTTTATTATGTCTCGGTAGCTCAGCAGGTAGAGCATACGGCTGTTAACCGTAGGGTCAGAGGTTCGAGTCCTCTCCGAGACGTTTTATAAAAATAAGATATAAATTTTAGTTGAAGTTAATAAATATAATTAATAGAAATTATGAATTGAATTATTTGCTAAACATTATAATAATTTTTCAATTAAATTTAAATAACTCCTCTTCTTATTTATTTGATGGAATTTAATAAAGTAATAACATTAAGGAAGTCAATCAGGAAATTTAAGTCAAAAAAGCCAGATTGGAGACAGATTATAGAAGCAATTGATTATGCTTCAAAAATACCTTATGCTGGAAATATACACAACATTAAATTTATCATTATAGATAAAAAAAGGATAATTAATGAAATCTCAAAATATTGCGAACAGGATTTTGTTTCTAAAGTAGATTATTTGGTTGTTATAACTTCTGACCCAACAGATTTAGTTAGGAGTTATAATGAAATTGGAGAAAAGTTTTCAACTCAACAAGGGGGGGCTGCGACACAACAATTTTTGCTGAAATTAGTTGATACTGGATTGGATGGGTGTTGGGTAGGAGCATTTGATGAAGCGAGTATTAAAAGAATTCTTGAAATTCCAGAAGAGATTAGAGTTGAAAGCATTATTCCACTAGGATATGCACTTCCATCTGAAAAATCTACAAAGCCAAAGTCAAAACCAGACATTAACAAAGTTTTAAGATTTAATACCTATAAAAATAAATTTATGAACGGAATAAAAGAAGTTGAGGCATTTTAAAATATAGGTAATTAGATATAAAAATTTTTATATCTGACGGGATTATGATGGGTGAAAAAATTAAGTTTGAAAGATACCCTTAATTTCTTGATAAGATAATTATTGTAAAGACTACTTTTATAATTCACTTATGGTTTTTTAAGTAAAAAGAGTTTAGTATTTCATAAATTTAAATATGGTAAATTTTAATGGAATTTTACAAAAGTATTTAACTTTTCTTAAACTTTAAATCTCAAAATAGCTCCAATACCAGAAAGATTCAAAAATTGTTCCCCTTCATTTGTCTCATCTCCAACAAACTCTATTTTTGTTCCCATTTGTTCGGCAATTTTTGAAAGTTCGCTTGATATTGGTTTCTGAATTTTTTTTGAGAGAATCAAAATGTCAACAGCACCCAAGTCTAAGGCATGTTTTACGTCAGAATATTTGTATTTTGCTTTATCAGGATTCTTCCCTAAAGTTTCAAAAAATTTGTTAAGAAGTTTCTTTTCTTTTGTTACTTCTTGCATTGAAAGTTCTTCTTGAGCAGCTTCAACCAAAAGTTCTAATCCGTGTTCATCAGCATAACCTATATCTTTTACTGCAATTATTTTTTCTTTTAGTTTTGTAGCTAGTTGTCCTTCTTCCAAAAATTCTTCTTTTGTTGGAATTGGCCCACCTATTAAAATTCCCTTTAGGTTTTTCATTTCAAAAAACTCTTGTTTCATAACATCGGCAATTTTTCTATAAAACTCTTTTGCGAGTCCTTCGGTAATCCTATGAAAACGCTGAGATGATTGCCCCCCTGCTTTTATTTTTCCAGGGACCATTGAGTGAAGCTTGTGAAGAACTTTGATTCTTGTGCCTTCAAGCAATCCTATTGTTGCCTCTTTTCTTTCTATTACAACTAATCCGTAAATTTCCTCTGTTTGTGTCATTTCTTGTAATGGTTCTGTAACAAAAGTTTGGTCGCATCTGTATAATCTTGTTTTCAATGGCATTGGAGGTTCAATTGCAAAGAATTCTATATTTGGTTTTCCGTCGTCTAAAGAAGTATTTCCGCAGTAAATAGCTATACCATTAGGATATTTAATAGGCCCATTTTTTAACTCACGAGCAATTTTTTCAAGAGCTTCTATAACATTATTTCTAGTAACCCTAGATTTTATATTTGAAGCAGTTCCTTTTTCAGATTCAATTTGCTTTACGACTTCATGGACTACATAATCTGCAGGAATTAGAACACTGACAAGTTCTGTATGTCTCCCCTTAAAACCAGAAACCTTTTTAACAAGTTCTTCAAATTCAATTATTTTCTGTTTGTCCGTTGTCATTTTAATAAGAAAAAATTGAAGATTATAAAGTTTGGTATCAAACAAATTCAACATTAAACTTACCTTGACTAATCTCACTTGAATTTGAAACTGATTTTAAGTCATTGAGAACATTTTCCAACAAAGTATAATCATTTTTTTCTATAGTCAAAATAATCTTTGATTTCATTGACTTTTTTTCCACAGACTTTTTTTGTCTTATTTTTGAAATAATTTCAATAAATTTATTCCATGTTTCTCCATCACTCTTTTTATTTTTTATCTCTATTTTTTCAGGCCATTTTGACAAGTGGATTGACTTTTCATTTTCATATTTTCTAAAATACTTTTGGTAAATCTCCTCTGTTACAAAAGGAGTTATTGGAGCCATTAGTTTTAATATTGAAAGCAACGAAATGTATAAAGTATAAAATACAGATTCTTTTTCTTCTTTATTGCCGTTATAAACTCTATCTTTTACAATTTCAAGATAATTGTCTGTAAATGTCTTCCAGAAAAAATTATCCGCCTCAAATTTTGCCTTTGAATAATTATAATCCTCAAATGCTTCTGTTGTTTTTTTTATTGTTTTATTTAATTCAGTGAGAAATAGTCTATCTGTCTCAATTAATCTTGGCATTTTCTTTTGATATTGAAGATTCATAAAAACAAAATTCGAAGCATTTAAAATTTTTATAATAAATCTTTTTCCTGTGAGCACATCTTTTTCATAATAATTAATGTCTTCTCCAAGCTTTGAACTTGCTGCCCAATATCTCAAAGAATCTGTCCCATAATTTTTCATTACTTCTTGCGGTTTTACAATATTTCCTTTTGATTTTGACATTTTTTCTCCCTCAAGTTTTACATTGCCGGAAATAGCTATTTCTTTCCATGGAATTGAATTTTCATGATAAACTGCTCTAACAATTGTGTAGAAAGCCCATGTTCTTATTATATCGTGAGCTTGTGGTCTAAGCGAGTATGGAATTTTTATTTCATCATTAACTAAAGATGATGCAATTTGGGGAGTTAATGAAGAAGTCGCCCATGTATCAAGAACTTTCTCATCAGGAATTGCTAAAGATTTGCATTTTGGACATTGTTTTTTAACTTGTATTGGATTAATAGGAAGTTCTTTAATTTCTGGAAGAATTATTTTGTCACATTTTTTACAATGCCAAGCTGGGACTGGAACACCAAAATGCCTTTCTCTTGATATAGACCAATCCCATTCAAGTCCGTTAATCCAGTTTTCATATCTTTTCCTCATATACTCGGGAATCCAATTTATCTTTCTTCCAAACTCAATAAATTTTTTCTTATCCTCTATAATTTTTATAAACCATTGTTCTACAGGTAAAAATTCAATCTCTTCCCCAGATTTTTCGTATACATTTACTGAGTGTAGTATTTCTTTCTGTTCAATAATAAAATTTAGTTCTTTTAATTCTTCTAAAATTTTAGTTCTTGCTTCTTTTATCTTTAGCCCTTTATACTTTTCTAAATTTAATGTGCCGTTTTTATTGATAATAATCCTTGGAGTTAATTTATGCCTTTGAATTGCATCGACATCATATTTATCTCCATAAGAACATATCATTAAAACTCCTGTCCCTTTTTTCATGTCAGCAGATTCATCTTTAATTATAGGAACTTCGTGATTGAATAAAGGCACTTTGGCCTTTTTTCCTGCTAAGTCGATGTATCTTTTATCTTTTGGATTTATAAAAACTGCAACGCATGCTCCAAGCAATTCAGGTCTTGTTGTTGCTATAGGCAATGTTTTTTTATCGACTAAAAATTTAAGAGTTGAAAATAAAGTTTTCTTTTCTTTATCTTCAAGTTCTGCTTGTGCTACCGGGGTTTGAAATTTAACATCCCAAAATGTTGGAAAATTTGCTTTGTAAATGAGTCCTTTTTTATATAATTTAATAAAATATTCTTGTGATAATTTTCTTGAATTTGTATCTATTGTTGAATAAGTAATGTCATAATCACAACTTATGGCTAAATCTTTCCAATCTTGTATAAATTTAGGCAATATTTCTTTTAAAGTTGAGAGGCATAGTTTTATGAACTCATCGCGAGACATTTCTTTACTTCTTACATTTTTTAAATTTTCAATAAGCTTTTCAGTAGGCAATCCATTATCATCTGTTCCAAAAGGATAAAATACATTATATTTCCTCATTCTTTTATATCTAACTATAAAATCCTGCTGTGAATATGAAAAGGCATGTCCTATATGCATTTCTCCTGAAACTGTCGGAGGAGGAGTATCAATAGAATAAATTTCAGATTTTGAATTTTTATCAAATTTATATATTTTTTCTTTTTCCCAATATTTTTTCCACTTTTCTTCAATTTCTGTTATATTAATTTCAGACATTATTTTTTTAAGTTTTGCAATATTAAAAATACTTCGCTTTGTTATATAAGCATAATTAGTGAAGTATAAAAAGATAATTTTAAAATAAAACTAAATTGAATAAAAGATAGGAAAATTGATAAAATTATTGTAATGTCTCATTTATTAATAGAGAAGTACTTTTTTAATATAATATTTAATTTTTATTAGTAAATCTCTCTTATAATTTTGGATACTAATAATAGATAACTTTTTATATTCTGTATTTTTAAATTTATTATGGGTAAAGAAAATCAGATACAGATGCCAGGAGTTTTTGGAGGATTAATAAGGTATAACGAAGAGTATGACTCTAAATTTAAGTTTAAACCATGGCACGTAATTGCCTTTGTTATAGTTCTAGCTTTCGGAGTAATTGCTTTGAAGTTATTATTCCCAATAACCTCTTCTGGATTAGGATAAACGCAAAATTATATAAATGTAGTTTATTAAAAATTATTATGTTTCCAAATTTAGACCCGAAAAAAATGCAGGCTGTTATGAAGCAGATGGGAATTTCTCAGGAAGAGATAAATGCTTTGAGGGTGATAATTGAAAAAACAAATGGAAAGATTATTATTGAAAATCCAAGTGTTATAAAAATAAAAATGCACGGTAATGAAAGTTTTCAGATTAGCGGGGATGTTTCTGAAGAAACTATAGAAGAAGGCATTAATGAAGAAGATGTTAAAATTATTATGGAAAAAACAGGGGTTTCTAAAATTGATGCAAAAAAGTCTTTGGAAAAACATAATGGAGATTTGGCAGAGGCCATAATGGATTTAAGCTAATAAAATGTTAATATTGAAAGATTTAAACACGAACTTTCAAAAATTGCTGAAATTGTTGAAAAATAGAAACCATTCAAAAAAGAGAAGAAATTAAACTCTTAGTACAGATATTTTTCTTAATAAATATATTCTATATGAGAGATATTTGCTATCAGTTAGGTTTTCTTATAATAATCCAAGTATAGAGGATATAAAAAATCTTTAATGCTGGCTTATTACTTTATTTTATTTACTTAAGCCATAATTAACTATTAACAATGCTTTTTCCGTTAATTTTTTATTTTTTTAATTTAAAAATTCATCTTTTGTAAGAAATTTTGAAAATTCTCCATTGAAGTTTTTAAGCATGTTTTCTTTAACATTCTTTTTCATTTTCTTGTTTGCTAAAACCCATGAAAGTTTTACAAAAGCAGTTTCAGAAAGAATATCATTAAGAAAAATAACTCCTGCATCTAGTAACTCCCTTCCATTTGAGTAAACATATGGATCTAGCTTTCCATAAATAGTTTGTGGAGCAGCACATATTACAATTCCCGATTTTACTGCCTTTTTTATTTTTGCAACCATGTTTTGTCTGGACTCTTTTGTTGAAACGTGTCCTAATCCTGAAACTTCAAAAATAATACCTTCGTATTTTTTGTTGATGTAATAGTTTAAGATGTCTGGTTTTTGTCCTGGATAAAATTTAACTAAGGCAACTTTATCGCTGAATTTTGAATTTGCACTAACTTTTAATTTTTCATTTCGTGGGTTGTATGAATCGATAACTTCTATTCTATCGCTGAAGACTTTTGCCAAGGGTTTTGAATTTATAGGCCTGAAAGCATCTCTCCTTGATGTATGCATCTTTCTTACTTTTGTGCCTTTTATTACATAACAAAAATCATCATCGCTGTTTGCATGTCCTACTAAAACAACTTCAGCAATATCACTTATAGCAACTCTTGCAGCGCATTTTAAATTGAGTCTTGCATCGCTACTTGCTCTATCGCTTGACCTTTGGCTGTATGTAAGGACAACTGGCTTGTTAAGTTTTCCAAGAGAAAAAGCCAGTGCACTAGAAGTGTAGTGCAGAAAATCGGTTCCGTGGGTTACAATTATTCCTTTAATCTCTGGTTGGTTTATCAGATTTTCAATATTCTTTGATATTTTTGTCCAGTCTTTTGAATCAATATCTTCACTTGCTTTCATAAAGGGAACTTCAATTTTTGAAATATCTGCAATTTCTAATATTTCTGGATAAAAATTCAGTAGTTCATTGGTGTTAGTAAGCCAATGAACCGCGCCTGTTTTATAGTCAAGCTTTGCAGATATAGTCCCTCCACAAACAATAAGAGCAATTTTTTGGAGAGATTTATTTTTTGTTTTAATTTGTAAATTTTTTTCCTTAATTTTCCCTATCTCTTCTTTTATATTAGATTCTTTTAGTATTTTTACATCTAAAATATCTTCTTCTCTAATACCTATGTTATATCCAGATGGCAGTTTAATTAAAATAATATCTTTTGAAGGCGAGTCAAGAATGACACATTTAAAATTTCCTTTCTTGGTTTTTAATTCAACTATCTGGCCAGGAGATAAATTTATTTCCATATTAAATTAAAATATATTAAGTATTAAAATATATTGATAAATATAATAAGTTGAAGGTATTGTAATCATTAATTATTTTACTTTATTGAAAAGTTTAAAAAGCATGATGATTTGGTTTACTAATTTAGGCTAATTAAATAATTTTAAAGAGATAATATGTATAAACTTCTTAAAAAACATGAACAGGAGGAAATAGCAAAAATTCATTCAAAACTTTATGGTCCTGCTTTTTTATCAAAAGATTTAAAGTCAATACTTGAAGAAATGAAATTCTTATTAGGATTAAATGATGCCCTTATTTTTCTTCATGATAACAATATTAAGGAGCAAGTTTATATTGGGAATGCTCAAAAATTCTGGGAAAAATATCCCGATAAAATAAAAAAAGCAAGCAGCGAGGCAATGTCTAAAAAAGATTATGTATTAATTGAAAATTTTGCTGATGAAATTAAAGTTATGTTAGTTATTCCTATTAAAAATGAAAAAAATGTTTTAGGAGTTTTAATAATATTAAATGATAAGATTGATTACGAAAAAAATCGCAACATTAAAATTATAAAATTTCTTGAAAGTCAGATTGGTATTGTATTAAGAAAAGCAAAAGAAAGAGAACAGATATTCCACCTTTTTGGGCAATATCTTGACAAAAGATTGATTTCGAGAATAATGGATAATCCAGAATTAATCCAAAAACCTGAAATGATTGACTTGGTGGTTATTTTTGCAGACCTTGAAAATTTTACAGAGATAATTAATGATTATCCTATTGATGAAGTTTTTAGTTTTTTAAGTAAGATACTTTATGAATTTACAAAAGTAGTAAATATTAATAGTGGAATTGTTGACAAATTTGTTGGAGATCAGATTATTGGAATTTTTGGTTTAATAGACAATGAAAATAAGGAAGAAAATTCTATTAAAAGTGCAATAGAACTCCAGAAGATACTTAAAAATGATTTTAACAAATATAAAATTGGAGTTAAAGTTGCTGTGGTAAAAGATAAAATGCTTTATGGAAATTTGGGGGGAAAATTTAAATCAGATTTGACTGTGGTTGGAAAAGGAGTTAATTTAGCCTCAAGAATGTGTGAATCTGCAAGAAAAGGAGAGATATTAATTAATAAATTGCTTTATAATTTTCTTAAAGATAAATATGAATTTGAATTTAAAGGAACTAAAAAATTCAAAGGGTTTAATAATGAAGAAGAAATTTATAATGTGAAGTATTAATAAATTTAAGCTTTATTATTACTCTCAAATAGTAATATGTAGAAAGGTTTAAATATATAAAAAGTTAGTCTTTTTTATGAAAGTATTAGGGATAAAGCATATAATAAGCGTGGACAATTCGTTCGAAGATTATTTTGAAAAAATAAAACGAATTATGATGGAATCAAAAGAGTTAGTTAATCCTATTGATTTGATTGTTGGCCCAGATTTTGCTTTAAAATATTGTAGAAATGGAAAGCTTGATTTTTCTAATAATGATAAGATTTTTAGTAGTTTCATAGAACTTAGTCGAGCATATCCTGATTCAGTGATTATTCCTGGAACATGTCCTATACAAGAGGAAGGGAATTTAATGGTTCTTTGTGCACCTATTTTTAGATGTGGAGATTGTAAAAGATTTTATAAAGAAACTGATGCCGGAGAGGGAAAGATGGCAGAAGAAGTTGGACTTTCTTACAAAAGAGGAGATTCATCTAAAAATAAATTAGAAATTAATAAAAAAACTATTAGTGTTGGAATTTGTAGCGATCACGGCAAGCAAAGAATTCCTGAGGATACTTTTTTAGAAGTTATTTTGGCTTATGATTATTTTGGAGGGTTCTATCCAGGTAGGAAGATTCATGGTAATTATCTTGTGGATAGATATGGAATGGTAGTTAATGGAATAAACGGAGAAGTAAGTATGCAAAAATATAAATATGGTAGTGAAATTGAAATTATAGAACCTATATGTGCCTCTAAAGAATTTTTGGCCTTTGATATAAATTAAATATACCCTCCACCCATGACGAGAGAAATACACCTTGTAAAACCCCCATTTATATCCACTCATCTGTTATTTAATGGTCCTATTAAAGATAAAAATAGGAGGGAGTATAAAACACTTGATGAACTTTTAAAAGCAGTGAAAGAACTTAAAATTGATTCAGATAGAAAAATTGAAGTATATATAGAAGGATATCCTCCTGAAGATGCCAAAGCGATTAAATCCGTTCTTGGTGGAATGTTCTCAAGAGCAAATTATTTCATTCCTAATTAGAAGATTAATAAAATAATTAATTTTAATAAGTCATTTTTCTTTAATTATTTATGGAGACAACCCATGGAAAATTTAATTATGAAAAGCTCGGATTTAAAAGCGGATTGGAGATTCATCAGCAACTTGATACAGAAAAATTATTTTCAAGAACTCCAAGTTTATTGAGAAATGATTTGCCGGATTATTCAATTAAAAGAAAACTGCACATTATAGCAGGAGAATCTGGAGAGATTGATGAAGCTGTTCTTCACGAAGCTTCTTTTGATAGAGAGTTTTATTATGAAGGATATAATGACTCAATTTCTCTTGTTGAACTTGATGAATCCCCTCCAGAAAGGATTAATGATGAAGCTTTAAAAATTACTTTGCAAATTGCATTACTTTTGAACTGCGAGATTCTTCCAGTTAGCCAGATAATGAGAAAAATTGTTATAGACGGAAGTAACACATCTGGATTTCAAAGAACAGTCCTTATAGCTAAAAATGGGTTTATTAAAACTTCTTTTGGGAAGGTTGAAATTGAAACAGTTGTTTTAGAAGAGGATTCTGCAAGACTTGTTTCAAAAGAAGATAAAAAAACTATATACAGATTAGATAGGCTTGGGATTCCTTTAATTGAAATTTCAACTTATCCTTATTTAAAAAATCCGGAACAGGTAAAAGAATCCGCTCTTAGACTTGGGGATATTTTAAGAGCGTGTAAAGTTCGCAGAGGAATAGGTACAATTAGACAGGATATTAATATTTCAATATCAAACCATCCGAGAGTTGAAATAAAAGGATTTCAAGATGCAAAAATGTTTATCAAGACAATTGAAAATGAAGTTGAGAGACAAATTCAAAATTTGAAAAGCAAAAAAGCTATTTCAGAAGTTAGGAATGCCCTCCCAGATGGAAGCACAGAATTTTTAAGGCCAATGCCTGGCAGTTCTAGAATGTATCCTGAAACAGACTTACCTTTGTTATTTATTTCAAGAGACATGATTAACGAGGCAAAAAAAACAATTCCAAAATTAAGAGAGGATATTAAAAATGAATTAAAAACAAAAGGCCTTGGAGAAGAAATGATTAAGCTTGTTATAAAAGAGAATAAAATTGATGAAATTAAGGCACTTTCAAACATAACTAATGATATTGAACTAATTGCAAAAATGCTTGTTTTATGGCCCAAGGATTTTGCGAAAAAACTTAAAAAAGATATGAAAATTATAGAACAGATACTTAACTTAGATGTTTTAGAAGGTGTCCTTAAATCGCTTCGAGATGGATTAATAACAAAACATAATATTCAAGATATTTTATTTGAAATAGTCCAGGGAAAAACTCTTGAAGAAATTTTAAAAAAAGAAAAAGCCTCCATTGATGAAGTTGAAAATTTTATAAGAAAATTAATTAAAGAAAAACCAGGCTTGTCAATAAGTGGATATATGGGAATAATAGTAAATGAATTTAAAGGAAAAATCTCTGGGAAGGAGATTTCAGAGATTCTTAAAAAATATTTGAAATAGTTTCTCTTATAATTAGATTATATAATTAAAATGGCGAATTTTTGTTATCAGTTAACATCGTATAATTTTAATATTATTAACAAGTCAACCATTAATTATTTAAAATTGGATTTATTGATAATTTATGGGATTATTTAAATTTAGAAGAAAGCAGAAGACAATTGATTTCACGGACTTTCCTGATATAGAGACTTCGCTAAAGAACGATTTAAAAAATGAAAGTAAAAGTATTGAAATTAAGACTACAACAGGAAATATTCAGGAGAAATTTGAGCCTATAATGGAACTTCTCGATTCTCAATCAAATTTATCTCTTACTGATAATAATGATATCTCACAAGTTTCTGAGATTTCTGAACTTAAGGTTAAATTGAAAAATATGACTTTGATGATTGAGGATGCGTCAAATGAAATTTACAAATTAATGCAGAAAATTGAACTTCTTGAGAAAAAAATTCAGCGGCTTGAAAATAGAAAGGTTTAATACTAATCACTATGATTTAATAGTAGTATTCCTTTAACCTAAAATGAAAATACAAAATCAAAAATATAAAACTTTTTAAATCAACATAATTTATGTATCTTTGATGAAAAAGAGGGAGTGTTATGTTGTTGTTACTGGGGGAGTTTTATCTGGATTAGGAAAAGGACTTTTTGTTTCATCTTTGGGAACGTTACTAAAATCAAAAGGATTTAATGTAGTACCAATTAAAATAGATCCATATGTAAATGTAGATGCAGGAACCATGAATCCTATGGAGCATGGTGAAGTTTTTGTTTTAGATGATGGCTCTGAAGTCGATATGGATTTAGGAAATTATGAGAGATTCCTTGATTTAACTTTAACTTCAAAATCAAATATAACTACTGGAAAAATTTTTAAACAGATTATTGAAAAGGAAAGAAGAGGAGATTTTCTAGGAAAAACTGTTCAATTAATTCCCCATGTAACTGCAGAACTTAAAGAATGGTACAAAAACATTGCAAAGGAGTCTGGAGCCGATATTATCCTTATAGAAATTGGAGGAACTATTGGAGACATTGAAAACCAGGTTTTTCTCGAATCAGTGAGAGAACTATCTTTAGAGGAGAAAGTAATGTTTATTCATTGTACATTGGTTCCTGTAATTGGAGTTGTTGGGGAACAAAAAACAAAACCGGCACAACAATCTGTTAGAATTTTAAGAGAAATAGGTGTTATTCCAAATATGATTTTCTGCCGTTCTGAAGAAGAAATTTTAGATTCAATAAAAGAAAAAATTTCAAAATTCTGCGGAGTTAAAAAAGAATTTGTTATATCTGGTCCTGACCTAAAAAATATTTATGAAATACCTTTGATACTCGAAAAACAAGCAGTTGCTGATAAAGTTGCAAACTATTTTGGATTTGAATCCTCTGAATCTCAGATGGAAATGTGGAAGAAATTTGTACATTCTATGAATAATCCGATTAATGAAATTACAATAGCAATAACTGGAAAATATACTTATCTTAAAGATGCTTATATCTCTGTTATTGAGTCATTATATCATGCTGGAGGTAATTTAAAATGTAATATTAAATTAAGGTGGATAGAAACGACAGATATAACAGATGAAAATGAAATTAGAAATTTATTAAAAGACATTGATGGTATTTTGGTTCCTGGAGGATTTGGTAGTAGGGGAACTGAAGGAAAGATGTTGTTTATAAAATATGCCAGAGAAAATAATATTCCATTTCTTGGATTGTGTTATGGGTTTCAACTTGCTGTTATCGAATTTGCAAGAAATGTATGTAACATTGAAGATGCTAATTCAACCGAAATAAAAATTGATTGTAAAAACCCGGTAATTACTATTATGGAAGAACAGAAAAATATAATCAAAAAAGGAGGAACAATGAGACTTGGGAAATATCCTGCTATTTTAAAGAAAAATTCATTAGTTCATAAATTATATGGAGAAGAAAAAATTTTTGAGCGCCATAGGCATAGATATGAAGTAAATAATGATTACAAAACAATATTAGAAAATAATGGAATGGTTTTTTCAGGAATGTCTCCTAATAACATGCTTGTTGAATTTTTGGAATTTCCAAAACATAGGTTTTTTGTTGCAACTCAAGCACATCCAGAATTTACTTCCCGTCCGCTAAAGCCAAATCCAATTTTTATAGGTTTTGTTAAAGCATGTCTTGATTCACAATCTTTTTTTCGAGAAACTGGTAAAAATAGTGATTATTCAAAAATCCAGAAAATTAATTTTAGTTTTAATATGTAATTATACAGTCAAATTTAATTTTTTACTTTTTATATTGCTAATTATTGTATCTAAAATTCTTATCTCTGCCTCTCTTGTATAAAATGCTGAATGCGGGGTTATAATTACATTCTTCTCTTTAAGAAGCCGGTGGTTTCTAAGAAAAGTCTTCATATTTTCAGTACTTATGAACTTATCTCTAAGCATCTGTGCTTCTTCTTTTAAATCGTCTTCATTTTCTAAAACATCTAATCCTGCCCCAGAAATAATTCCATTATTGAGTCCATAAATCAAAGCTTTTGTGTCTATTAACCCGCCACGAGCAGTGTTAATTATATAGGTTCCTTTTTTGATAAGTTTAATATTATCCATATTGATTATATGCTTTGTTTGTGCAGTGAGTGGAAGGTGGAGAGTTATAATATCAGAATTTTTTAATAAATAATCAAATGAGACAAATTTAAAACTTAATTTTTTAGCAAGTTTTTTATCAACACTTTTGCTGTTAGCAATAACCTTCATCCCAAATCCATTTGCAATTTTAATTACATGTTGCCCAATATTTCCAACACCGACAACTCCGAGAACTTTATTTTTTAAGTCAAATCCTTCAAGTCCCTTAAGAGAAAAATTATCTGATTTTGTTCTGAAGACACTCTGGGGAATTTTTTTACTTAAGCTTAAAATTAAGCCAAAAGTATGTTCGGCAACAGTATTTTCTCCATATGATGGGACATTAAAAACCATTATTTTTCTTTCTCTACAAAAATTAATATCAATATGGTCAACTCCAGTAGACATTGTCGCAATAAATTTTAATTTTGGAAGATTATTCAAGATTTCTTTATTTACATTTGAGTAGATAAATATCACAATTCCATCGACATTTTTTACTTTATATAAATTATTTAAGTTTAATTCATTATTTATAAAAATCAATTTATGCCTTTTAAGATTTTTCTTTAAGTATTCTCTTTTCCATCCGCTTATTTCAAAAATTCCAATTTTCATTATAACTTAAATTTTATATATTCTTTGTATTCTATATTTTTCACGTTTTTATTATTTTAATTTTGTAATTTCTGGTTTTTATTCTTTTTATAACTTCTTCCCATGAGAGGAGTCCTTCTTTTGCTCCTTGTTTTTGAATGACTGATTCAGAATTTGCCATTGCGATTTTTATAGAGGTTTTAATATCTGAAGTTTTAATAAATCCAGAAACAAGACTTGCAATAAATACGTCTCCTGCACCTGTTGAACCTTTTATATTAACATAATTTGGATAATATTTATATAAAAATTTACCATCAAATACTTCCCCTTGATTTGAACCATTTGTGATGACAATAATTTTCGCTCCAAGTTTATGAAGATTTTTAGTCAAGTCTTTTCTGACAAGCATTTCAGCTTCTTCTTTATTCATCGAAATAATATACGAGTTTTTTAAAAATTTTGATAAGTGCTTAACTCCAAATTTAGTTTGATAACTTGAAGGATTAAATGATATTTTTATTTTATTTTTCATACAATAATCAATAACCTCTTTTTGTGTTTCAAATGATTTTCCTGCCATTGAACTAAAATGAATCCACTTTGTTTTTAGTTTTTTAAAGTTAATCTCATTTTTTGAAAGATTGTCACTTACTCCTTTGTAAGTTAAAATTGTCCTATTTTTTTTATTACTTAACAGAATTATTGAATACCCTGAATGTTCTCTTTTGTCTTTGCTTTTTACTCCAAGAAAGTCAACTTTATAATTTTTTAACTGAGTTAAAATAATGTGGCTATTCCCTCCAGAAGCAACTTTTCCTATAAATCCTGTTTTTAATCCTAAGTAAGAAAAGCATGCAGCTGTATTTGTTCCTCCCCCGCCTGTTGAGAATTCAATATTTTTTATTGATATTTTTGTACCTACTGGAAAAATAATTTTCCCATTTTGCTCTTTAAAATCACAATCAAGAAATGCGTCAACAACTCCGCTTCCAAAACTAATTACATCATAACTATTCATTTTTACTCTTATAATTTAGTTTATTATTATAAATATGGTAAAATAACTTTTTAAATTATTATGATTAAAAATTTTAGTTATAAAATGAAAATCTATCTTTTTAATGCCTCTAATCCTGGAAGTTTTCTTTTAGCAAGATAATAGATTAAAGCCCCGCCTGAGAGGGAAACATAGGAAAATAATTTCTTTTTTATTTTAAATCTTTCAATTGCATCTGAAAGTGAACCGCCTGAAACAATACTAAATGCTTTTGATTTGGATATTGCCTTAAGCAGTTCTTTTGTTCCTATTTCAAAGCCTTCCTGGTCTAAATCTCCTGGAGCACCTTTTATAAAAATTGCTTTAGCTTTTTTTATTTCCTTTTTATAACTATTAATTGTTTTGCTTCCAATATCTAAAATTTCGCTGTTAACTGGAAGTTCATCAATAGGTAGTTCTTTTCTTGAATTATTTAGTTTAATTGCTAAATCAGTAGGATATTTTATATTTTTAATATTTACATTAATTGATTTAATTAAATCAATATTTTTAAGAAGGTTATCTTCGTATCCTAATTTATAACCTTTTGCTTTTAAAACAAAGAGACTTAAAATACCTGTTGTTAAAATATTATTCTGGTTTATTAAAAAAATAACATCTTCTGCTTTTTTGCCTCCAAGGATAAAAGTGCATTTCTTTAATTTTGATTTTAACTTTTCAATATTGTTTAATTCTTTTTCAGCAACCGGACCTATGAAACTTTCAATCTTTTTTGGAAATAGAACAATACTTGCTTGATTTCTATGCATAATTGAAAAAGCATCATTAATATAATAATCAAACAAAGGAAATAATGTTTCAATTAATTTGTTTTTTTTAGTTAAAACGTCAAATTCTTCACTTAGAAATCTTACATTGTTTAAAAGCAAGGCTTCCCCATTTTTTAATCTCTTAATTTCTTCCAAAGCTTTTTTTCCTATGATGTCATTTACAAACTTTATCTTTACATATTTATTTAAAATTTCAGAATGTTGTTTTAGAGACATGAAGTCTTTTTCATTTGGATTAGATTGATGAGCTAAAACAACCAATTTTGCTTTTTTTTTGATGAGGAGTTTTATTGTTTCACTATGGGCTTTAAATCTAGGATTATTTTGAACTTTATTTTCAATTATTTGGCTATTTAAATCTATCCTCAATAAAATTCTTTTATCTTTTAAACTTCCTTTTATATCATCAAGTGTTTTAATTTTCATACAACTAGTAATTAAAAAATTAATATATATATATTATGTTTTAATAAAAAATTAGTAAAGTCGCTTTAAATAAAATTTTTGTAAGATAATATTTTGAGAAACCTGTTTATGAAATATTTGTAATTTAAATATCATCTACTTTATCTTCCAAATTTTCGGAATTTATTTTCGGACCCACTATTGCCCCAATAATCATCCCCCCAAAAGAAGTAATGGCTGAAGATAACTGCACATACGCAATAATATCACTTTTATCTCTGTTTATATCTCCTAAAATATACCCTACACCAGTCCCAATTAATCCTCCAAACATTGCCCCAATAATCATCCCAGCAATACTATAGTTTGGTTTTTCTACGTCCTCTTTTTTATTAGGTTGGTAGTTTTCCATATAATTTAATATTTTAATAGTTTAAAAATATTTATCTTGTTAACATTTCAACGACTTCTGTAACTCTCATTGAATACCCATATTCATTATCATACCATGCAAGAACTTTAGCAAGATTTCCTTCTACCATTGTCATTTTTCCATCAATAATAGCAGAGTTTGTATTTCCTATTATGTCCTGACTAACTAATTCCTCTTCGCTGTATTCTAAAAGATTCTTATATTTTGTTTTTGCCATCTTTTTAAAAACTTCGTTTATTCTTTCCGCACTAACTTTTTTTCTTAAAATTGCTGTAACATCAACTATACTTCCATCAATTACAGGAACTCTTATTGCAATTCCGTTTATATGGTTTTTTAATTCAGGAATTACTTCACAGACAGCTTTAGAAGAACCTGTTGATGTTGGGATTATATTTTGAGCAGCTGCCCTTCCCCTTCTAAATTTTTTATGTGAGGTGTCAATTATTGATTGATCGGAGGTATAGGCATGAGTTGTATTAATCAAAGCATTTTCAACACCAAAACTATCTTTAAGTATTTTTATAACAATTGCAGCGGCGTTTGTTGTACATGAAGCCACTGAGATTATCTTATGTTTTTTACTTAATTTGTTTTCATTTACCCCAGGAACAATAGTAATATCAACACCTTCAGATGGAGCAGTGACAATTACATTTTTAGCTCCAGCTTTAAGATGATTTTCAAATTCACTCCTTTCCTTGAATACTCCTGTACTTTCAATAACAACATCAATGCCAAGCTGTTTCCATGGAAGTTTTGCAGGTTCTTTTTCAGAAAGAACTTTTATTTTTTTATTGTCAATAATAAGATTATTCATTTGTGTTTTAACCTCCCTATTGTATTTTCCATAAACGCTATCATATTTTAAAAGATATTCAGTATCTTTAATTCCATGAAGGTCATTTATAACAGAAACATTTATCTTTTTATCAATACAAATTTTAAAAACAGCTCGTCCAATTCTACCAAAGCCATTGATAGCTACTTTCATTTTCCTCGTTTTTTGTATAAAGATTAATAAATTTAAACTTATAAAACTTTGTAATTTTATTCATTGTGTGTTATTTAGCGATGAAATAAATAAAATTGTGTATAAACAAAAATATAGTACAGATATCTAAGAAATAGGGATATTAAACAGAAAGAAGAATGCCTATGTCCATTTAAGTTATCATATTTATTATTATGGATATATGACAGCGACTTGAGAGTTTAATATTTTACTTGTTTTGACAAAATCAAATTTTGTTGATTTTCTACCAAATAATAACGACAATATTTATTAAACCTTAATTTAGATAAATCGGTATGTGAGAATAAAATTTACACATATTTATAAATTAACAATTATTTTTTATAGAATGAAAAGTGTTGTGATAATCGGAGGGGGATTTGCTGGAGCTGAAACAACAAAGTATTTAGAAAAATACAGAATTTTCAAAACAATATTAATAGACAATAAAGACTATTTTGAATTCACCCCAAGTATTTTAAGGGCATTTGTTAATCCAAATAAAATAAATAAAATTAGGGTTAAACACAAAGATTATTTAAAAAATACTGAAATTGTTGTCGGAAATGTTATAGATGTTGATAAGAAATTTGTATATGTAAAAAAAGAGAGAATTAAATATAGTTATTTAGTTATAGCTACTGGCTCGAAATATTATTTGCCGATAAAAGGTAAAAATTTGATTATAGCAAGTTCACTAAAACAACTTATGGAAAAAAGAGATTTATTTTTAAAATCAAAAAATGTTACAATTATTGGCGGAGGATTAGTTGGCGTTGAACTTGCTGGAGAAATAATAAATAATTTCCCAGAAAAAAAAATTTCAATAGTAGAATCAGGCGGAGATTTAATTTCGAGAAATCATAAACGTTCTATAAATTATGCGACAAATTTTCTCAAGAGAAATAATGTTGAAATCTTCTTAAATCAAAGAGCAACGCGCATATATGGAAATAATGTAATAACAAATAAAGGGGAAAAGATTTTTGGAAATGTAGTTTTTTTAAGTACTGGAATAAAACCTAATTCAGACATAATGAAAAAGAATTTTGGAGAATCTTTGGATGATAAAGGATATATTAAAGTTAACCAAAATCTTAAAGTAGAAGGATTAGATAATGTTTTTTCAATTGGAGATGTTTCAAATTTTAATGAAGAGAAAACTGCACAGGCAGCTGAAAAACAAGCAAAAATAATCTCAAGAAATTTGTATGCTTTAGAAATGAAAAAACCTCTTGAAATTTACAAACCGGTAAAAAGGCCAATATTAATAAGTTTGGGCAAATATAATGGAATTTTTGAATATAAAGGAATTATACTAGGAGGTGTTATTCCAGCATTAATGAAATATATTGTTGAAATAAAAACATTAATCAGGTTCAGAAAAATTTAAAATGCTTTTTATCCTGTATACTTTATGGAAAGAAAGGAATTTTTTATTACAATCTTAAGTTCGATAACATCTTTAGGAGCTTTGCCTTCTCGAGACAAAGGGCAGACTTTAACTACAGAAGGACTTAATACCCTCGATGAAAGAGTTAGAGTGATTTGTATTTTTGATGAAAGTTCTGGGAGACTTACTATTAATGATTTTCCATTTAAAGGATGCACATCTTATATGTATATAGATCCAGATGATGGAAAAACCATTTTATTAGATACTGAATATAGCAGTCTCATTCAATCTCAATTAGTTAGACTTTATAAATCTATGAGGGACTCATCTGAGGCAGTGGGAGGTAAAACAGATATTTATATTATTAGATGATAAATTTAGAAAGTATAAAGATAAAAAAACCAATTAGCGAACTTTTGGAGTTCTCAATAATCAATATAGACAAACCACAGGGGCCAACTAGTTTTATTATTGATATTATTCTAAAAAATTCTTTGGGATTAAAAAAAACAAGTCATTTCGGAACCCTTGACCCCATGGTTAGCGGAGTGCTGCCAGTTTCTTTAAACAGAGCATGTAAACTTATGCCATATTTCATCGGAAAGAATAAAACTTATGTTGGTATTATGAGGCTTCATTCAGATATTTCTAGAGGTAATATTGAAAAAGAAATTAAAAATTTTGTTGGCGAAATAATGCAAGTTCCTCCCAAAAAATCTAGGGTTAAGAGAATTGAAAGAAAAAGAAAAATTGATTATTTTAAAATAATTGAAATTGATAAAAATAATGTTCTTTTTGAAACAGAAGTTGAAGCAGGAACATACATAAGGAAGTTAATTCATGACTTGGGGAAGAAAATTGGTGGGGCCCATATGCTTGAATTGAGAAGGACTAAAGCCTCGATTTTTGATGAGACTGATTCACTAAATATTTTTGATTTTTTTAAGAGTATTGATGAATATAAATCTGGGAATGAAGAAAGATTAAGAAGTTATTTAATTCCAGGAGAGATAATTTCAAAAATCCTTCCTGAAGTGCAGGTTAAAAAAGAGTATATAAAAAAATTACATCAAGGATTTCCCTTACTAAAAGAATATTTATTAAACAGAGAACATTTTTTAGATGGAAGTAAAATATCTGTTTTTCAAGATGAAAATTTTATAGGGGTATATAATATAATTAATAAAGAAGATTTATTTGCAAAACCAGAATATGTCTTACAGCCCATTAGATAATTTTTTTAAATTAAGAAAGTTTAAAATTTAGATGGGAAAATTAATTCATTTTGGAGAAGATGATACCTCAGAGAAAAATGTAAAGCATTTTCTTGAAAGAGTAGAAGATTATAATTCCTTGCATTGGGAAAATAGTGTTATGCCTGGAATGTATGTGGTTTTTTTAATTCAGCGTTTCATTAAAAAGCCTATTTCAAGGATTAATGCATCATTTAATGGACTTGTCCTTTTTCCTGAAAATTTAGAAGTTATATTAGAAGAAGGTTCAAGGACACACTTCAAAGTAATGAAACGAAATGAGAAGGTATATGAAGGAGATTTTCACCATGATTCTTGTCAGAGTAATATGGGTTTAGATTATACTTTTCCTATTTATTTAATTGGAGGAAAATTGCAGGTATTTTATTCTCAAAAGGGAATATTTCCTTTAGAATGTTTTGGAGTTTATAGGTACCAATCAATGGATTTTTTTAAAAATGGAGAGAACTTTTCAAAATTATATTTTTCAAAATTAGAACGATTAAACAAGAGAGATTACAATATAGTTACTAAATGTCTTTCTTCTTCTAATAATAAAATAATTGCCGAAGGACATGCAGTAATCTCAGTTATTAATAAAAAGACTATTTGCCACTTAATTAAAGTGGAAGAAGATAGAAAAAGGTTTGGTAAGATTTAATAATTTCTTTTTACTTTTAGTATTATGAGAGAATTTGTTTATTTTTCAAGTAGTGCAAGAACATCTGGAAATTTTTCAACAGATGATTTAATGTCAGCTGGAAGAATGGACATAGTTATACATGTTATCATAAATGCATTTTTTTTAAGCCACAAATTAAGAAATGATGTCAAACTACATTTAATTTTTAATGGTCCGCCAAATCCACCACAACATTTGGAATTATTTCCAGGAAAATCAATACCAGAAACTGGAAAACAAGTTAATGATAAAAAGCTTGATATAAGCAAGAAAGATATTGGAAATTTAATTAAAAAAATGCTTTATAAAAGTAAAAATGATATAAAAGTTGAAGTTTGGCCAGGATATAGCATAGAGAAGAAGCCCCTATTTAAAGTTCTTGAAGAACTCATAAATGGGGACAATGAGATTTATATTTTAGATCAAAGAGGGAAAGATATAAGAGAGATAAAATTCAGAAACAATCCAATATTCCTCTTGTCAGACCACAAAGGATTTAATAAAAAAGAAATAAAGAAACTAAAGTCATTTGGAAATCTTGTTAGTCTTGGAAAACAAACTTACTTTGCTAGTCAAGTTGTAACAATAGTTAATAATGAATTAGATAGGCAAAATATTTAATATTCTATTAAAGAGGATTAATATTAACTAATGGATTTTATGAGAGATTTAACTTCTTTATTACATAATGGAAAAAGGTTAAATCTTGACTCATCCTTCAATCTTAGTATGATTAGCGGTGGGTTTTGTTTTATAGCCTTTCTTGACAATTTTTATTTAAAACATTTAAGATTTTTTAACTTCTGCTACTAATTTGTCAACTTCTTTTTCAATTTTTGAAATAGCATTTCCTATTACTTTTTTGGGGGTTTTTCCTTTTGTTTCAACTCTTAATATTACAGGCTTGCTTGGATGTTCCCTCCTCCATGCAACAAATTCTACCTCTTGTTCGTTATTTAAATAAACTCTAAGGATTTCTGCTATTGTTAAATTATCTATCTCTATTTCAAGAATATTTTTTTCTTCCTTTAATATTTTAACATTCATAATAAAATACTTTTTTGTGGCTTTATAAGTCTTTTGATTTTGATGAGGTTACTTGTGTTATTTCTCTTCATTAAAAGAAGTCATATCAATATCGTCTTCATTTTTATTTGCGTCCAATTGTTTTTTAAGTTTTTCTTCATTGAGTTTTTTCAAGTCTGTTGTTGTGAATTCATTCAAATTTACTTTATCAATATTAAAAATTCCATCTGAAATACCCGTGTAGTTTTTCTTTTCTTTTCTTAATTTTATCCCTAAAAATTGTTCAAATTTGTTTATTATTTTATCATAATTATCTGGAAGATTTCTTTTTTCAACCATTTCAATAATGACTTCTGGTTCTGCAATTGCTTCTGCTAGTTGCTTTTGTGAAAGTTTCTTTCTTCTTCTCCCTTGTTGAATGTGCCAATGAAAATTGTCAATTAAATCTTCATAATTTTTTGCCTCATTTTTCTTTTGAATAATCTTTTTTAATTCTTCATTTGATTTTTTCATTTCATCATCTGGATAATTTTTGATATTTTTATTAGAATCGCGCTTTATTATTTCATCACCTGTTTTATAGAATTTGTTTTCATCTTTTATTTGTTCAATGTCAAGTTTCTTTACAAGTGGAAGATTATTGCTTCTAAGACAGAGTCTGCAGACTGATTTTATTCCTTCTTCTGTAATCGCTTCAAAAAGTCTTTCCTCTTCACCACAAATTTTACATTCTCCTATCATAATAAAATTAAAATTTATGGCTTTTTATTCTTTTATATAGTATCAAATTAATTCATTAATCCCATCCCCATTTTTTTTTCTTTTAATCTTTCAGGATTCTTTATAGTAATAGAAAAACTCTTATTTAATTGTTAGTAAAAAAATTAATATAATTAAAATTATACCTTGTATTATTAATCCGTTTCTTACTCCTATTTCTCTCTGAATTTTAGAATGAAATCTTAAAAAAATCATATAATACTTATTATTCTTTAATTTCGTTAAATAACCTAAATTTAAAATATCTGGGGAAATAGATATTATTGAAGCAAGAATCACTTTCCAGCTTTTGTAATAGTGTAATAATATGATAATGGTAATTAAACTAATAATTATATCAAAAATTGATAATAAAAACCTATTTTTAGTCAAGTCTGCAATTCCAAAAATATGGAATTTATATTTATTAAAACTACCATCCCAATGTGGAATCATATCAATAATAAAGTGGCTTAAAATACATAAAGGTATAATAAATATCCATGAATTAAAAGATAATCCAATTAAAGCTCCAAATAAAATGTGAATTATTAAGAACATATTAACATTATTTAAATTTTAAATTATTCAATTAATTTTCTCCATAAATTTTATATCCATCAACTTTTTTTCTGAACAATTCTCTAATTTATATTTCATGACTAATTATATTTCATGACTAATCTTTGTTTTTGGCATAATAGTACCATTTGTTTTTTAAGATAAATTTAAAATAATTTCTCGCCTTTTATATATAATTGGTGTTTCATAATTTTCATAGTTTTTATGTCTTTTTAACATTATTGTAAGTTATTTTTCTAAATATAATTCAATCTCTTCTGAACTTACAATTTCATTTAAGTAATACTTGTGGTTAATTATAATCACCGGAGTTTCTTTAATATTAAGAGTTTCCAACATTAATTTAAGAGAATAAATTTCAGTGTCAACAGCTATAGGAATTAGTATGAATTCATTGCCTTTCTTTTCTTTTACCTCATTCAAAATTTTAGAGAAAACGTTTTGCGTAGCTTTTTTATTTATATTTTTCGCATCGTATTCATAAAGATAGATAATAGTTTTTATTGAAGGACATTTCTCCTTATTTTCGTTAATGTTTATCCACAAAATTGTCCTAAGTAAATCGTATTTTTTATGTATTTGTTTTAATGAATGTGTAATTTTAGCAGATTCGTCAAATTGTTGTATATTTTTTACTTCATTGTATATCTTATCTGCAAATTCAATATATATTTTATTCAAATCCTGACATGAAAGTTCTTGCAATTTTAACAGATTTGTTAATGAAAGAGTATCAAACAGATCTGCTTCTGATTTATAAAATAATACGTTTGCTTTATCTGTTCTTATTTCTTCTAAATAAACTCCAAGAACCAATCCAAGAGAAAAAATTAATATTGTAACTAATAATGCTTGCCAAAATACATGCTTTTTATTTTTTAACATTATACTTCCCAGTATTTTATATTACCAAGAGTGTTTTCCTCCTTTTAAAAATTTCCATAAAGAAACTATAAGGGTTATTGGATATAAAGTCATATATACTAAAGAGTAAAACACAATAGAAAAAAACGACTCCTCTCTCTTTGATAATTCTCTATTTATAAAATATAAAGCAAAAATTGTGAATATAAATCCTAAAGTGAACATTATGATTCCAAAAAAGTTTAATATTGATACATTCAAATTTATATCTTGGAAAGCTATAATTGCAACTTCAGATTCTATGGAATATTTAGTTGTAAGATAGGAGGTTATCAGTCTTATTATTATCCTATAAGTAAATATTGTTAATCCTATAATACCAAGTATTAAGGAAAAGGCAAAAAATGGCAATATAAAAAATCCTAACATTCCTTTCCTTAAAAAATATTTTTTATATTTGCTTATTGTTTGTATTCCTCCAATATTCCACCTTAATCTTTGATTAAACCATTGCTTGAACCTACTTGGAGCAACGGTTGTAACATACGGTTCAAGAGACATTTTTATTTTATATCCTTCAAAGATAAGATGCCATGTTATCTCGATATCTTCTGTTAAATTTTTAGTGTCAAATCCATTAACCTTCTCTAAAGCCTCTTTCCTATATATTGCCAAAGGACCAGGAGTAACATAAATTGCATCTAAAAAATCTAATAATTTTCTTGTGAATGCAATAATCTTATATTCTATAGCTTGAAGCTTTTGCATAAAAGTTATTGGGTCTCTTACAAATATTTTAGTAGTTACAGCACCAACTTCTTTATCATCAAAATATCCAATCATCTTTGTAATTGAATCTTTGCTTGGATATGAATCAGCATCAACAACAGCAATTAATTCACCTTTAGCAATTTTAATAGCTTGATTTAAAGAATCTGCTTTTCCAGAATTTTTTTTATCAAGCAATTTCACTTTTTTATATTTCTTTTCAAGATTTAATGCTATTTTCTTTGTATTATCTTTGCTTCCATCATTTATTATAATTACCTCTATGATATTATCATATTCTAAATTAATTATAGATTCAACTGTTCCTTCTATACTATCTTCTTCATTGTAAGCTGGAATTAACACACTAACGCTATATTTTTTTGTTAGTTTTTTATATTTAAACATCTCTTTCTTGTTCTGTATAAATGTAAAAGTAAAGAGAAGTATAAAATATAATCCAATAAACATATAAAATAAATATACTAAAGTTATAAACTCAACCATTATTTTTCGGTATTTTTATCCGCCTCTTTTTTTTCTGTGATTTTTAAATTTCCTTCAATGTTTTCTTCGACATTTTTAAATATCTTTTCTTTTTTCTTAATAGAAAAATAATTGTAGAATTCATCACTCAATGAAAGTTCATATGTTTTTCCTTTTCTTTTTGAAAGCACTAAATTAAGTTCAACAAATTTTTTAATGTGTTCATAAGCCTTATTTCCTCTTATCGATATGATTTCTGATTGTTTTATTGGTTGTTTATGGGCTATTATTGCTAATGTTTCCTGTTCTGCTCTTGAAAATTCCTTATTTCCTGAAGCAAGTTTTGTGGTAATGTAATAAAATTCATTTTTGACATCCATTTTCCATAAATCATTTTTATTAATTATCTCAATAGCAGAATTGTCATCATATTTTTCTTTTAATAAATTTAATGTATGGTTTAAAAGAATTGGATTTAAATCTGTAAGGCTGACTAACTCTTGCAATGAAATAAATTTACCAGAAATAAATAGAGCTGCCTCAACTTTTTTTAGATTTTCAATATCTTTTGCATCATCAATTTCCGATTGTGTTTCTTTTGTAAGTTCCATGATAAAATGATAAATTAACTAAATTTAAAAGACTTGTGTAATACTCTTTGTTATAGCTATTCACAAATTAAACAAGTTAGAAGTAATTTATTTATTTTTTGGAATTATCTTATTTAAAGATATTACCTCACCATGTTCTGACAATATTTATCCAATCTATATATGTTGGATATTTTATCTTCTTTCTTTGATTCATTAAATCTTCCTCTTCCAAATTTATTAATAATTTATTATAAATTTTAGAATTATTTAAAAAATAAAAAATAAAAGAAAAAAATAAATTTTTATTATCTAAATGTTCTGATACCAAGATCAGAAACTTCAGATTTCAGTGAATGAGACTCAAACTGAGGCTTACCAAGAATATATGGAGATTTAACACCAGTCATTATTGTTATAACTCGTACTTTTCCTCCGAATTCTTTATTAATACGTGCCCCAATAATTACCTGTGCTTCAGGATTTAAGTTTTCTGTTATAAGTTTGGCAACATGGTCAAATTCTTCAAGTTTCATATCAGGCCCACAAGTTACGTGAATCAATGCACCTGTTGCTCCACGATAATCAACGTCCAATAGCGGATGAGTTAAAGCTTCTCTTACAGCTTCGTCGACTCTATTAGCAGTATCACTTTCTCCAAGTCCTATAACTGCAACATCTCCATTTTTCATTATTGCTGAGACATCTGCATAGTCAAGGTTAATTAATGAAGGCAGGGTAATTGTTTCCACGATTCCCTTTATCATTATACTAACCAGCTCATTAGCAACAGCAAAGGCTTGTTCAATAGGAAGATTTCCAGCTATATCGACTAATCTGTTATTATCAATAACAATACAAGTATCTGATGCATCTCTAAGTTCTTGAAGTCCAAATTCTGCTTTATCAATTCTTGATTTCTCTGATTCAAAAGGCATGGTTACAACGCCTATAACAACTGCTCCTGATTCTTTTGCTACTTGAGCAACTACGGGTACAGCTCCTGTTCCGGTTCCTCCACCGAGTCCTGCGAGAACAAATACCATATCTGCTCCTGAAACTGCTTTTTTTATTTCTGAAAGAGATTCTTTAGCAGCCTCTCTTCCTTTTTGTGGATATCCACCAGCTCCTAAGCCTCTTGTTAACTCTTTTCCAATAAGGATTTTGTCATCTGATTTTGTAATACTTAAATGCAATGCATCTGTATTAAGTCCATAAACCGTAGCTCCGTTAATCCCTTTGTTATATAACCATGTAACTGCATTACATCCAGCTCCTCCACAACCAATAACTTTAATGTTTGCCTTTCCCGCTTTTAACTCATTAAAATTAATGCTGTGAGTCTCTGAATTTTGTATTGCTTCCTTTGCAAAATCTAACACCATTTATCTTTTACCTCCTTTCAATCAATATGAATATATTGATTGTTTGAGAAGATTAAAAATAGCTTATTTATATATTTTATTCTTTTAGTCTTAAGTCAATAAATAAAGGAATAAAATATCTTTAATTTAAAACTTTGATTTAAAAACTTAAAAAAATAAAAATTGAGAAATAGAATTATTTATTTTATTAGCCAAAAGTGTTAAAAACTATCTTAGTTATGTAATTTTTATTGAGTGGAAAATTCAATTAAAATTTTTTACTCTGTTTTTAAATTTGTTTAAATCTTTTATTAAGAAATGAGCGCCTGCAGCTTGTATATGCCCTCCAGCTCTGGAATTTTCGAATCCATCAATAAATTTTTCAGCAAGATTTTTCATATTAATTTTTTTACCTTGCTTCCTAAATGAAGCATGACAATATCCATTTTCTTCTTTTAATACAATAATAATTTTATTTGGATGTTTAATACTTACTAATGTAGCTAAGATTGAACTTATATAAAATTTTGAATGAACTTTCCATAATAATATTTTACCATAGTTTTTATTTTCTTTGTCAAAATTTTTAAGTTTAATTTCAATTTCATTTTTTACATCATTTATGTAATCTTTTAATCTATTTAACTCTCTAAAATTCTCACCTATCTCATTAAAAACTTTTTTAATATCTTTTCTAAAGTAGATTAAAGCGAGGTTTAAATCCCATTGGACTTCCCAAAATTTACTTTTTTTAATTTTATTAATTTTAAATTCTTCATTATAATCTTTATAAACTTCTTTCATCCAACTTTTTATTTTAAAATATTGGAAATCGGCAATGGATGCACATGCTACAAGCCAATCCAATCCATATTTTTTTTTAAGATTAAAAAATAAATAATAACATAAAAATGCAGCGCAATATCCTTGTGCATTTATGAATACAGCCTTTTCTGAATTGAAGTCATAGTCAAACTGGTGGTGGTCTATAACAAGAATTGTTGAAAACATTTTTGCTTCTTGAATGAAGTTAGTATCATCAATAGATAAATCGGTTACAATTATTTTGTTTATTTTATTTTCTTTTAGTTCTTTAATTAAATTGTTGTTTATCTCTGAATATTCAATAAATTTTATCATCTTGCATTCTTTTAAAGCTTTTGAAACAACTCTTGCTGATGCAATACCATCCACATCTATATGACTTATAATTGCTAGATTATCCTCTTTAGAAATGGAATTTACGAATTCTTTAAACCTTTTTTTGCTTCCTGCTAAAAATTTTATTTTTTCCATTATATTATTTTTAAGTCTTTAAAAAACAAATTTTGTTTTTAAAGTTTACTTAATATTAACAAAAAGTTAAATAATTATGAAAGAAACTATTTTTGAGAATAATTTACAAAGAGTATATTTTTTATAATAAATTATTACTGCAATTTATTCGTCAACTTGAAGACTAATAATTTATTTTGAGAGAATTAACAACAACTGATGTTGATTTTTATTTAGAATTAAACTAATTTTGATTTTTTCTGATTTTTTATATCTATTCTGAACCTAAGATTCTAATTTATTTAAACTCTTTTGCAATAGAAAATAATTTTCCCTCTGAAAACTTAGGACACATAATTTGCAAGCCTATTGGTATCCCATTTATTTTTCCAGCTGGAATTGAAACCGCACAAATTCCTGCTATATTTGCAGGAACTGTTAAAACATCATAATTGTACATTTCTTTTGTAGTTATTTGAGTTCCAAGTTTATGTGGAAGTTTTGGAACAGTTGGGGAAATAATGCAGTCAAATTCTTTAAATGCTTTTTCAAATTCATTCGCGATAAGTCCTTTTACTTCAAGAGCTTTTTTATAATATCTTCCTCCATATTCTGCTTTTGTAATCTCTGAACCTCCTAAAATTCTTCTTAAGACTTCCTCTCCACAAGAATCTTCAATCTTTTTTCCAAATCTCCTTCCGTCAAATTTTCTTGTTCCTGAAAAAAATTCTGCGTAAACAATAATATAATAAGTTTGTAGTCCAATATCTATATATTTTAATTTAACCTCTTTCATACTCCATTTATTTTCCCTTGATATTTCTTTAGTTTTTGAATCAATTAATTCCTCTATTTTTTCGTCACCAAATCCCTTTAACAATCCAACTTTAATTCTTTCAGGTTTTTTAATTTTAATTTCTTTAGTATTGAAAGTTGTTGGGTCATTATTATCTTCTCCTTTAATTAAGTTTAAAACAAATGAACATGTTTCAATATCTTTGGCAATTATCCCAATTTGATCAAAGCTCATTGCCAAGTCAATTAGTCCATACCTTGAAACTAATCCATATGAGGGTTTCACTCCAACAACTCCACAATGGCTTGCAGGATTCCTTATACTTCCTCCAGTATCACTTCCGAGAGCAAAGTCGCAAAATTCAAGGGCAACTGCAACAGCACTTCCGCTTGAACTCCCTCCAGGAATTAACTCTTTGTTTAAAGGATTTTTAGAAGCTCCAAAGGCACTTGTTTCTCCAGATGCTCCGCAAGCAAATTCATCCATATTTGTCATTCCAAGAATAATTCCCCCTTCTTCCTTAATCTTTTTTATAGCTGTTGCATCATATGGTGCTATCCATCCTTGAAGAGTTTTTGAAGCGCAGTTTGTTTCTAATCCTTTAACACATATGTTGCTTTTAACTAATATTCCTAGGCCAGCCAATCTTCCAGATTTTTTTAATTTTATTTTTTTGTCAACTTCAACAGCTTCATTTAAAGCATTGTTGTTTAATGTTAATATAATATTATATTCTTTATTTTCTTTCTCTATTTTTTCAAGAAATCTCTTTATATTTTCTTCTGCTGTTAGTTTTCCAGATTTTATTAGTTTAAGCTTTTCTAAAGTATTCATTTAACTGATTGATTGATAATATTTAAGTTTATATTTTCTTTTAGTCTTTTAAAAAATTTTTTTGTTTTTAAAGGTAGATTTTGAAGTTTTGTTCCTAAAAAATTAAGTTTTTTTTGTTTCATTTCATATATTTATGTAAGAAATTTAATGATAACATAAAGAAATTATTATCTAAATATTCTTTTGTGTCTAGTCGGAATGTTTTTATTTTTTCATTAAGATTTATTCTGTCCATTTTCCTTTTTCTGCAATAATACATTCATTTTTTGAATTTGGAGCATTTTTAAACATTATTTCTCTGAAAATTTTATCACTTTCCAATCCATCTTTTTCATCTCTTTCAAACTTTTCTCTTTCAACTAAAGTATCTTCTCTTTCAGAAAGCTTTTCTAATGCATCACCAAATTCAAGAATAAGGCTTTTTGTTTTATCCTTAATTTTTTTTCTTTCTTCTTCAGAAATTTTATGCCATAAATAGTCAACCATACTATTTTTATCATTGTAGACTTTTTTAATTTATCTGTTGTTTAGGTTATAACTAAAACTAGAATTTTTAACAAGATTGAACTTTCTTCAGAATAAGCGTATTTTACTTAATTTTATTTTCAAATTAAATTTTTTTTAAATATGGGATTAATTAATAATACTTTTTTAAGGAGTAAGCCTATCTCTGTCTCTTGGGAACATTGTTGCTTCCTTTATATTGTCCAAACCACAAATAATTTGTGTGAGTCTTTCTAATCCAATAGACCATCCTGAATGATAAGGGGCGCCATACTTAAAACTTTCAATATAAGATTCAAAGTTTTTTGGATTTAAACCCTTTGACTTAATTCTTTTTATCAATAACTCTGGAATATGGATTCTTTGTCCTCCAGATGATATTTCAACTCCGCCGTATAATGCATCAAATCCTTCTGAAAGTTTTGCATTTGCATCTTGATTTTTTGTCATAATATAAAATGGTTTTATTGAAGCTGGCCAGGAATATGTGAAAACAATAGTTTCTTTGTACATATCACAAAGTTTTTTTTCCTGTTCTGGAGAAAAATCATCTCCAAATTTTACTCCAACTTTTTTTATAGCTTCTTCATAGCTTAAATAAATCGCTTTTGGAATTTTTAATTTTACTCCTAAAATTTCAAGTTCTTTTTTGCAGTTTTCAATAACATTTTTAACAATATATTTAATAACTTCTTCTTCTTCTTTCATTACATCCATTTGATTCATAAAACCAACTTCTATATCCATTTGCCTTATTTCATTTATGTGTCTCGTCGTATTGTGTTTTTCAGCTCTCCATACTGGAGTTATCATAAATATTTTTCCAAAAGAACAGGCAAGCATCTGTTTGTATAATTGAGGGGATTGAGCAAGATAAGCCTTTTTTTCGAAATACTGAACTGGAAATAATTCTGTTCCTCCCTCACTTGCAGAAGATATAATACAAGGGGGTTGCATTTCAATATATCCTCTTTTATAAAAGAATTCTCTGAATGAATTTGAGATTTCACTCTGAATTTTAAATATTGCTTGCACCCTTTGTCTATGAAAATCTAAAAATCGATAATCAAGTCTTTTTGGAAGTTCTGTTTTTGAAAAATCAGAGACATCAATAGGGAGATTAACTTCAGCTAATCCAGAAACTTCTATTTTTTTTGGAATTAATTCCTTGCCTCCTGGGGCCTTATCAGATTTTTTTACCTCTCCTTCAATAATTAGTGCAGACTCTTTTGTAATAGTTTTCATCAAGTCAAAAACATTTTTATCAACTTCCCCTTGGATTCCTGTTACCTGGATTCTTCCGCTTATATCTTTAACAATTAAGAATCTTATTTTATTTAAGTCTCTTATTTCATGGACCCAACCTTTAATAACAACTTTATTTTTTTCCTTTTCTTCGAATACTTTTGATATATTTAAATAATTCATTAACATATTAATAGAAGTAATATTTAAAATCTTTCTATATTTTTTAATTGTAAGATTATTATTAGCAACCTTTAAATAATTCTTATGCTTATCTAAAAAATGGTAGATGGGGTAACAGACATAATTGAAAAAAAACTTAAAATAAATCCATCACAATCACATACCCTAGTATATGACTCGCCGACAGAAACTCTTGAACCATTGTATTTTTGGATATTAAATTTTTTGAATAATCTTTTTTCAAATGATGTCGAGAAACTTAGTGATAATTTTACATCATCTCCTGGAAGCGGACATTTTTCAGAGCTTGGCTCAAAGAGAACAGCAATGCAGGAGAGAGTTATGGCTATACTTGGTGGGATAAATCAAGTTATAAAAACAATAGTAAACATAGTTTATGATTTGAAAGATTTTGAAATAAGACTTAAGCATTATGAGGCTGCTAATTCAACCAAAAAAGAAGAGAGAGAGGCAGGGATATTAGCATTAAAGCAAATATGGATGGATAATGTAGACATAAAAAGAGGACAGGGAAGTATTAATGCGCTTACTCAGGGAAATCTTCAATTTGTAACTTTAAGAGATGCTTTTATGGTTGCAGATTCCGTTAGTAATGTTGACAAAATTGACTTGAATGATAGGGTAAAAAGAATTCTTAAACCAAGGGTAGCAGAATTTTTTGAATGGAAAAAATTAAGTGAACAAGAGCTTAAAAAAAGGTTTAATATAGAAAAAAATTATTTGAGAAGTCAAGTTAATACACTTAAATTATATTCAAGATGGATAAAACCTTATCTTAAGGCAGCGGCTCAACTTGAAATGAAAGATGCTAGAAGACCAGAACTTGTAACAGTTTTTAATACTATGGTTTTAGAACTTACTCTTATGGGAAAGAAAGCTGTTGATGTAAAAGAACTTATATTAAGAGCTGAACTTCCTAGTGGAATTAAAATTCCAAAAAGAAAATATTATGAAGTTGTTATTGTTGACTTAAATTTTGTTGGCATCCCACAAAGACCGGGAGGGCAACATTATGCCTTTGGTGGCAGGGCTAATGTGACATTCAAAGCTTATGCGATGAATGAAGAAGAACTGAAATTTTTTAAGAGTGAACTTGAAAAATCAGAAATGAATGATGTTATGAAATTAATTGAAGGTTCAACAACTGAAAGTCTTGATGAACTTCAAAAGGATATTGATTATTTTTTGAATGATAATAAAAAAAATGAGAAAAAAAAACCTGATATAAATCCCTTTGTTGCTTTATTTAGTATTTTTAAAAGAAAAAAAGAGGGAGATAAGAAGGAAGAAGAGGTTATAGACATTAAAAAAATAAAAAAAGATTCGTATTCTGAGTCTTTGATAAGGAAAATCGCAGAAGAAGGAGCCGCAGAGAAGTGCTTTAGTATTTTTGATGTTTATAAAAAATCTCACGGAATGGCTTCTCATGATAGTCCTTTTGAATAGCCATTAAAGTAATTTAATTAATCTTTCAATTTTACTCCATCCGAGCTTTAATTTTAAATTTGCTTCTTTTGTAATTAATTTTAGGAAATTATCATCAACTAAGATTTTATTGTAAAAAATTGGAAATTCAAGTTTTTCTGTGCTGTTAAGTTCAACAATAATTCTTTTTCCAAAGCTTAAAATCCCACATCTTTTCCAACCAGCTTTTTTTACAGCTATATCAATAAAACCTTGAGCATCTTTTAAATCCCTACATCCCACATGAACAATAACTGGATCTTGCTTAAAATAAATTAATTCATTTGAATTTATTTTTTTCAGTTCTTCTTTTAAATTTTTAAAATCAATATTATTATGCCATACTTTTATAAATAAATTATCTTTTTTTTCACTACTTTTTTTAATAAGCAAAATTCTTCCAGAACATGAAGAGGTTGTATAATAATTGTCCAGAGTATTTATTTTTTTACACAATTCTATAATTTTTTCATCCCAATTTCCTTTTATAGATTTATCAAATTTTTTAAGCTGATTTTTTTTCCTAAAAGTGAAATTGTCTCTCATAAAGATGATTGGAAACGATAATTAAAAAATCTTAGCAATGGGCCCAGGAGGAATCGAACCCCCAACTGCCGGTCTGGAGCCGGCCATTATACCATTTAACTATGGACCCTTAAAGAAATAAAAGAAATAGGTTTATAAGACTAACTACAATTCTTCTATTTCTTTAATTTCATCTGAGGAAATAGCCGCCCCTTTGAATTTAGCTCCGTAAAGCAATGCATCTAAGAACTCTTTGCTTTGATTTTTAAAAATCCCTTTTTTATAGGCCACATAAATAAGTTCTGTACTTCTGATAAATTTTATATTACTAAAATCCTGAACTTTATTTTTGTTTATTTTTATTTTATGGTGCAGTTTTTTTTCTAATAGTTTTCTTAAGTTTTCCGGCTTTTCGCAAAGCATTCTTGTAGTTCTTTCATCCATTGCTATTATATTTTCTATTCCTTTTTTATTTAATATTTTTGTCAATCCAAGGATTGATGCTTCTCCTAAGTCAATAATGTGGATTGGTTTATTTTCTACAAAGAATGTTGTATTTGCTGAATTCATAAAGTTAATTCCAATATTTGATATTTCATTATGGTTTATTCCGATAGAATCTGGGAATTCCAATATCTTATCCTCAATTAAAACTTTTAGCCTCATTGCTCCAAGTTTAAATTTTTTTATATTCAAAGGCCTTTTAATAATTTCATTTTCAACTTCTTTTGTAATTAAGAATTTTCCATTGAAATTTGACTTAAGTCCAGTTATGACATTAAGAATACAATTTATTGAAAGGGTTATTAGCGTTCCAGAATCAAAGATAAGTACTTTCATTTATTAAAGAACTCCATTGCAATTTTTATCCTTTTTTTAACATCAAATGTTTTGTTTTCTTTCATCTCTGAAATTTGACTTTGGCCGACATATTCTGATAATTCCCACATTGAAATTCCAAGAAGCTTTGAAGTCGCTTCCATTGAAATTCCGTGTTCATAAATCTTTGAGGCTTTGTTTATCTTAGCTTTTCTGAAAACATCAAGTACATTTGTTTTTATGTTTTCTGAAAGTCCAGGAACGTTCATAATCTCGTTTAGTCTGTCTCTGAAAGCATCGCAGTCGTTTTTGCTTATACATTCTTTTGAGAATTCAAGAGTTTTAAGATAGTAATCTAAATATTTTTCAAATGACTTTGATTTATAATCTTCTTTTCTTTCAATAAGTTTGCTTAAAGCATATACAATAACCGCAATTAATATATTATCTGTATCTTGATATATTGCTGCTGAGTGTATTGTTTCATTAGATAGATTTTTTAATGTTGTTATATCAAAATCCCTAACAGCTTTTTTTGTTTCCTCTAAAATATTTGCGACATGCCTGTGTTCTTTCATAAATTAAAGAAGCATTAATATTATTTAAATATAATCTAATTGAAAAGCATTATATATCCCATCTATTTATTATAATAATGGAATTAATACTTGATACGAACTTTATAATCTCAGCTTTTAAAAATAAAATTCCTTTATTTGATATTCTGAGAGAAAAATTTCCTGAATATAAAATCATTGTTCCTTATGGAGTTATCGGCGAACTTGAAAAAATAGTTATAAATAAAAATCTAACCTATACGAAAAAAGAAAAGGAAATTTCAGAACTTGCTTTGTTTTTAATTAAAAAAAACAACTTAAAAGTTGAGGTATTTGGAGAAGGAGATGTTGATACATGGATATTAAAATATTGTGTTAAAAATAAGTGTGTTGTTGCAACATTAGATAGACAGCTGAGAAGTAAAATAAAGTTAAAGTCTCCTGAAACAAAATTTTTAATTTTAAGGAATATCTCGAAAATTGAGATTTTATGATTAAAACAAAACACTTAAAAAGGCATATCATTTGATTTTTATATGGAATCAAAAGTAAAAATTATGAAGAATTTTCCTTATTATAAATATAGATGGTTTGTGACTTCTTCTGGCAAACTTGTTGTTGGAGGAAAAAGTGCTGAGCAGAATGAGGAATTAGTAAGAATTTGTATGGAAGGAAAACATCTTGATTTAAATTCGATAACTTCGATAAAAGAATGGACGATTAAGAAGAAGAAATATGTCGTTATGCATACAAAATCTCCGGGAAGTCCATTTTCAATTATTTTAGATGAAAATCCTAATGAAAAAGATCTTGAGGAAACAGCTATCTTTACAGCTTTTTTTTCGAGAGCATGGAAATCAAAAAAGGATAAAACACAAGTTGATGTTTTTCTATTAGAACAGATGTATAAGAACCCTGAAATGAACATTGGGACTTTTGGAGTCATGGATACAATAGATCATAGAATAGTGCGTTTAAGATTTTATTTTAAAAAACAACTTAATGTTTTGAGAGCAGTTCCCTTTGAGGTTCCAAATTCTCCTTTAGTGATTCCTGGGAATATTCCTAAAGAACAATTTGCAAAAGAAATTTCTAAAATGTATAATGTTTCATTTGAAGAAGCTATGAATTGTTTACCTACTGGAAGTTTTGATTTCGAGATTCCTATAAAAAGAAAGATAATTAAAAATTTTAGTAAAAATTCCAAGAAAAAATAAAAAGAATAAAAAATCTTAATAATGCCACAGAGTTTAAGCATTCAAGTTGGTAAAAACGGAATTTCAGAAAACTTTTTTCAAACACTTAAATCTTATTTTAATAATCATGAAAATGTAAAGATTGTTTTTCTTAAAAATTTTACAAGGGATAGAGAGATAATAAGAAAATATGCTGAAGAAATAACAAATGAGCTTGGAAAAAATTATACTTACAGGGTCCTTGGATTTACAATATTTATAAAAAAATGGAGAAAAAACTTTAATAAATATAATCATGCATAATTATTGTAAAGTAATTACGTAGTAGTAACACATCGAAAGCTTTAAATACCCACATTCTCTACAAATATCATGGCATTAGAATTAAATGCAACACGAGAACCATACAGAGAATTTTACGGCAAAAATGTATGGCAGATGCCGGAGTTAATAGCTGACGGCAGAGTTCCTATGTCTGTTGCTGGATTAATGCAAAGACGACTTGATGTTAGAAATTCTGATGCTGATGTTAAAAGTTCTTACATGGACAATTATTTTGACACAGGAGATGCAGTTTTATATCACCCAGACGGCAGAGTAAAAATAGTTCTTGATTCTCAAACTTTGAGAGAAATGACACCAGATACTCAAAGAGTTGGTGGAGCATTACTTTTGGGCGAAGATGTTTATGATGCTTTGCAAGGTGAAGAATTCAAGAAAGGAAAACTTGGAAAAGTAGATGAACGACTTACAAAAGAACAAGCTAAGGCTCATCCAGTTTGGAAAGTTTTAGCAAGAGACCAAGCATTACTTGATGATTATGCTGATTGTATTTTTGCAGAAGGCAAACAAAGATTTAATGATGATAATGCGATGGGTGTATTCCTAGATTCTGCTGGAGATAAGCCTAAATTGAGGGCTTGGTGTGTCTGCAGGCTTGGGCTCAGGTCTGACGCCTCTGGCGGGGACAGCCTCGTCAGTGATCATGGTCGTTTCGTCGGTATAGCGCCGGAGGCACTAAGATTTGATAGCGCATTAAAAGGTTTGGAAGCAACAGTTCGACCTGAATTGCTAGAGCCATTTAGAGAATTTAGAAAGAAACTTTAATTCTGAAAACGTTTTTATACTTAAATTATTATTAATATTAGTCCTGGCAGCCGAAAGGAAACTTTTGAGAAGCTGGGTTATATGCACTTCCATGACGGCAACTTTGTTGTCATAAAATACAGCCATAACACCAAATGTTGTGAAATGGCGGTGATAAGTTTAGAGTGGAAGGGCTATGCTTTCGGGCTTGGTATGTCAACAGGCTTGAGAACAGGTCTATCGTTGTTGGCAGGTACGACCTCGACAATGACAATGGTCGTTTCGTCGGAATAACTCACTTCCCGATAACAGGACATTTTTTCTTTTTAAAATTTCTTTTGGATTTGATACTTGCCATTACACAATCATAACTGAAAGATTTATACAGTCAGATTTTCTAAACATTCCATGGCACTTGAATAAAAAGAAATTTTGATGAAACCAATAAAAAAAGTTAAGAAATCTTAGTATGTACTTCCCAGACCAAGATGAGACAGTTTATTATTTTGGTAAGTTTCTAGCAGAAAGATTAAATCCAGTATTAAGTCCAGATGAATTTTATACGGCAGCAGAATTAGCTTTATGTGACCTTCTGAGAGGTGTTAACGGATTTACTAATCAACAAATCAAAAGTAAATTAGTTGGTTATCCACTAATAATTTATGGTTTATTAAGAATGATGATTCCAGACATTGCATGTGAAGTTTGTCCTCGAGACTTTGCTCAAGATGTAAAAGAGAGGCATGAGGCAGTTAATGCACAAATAAGGAAAAATATAATGGCAAAATGCAAAATAAACGAACAACTAACTTTATAATCTATCCTTCCAGATTAGTTTTTCCTATCTCTATAAACTTTACTTATTATTAATCTTTAACATAAGAAAGTTCCACGTATTCATTTTACTTTTCTTTTATTTGTATATAATTACGCTTCACCAAAGTTTTAGTTTCGAATTTAGCTATTTGTTAAATGGGCGGTAAGAGAATCGAACTCCTGAATGCACGGTGTAAACGTGCTGGTTTGCCACTAGCCTAACCGCCCTGAATATTATTAATAATAATCTTAAAATATTATAACCTTATCACTTTTAAAGTTTATCTAATGTTTTCACATAAAAAATAATTCTAAGAATTAATCGTTAAATAATATTTTAATTATTTAAAATTAGTTTATTCTCTTTGAGTTTTTTAAGTTTAAAAGCTATTTATTTGGCAGGTTATTTCTTTCCATTGGGCTTGATAAACTGTATCCATATTTAGTAAGCCTGTCATTTTTTGATATTTATTTATAGGACATAATCTCGAACTTTGACATGTTGTAACCCTTTCAGTTATTCGTATCGAAGAATATCCTGCTTGACAAGTAGGTGAGGTGGTGACGTAACTATCACTAGGGGTTTCTTCTATACCATATCTATTCAATCTAGTGCACTTATAAAATTGTGTATTTCTATTTTCAGTAGTGCATCTTTCTCCAACCTCTTTTACTCTTACTTTTAATTCATTATTTTCCAATGCAACTTGATATTCAAATTTATCTTTTTTATCTTCAAAATATATTGTCTTAAGTAAATTCTTCTTTTCAATTCTTTTATAAAGTGAATTGTCAGTGTAGATTGTTTTGAAATTTTCGTCGAGAATTATTACACTAGAACTTGCCGTTCCTTGTTGTCCTTTTACACATGTGAAAACATAAGGTTTTCCACTTTCAAGAGTAGTTGCTCCTGTGTTTATAGGTTCTTTTAATTCTGTATAATTTTGTTTACAGGAGGATGACGTAGTTTCAAGTCCTGTTCCTGTGTCAACTCCCCCTTCATAAATAATATTTTCAAGGGAGGATATTGAATTCAAATTTGATTCCTCGCTATTTCCGCCTGTTGCATTTGGGATTGTGAATGTAAAAATCCTTGTTGTTCCCGGAGGCCCTCCATTACCTCCCTCAGGAATATTATAAAAATGCCTTAGATTTTCAAGAATTGTCTGAAGAGAGTAATCTCTTCCTCCTAAACTAACTTTTATATCTTTTGCATCATGCCATACTATATGTTCTGAAGGATTCCATAATGGGAGAGTATTTTCGTCCTCAGAATCTTCATCAGAACTTTGAGCAATTACAAATGTTAATCCTCCTACCAAAACTAAAAGGATAAACATTAATCCATATTTTTTTTCGAAAATAAGACTCATCTAATATTCCTCTTTCCTTTAATATAGTTAATCCTATTTATAAAGTTTTTTACAATATAAGTTGCTAATTAATAAGTATTGTTTGAATTAAATAAACAGCAATCTTTAAATTCATGTAATTCTCTCAATGTTTATGCCCAGATGGCGGAGTGGTTAACGCGGCGGATTGCTAATCCGTGTCCTTCGGGACGCCCAGGTTCGAATCCTGGTCTGGGCGTTTTTGTTTCTAACCTTCGTAATCACTGACTTGAGTTTTGTCAAAATTTTGTCCAAGTTATTCTTACATAACATATTGGAATGGTGGATAATATATGCTCCATTAATTTTTGAACTCCAATCCTTAAAACTCTTAATATATCGTTTATTTTGAAGAAATTTTAATTTATCATTTTCAATTTCGTCAGTTTGACGACGATAAATTGTCAAATGGCAATTTATGGTTCTTTTAGTAGATTTAGTAGAATATGTCTGAATTTTTATTGTTTATTAGTTTGATTTAAATTTACCTTAAAATAAGGATTATCAAAGATAACATCACAAATATCATAATTTTAACCATCATCTTTAAATATTCATCTTGCTAATTTTTTATATGATGATAAAAAATTCTTCAAAATATTACGACTTTATAATTTTAGGAGCAGGAGGGGTTGGATTGGCAGCTGGAATGTATGCGGCACGTTTAGGTTTAAAAACTTTAATTTTAGGTTATAGTCATGGAAGTGAATTACCAATAGGAGGAGTTATAACAACAACCCATATTGTTGAAAATTATCCCGGGTTTGTAAAATTAAGTGGAACAGAACTTGCAAAAAAACTTGAAGAACATACAAGAAGCTATGAATTAGTTGATATAAAAGAAGAACTTGCACAAAATGTTAAGAAACATAATTTATATTTTGAAGTAAAAACAGAAAATTCAAATTATATATCAAAAACAATTTTGTTTGCAACAGGAACAAAATGGAGAAAACTTCCGGAAACTATTAAAGGTTCGAGAGAATTTGAAAATAAAGGAGTAACTTATTGTGCTTTATGTGATGGCCCTTTATTTAAAAACAAAATAGTTGCAGTTATTGGTGGAAGTGATTCTGCTGTAAAAGATGCACTTGTATTGTCAGAACATGCAAAAAAAGTTTATATAATTTATAGGGGTGAAAAGATACATCCAGAACCAATTAATTTTAAGAGAGTAAACTCAAATAAAAAAATTGAAATTATAACAAATACGAATATTTTAGAAATAAAAGGAGTGGATTTTGTAACATCCGTGATTTTAGATAGAAAATATAAAGGTTCAAACGAGTTAAAGCTTGATGGAATTTTTGTTGCAATAGGACATGTAGCTTTATCAGATTTAGCAAAACCTCTTGGAGTTAAAATAAATAATAAAGGAGAAATAATGATAAATCATAAAACTTCTGAGACAAATATTCCGGGAGTTTATGCAGCAGGAGATGTAACAGACAAAGAATTTAAACAATTAATAACAGGGGTTGCAGATGGATGCACAGCAGCTTATTATGCATATGAATATATAAATAAAAATGAATAAGCGATTTATTAAGTGAATTCATATTCTAGAAATAATATTTTTATAATAATAGATTAAGTGTTTTTATTATGTTTGTGTTCTTATATTATGATTGCTTCATCAATTTTGTCTTTTTTCTCGTCAAAAGAAGCAACAATTGCTTCTGTTGTTAACACCATTGAGGCAACACTCGATGCTGTTTGGAGAGCATTTCTAACAACTTTTGTAGGGTCAATAACTCCTGCTGAAAAAAGGTTTTCGAAAACATCTGTTTTTGCATTATAGCCGACATTTTTTTCCTTTCCACTTAATTTGGCAATAATTTCAGAACCATCTTTTCCTGCATTTTCTGCAATCTGCCTTATTGGAGATTCTAAAGATTTTTTAATAATTTTCAAGCCTATATTTTTGTCTCCTTCTAACTTAAGAGATTCAAGTTCTTTTATTGCATGATAAAGCATTAACCCTCCTCCTGCGATTACTCCTTCTTCAACAGCTGCTTGAGTTGCGTGCAAAGCGTCATCAATTCTCATCTTTTTTTCTTTCAATTCCGTTTCAGTTGCAGCGCCAACATTAATTACTGCAACCCCCCCAGAAAGTTTTCCAAGGCGTTTTCTTAAATCTTCTTTTTTATAGTCAGAATCTTCACTTTCAATCTGAGAATTTATTTGTTTTATTCTCTTTTCAATTTTTTTCTTGTCTCCGTAACCTTCAATTATAAGTGTTTCATCTTTATTAACTTTAATTTTTTTAGCGCTTCCTAAATCACTTGATGAAATATCTTCTATTTTTTCATCAATATCTTTTGAAAATACTTTTGCTCCAGTTAATATTGCAATATCTTCAAGAATGTCTTTCTTTTCATCTCCAAATCCGGGAGCCTTTACAGCACAAACTTTTAATGCTCCTCTTAATGTATTTATTATTAAAGTTGTCAAAGCTTCACCATCAACATCTTCGGCAATTATTAACAATGGTTTACTTTCACTTGAAACAAGTTCAAGTAACGGAACAATCTCTTTTATTGAAGAAATTGTTTTATCTGTTATAAAAATGTAAGGGTCCTCATAATCAACTTCCATTTTTTCATGGTCACTAACCATATAAGGAGAAACATACCCTTTGTCGAATTGCATTCCTTCAACAACTTCTAGAGATGTCTCTAAAACTTTTGCTTCTTCAACTGTAATAACTCCTTTATCTCCGACTTTTTCCATAGCTTCTGCTATAAGCTTTCCTATATATTCATCATTATTTGCTGAGATAGTTGCAACTTGAGCTATTTTCTCTTTGTCTCTTACCTGAACAGAATTTTTCTTTAAAAATTCAACAACTTTTTCTGTTGCAATTTCCATTCCCTTTTTAACTTCAATAGGGTTGCTTCCAGCGGTTATATTCTTTATTCCTTCTGTTATCATGACTTGTGCTAAAAGTGTTGCTGTGGTTGTTCCATCTCCTGCTTTATCTTGCGTTTGAGAAGCTACCTCTTTGATTAATTTTGCTCCTGTATTTTCAAATTTGTCTTTTAACTCAATTTCCTTTGCTATTGTAACTCCGTCATTTGTTATTAATGGTGAATCGCTTTTATCAAGAATTACATTTCTGCCTTTAGGACCGAGAGTAACTTTTACTGTATTTGCAACTTTATCAATCCCTTTAAGCAATGCCTGTCTTGCTCTTTCATCAAAGATTATTTGTTTTGCCATTTTTAATTCTCAAGTTTAGCTATTATATCTTTAAATTCAACTATTAAAAACTTTTGTCCTTCAATTTCTATTTCTTCATTGCTATATCCAGAATACATAACTCTGTCTCCTTTTTTTAATAGATTTTGGTTATTTTTTAAATCTCCAATTTCCTCGACTATCCCCTCTTTTTTATCTTCTGATTTTGGAAGGTATATTCCTGACTTTGTTTTTTCTTCTCCTTTTACAGGTTTTAATAGTACTCTTTCACCTAAAGGAATTATTCGTGGCATTTAATGTATTAATAAGATTTAAGATAAAAAAAATCTATATTTGAACTTTTTAAATTTTTTGGTGATAATTTACAATATAAAAGTGAGTAAATTTTTTTTAAGACTAATTGGTAAATTAAAAATAGGATTATGGCAAACTTTATTAATCTGTTTATTTTAAAAATAAAAAGATAAAATGGGTGATAGTTATATAAAATGGCTTTCTGAATTAGATAAAAATTCTGGAGGTGTTGCTGGTGGCAAGGGAGCAAATCTGGCTGAAATGTTCAATGCAAACCTTCCTGTTCCTCCTGCTTTTATAATCACAACAGAAGCGTACAATTATTTAATTGAAAAAACAAGTATAAAAAAAGAAATTGAGAAGATTCTTAATAATATTAATGTTGATGATACTATAGAACTTGATGAAAAATCAACAAATATACGTGAGATAATAGTAAATTCTCAAATGCCAAAAGATTTGGAAGAGGAGATAATTGAGGCATATGAACATCTAAGCACAGATAAAAAATCACTTGAATTTGCGTCAAAAAACGCGTTGTCAATATTAAAACATAGTCTTGAACCAACGTTTGTAGCAGTTCGTTCATCTGCAACGACAGAAGACCTTGAAGATTCAAGTTTTGCAGGACAACAGGAAACTTACCTTAATGTAAAAGGGAATAAAGAACTATTGGAAAATGTTAAAAAAGTTTTTGCAAGTTTGTTTACCTCAAGAGCAATTTATTACAGAAAAAAACGCGGATTTTCAGGAGAAAAATTTGCTCTTGCAGTTGTAGTGCAGAAAATGATAAATTCAGATAAATCTGGAGTTATGTTTTCAAAAAATCCTGTAAAGAACAATAATAACGTGTTAATAGAAGCAGTTTTTGGACTTGGAGAAGGTATAGTCTCTGGAAAAATAAATCCAGATACATACGAAGTATCTTCTGAACTTGAGATAATTTCAAGAAAAATAGGAATAAAAAAAATAGCTCTTACAAGAAATTCAAATGGAAAAAACGTTGAAGTTAAATTAACTGAAGAAAAACAAACCTCACAAGTTTTAAAAGATAGTGAAATAAAATCTTTGGCAAATTTTGCATTAAAAATTGAAGAACATTATAAAAAACCTCAAGATATTGAGTTTGCTATTGAATCTGGGGAAATTTATATTGTGCAGTCAAGGCCAATAACAACGAAAATAAAAGATTCAGAGAAAAAAATAAGCGGCAATTTAATTCTTGAAGGACTTGGAGCATCACCGGGAGTTAGGATTGGAAAAGTAAAAATCATAAACTCAATGAGCGATTTAGATAAAGTCGAGAAAGGAGATATACTAGTGACAAAAATGACAAATCCCGATATGGTTGTTACAATGGCAAAGGCTAACGCTATTGTAACAGATGAGGGGGGAATAACAAGTCACGCGGCAATTGTATCCAGAGAGATGGGGATACCTGCAGTTGTTGGAACAGGAAATGCAACAGAAGTTTTGAAAGACGGACAGATTATTACAGTTGACGGCTCAAATGGAAAAATATATTCTGGGGAATCTGAAGAAAAAAGTGTTGAAATAAAACCAATTGTAAACACAAAAACAAAAATTAAAGTTATTGTTGATATTCCAGAAGCTGCCCATAGGGCGACTCTGACAAAATGCAATGAAATAGGATTACTAAGACTTGAAGGAATAATCGCCTCACAAGGAAAACATCCAATGCAGTATGAAAAAGAAAACAAACTTGAAGAATATGAAGATATATTGGAAAGAGGAATATCAAAAATTTCTGAAAAGTTTATTGAAATATGGATAAGGACGAGTGACTTAAGAAGTGATGAATTTTCATCCCTTAAAGGTTCTCCTGAAAAAGAAGGAAATCCTATGCTTGGAAATCATGGGATAAGGTTTTCATTAAAACATCCGAGAATACTTTCATCCGAACTAAATGCTGTAAAAAAGATAGCATTAAAAAATGAAGGAAAAATATTTGGAATAATGTTTCCGCAAGTTATTTCTCCATCAGAAGTTAATGAAGCAAAAAAAATAGCAAATCTATTAGGATTGTTAAAATTAAAAAATATAAAATTTGGTATAATGGTTGAAACACCTGCTGCTGCTTTAATTATAAGAAGTTTTATGAATACTGGAATTTCATTCGTGAGTTTCGGAACGAATGACTTAACACAATATATTCTTGCTATTGATAGGAATAATGAGGAGGTTCAAAATTTATTTAATGAAATGCATCCAGCAGTTCTTAATGCTATAAAAAGAGTAATAAGAACATGTAAAGAATATGGAGTTGAAACTTCGATATGTGGACAAGCCGGGAGCAGAAAAGAAATGGTATCTTTTTTAGTTGAAAACGAGATAGATTCAATTTCTGTAAATGCTGATGCGGCGTATGAAATATCAAAGATTGTGGCTGAAATTGAAGTAAAAAACAATGATAAAAAGAAGGTTCATTTTAAAGCTTCAAGATTTAAGAGAAGCAAAAATTATGGAAAAAAAGAATCTCCTGAAAAAAAAACTCAAGAAGTACTTAATAAAATAGAAAGTGAGATAGTAAAAGAAGTGTTATCTAGTCCAGGCGATATTTTCACACAAGATAACAATCAAAAAAGAGATGTTAAAATACCTTATCATAAGTCAAAAATTGAAAAACCTCTTCCAGCCTATATATCTTCTACAAAAGATTTTTCTTTCATGGACGATATGGGCGCATTAAAAGCCCTTTTCGGTGATAATAATAAAATTTCTAAAATTGAATTTGAAAAAAAATCAGAAATTGACGATAAAGAAGAAAAAACAGATATTTTTTAATCTATATTTAACTAATATTAATGAAATATAAAGTTTAATGAAGAAAGTTCAAATTTTTATTTTAACAATTCCATTTTTATTCTTTATTGTACATTGACAAATAAGTCTAAAATTATCACTTTCGTCAAAGCCCATATCAATTTCATTTTTAGTTCTTTCACTTAAATTTTCCATACCCTCTATAATTTCTACTCTACAACTTCCACATCTTCCGTCGGTGCACCCAAAAGGGACACCAAGTTCTTCAGCCTTATCAATTAAATCTTGGTTATTATTTTCCTTGACTTCTTTTTCATTTATCTCTTTTGATTCAAATTCAATTATCTCGTCGATCCTAATTATCTTTGCCACTAATTTAATGGAAGTATGGATTATATAAATATTTAGTGTGGTAATTTGTTATCTATCATATATATTGTAAAATGTATATTTAACTTAATAATTCTTTAAATAGCCCTTAATAAAATTGTTTTAATTATAAAGTAATTAAAATGAAAGAATTAAAAGGGACTTTTTTAAGGGGATTGACATCTATATTATTATCTTTGCCTCCTTTGGCAACCAATGGTTGTGCATATCATTCTGTTTTTAGGAATAATGAAATGTCGAATGGAGCTCAATTACTTGAAGATACTAAATTAAATTATGAAAATTATGATGCAATGAGGGAGTATGTTATCGTTAATAATAGGGCTTATCCTAGGGGAGAAAGTCCTGTAGAATTTGATGAGGAGATAATACAGGTTTCACCTTTACCAGTAAAGAGGTTAAGAGAAATTAACGCCACTTACATAGAATCTCCTGATGGAAATATAATAATGAACTATGCTTGTAGAATACCTCCTTCAGACCTTCAAGACTTGATTAAAGATTATCTGCCAGATGGAATCAAAGTTGAAGAATTTCCCACTAAAAACATGCTCATATTCAGTGGAAAAAAAGAGTCTTTTAATGAAAATAATTTAGGACATCTTTCTAATTTAATAAATCAATTTGACATTCCGCCAGAACAAATTCGTATCCGTTTAAGAATAGTAGAATATTTTGCGGATAATACCTATGACAGAGACTTATCATTAAATGTTTTGAAGGATTTGATGCCAGTAATTACATCTTCTCTCCCCAGTAGTTTAGATACAAATAAAAATCCCAATATAGGGACTGCTATACATCCTTTTAATCTTATTACTCTAAATACAAAAAGACTTACTTTTGAGGGAGCAATAAAATTTTTAGATAGTTATGGAAAAACAAATACTCTTGCAGACTTGGATTTATTAACTTCAAATGGAAGACCTACTGAATTGAAAAATCAAAGTTCAATTCCATATCCAGAAACGCAGATAGTTGGAAATAGTGTATTAGAAACTTTAAGATATAGAGATATTGGGTTGGACGCAAAATTAATTCCCTTTGCTAATGAGGAGGGATTTATTACAATAAAAGTTGAAAAAGCAGAGTCAGGAGAGCAAACAGGTTTTTCTGGAACAATTCAGAGGCCGATTTTTAGACTTGCGGATTTAATTACAGAAATAAATGTAATGAATGGATTAACTTATTTTGTAGCGTCTTCGAATTTTACAAGATATAAATCAGTAAATAGAGGAATCCCTGGAGTTAATAAAGTCCCAGTAATAGGAGATGTTACAACTTCTAGTTCAATTGAAAATATTCAGTCACAGCTTTTATATTTTATAGAAGCACGTGTAATGGATAGGAGGGATAGAATAACAGGAATTGTGCCATCAATTAGAAATAATCCTTAAATTACTTTTATTATTTTTAACATATCTCTTCTTGGTCTTACCTTTCCTTGCTTTTCTTCAAGCAATTAACAATTTACCCATATTGTATGTTTTCTCATATAGATTTTTGTAGGTTTTCATTATAATCCTGACCATAGACTACCATTAAGAACTTTAAAAATTTTCGCGCGTGCCTTCGGCACTAACGACTACTACCTGACCGTGCTCGTACGAATTACGCAAGCAGTCGTAATGCGAATTCAAGTTTCGGTTACTATTGAGAAAAGCCCTCGCAAGGCCAAATTGCATAGTACATAATGTTCTATTTCCTCCACTACCTAAAATAGGTAATCCATTCTCATCTCCCCTACTAAATCTTTGTTCATGATTACTTTTTACTAATTGTGGAGCATGATATATTTTTCCATCTTCTCTTAAATTAAATGCTAAACCATAATCAGAACTTTTACTTGCATCAGAACTAGGATTATCTAATTCAAGACTTGTTAGTGGGACCATAACAGGATATTCAATTTTTCCATCTCTTGCCTTAATTTGTTTAGCTAAATGTTGTGCTAGTTTAGCATTAACTTCACATTGAGTTCTTAAAATTAAGGCTCCATCGTTATAAGTAGAACTTAAATCTAATGTTCCTTGTTCTAAAATTCTCTCTAAATCTGCCAAGGTTGCTGTTCTAAATCCCCCACTACTTATAATTTGATTAACTAAAACAACCGCAAAAGAATTTGAACCTCTTACAACACCATCATAAAAGGATAAAACATTCAAAGTTCCTATTCCGTTATATTCTGATTTAACTCTTTCTTGATATTCCTCTAAAACTTCTTTACCAAATTCTCCTCTTAAAAGATTAACTTTATGTTTTTGTCCGTTAATATCTAAATCTCTACCTTCAAATTTTGGGATTTCAAATTCTGGTCTAAGTAATCCGAGCCCTGTAACCTTGTATAATGCTTTTCTTTGCTCTCTTGGAACTTGCGATAATTCCACAATCTTACCAGTTAAGTAAGATTTAGCATCTGATTCTGGAATTCCCAACATTTCTGCTGCTGTGGTTAAATCTTTTTTATTCAGTCTTCTTGCCCTTAATTGTTCTTCTGAAATCTGGTCAACCAATCCTAAATCACTCATACGATAATGTTTACCTTCCATTCTATCATCAAATTTTACAGACGCAGATGGTTCACCATCAATAGAATGATCTCCAAAATTACCGATAACTACTCCTTCACCATAATTCTGGTCTGCAAATCTACTATCTCTTCTAATTTTGATTCTCGCTCCTCTCCCCAATTCCTGTTCAGATAATCTTTTCAGAAGCCATTCTTTCAATTGTTCATTCCATGTTTTTTCGGTCATTCTACATTCCTCCTCTTAGAACATCCATTGCTGCTCTTGGATTTTTCTCAAAGACTTGAAAAGACATTCCTATCATCACTGAATTTCTTTTTAGCCATTCGGGAACTTCGAGATTTAAATCAATTTCTGTTTCTCTTTCAAATTGTTCCGCTACTTGTCTGCTTCTTTGTTCAGAATAAGAGGTCACTGTTAAAATTACATTATAACCTGCAGAGTTTACCAATCTATCTTTTTGTTGAGAAACCATTAATAAATAAGGTTCTTCAGTTTCTTTAAATAGTCCATACTTAACAGTATTCCCCAATCCTAAAGGTATAGGAAGAAGTTTTTCACTAAAACTTCTAATAGCTCCTTCTAATGAACCTTTGAATGCTCCAACTCTTACTAATGTTTGTGGTGTTTTTATTGAAGCCATCTTATCCCAAACTTGCCTCCAATTCTTGATAATTATTTAATGGGTCATCTAATTTAATTTCTTCAACCCTATGCTCGTATTCGTATTGAGCACAATCTTTTATTGGACATTCGACACATTTTTGCATCATCTTTCTTTTTTTCGAGTGATAAGTTACTCTATCCCATCTAACTGATTTTCCCTGTAAATCTGGTTTTGAAACAAGCAACCCTCTAAACCTTGCTCTTGTATCTTGAGGAGCATTTTCTACTGCATATTCAATTTGTTCATCTGTAAAAAGCCTGTCAACCATGCCAGTATCTTGTAATTTATAAAATTAGGAATTATTTTCTAAGAATTCTTCTACTTTTTTCCAATTTATGATATTCCACCACGCTGAAATATAGTCTAATCTTCTGTTTTGATATTTTAGATAGTAAGCATGTTCCCAGATATCCAATCCCAATATTGGAGTTTGGTTGTCCATTAGGGGAGAATCCTGATTTGGAGTTGATATGATTTTTAATTTTTTCTTATCCAACACGAGCCAAGCCCATCCACTTCCAAATATTGCCAAAGCAGAATTTGTGAATTCCTCTTTAAATTTTATAAAACTTCCAAAAACTTTTTCAATTTCTTTTTGAAAATTATTTGAAGGAGAACATTGCTTTGGAGTCATTAATTGCCAAAACAAGGTATGGTTGGCATGCCCTCCACCATTATTTATAACTGCTGTCCTTATATTTTCAGGAACTTGTTCAATATCTTTTAAAATTTGATTAATATCTTTATTCTCAAACTTTGTGCCTTTAAGAGAGCTATTTAACTTATCAATATATGCTTGATGATGTTTTTTATGATGTATCTCCATTGTTTGTGCATCTATATATGGTTCTAAAGAATTATACTCATAAGGTAATTTTGGAAGACTAAATGACATACAATACTTTATAATTAAGATTATTTAAGTTTTGTGTAAGTTAATTTTAATTAAATAAATATAATTTTGTATATAAGAATATATAAGATAATTATATAAAAATTTAAATACTTATTTTTCATAAAAAAAATATGAAAAAGCCTATTATACTTGTAATATCAATATTAATCTTATCAGTTTCATTTGTTTTGGCTTGGAACCCAAATTTTCAAGTTGCCGAAGTTGTTCCTTCAGATGGACATGCTATTGTTAGGATTCCTGAGAACGCAGTTCAAGTTGCTCCTGGTATTTTTTCTTTAGGAATATCAAGAGATGTTGATGGAAGTTTAATTGAAGGATATGCAATAGTTAAGTATAAGAAAGGATTTGAACACAAGTCAACTAACAAACAAGGAGGGTTTAGAGGAAATGAGTTAACAACACAATGTTTCAGTTTTCTTGCAAGTGGAGCAAAATGGAAAGTAAGAGAGAATTACATAGTTAATCCATCAAATAATGTGGGATTGGATGAACTATTTATAAGAAGTAATTTAGTTTCAGATATTCAAGAGTGGGAGAATGCGGCAGGGAAGGATATTTTTGGTGATGAGGTTAATGGAAGTGTTAATATTGAAAGTATAGGAAAAGTTGCTAATGGACAAAATGAAGTTGTTTTTGGAAGTATTAACAATGCAGGAGTAATTGCAGTTACTTATGTTTGGGGAGTTTTTTCAGGTCCTCTTAAAAATAGAAGATTAGTTGAATGGGATCAAATCTACAATCAAGTCGATTTTTCATGGAATACCAATGGAAATCCAAATGATATGGATTTTGAAAACATTGCCCAACATGAATTGGGACATTCTTTTGGATTAGGGCACCCAAGTGATTCGTGCACAGAAGAAACAATGTTTAGATTTGCATCTGAAGGTGAGACAAAAAAACGTGATTTAAATGTAGGAGATATTGCAGGAATTAAAAAACTTTATAATTAATTGGACAATATATAAGACTCACATTATTTATCATTATTTCAAAAATATATAATCTATTATTGCAAGAATAACTAAATTTAAAATAGTTAAGATTAACATTTGAATAAATATTTAATTTTTATCTATTCCTTAATAACTTCAAATTTTCCATATATTTATTTAATAAACCTCTTAAAAAACGATCATATCCATATACTTTCCTATATGCGTCTGTAATTTCTTTCATAACATGTGGAGGTAGATAAAAACTTTCAAGAATCATATCGAGGGATTTTTGAATATCTTCCTTTTTCATTTTCTCCATTTAACTTCAATGTCATCTGTCCTTTGTCTAGGAAAGATGTCAATTTTATTTAAGTCCTTTTCGTAAGTTTTTGAATTAAATATAATCTCTCCAAGATAAGCTATCATAGCTCCATTGTCAACAAGGAGGCTGTTTGGTGGGGCAAAAAACATCGCATCTCTTTCTTGACACATAATTCTACACATCTCTTGTAATCTTATATTACACCCAACTCCTCCACCAATAACAAGTTCCTTTTTGTTTAAATGAGCAATGGCACGCTCACTTGCTTCAACTAACATTGCAAAAGCAGTTTCTTGAAGAGAAAAAGCCAAATCTTCAACAGAATAATCTTTTGATTTTTTATCATAAAGTTGCTTTAATTTTGTTTGCATTCCTGAAAAACTAATGTCCATTCCTTTAATTGAATAAGGTAGTTCAATATATTTTTTTCCTTTTTTTGCCAATTCTTGAATTTTTGGCCCTCCGGGAAATCCTAACCCGATGTATCTTGCAAATCCATCTATAAAATTTCCAATTCCATTGTCCAAGGTTTCTCCAAAAACTCTGTATCTCCCGCCAGCATAAGCAATTATTTGAGTATTAGCTCCTGAGGCATAAAGTAGAACAGAGTCTTTTGCACCTGTAATTCTTCCAATTTCAAGATGAGCAACGCAGTGATTTACAGGAATTAAAGGAACTTCGCATTTATAAGAAAGTTTTTTAGCAAATTTCATTCCTTCAAGCAAACAAGGAGCCAATCCAGGGCCAGAGGAGAATGCAATTGCTTTAATATCTTTAACTTTTGCTTTTGCCTCTTCAAAAGCTTTTTTAAAGACCTCGTTGGAAACATTTACATGATGAGCAGCAGCATCTTTTGGAACAATCCCGCCATGTTTAGTAGTATAAACATCTTTTACATTAGCAATTATTTTTCCTTTATTAACGACTCCTATTCCGAAAGTATGTGCAGTACTTTCAATTCCGACTATCATAGTAAAAAAAAAGATTAGAAGTTTATAAGTTTAATGAAATAAACACTAATACAATAAAAATATATACTAGTATTGTTAAAGAAATATAAAGAGAAAATAATGGTAAATATAATAAATTATCTTCTCTTTTTCTTTTTTCTACCGCCACGGGCCATTACAGCTTCACATACATTACCATTTCCGTCGACATAGTAAAGATGTCCTGGTTTTCTCTTGACAGCATTCTTCACAATTACTTTTCCCATTTATACACCTCCTTTTTTAATAATGATATATGGAATATGTTTTATTTCTTTTTAAATCTTTCTTCGACGATAATTTTTACTAAGTTGTAATTTTTTTTAGAAATGGGAATTTCCAATATCCTCTTATATTCTTTCTTTGTATTTATGTAAGGTAAAAACGGATAAACAATTTTAAAATCAGCGACGTTGTTTTTTTTGTCAAGCCATAAAACTAGAAAAGGGAAAAATACAAAAAAGGAGTGTAAGCTGGATTTAGAATTGAATAAAAATACAGGGGATTTATTTTTTCTTCGAAACATAAGTCCTCTAAAAATATTAAATCCTCTTGCCTCTTGAATATTTTTAATTTTAATAAATTTATTCTTAAATTTGATTATCATTTAGCTATTATTGATAAAGAAAGTTTATAAATATTTAATAGAACGATTTTAAATTAACCTGTCACTATTTTTTATCTTAAATATTTGCATTTTCAATTTGCTTTAGTTTTTTGTGAAATAAATTTATATTTTTATCACAGACATAGTCGTGGTGTTTGAATCCCCCGCCGAAGTTTTTAGGTATGTGCATAAGTTCATGTATTATTACTTTATCCTGTTCTTCTTTTGAAAGCCTGTCAAACTGTTCTGAAATGAATTCTATTCCATAATATGCTTTAGTCCCTATAACCATCTGCATTAATTTTCCAAGAGCATGGCAACGCGCTATTGTATTTTTTGAAGAACTACCATAACTTCTAATGGATTTTATTCTTTCTGTTTTAATATGTGGAAAAAGTTTATTTGAGATAGAAATAACCCTATTGTGTAGTTCATTATCAAAATAGTATTTAATCTTCATTTTTAACTCAATTATTTTTTCTTTAATTTTTTAAAATTTATCTTAATCATTGTTAGATTATTAAAATATTTGGTTAATTGGTCCTTAGTTTGATTTATTTTAATCATATCTTTCCAAGCTTTTTAGCAAGTTCCTCTGCATCGTTTAAATAATTTTCAATTTCCTTTAATCCTGAAATCCAAAAACTCTCTTTTGTTATATCAATTCCCAATTCAAGAAAAATTTCCTTTGGAGATTTTGAAGTTCCTGTTGAAAGAAATTCCTTGACTTTGTTGATAAAATTATTATTTTCTTTCACTTTTTTTTGAAGATATTTTGAAATTAAAAGTCCTGAAGCATATGAGTAAACATAGAAATAATCTCTTATATGGGGCCAATAAACCCATCCAGATTTCATTGAATCTGATTTTTCAAAAGAATTGCCGAGATAAGCAAACATATTTTTTTCAAATAATTTCCCAATATCTTCTTTTGATAAGTGGCCTTTCTTTCTATATTCTATATGAATATCCTGCTCGAATTTATAACATGCTATCTGCCTGAAAATAGTTTGGACATCATCTTGAAGTTTTGTCATCATCAAAGAAAATTTCTGTTCATCATTTGCTTCTTTTAAAATCTCTTGAAGGACAAAATCTTCGATAAAAGTGCTTGCAACTTCTGCTGTCGATTTTGGAGTGCAAAAATTAAGAGAGTTTTGTTTTTTTCTCATTAATTCACTATTTATTCCGTGTCCAACTTCATGAGCAATTGTCAAAACATCATTTAATTTTCCAGTATGGTTAAGCATTATATAGGTTGGGTGTGATTTGGATATATTAATACAAAATGCTCCTCCCCTTTTACCTTTGCGAGGAAAAACATCTATCTGGCGATTTTTTATAAAAACATTATATATTTCCAAAAATTCTTTGTCCAAATTTGAAAAAACTTTTTTTACTAATTTAATAGAAGAATCATAATCATATTCTTTATCTATATAAGCAAACTCAATTTTTCTATCATTATACTTAAATTTTTTCATTCCTAGAATTTTTGCTTTTAGATTGTGGAATCTACATGAAATATAAAAATTTGATGCTACAGCTTTAACTAGCGAATCAATTATTTCTGTATCTATATCATCTTCTAAATGTCTTGAGCTGTCAGGCCTTGGAAATTTCCTTAAATTATCATCTATTTTTTTATTTTCAAGAATGGAGTTTAATTCAATTACTGCTATATCTAAATATCTTAAAACGATGGTATCAAACGCTTCTGATAATTCCTTTCTTAATTTATTATTTCGGGTAGACATAAGTCCATAGATTTCATTAAATCCCATAATTTTTTTGTTTCCATAACTATTTGAAATTTCAGCTTCAGATTTATTAAGAAATTCTTGTGTTAGTTTCTCCCAATTGTCATAAGCAACTTTCGATTTTAATGATATTATCTTTTCCTCTTCTTCGCTTAGTAGGTGTTTGCCGGCTTTAAACAAATTACTAAGAAAATGTTTGTATTCTTTTAGTAGTTCACTAGTCAAAAATTCTTTTTGTTTTTCTTTAGGAATTTTAGAGATAGATAGTGTAAAAAATCTTATCTCATCTTTAATTTTATTAACAAAATCCTCTGCTTTTGATAATTTTGACTTTATTTCTACATCTGTTTGATTGGCATAATATTTAAGAAGAAAGTAGTAATATTCATCCCCTCCAGAAGCACAATTTCTCTGAAGTAATTCGTAATCATTTAAAGCTTCTCTTAGTTTTTTAATGTTATTCAGATAAGATTTGTCTTTTCTCCATTTTTTAGAGAACTCTTTGTGTTTTTCTTCTATAATTTTTCTTTTGAAATTAATTTCAAGATTGTCCCCCCTTTTCATTAAAGGAGTTAAATCCCATACATACTCTTTTTTTTCTTTCATTTCAATTACCTTGTTATAATTTCAATTCCATCAAGATTCTTCAATTTATAATCTTTGCCGACAGCTTGTTTTGTTTTTACATTTATTGCCTTAATAAAGTTTTTTCCTATATCACTATGAAGATGAAATGCAAAATCAATAGCACTTGAACCATCTGGAAGCAAAAAGCAATCTGGAAGTATATTTCCCTTTGAATCTTTTAATTTGCTTCCTGCTGGAAAAACAGCTATGTATTTTAAAATATCAAAGACAATTTTATTTAAAATTTCTTGAACTCCAGTGCTTCCAAATTTCTTTAAGATTTTAGTATCAATAAATTCTAATGCTTCCTTCTGCCTTTCACTAAGGTTTTTTAAAATTTTAAAATTATTATCCCCGGGAATGTATTTTATAGTCCCCGTTTTTGATGCTTCTTTTAAAGCCAACTCACTTTCAGCTGAGCAAGGTACTATCAGATAATCAAACTCTTTCTTAATTTTTTGAAAATTTTCATAACTACTTGGTCTGTCTATTTTATTAGCTGCAATTATCATCGGCTTAGAAATTTTTCTTAATAAAGATGCAAATTTAAAGATTTCTTCATTATCCCATTGAGAAGCTTTTGAAACATTAAAATTTCCTTTTTGAACAACTTCTTTAACATGGATTTGTTTTACCTTTAATCCTGAAAATTGTCCTGCAACTGCTTCAGAAAAATCAATTTCTTCCGCAGAAATCTTTTTGGTGAATGTTCTCCAAACTTTTTTTAGTATTTCTGTATACCATAAATCAAGTTCTCTTTCTAAAAATTTTATATCATTACAAGGATTATGATTTTGGATTTGTTTTCCTTCGTAATCTGTCTCACCAGATGTATCGATAATGTTTATAAAAGCGTCAGCTAAAGTTAAGTCATTTAAAAATTGATTGCCTAATCCTTTACCTTCAGAAGCACCAGGCACAAGTCCTGCAACGTCAATTAATTCTATAGGTACGAATCTACTACCATCAATACAGAAACCTTCCCTAGGATTGCACTTAACTTTAAAAAAATTTTCAATGCACTCAATTCTTACATATCCAATCCCATGGTTTGGTTTAATTGTTGCAAATGGATAATTTGCTATAAGTACATTACTCAAAGTTGCTGATTTAAAAAAGGTACTTTTGCCTACATTTGGTTTGCCGACAAGTCCTATTAGCATTCATCTGAAAAAGATAATTAGTTTATAAAAGTTAGCCTAATTTTTCGGTTAATTTTAGTAAAAATAAAAATAATTAAAATTTATCTTTTCGTTTACTTTTGAGTCTTTGAAGTGCAATTTCAGCACTTTCAGCAATTTCAAGCTCATCAGAATTCAAAAATTTTTTAATAAATGGAATAAATTCTCTTTTGCCAAGCGTAGCAAGAGCAAGTATTGCTTCATGTCTCACAAATACATTCTCATCATTTTCAATTGCATAAATTAAGTATTTTGCCGCAATATCTGCCCTTCCTGTTTCTCCAAGTGAAAATGCAAATTCGTGTCTTACTATTGGAGAGGTATCTGTTATTAATGCTTTACCTAGTGCTCTTATGTGTTCTTCATTGTCTGTATTTTCTAAATGAAAAGCTGCTTGAATTCTCTCTTCTTTTGTTTTAGTCAAATCTAATATAATTTTTGCATAGTCTTTATTATCCATAAATTAATCCATAAATATTAATATTTAAATTTTTCATTTATTAAAACGTCTATTAATTACTTTAAGTAGTTAGTTATTACAAATAAATTTAGATACTTCCTTAAATATGAAACACGTTATAAATTTGATTTCACCAATATTTTTATAAACTATCTTATCTAAATATTACAATGGAAAAAGATATTGGAAAGATAAAGAAAAATGAAAATACTGATATTATTATAAGAATAGATGACTTTGGCGGAAGACGTGGAGTTACAATAAGGGAGTTTACTAAGTCCGAAAGATACACTGGTTTTACAAAATCTGGTACAAGAATTCCTGCAGATTCTTTTGAAGAATTTAGAAAATTAATAAACGATATTGAACCTGATGATTTAAAATCCTCACAAAGGGAACTATCTGAAAAAAATAATGAAGAAGAAGATTTTGAAGATTATTAACAGGATATAAAAATAGTTGTTGTCTTTTTCTAATTTGAATAACTTAGATAAAGAATAAACCAATTATCCACATAATTTTATTTTTAGTATAAACACAATCCTCTTTTTAATTCACGCAGGTTTAGTTTTATATTTGTATTTATTGAACTATAAAAGGCTTACTTAACAAATCACATATTTTATTACCTATTTTTGCGGCCGTTTCTACTCTACTCCCTGGACTAAGAAGACCAGAATTAAGTGTTACGTTTCTAGTTTCTCCTACCTTTATTGGTGTTTCACTTCCACTTTGAGAATAATCAATTCCTCCGACAATGGTCCCATCTACATAAACAACAATTCCACTCAATTCATCGCTTCCAGAATCTCTGCGTATAAATACAGAAGAGGTTGTACTATTAACAGATACCACTCTTAATTGAGTCTCTAAACATCCAGTAGAACTTCCAATATTTGAAAGATTGTTGCTGACAAAATTCTGAATAACAACCCAAACAATTACAACAGCAGCAATTGCAAGAAGAATTAAAAGGACAGTAGTTACAACATCTGACACCGCTTTTTTATTGTTTAACTTCATTACATAATAATATAATCAATCTTTTTAAATGTTTTTAATGTCAAACTTTTTTAATATTTTACGAAGTATACTTAGAATATAAAATCTATTTAAATAACCTTTAAATAAAAAGAATAGATTTTATCATCTTTCATTTTAAAGGAAATACTCCTTTTGAAAAATTTTAAGATACTGCAACTGATTGGGCTTCTTGTATTCTACAACTTGTACCGTCACTTAATTCAAATGCGACATATACATCAACAAATTGGCCAGATTGTAAGGTGATAGGTGGTTGCATTTGTCCAGTAGTTGTGGATTCCGCAATTTTTATATTTGGATTTTGTACTGTTGCAGAAGATGTTCCTATTGAAGCTCTAATGACACCTATATCAACATTTCCAGAAGTTCTTCTTAAGGTTACATTTCCATTTGTTGTAACAGAAGTAACATCATACCTTGTTGATAAGCAGTCTGCAGAACCTGTGACTTCTTTTGAACCTTCTCTGACAAAATTCTGAATAACAACCCAAACAATTACAACAGCAGCAATTGCAAGAAGAATTAAAAGGACAGTAGTTACAACATCTGACACCGCTTTTTTATTGTTTAACTTCATTATACCATTAATAAAATTAACTTTATAAAGCTTTTGTTAAATTGTGTTGTTGTGTTAAATGCTAGTGTTTAACTAAAAATTAATTTGCCATTCAAAGCTTCATGCTTATCTACAAAATTATAAAAATTTGTATTCCTTTGAATATAATATAATTCCCTTCAACAGAACCACGTAATTCTTTAAAATTTTAATTCTTCAAATTCATATTTATTGAAGTTCTTCACTTGATTCTCTTCCTTCAAGTCCTTCGTCGATAACTTCATCTTCAGGAATTGCCATTTCCATAATTTCTCCTTCTTCATCTATTTCTTTTTCTTCCTGAATTTTTCCTTCTTCAATTAATTTATCTTTAATATCTTCTTCTTTTATCTTTTTAATTTTTACACTTCTTCTTTTCGGCATTGGTTGTTTTACGGTTATTGGAAGAATGTCGCTTTCAAATTCAATCTTTGCAATTTCCATAGGGTCATAATTTATTTCTTCAAGTTTTTTTGTTTCAATATTGGCGAGAATAGGAGCATCCATTGCAATTTGCAAAGCCCTTGCTCCAAGAATTCTTGCTACCTCGTAATCTGTAAATTTCTTTTTTTCCATTTTATTATGTAATTTTTTGGGTTTTTAAATTTATTTTTTTCCGATTTTTTTAAATTTTGTATATTTCCATAAAACCCTTGGAATATTAATAGTTTTATCTGCATTTTGATTATTTTCAAGTATAGCAACTAAAATTCTTGATGTTGCTAAGGCAGTATTATTTAATGTATGGACAAATTCATTATGGTCCTTTCTTCTAAATCTTATATTTAGGTCTCTAGCTTGGTAATCTGTTATATTTGACAATGACATTACTTCTCCATAATCTTTTGTTGTTGGCCTCCAAATTTCTAAATCATGACTTCTGTGTTTCCATGGAGCTAAATCCCCTGTGCAGATTTCAATTACTCTATATGGAAGTTCAAGTTCTTTTAAAATTTCTTCAGAATTCTTTAGAAGTTCGTTGTATAATTTTTCAGAATCTTCTGGAATGCAGAATATAAACTGCTCGACTTTATTGAACTGATGAGTTCTCCAAAGTCCTTTCTCATTAATTCCGTGCGAACCTATTTCTTTCCTAAAACACATTGAATAAGAAAAATATTTTTTTGGGAGTTCCTTCTCCGTAAATACGCTCTCTTTGTGCATTGCAAGAAGTGCATGTTCTGCTGTTCCAATCAGGGCCATGTCAGAATCTTTTACTTCATATATTGAGTTTGAAAATGTTTTTTCATCCTCAGCAAAAATATTTTTTCTCAACATTAAAGGAGTCTCTATATATTGGTATTTTTTCTTTTTCATATGTTCAATTGCAAATCTTATTAAAGATTGGTTAAGCAATGCAAGTTCATTTTTAAGATAATAAAATCCATTCCCTGATACTTTCGCTGAGGAGTCAAAGTCCGCTAAACCAAGTTTTTCACAAATCTCTACATGATTCATAATTTTAAACGAAAATTTTTTTGGCTTTCCAATTTTTTTAATTTCTTTATTATCTCTAAAATCTTTTCCATCCGGAGTGTATTTTGAAATTATATTAGGAAGAGTTCTTAACAAATCCTCTCTTTTTTTAATGAGGACATCTAATTCTTCGTCAAGTAACTTAATCTTATCAGGAATTGATTTTGCTTCTTTTATTAATTCTTCTCTCAATTTATCATCTTTCCTTTTTTTTGCTTCATTAATCTCCTGAGAAATCTGATTTCTTTTAGCTCTTAGTTTATCAGACTCATATTTTTTTTCGCGCCATTTTTTATCAATTTTAAGAATTTCGTCAACATCACTTGCTTTTCTGCCTGCGCGAATCTGGTTTTTCTTAATTAATTCTGGATTTTCCCTTATTATATTTATATCAAGCATTTCTTAATATATTTCAAAATATATATAAATGTTTTTAGTAATGTTTTTAAATTTCTGACCCAAACAATCTTATGATAAAATGGTTTGATAAAAATAGAGAAGTATCATTAATTTTTGTTGTTGTGATAGGGATTATCATATTTTTTCTCTCGTCTATTCCAGGGAATTCATTAACTAGAATATCTTTTATTGCAATAACCTACCATATATTCATCTTTTTCCTTTTTACTTTTTTCCTTTTTACAACCTTTGTACATGGGAAAGACAAAAATTTTATTTTAATTGTGATTTTAATCTCTATATTTTATGGAATAATAGACGAATTTCACCAGTTATTTACTTATGGAAGAGATTCTAGCTTTTCTGATTTAATGGTTAATAATATAGGAATTTTTTTTGCTACATTAGTTTATTTGTTTCATCTTAAAAGACAAGATAAAAATAGGAAAATTTAAAATATCAAATTGGATGAAAGATATATCATCACACAAGGCTGTGGTGAAGAGCAGCTCACTCGCGGCGTGGGCTGTTCTGAATTAAAAAACTTTAAAAAGTAAATTATGTTAAGGATAAAATGCCACAAATAGTAAGAATTAAATTAAGCAGTATAAACATAAGTCAACTTAATGAGATTAGTGAAACTATAAGAGACATCTCAAAAAAGGCAGGAGTTATAGCTAGAGGGCCAGTTCCTCTTCCTACTAAAAGGCTTAAAGTTACGACGAGAAAAAGTCCGTGCGGTAATGGAACGGCTACATTTGATAGATTTGAGATGAGAATTCATAAAAGGTTAATAGATTTGCCGAGTAATGATAAAATTCTTCATAGTATTATGAGATTGCCGATTCCAAAAAGTGTCAATATAAAAATTGAAATGAAAGGCTAGAATTATCTCTTAAAATAAATAATTACAATTTTATATTTTCATTTTTAGGGAGAGATTTCGAATGTGCATCAAGTTTTCCATTCTGGAGGCATTTCCAGCATGTATGAACTTGTCCATTTGGCTCTTTTACAATTCCAGTATCTTTACAGTCTGGACATTCGTTGCTTTTCTTCGGAAGAGGATTATCTCGCCTTATTGTGCTGAATTCCATAAATTCTAATGATTTATGGTTTTTTAATTATTTTGGTAATGTATTATAATATTAAAATTAATAAAATATTATAAATCTAAAGATTATTAATAAAAATAAATTAAGGATATGACGGAGATAAAAATAGAAGTTAAAGAATAAAAATTAACAATTCAATGACTTAATAAAATTTATATATTCTTGACAAATTATTATTTTTATATTTCATATAAATTATTTTCTTTTAAGAAAGAAATTTTATTAATTAGTATGCCCGTGTCGCATAGTGGAATTGCAACGGTTTGGAGTACCGTGTCCTTTGGACACCCAGGTTCGAATCCTGGCACGGGCGTTTAATCATATAAAATCATTTAGACATAAATTAATTACCATAATATTGTCGCGGAATTTTCTATTTTTTTCTTTCAAATTTTTTGAAAGTCACAAATTATTAAGTAAAACAATAGGTTTATAAACTGCCTTGAAATCATAATTATAGGTTAATCGCATATGCGATTCTATCTCTGAAAAGAGAGCCTTTTAGGATGAATCTTATTGAGATATAATGAAGACAAAGTCAATTTATTTTATTGATATGAGAGAATTAAATAATCGTTTAGCAGAAGCCCTTAAGAAAATTCCCGAGTTTAAAACTCCCGAGTGGGCTTTTTTTGTAAAATCTTCGGTTGCAAGAGAAAGGCCTCCTTTTGACAATGATTTTTGGTATAAAAGAGCTGCGAGTATTTTGAGGCAGATTTATATAAGAAGGTATGTTGGGGTTAACAGACTTAGAAAAAGATATGGTGGGAGAAAAAATCGGGGGGTTAAACCAGCAAGACATAAAAAGGGTTCTGGAAAAATTATAAGAACGATAATGCAGCAAGCAGAAAATGCTGGACTTGTTCAAAAAATTGAAAAGCGTGGAAGAAAGCTTAGTGAAAAAGGGAGGCAGTTAATTGAAAGTATTATAAAATGAATGAAAAAGATTACACAATAGGAGGGAAAGAGGATATTAAATCAATTTATTTTAATTTAATTAATCCTAGTCATAAAGATGGAATAATTAATGGGAGACTTCCAGCAGGTATTTACAAGACTTCAATACCGATTAGGGAAGGAGATTATATGGTTTATAGATTTGGATTAAAGGGTATCGATTCTATTTTTGAAGTAAGGATATTTTATGATGAAAAAAGAAATGGAATTGAAAGAGCTGACTTTTGTATATTAAAAATAATTTTTGGCTCAGATAACGATAGGAAGAGAAGTGAATCTAAACTAAAAGAACTTTTAGGGATTAAACTTTAAAATGACTAATCCAAAATCACAAAGACAAAAGAAAATCAAACTTGCAAAAGCTAATAGGTTGACTAAGTGGGCTCCAATATGGGTTGTTATAAAAAAATATGGTAGAGGTAAAAGAATTCATCCTTCAGTTACAACGAGGCAGAAAAGAAATTGGAGATTTACTAAATTAAAAATAAAACCAAGGAGGATAAAGAAAAAGCATTTAGGATAAAATGAATAGTGAAAGAAAATCTGCAGAAATAATTTTTAAAATGTCTCGCGGGGATTATACTTTTTTAGGAGAATTACCAAGTTATAGTTTAATTAGTGGACTTTGTAGAATTTTTCATTTATCGATGATTTTAGGAGAGAGTAAATGATGACTAAAAAAGAATTTTATTATTTTGATCTTACAAAGAAGCAAGATGAGATGTTTAGACAAGAAATAAGAGTTCATGATGGTACTTACGGAATTACCCCTTTAATTGATGGTTATAGATTAAGGATTCTTGATGGAAATAGGATAAAGATTATTAAAATATTTAGAGGAAATTTACCTTTGTCTGATGATTTAGTAAGATACTATACTGAATCTACTTGTAAAGAATTTAAATTGGTTATGTTGGTTATTAATAAAGTTATGAAGAATGCACGAGTAACAGATTTGAGAGGACTTAAGCTATTGGAGGAGATTATATAAATGGCAAAAAAAACTATTTCTAACGAGAAAGAATACGTTATCTCTCTTAGACGAGAGATTCTTAAAGTTCCTAAATACAAAAGAACCCCAAAAGCTATTAAGGCTATAAAACAATTTATCGCCCGCCATATGAGAATTCCAGAAAGAGATTTAAAAAAGGTGAAGATTGATAGATTTTTGAATGAAGAACTTTGGTTTAGGGGAATCAAAAATCCTATTACAAAAATAAAGGTAAAGGCAAAACGCGATGGAGAATTTATAAGGGTGGAACTTTTAGAACTTCCTGAAAAACTTAAATATAAAAAGACTCGTGAGGAAAAGGCTAAAAAATCTGCTGAAGAAATTAAAAAGCAAAGAGAAGAAAGAAAAACTGAAGAAAGCAAAGATAAGAAAATTGAAGAGAAGATAATTGGAGAAGAAAAGAAGGAAGAAAATGATGAAAAGGAGAAATTTACTTCAAGTATGGAGATAAAAGAGAAATTTGCAGAACAGAAACATAAAGAGCAAAAGCATGTTAAGAAAGAAGTTTCTCCAAAATCTCAACATAGAATGGCTTTGAAAAAATAAAATTAGGCAATAATATAAATTTTTAAGTTTTTATTTTATTAAATTAAATTTAAAAATTAAACTTTTTTTAAAGTATAATGTTTGAAAAAATAGAGTCAGAGCTGAAAATATTAAAAAATCCAGATAGAATCCCAATTTATCAAAATTTTTTTAAAACAGGAAAAGGAGAATATGCTGAAGGAGATGTCTTTTTTGGAATTTCAGTTCCTTTACAGAGGAAAATAGCACAAAAATATGTTGGCGCAAGTTTTAATGACGTTAAGAGTTTATTATTGAGTAAAATTCATGAATTTAGGTTGACAGGATTTTTTATTTTGTTATATAAATTTGAAATAGCAAAAGATGAAAGGGAAAAGAGAGAAATAATTGATTTTTATTTAGATAATATCCATTGTGCAAATAATTGGGATTTAATAGATTGCGTTGCTCACAAGCTTCTTGGGAGATGGCTAATAGATAAAGATAAGTCTTTGTTGTATAATTATGCTAAATCAGACAATTTGTGGAAAAAAAGAATTGCAATCATTTCAACATTACATTTTATTAAAAGTAATAAATTTAGTGATAGTCTGAAAATCTCCAAAATGCTACTTTCTGATGACCAGGATTTAATACATAAAGCAGTTGGATGGATACTCAGAGAAATTGGAAAAAGAGATGAAGAAATTTTAAGAGAATTTCTTAAAGAGAATTATTATCATATGTCTAGGACAACCTTGAGATATGCGATTGAAAGATTTCCTGAGAGAAAGAGGTTGAATTATCTGAAAGGAAAATTTTAACAACTGAAAACCACCTGCGGGTTTTCTATCCTGCAACCAATCGAATCCGATATGAGCCTGCTCGGATTCGAACTGAAAACCACCTGCGGGTTTTCTATCCTGCAACCAATCGAATCCGATATGAGCCTGCTCGGATTCGAACCGAGGACCCCTACCTTATCAGAGTAGTGCTCTAACCTGGCTGAGCTACAGGCTCACATTAACTTTAGAAAAAAACAATTTATAAGGGTTTTTATTTTAAGAATTATTAAGATGATTATTTACCTCAATCCAAGTTCTAAATTAAGAGATTGTCCTTTCAATTCATATTTTCTTAGTGGGAGAGAAACATCAAGGTTCTTGACAAAAATTTCTTTTTTTCCAATAGCTTTTATTTCAAATCCATTTTCAAGTTTGTTTATATTTATATCATCAATTGAATTAACTCCTGGGAGTTCAATTTCATAGATAACTTTATCGCTTAACCTTCTTACATTAGTTTTTGGTTCTTTCCTTGGAAAATTCTTTACATTGACTAATTTTTCATCTCTAATTTTTGGAAGAATTACTTTTTCAGTATTACTTGAAGGAATAACAGAACTTACTTTTATAGGTATTTGTCCAGGTATACCTATATGTATTGTAAAATTACTATTTACTATTTTTTTATTCTTTTTTTGTTCTTCCTCTTCCTTTTTAAGTTCTTTATCGAGTTCTATCATTTGTTTTGATAATTCTTTCATTAATGGCTTCATTAACGCGTTAAAACCAAATGGAAATTTAATACCTAATTCGTCAAAGTCTTTTTTGCCTAAAAATCCATATTCTTTTTCATCTATTTTACTTGATAAATTAACCCCACAATATGGACAATATTCATATTTTTTGCTTATTTTATTATTGCAGTTAAAACATTTTTTGCCGAACATTTGAAAGACAAGTAATCTAACTTTATAAATATGTCGATTTAAATTATAACTTAAAGTTAAATAAAATCAAATTTTTAATAATTCGAAAGATAGTTTTATTAATACTTTATTTTTATTTTAGCTATGGCTGAAAAATTTTATATTACTACTGCAATAGATTACGTTAATGCGCGTCCACATATAGGACATGCTTTTGAGAAAGTTATAGCAGATGCTATTGCAAGGTGGAATCGTCTTAAGGGTAAAGAAGTATTCTTTTTAACAGGAGTAGATGAAAATGCACAAAAGAATGTTGAAGCTGCGGAAAAGCTGGGAATTTCTATTAAAGATTTTGTCGATATGAATACAAACTATTTTTTGGAATTAGCTAAAAAATTAAATATTTCTCACGACGATTTTGTGAGGACTTCTGCAGAAGAACATGGAAAAATTGTTCAGAAACTAATAAGGAAAATGTTTGATAAAGGGGATATTTACAAAGATAAATACAAAGGGCTTTATTGTCGAGGTTGTGAAACTTATTATACTGAAAAAGATTTAATAGATGGAAAATGTCCTGAACATGATATAAAGCCAGAATACAGAGAAGAAGAAGCTTATTTTTTTAGATTAAGCAAATACAAAAAAGATATAATTAAAGTAATCCCAAATTATGTTATTCCAAAATCAAAGGCAAATGAAATTTTATCAAGATTAAATGAAGGATTGAGTGATATATGTATAAGCAGGAAGGATGTTGAATGGGGAATTAGTTTTCCAAATGATAAAAACTTTAAAGTATGGGTTTGGATAGATGCCTTGATAAATTATATTTCTGGCTTAAAAGAAAATGAAAAAAAATATTGGCCTGCTAACTGCCATGTTATTGGAAAGGGAATAAATTGGTTTCATAGTGTTATCTGGCCAGCAGTTCTTCTTTCAGCAGAATATAAACTCCCAAAAACTCTTTTAGTTCATGGCTACATAAATATAGAAGGAAAAAAAATGAGCAAATCGCTTGGGAATATTATTGACCCTTTGGAACTTTTAAAAAAATATCCTTCAGATGTTTTAAGATACTCTCTTTTGAGAAATGTTATTTTTGAAGATTCTACTTTTTCAGAAAACATTTTAATAGAAAGAAATAATAATGAACTTGCAAATAAGCTTGGCAATTTGATATTAAGGACAAACGTTTTAGTTGAGAAATATGGAATGGAAAAGATAGAAAACAAACTTTTGAAAAAACTTAAATTAAATAGTATTGAGAAAAATTTTGAAGAATATCATCTTGATATAGCTTTAACAGAGATATTTTCTTTTATAGATGTATGTAATGAACATATACAACACAAAAAGCCATGGGAAACTCATGATAGAAAGGTACTTTATGAACTATCAGATAGCATAAAGGCAATTACAATTTTATTGTCTCCATTTATTCCTGAGACAACTAATAAGATTGCTAACCAATTTGGATTTAAGATTAAATATGAAAATATTAAAAAACCGCTTGAATTAAAAAAGATAAGTAAAGGGGAAATTTTATTTGATAAGATATAAAGAGGAATATTATTTTTTACGATTTATACCATTCGGAAAGTTTATAAAAGGCTTTATTTTTAGGTATTAATTAAAATGCCATATATAAAGTATGAAGATTTTTCAAAATTAGATATTAGGACTGCCACAATAATTAAAGTTGAAGATATTGATGGAGCTGATAAGCTTTATAAACTTCATATTGATTTGGGAAAAGAAATTGGAAAAAAAATTATCTGTGCAGGAATAAAAGAATTTTACAGCAAAAAAGAGCTTGATGGAAAAACAATTATCGTTATTGTTAATTTAGAACCAAGAAAATTAAAGGGAATTTTAAGTGAGGGAATGTTATTAGCAGCAGATAAAAATGGTAAGCCTATTCTTTTGACAACAGACTCAAAATGTGAAAGTGGAAAGAAAATACACTAAGTAAATATTCTTTTTATTGAATAGAGATGTATTTTAATAATATTCAATTACTTTTTTCCTTCAATTGTGAGAAACGCTTTTGTATTTTCAGTTAAATCGTCGATATCATTTACAATATTTCTTTTATATCTATTTATTGTTCCTTCGACAATATACTTATCGTAAACTCCTCTTAAAAATTTCATTGTAGGGTTATTCTCCCACCTATTTTCGTAGTCTTTTACAAGTGAGCCGGTTATTTTAACCTCAAATCCGCCTTCATTTGTTTTTATTCTTTTTCCATTTTTTTCAGCCTCGATTTTCTTCAGTCCGAGAATTCTGAAACTAAGTTTTATCTCATTTTTAAAATAATCAGAAATATTTTTTGTTGCAACCCATGTTATCTCTATGTCTTTCTCATCTCCTTTAACTTCTTCTTGATATTTTTGTTCTTCAACAGAATACCCTTCTTCATTTAGCCGCCTATACATAAATTGATAGATCTCTTTGAAATCAAAAATCCCCTTCCATTTAACTTTCTGTTCTTTCACCTTATCTTTTTCCGACATAATTAATAAAAGAAAAAAGTCTATTTAAATATTGCGAGATTTTTTTAAACCGCTAGATATATAAAGTTTAAGTTATTAGATAATTTATGGCAGATGGAGTAAGAGTTGGCGATGTAATGACAAGAAAATTTGTCCATGTAAGCCCGGAATCCTCTCTTTTTGAATGTGCAAATAAAATGATAAAAAACAGAGTCGGTTCAATAGTTGTAAAACAAAATGAAAAGCTTCACGGGATTATAACAGAAAAAGATATTGTTTGGGCAGTGGCCAAGAAAAAAGCAAATGAGTTGAATAATATAAAAGTTAAGGATATTGCAACAAAAAGAATAATTACAATAAAACCAGAAGCGACATTAAAAGAAGCGTTAGAGAAATTAAATAAGAATAAACTTAGAAGAATGCCTGTTGTAAATAATAATAGGATTATAGGTTATATAACTTTAAAAGATATAGTGAAATTTATCCCAGAAGTTTTTGAAGAATCACGTGAATTTGAAAGAATAAGGGAAGAATCTGAGAAAATTAAAAGAAGCGAGTCGTTGTTAAAAGGGGAAGGTATTGAGGATATTTGTGAAGAATGTGGAGATTTTGAACTTCTTGAAAGTGTTGATGGAAGAATGATATGCCAATCATGTAAAGATAAAATGTAATTTTTTAAATTTCTATATCTTTTTCATAAATTTAACTATACTTTTTGAATCTATATCGTTTTTTGAACTATTTTCTTTTTTATTCTGAACAATTTGCTTATTTTTATCATTAGTCTTATCTTTACTTTGTTTCCTTAGTTTTGCTATGAGTTGATAAATATATGGAACAACAATAATTATTACAATAGGTGTCCAGATTAGATAGTTAAAAATAAAATTTTTAAAATTAAACTTGAAAAAAATTGGGAATAAAATAAGAATATTAAATATAATTGAAACTAAAGCAAAAATACTTCCTAATATAAATCCGTTTATCTCATTATCTCTGTAATACAGATAAGTGCAAAAAGTAACTATCAAAATGACAGATGAAAAAAATACTATTTGAAAATAAATTATGTTGTTTTTGAATAGAGTAATATTTTTTAAGATATCCCATGAAGCATATAACAAAATCCATATAAGTGCTCCAAACAAAATAGTTCTTATAAATTTCATTTTCGTTTATATTTTCCGATAAGTTCAGCTCTATCTATAATGTGGTTTTTCATAGCTTTTTCAACATCTTTTTTTGTAGAATTTTTTGGGAGATTTAATATTTTGCTTAATGCATAAAGCTTGAAAAAATATCTATGTTCTTTGTCTGGGGGACATGGTCCTGTGTAACTATTCATATTGCGACTATTAACTCCTTGAATAGCATCTTTTGGAATAGAATTTTCATTTATAATTTTTGTATCTGGTGGGATATTCCATATAACCCAATGATCCCAGACTTTTCCAGCGGGTTTTATAGCATCAGGATCATCCATGATTAAGACCAAACTTACTGCACTCTTTGGAACATCAGAAATTTCAATTGGAGGATTAATATTCTCCCCATCGCAAGTATATTTTACTGGAATTCTTCCATTATTTTCAAATACTTTCGATGTTAATTTCATTCTTTTTATAGTAAGTTATTCGATTTAAAACTTTCTAAACAATTACCATACAATAATTGTTAAAGTTCTTTTTTTAACATCCCCTCTTTCTATCTCTAAAACATCTATTGGAATTGTTTTTGCATTAACCCTTACTCTGGAAGGAGGTTTTCCTGCTTCAATTTCTGGAGATAGAGTGTTATCAATATCCCAAAGTTGAAATCCAAAATCATTTCCCTCTGGAATAATTCTTCTTTTTAAGTTTAAATAATCTGTTTCATAATTTCTCTTAAATTCTTCAATTCTTCTTTTTGACCAAACTTTTCTTTCAATGATTATTCCAACTCCATAGTTACTAGTTGACTCTGAACATCCAATTGTATTTTCAGTTGTAGAAATATCTTCTGAACAGGAGATTGTAAAAAATTTTTCTGGCGGGTTAATTTCTAAATATAATTTTTTATTGTTATTATCATAATTATACCTAACATTTTCTTCATTTTTATTTTTAACATTGATTTTTCCATCTATTTGCGATGGACATCCCATGTCGTCTAAAATTTCTTTAAAATTATTTAGGATAATACACCTTTTTTCTGAATTTAAACTAACTGAAACACTTGATAATTTAGTTGTTAGGTTTTCCTCAAGATTTGTAAATACGTTGTCAACAAGAGTTACATTAGAATCTGTATTGAATGGATTGAAAATTGAAAAAATGAAAATAAGGAATCCTACAAAAATTATAAATGATATTATCATTTCAACATGTCCAGCTCCTTTTTTTTCCATTTTAGATAATAAGTTTAGCTCCTGTGGAAATCAAAACTGCCATTGAAACCATTATGAATGAATGTTTTATTCCAGCTTTTATGTTTCCTTCAGATAGTTTTCCGATTACAAGTCCTGCAAAAAATCCTTGAACTATAAGAAGCCCGAGAAATGCTATTGTAAAATCAGATGGATCAAGATTATTTTTTCCTAAAAAGTTTCCAAGATTTCCTACTGGGCCTTGAAGTGAATCAGTAGATATATCTGAGGGGATACCTGATATTCCACTAACCATTGGGATAATTTGCACTTCCATAACAATCATTATTATTATAAAAACAAAAAATATAATATATCCCTCAATAACTATTGAAGAAATTGCAGCTCTTCTTTCTGCTTTTAATTTTTCTATTTCAGAAACACTCTGTGCGACGCTCTCAAGAATGGTGTTTATGTTACCTCCTGTTTTGTCTGCTTCCCTTATTAATGTTATTGCTCTTATTATGGTTCTGCTTCCAGTATCATGGGCAAAAGTCTGTAGTGCTTGTTGAAGCGGAATTCCAAGTTGTATTTGGTTTGCAAGTTTGACAATATATGGACTAAGTGAACCAAAATCTTTTTGTCCAATATTTATTATACTTCTGCTTATTGGTGTTCCAGATTCAACACTTTCAACAAGTTCTCTTGCAAATTCAAGAAATTTTTCCTCTTTTTCTCTTTCTATTCTCCCCTCGATAATTGAAGAAAGAACAAAAGGAAAAACTAAAATTAAGATTCCAATTCCAATTAAAAAATAAACAAGATTATTAAAAGAATCATTCATAAAATAAGCAAAACTAGCCCCTACAAAAGATATAATTCCTCCTGCAATACCAAGAAATAAACTCTTTTTTAATAACATAAAACTCTTAAGTTGAAGTTATTTATATATGTTATTGGGTGGAGGGAATTATTTAATTTAATGGAAACAATTTATGTTATTGGGTGGAGGGAATTATTTAATTTAATGGAAACAATTTTAAAAGTTATTTATTTTACATTACTCTTTGCCTAATTAATTTATTTATTGTGGCTATTTAGAAGTTGATTATTTGATAGATAAGGAAAATACGGATAATTTTATAAATAAGATTAACGAGATAATAATAAAAATGAGGGTAGTAAAGATTGTTTTTTTAGCTGGAATTTTTATTTGTTTAATTATTGGTGTAGGAGCATTTTCATTTAATCCATTTGAATGGTTTAAAGCAAAAGATGTAAGATTAACTGGAAGTGAAAATTATGATGTAAATAGAGACGGAATTACAAATAACGACGATTTTGTTGTCCTTTATAATTGTGTGAATGAAACGATTTCTTCATCAAGTCAAGATTGCAGGTTTGCGGATTTGAACGGCGATAATTCTGTTGATAATTACGATTTGATTGTTTTAAATGAATACCTGTTGGAAAGAGAAGTGCATGTCTATCAATGTTCAGATAATCAAACAATTTTAAAATTATCTTCTGAAAATAATGCTCATGGAGCGGTTTGGTCTAGTGCAGAGAACTATCCTGTTAGAATTTGTTATAATAGAATATTTGGGAGAGAATACAATTTAAGTGGAGAAACAATACATAAATGTAGGAATAATACAAATCTTGCATTTAGAATCAACGATTTAACAAATGCTCATGCTCAGCTTAACTCTATTGGAAGTTATGGAGTTGGAATATGTTTTGGAGATTTGGAATGCACTTCGAGGGTAGGGGAAAATTGTAATGAAACTGAGAGGTTGTTGGTTTCTCTTTCATCAAACACAGATGCTCACTTGTCTGCTACAGATTTATATCCAATAAGAATCTGTTGTACTTCACAACAGAGAGGACAAATCATTCAATGTCCAGAAGATGCAGAACCTTTTGAGGATACATGTAGATGTTTAGATGAAGAAGAAGTATATAACTATGAGACAGGAATGTGTGAAGTTGCAATTATTGATGAGTGTTCATCTGGAGAGAGGCTTTGTATTGTTGACGGAGTTACTCAGTGTTCAGTTCCAAGTGAATGCGACTCTGAAGCACCATGCAATGAAAATAATAGGTGCGAAATCGGAGAGAGTTGTTCATGTGCAGACTGCTACGGATTTAGGGATTCATGTGCAGATGAACTTATTTGTGACTATAAAACAAATACATGTCAATTATGTCCGGGGACAAGTACTTTTGCAGAAAATGTAAATAACCTTCTTATGAGTACGTGCTTTCCAGATCCTATTCCGAGGGTAAAAATAACCCACCCACAAAAATTTTCACAAGTTGGAAACTGGAGTAAATTCGCAGTTGGTAGAACAATAAACTTTAATCAAATAATTGAAAATGCACATCAAGTATTGAGAGATGTAAATATAGAATGGGATTTTGGAAATGGGAAGGAAATAAAAGAAAGATGCCTTACAACAGGAAACTGCAATACTACACGTACTTATGATAGGCAAGCACATTATACAATCACTGCTGAATCCTCTGAAAGAAGTGGAAGTCTTAGGAAGAGTTCTGATTTTACAGACATTCTTGTCTATGAGGAAGGATTAAATTTATTTGCAATAATTTCAGAGCCAGAAAATGGTAGGGTAATAGAGAGTGGAGAGGTGGTAACATTCAATGCAAATGAAAGCTTTGTTTCAGAATGTTTTGTTTCAAGAGCTACATGTGAAAGAGAAGAAAACGCAGGAGCTTTGTCTCCTCCAATTCCTTGTTATCAAGTTGAAAATCTTTATTGCTATGACTATCCAAAACCAAATGATGTGAGATATAATGAATTTGGAAGATACAATTTCATATTTAACTGGACATTTGATTTTGATAAACCTGATAAAATACATAGTATTGAAGGAGTCTGGAATGAGAGTGGATATGGTAATTTTGTTGAATTTGAAAAAATATTTGAAGGAGATGAAGGCACAAATCACACTGCAAGGTTAATAGTAAAATATAGGTTTGATGGTTAAATGAAAGGAAAAAAAGTGAAACAAATTTTATTTATCATTGTTTTAGCTTTAAGTATGGCATTTGTAAGTGGAATAATGACAGGAAATGAAAGAAGCGAACCGAGTGATACTACTTTACTGATTTCGGGAGTCGACACAACGTTTCCTATATGTATTAATGGAGAATGGTATGATTCAACTCAAACTGAGAGAATAGAACTTGGATGTAATGAAAGTGGAAGAGATATTAATGGGAATATAGTTACAAATTGTTGTCCATCTGGATTTTCCTGTAATATCCAGACAGGTGAATGTGAAGAAGGGAGAATAATCCTTACAAGTTGTGGGAATTTTACGACAGAAAGTTCTTGTATGGGAGCAACTCCACAGCAGATAAAAAATTCAATTTATGAGAGAATCAAACAAAGAATAATAGAAGAAAGAATTGATTTTGATGTAGATGAAATTACAGAAGCTGATTTCTGTTTAGAGGATAATTTTATTGAGTTTGAACAAGAGGGGAGTTGTATTACAATTGGGGGGCCTTGTAGATGCAGATGGATTACAGATTCAAGCACCTCAAATGGCGGGAGATGTATTGAAAGTTTTCCAATTGACATAGATAATTCGTGTAGAGGTGAGCCTCCTCCTCTAGGAAGTTTAACCTGTGAAACAAGAAGTTCTTTTGAAAATAAATGTGATAGCGAAGGGATATATATTCTTTCAGTAATTTCAACCATTGTAGATAGTTCTGGAAGAGTAGTTACAGATAGTTCTGGCAGAAACCTTGAAAATGCTGCATGCAAATCAGAAAGAAAAGTACTAGCGTGTCCATCACCTAGAAAAGCTTCTGTTCCATTTTTCAGTTTTTTCAATTTATTTTTTGCATTATTCCTAATATTAATTTTATACCTACTTATATCCATTTTAAAGAAAAGATAATTTTATAAATTTTAAAAAATTAGGTTAATAATGAGGTTAATTGTTTTGATAATAATTTCTCTAATTTTAGTTGGATTTGTAATTTTTCTCACTTTTGGTTCATTTTTTATAAATTTTAAGAATGAAGATAAAAAAGCAAATCAAAATGAAATTGTTGATAATCTTCCAGAAGTCAATCAAGAAGAACTGTCTGAATTTGAAAGAATTTTAAATCAAGCAAAATTAAAAGATGATGTAGAAGAATGTAATGCTTTGAGTAAATTTAAACTTGTAAATTGCAAGAGTGAATTTTATTATTTAAAATTTCAAGAAGAAAAAAATTTTTCATACTGCAAAAATATTGAAGTTTTGGATTTAAGAGAAAAATGTGTAAATTGGGATGGGATAAAATTGAATGAAGCTTTAAATTCCGAAGATATTAAAATTTGCGATGAGATAATAAATTCTGAAGTGAGAGAAGACTGCAAAAGGGTTTTAACGAAACATGAACTCCCTTTGCCACTTGGAGAGGGATATGGATAAAAAAATAATTTTTTTAATTATTATATTAATAGTTTCAGTTTCTTCTGTATACGCTACGACAACAACAAGGCAGGTTTCTGGAAATCCTGATAATAATGTTAACACAATGACAATGGAGACAACAATAACTTTTCTTCCTACTTATTCTTCTGAGAGATATGAATGGTCCTATGTTCCTTCAATAGGGACTCCTTATTACTGCAGGTCTATTTGGACTCTTGGACTTTTATGTTCTATTTTTCCAATTGAAGAATGCAACTGTGAGCCTTATTTTGTTATAAATAAGGACAATTCATCACACACTGGGAGGGTTGTTGCTAGTGATAAAAAAACAATAGCTTTTAATTTACTTAACTATTCCTCGACAAGTTCTATAAAAGTCTATCAAATAGGCTCGATTGATGGGGCTTTTGCTAATGGATTTTTTATTCCAAGAGCACTTAAAGGAAAGTCAAATATAAAAATTAAAAAAACATCAGATTCTAATTTTGTTGAGACAGGGTGGTATAGTGAAGGGAATTGTACAGTCTCTAAGATTATTAGTGATTGTTCTCATTTTCAGTGTTATCTTGATACTTGTTCTGTTCCTTATAACTATAGTGAGGAAAAAGATATAACTAGTTCACTAAGTTTATCTCCAAATCCATCAACAGGAGCTGTTTCCTTAGATGTTCAAGTTTTGAATGAGGTTAGAGGAAATACAAGAGATATATGGCAGTGGAGCGGTTTTGCTAGTATTTCTAGAGGGGCAATTGTTAAAATTTTATGGAATAGAATCGACACTAAACCAGTTATAACTTTAGGACCAAGAGTTTGTGGGTATAAATCGGGAAGTTTAACTCCTCTTTGTACAAGTCCTATTGATCATGATGTAGTAAAGTTAAAATGTCAAGATTTTTCTGGTAGTGACGCAGAAAGTGATTCTTTCCTCGGAGAATTTAAATGGATTATTAATGGGGTTGAACAAGCCGGTGGTTACTCATCTTTTGATGAATTCCTTATTTCCCCTTCTTATTCTCCAAGAAACTATAGCTGTAAGATGCGTCTTGTCCCTTCTCTTCCATCTCTTTTAACACCAACAACTCCTGTTGAATCTCCAGTTGTAACTGTTAGTGCCAAACCCCAAATATGTTCAGATGGAGCATGTACGGGAACAGAAACATGTTCTTCATGTTCCCAAGATTGTGGGACTTGTCCTTCTCAGGGAACTATTTGTGGAGATGGAGCATGTACGGGAACAGAAACATGTTCTTCATGTTCCCAAGATTGTGGGACTTGTCCTTCTCAGGGAACTATTTGTGGAGATGGAGTAAAAACAGGAACTGAACAATGTGATGATGGTAATACAGCAAATAATGATGGTTGTAGTTCTTCTTGTTTAATTGAGATTGGATGGACATGTTCAGAGAATTCATTAGGGAGAAGCACTTGTAGGGATATTTGTGAATTTGTGTCGTGTGATGATGGAAACCCTTGTAATGGGGTAGAAACTTGCAGGTTGGGAGTTTGTCAACAAGGCACACCATTAAATTGTGATGATGGGTATTCATGTACAACGGATAGTTGTTTAGTTTTATCTAATAGTAGCTATATGTGTCGTAACGTTAGGAATAATATTCTTTGCAATAATCCCCCTCCATGTTATTCAAAACATCCTACTGACTATACTTGTGTTGGAGCCTGGGGAGGTGGTATTCCTGTAGATGTAAATGGATGTGCTTATGTGCAACTTCCTCAAGGAAGCTTTTGTATTCCTTCTTCTTCATGTGCAATTGGAGAAGGCTATGAAGGTATTTGTTCTTCAACTGGGAATTGTGAATGCAAAGAGGTAAAATGCTATGATAATTCTCAGTGTAATTCTTTTGTTGAGAATCCTAACTCTGCTTCATGTGGAACAGTTGAAGATACCGCTGTAGTCGCTTATCATTTTGAGGAAAATTTAAATGCAGATCCATCTGCACAGGATTCTTCTGGTGCGCCGATAATTGTTGCTAATTGTTATGGAGATATATGTCCTGAAAGCCAAGTTGCAGGGAAGGTAAATAAAGGATTTAAGTTTAATGGTATTAACGATGCATTGCAAGTTAACTACAATTCAGCATTTGATTCTCCAGCCATAAGTGTTGTTGCATGGGTAAATCTTAATAACGGAAGTGAAAATAGATATCAATCTATATTTGCAAAAGCAAGTTGTATAACTGGAATAGGTACATGTAAGCACGAAGATAGTGTGCAGTGGACACTTCAAACAAATACATTAAAATCAGATGGTACTGGTGATTCCTATTTGTTCGGAATAAATGTCGGAGGAAGAATTTTTTGGGCTTGGACAAATGATAGGTCAATTAAAAGGGGAGAATGGCAACATGTTGTTGGGGTTTATGATGGAGAGAATGTAACGATTTATCTTGATGGAGAGTTAGCTTTGAGTAATAAAATAATTGGGGGGGCTATAAAGAAGTTTGACGGAATAGAAAATGACGGGGGTGCAGATGAAAATAATCCAAATAACAAAATTGAAGTATATATAGGAGCTAGAATGGGCAATAATTTTGATGTATCTAATTTACAAGATTTTTTTAACGGGACTATTGATGAAGTTTACTTTTATGAAAGAAGTTTATCTCATGAAGAAGTAAAACAATTATATGGAAAATATGCTAACCTGCCAGAAAATGTTTATAAAACAAAATCCGGGCAAATGTGTTACACAAGAGAGGAGGATGTATCAAAAAATGTTTGCATAGATAAAAATAATCAAAAATTCTTTTTTGAAGAGTGTGCATTTGGATGTTTTGAAGGAGAATGCCGTAGAATAGAAACAGCTTCATTTTGCAATAAATTCGATGGAGATGAAACAGGATGTAATAATTCTTTAAGCTGGACAGAAGAATTAAAAACAAATATTCAAAACATCCATAGAAAGTTTGCTGAAGTCAATACTCTTGATAGAGATTTCTGTACGAATCCAGAGAGTCTTCCAGAAGGGGTAGAAGTTATATGCGGATGTGAATATCATCTTCCAACAAACAAGTGTAATGAAGTAATAGTTTTAAGAAAGCAAGGAGAAGAAAATAAGTGTTATACAACAAACATAAGACTCGATGATGTAGCAGTAACATGTTCAGGAGGAAATAGCCAATATTACTTAAGATGGGACGGAAAGTATCAAAATCCAATTGAAGGCACTGAAAATGTAGGGGTTGGATGTATTAATGGAATAAAAACATTTCAATGTCCATCAAAAGTCAGTCTTCCATTTTTTAATTTTTTCAATTTATTTTTTACACTTATTTTAATTTTGATTTCATATCTAGTAATATTAATTTTAAAAAGAAGGATTTAAGAGGGTTTTATTTTGTGTAGTATATAGGAAGTTATCTATTTTTATCTTTTTTATCAAACAAATTTGAGGTTTTTGATTTTCTCACGACGTAATTAACGGGATTTTTTACCTTTAATGAAAGTTCATCCATCTCGTAAACATCTATTGCTTTGTAAATTTCATTGTCAAAATTTGGAGGCATAACAGGGTTATGTTTTGAATGCCACATCAATTGAGTATTAATATATCCTTGTTTTAATGGAGGATTATTTAATTTATTCCATTCATTTATCTTTTTTTCAATTGTTTCAATTGGCATTCCTAAACTTCTAAAGAAATTTATTAGGATAAACAAAGCCCTTTTTTTTCCATCAACCATTCCTTTAAGTATTTTCTGAATTGAAGGAGGGAAATTTTCCTCATTTATTTTATCAAGTTTAATCCTTTCAAATTTTTTAGTTTTTTTATCTTCAAAATAAATCTTTTTCTCACTTTGTTTATTGATGGATTTTTGGAAATCAATAGCTTCGAGCAACAAGGTTTTTGCTTCATTTTGATTGGCTTTTGGATAAAAGTCAAGTACATTTACATTAAAAGGATTTGCATCTTTTACCTCAAATTCTTCAATTTTATTTTTTTTAATAACTACACTTGCGAGGGATGTTTTTTCATGAAGAGAGTATGGCATCCTAAACAAGTGCCTTGAAGAAATTAAAAGCATATCAAGTCCAAGAATCTCAAAAATATTTGTAGATTTTATGGTTTCATCAAAATTTCCATTATTATCTAAAGAGTTAATATTACATTGATGGCAATAAAAAAATATTTTTTGCTCAACTTCTTTCATCTCTGATTTACATGTTGGGCAGGTTCTCTTTTTGTAATTTTGATTTTGACTCTTAAATATTTCAATATGTGGGGGGTGGCATTTTGGACATCTTATGGTTATTTGAAGATTTTCTGAGGCTAGATTATTGCAGTTTTTACATATCACCCCCGAGTATCCTTTTAAATTTTTAAAATCATATTCGGTGTCTTTTATGAGTTCTGCAAGTCTCGTTCTTGATTTTTCTTTTAAAAAATTTACAATCGCTCTTGGCCATTCAGGAAACATGTCAGAAGTTTTTATATCTCCAATAAATTCCGGAAATGCATTCCATGGAATTATTATATGAAATCCTTTATTCCCAGAAAATTTTACACCTACATTTTCAACTCCAAACGATTTTAATGTTTGAATTATTGAAATAGCTGCTTTTTTGCTATAATATATCCATTTGCAGTCAATGTCAATTATTAAATCCCAACCAAATCTTAGTTTATTAAGCTGTTCTTGGTTCATTGAGGTTAATATTTGTGTTGGTTCACTCCACAATTCTTCAGAACAATGAAAACTCGTTGCACCTTTTTTAACTAATGAAATAATATCAGCAGGATATTGGAAACTATCAGGACGCTTTCCAAATCTTTCATAGTATTTTGGAATTACTTCTCTGTTTTTTGAAAATCTATAAATATTTTCTAAGATATCTTTCCTTGAATAATGTAATAATGCAATATTTCTTACTCTACTTTCTTTATCATCTCTTTTATCCATTACTTTTAGCATAATATAACTTTTAAATATATTTAGTATATTTAGTATAATAAAGCTTAAAAGTATGGCGAGATTTTAAATATTATGAAAGCTAAATTGGAAAATCCACGAGCTTTTTCTGAAACTATAAGTATTATTTCAGAGCTCGTAACTGAAGTTAAATTAAGATTCAATGATGATGGAGTAAGGATTGTTGCAATTGATCCAGCGAGTGTTGCAATGGTTGAATTTAGATTACCAAAAAAATCATTTTCAGAATATGAATCGGGAAATGAGGTTCTTGGTATAAATCTTGATAATTTAAAATCAGTTTTAAGACGGGCAAAAAATTTTAGCACTTTGATTATGGAAAATACTGAAAACACATTGAATATTGAAATTGTTGATAGAGTTAAAAGAAGTTTTTCTCTCGCATTAATTGAAATTGAATCAAAAGATAAAGAACCTCCAAGTCTTGAATTTTTATCACAGATTCAAATATCTCCAAGTGATTTCTCTGATGCAATTGAGGATTGTCTTATTGTTGCGGATTCGTGTTCTTTTATCTCTTCCCCTGAAAAATTTGTGATTGAGGCATCAGGACTTAATTCAGCAAGAACAGAGTTTTCAAATGATGAAGTAAAAATAATTTCAGGCAAAAGCAAAGCAAAATATTCACTTGAATACCTACAAAAATTTGCTAAAGCAGGGAAGATTGCTGATAGAGTTTTTGTAAATTTTTCAAGCGATTCTCCATGTAAAATTGAATTTAAAAGTGACTCTTTAGAACTTGATTTTATTCTTGCTCCAAGAGTTGAAAATGAAGATTAGATTTAATAAAGATAAATTTTTTAATTAAAGGCGAGATGGAAATAGGCCGCATTCTGTCAGACATTGCATAAGCAAAATGTTTGTGCTCACATCATTCTAAGCCCTCGGTTAAAGAGGTTGCACTTTTCAGGATGTTCGTTCCAGCTGTTTCTCTCTGCAAAGCAGAAGAGTGTCTCGTTTCTATACCAGAGCCCTACTTCACAGCAGTATGCTTTCGCATATGAAACAATCGTTTAGATTGATAAAGGAGTTAATCCTTTATAGTGTGCGGACCTTCCTCAGAATTAGGCAATTATCTCATTACCTGCTGATTTAACAGCTAAATTCCGAAGTGAGCTATCCAACTCGCCAATATTTAAAATTTACTATATTTATAAAGTTTGCTTTTTTTTGAATTAAAAGTCAAAACTGGCATAATGTTGCATTTTTTTCATTAAATAATTTTAATCTTTGAAATATCCATTTCTTTCATCGTTTTTCTATATTTTTGTTTGAAAACTTTCAAAAACTCTTTAAGTGACAAGTCTGTAGGAATAGAACTTTTTATTCTTCCATCTTCAACATACCAAATCTTGTGTTTTTCTTTAAATCCTTTTATTGCTTTTTCGTTGTAAATGCTTGGACCAACATGGACAATTTCAGCTTTTCTTTTTAACACATAATATAGGTGAGACTTTCTTTCCCCCCAGTAATCATATTCACTTTCCAAAATATCAAAATATTTTCCAATCTCTCTTGAAATAACTTTCGAAAATTTAAGCATTTTGCTTCCAGCAATATCTCCTGGTTGTTTTTTAGTTTTAATTTCAAATACTGCGAATATTCCATTTACTTCTTTAGCATTTGTTTTTAACATCGGAATGTCAATTTTCTTATACTGAAAAAATTCTTCACTTGGATTTTCAAGAAATTTTTTTGCGGCATTCTGAAATTTAGCAAAACTTTCTTTTGAAAGTGCTCCAGCGGCATTCCTTTCCTTAAAAGTAGGGTCAATCAAGATTATTGGACTATGTTTTGCTTTATTTAAAGATTCAATTATTTCTTTCTTACTTTTATATAATTTTTTAATGTCAATGATTAACTCGTCTTTTTTTGAAATTTCCCTTAGAAATTTTATAAAGTCTTTGTAATAAATCATAAGTAATTCAATTGCATATCCCGAAAATCCTTTTATATACGATTCTGCTCCATAGCATTTTTGTGCATTGCAGAAAGATTTGGCAATGAGTATTTGCTCTTTTATTTTTTTATTTTTTGAAAGTGAATCCTTAACATATCTAACGTGGAAAAAGCTTAGATCAGTTATATTCCTTGCTTCATTTGGACTTGAAATTTTTAGGCTTGGAATAACTTCAAAACTGACTCCTGTTATCGATTTTGGTATTATTTTGTAATAGTCTCTTGAGCCGCGAATTTTTTGAACTTTTATTCTTAGTCCAGGAACCCAAAACCAGAAGAATATTTTTTTCATGAATTTTTTTATTTGTTCTTCTGAATAATTTTTTGAAAATCTAAGAAAAATGTCGACATCATAACTAGGCTTTTTTATTAGTGTCTCTTTTGCAAGGCTTCCACCGATAAAAGCACTTGCATTTATCCTATTTTTTTCAAGTTTTCTTTCAATTGATTTAATTATTAATTCAGAAAGTTTCTTGAGATATAAAATTTCATCTTCATTTACTTTAATTTGACTCAATTCAAGCTCAAGCAATTTTTTTATGTTCATCCCTGTTTGTAATTTGAAAGGTCTAATTTAAGACTTGAAGCAAGATCAATTATATATTTTCCTTCTTCGAGTTTATAAATTAAAGGCCTTTTTTTATTAAAAAGATTTACAATGTCAATCTCAAATTTTCCAGGCCCTATTATTCTTATTGATTCAAGGTCTAAAATTATTGGAATATCGTCGCTTTCTACTCCCATCATTTCTCTTACATCTGTCTCAATCTGTTCTTTTTCTTTTACGTTAAGTTCTTCAAAAACATCTTTTTCCTTAATTATCTCTTCCTGTTCCTTTCTTATGTAAAAGAAAAAATGATTTCCGCATTTTCCACAACCTTTAAGCAATTCTGGAGCAGCATCTGGATACATTGTACCGCAATGGACACATCTGTGGGACATAAATGATTAAGGAAAAACTTGTATAAAAATGTTTAGTATTATAATAGAAATAGAACTTATTATATAAAAATGAATAAATTAAACCAACATTTTAAAATTTTGGCTATTTAAAAAGTGTTTTCATTAATTCTTCGTTATATATGTGTGGGTCCTTGTGTGTTGTTGCATATTGATATAATGTCGCCCTTAAAATTCCATTAACACTTGATGCGAGGATTATTAATATCCCAATATAAATGAAAGATAGCGAAAACACAATTATAATTAAAATAATAATTTTGCTTACAATAGCTAGAATTAAAATTAAAAACATTGGCAAAGCGAATAAAAAGAAAATAAGACCAATTGAAAATTGGGATGTTAAGCTTTCACCCCATGTTTTTTTGAAAAGCTCCAAAGAACGTTTTATAGACGGGAATATTTTGTAGTCTTCAAATAATATGATTGGAATTACGAAAAATGTTGCAACATTCCACATTACTGAAAGATTTTTGGAAGCAATATGAGTTCCCATACTAATTCCCTTTCTCTTCCTTTTTTCTAGTTTTGATAAACTAGTAAGAATAATACTAACAGTAGCAACTATTATGCTCCATTTAAATAATTTGAAAAAGTGTTTGTTTGGAAGTTTAAATCCATCCATTAAAGAGGGGTTCTTCCCATTTATCCTCATTATTGCAGATGTTATAATCGCGGATTCAAAATAAATTCCAATAAATGAAACTAATATTATGTATGGAAAAAGCAGAACAATGAATAATAATCCTGGAATATTTTCATCAAACAAGCCGGGGCTGAAGATAGAAGAATCAAAAATAAGCCAAAAATTCCGTTTAAAATAATTAAAAAAAGAAACGTCAATATCGGAAATATGAGTATTTCTTTATCATGCTTTAAAATATTAAAGCTTTGTTTTACAATTTCCCACCCATTTCTTATTCTTCCCATTTTACAATTATTTAACTTTTAAATAATAATTCTATCTTTTTTGGATTTTTCTTTATATCTTTTACGATGCTTGCAGGGCCGATTATTGTCATTGATGCTGTGTCTCCTACAAGGGCTTTTGCAATTCCAAGAGATAGTTTTCTTCCGATTCCAATATTGTCATTTGTTGAGGATATTACTGCTAGTTCTATTCCTTTAAAATTTTTTACATGTCCTATCATAGCCATTGTATCTTCAATTAATCTTGTCTCTTCATCAGGGGTAAGCCTTCCTTGGAGAACTATTATTTTATTTTCCAAAACTATTTTGAGGATTTTCTTGATTCTTTCTCCGGAATTTAAATTATGTATTTCTGAATAAGGTATAAATTCAAGTGTCAGTCCCCTAACATTTTTTGTTGTCATTTTTTTATATGGTTTTTTAAGGTATTAAAATCAAAGACAAGACTAGTATTAGAATCTCTCTGGTCATTAATAAAAATTAAAATTTTATGTATTATCTTTTTTTGTTTAATATAATTAATAAATAAAAATGAATGTAATAGTACTAAAAGAGTCAAGATTGATAATATTCTTTCTATTTTTATTTTTGCCTCATCAATTTTTTTCTTACTTATCATTCTCTCTTTTTATTTTATAAGTTTAAATAGTGATTCATAAAACTCCTCTATGTTCTCTCCTGTCTTTGCACTTATTCCAACAACTTCATATTCTGGAAAAGCCGCTTCAACTTTTTTAATGTCAGCTTTTCTTAAGTCTATTTTATTTGCAACTATCAGCACAGGTATTTTTCTTGCTGCAAGGTTCCCTATTATTGTGATATTGACTTGGGAATAAGGATTTTTTGTAGCATCAAGCACAACAACAACAGCATCCATATCTTCTATCCATTTTATGGACTGAATAATCCCTTCAGTTGCCTCTTTCGCTCGTTTTTGAGCTTCTCTTTTATTTATCCCAAATTTTATAAAATCTTCATAGTCAATTTTCGTTGTAATTCCTGGGGTATCAATAAGTTTAAATGAGATTTTTTTCCCATTATGTTCTATCTCAACATGTTCTTTAAACTGAATTTCTCTTGTTTCATGTGGGATGTTACTTACAACTCCTATTTCCTCTCCAATCCAATCTTTGCATATCTTGTTTGCGAGACTAGTTTTTCCAGCATTTGGTGGACCATAAAATCCTAAACTTATATTGTTCTTCCTTTTAAAAATTGAATTTAATATTCTTTTAGCAAAATTCTTGAAAATTGTTATCTTCATTAATTTGAAAGTTTTTGTTTCTATTTAAATTTTTCTTCAATAAGTCATATTCTTACAAAGTTCTGCCTTTTCATCATCTCTATTTCTATTTTTTTTCTTTCAGATTTTCTAAAAATTGGAATCTCCCACATACCAATTCTTTTTCCTTCAAACTTGTTTATTGCGTAATTTATCTGTTCACTTTTCCATTTTGCCTTTGACAAATTTGCCTTTATCTGTTCGTTTGATAATTTGCGTGATTTTGCATTTTTTATAAAATATATTAAATTATAAAGGTCATTTTTATTTTTAAACAAATAAGATTCATAATTTCTCTTATACCATTCTTGAAGTAATATGTAAATTACCAAGAATATAATCATAACAATTGTAAATCCTATACTAAATTTAGTCCAGAAACCCCATCCTTTCTTTTTTGTTAGTGCCGGTTGAGATAAATCTAATTTTGAAAATTCTGGAGAAATGAACAATGGAAGAGAAAAAACATTAATATTTTCACTAATTGAAAAGCGGATATCATTTCTTTTTGAAAGATCAATTTCAATTCCAGTTATCCCGGTTCCTTTTGATATATTATATTCTTCTTTGAATGAAATATCATTATAATCTCTCTCAATAACGAGATATCCTTTTCCTTGGAGGCTTTTCTTTGGAATTATTGAAATTTCAAATTCACTTACAAAAGGTTCATTTACTTCATCAAAATAAACTGAATAAGTTTTATGGTTTATGTTAGTTTCAATATTTTCAATAAACCATGAAAAGATTTCATTTTTGTATTCTTCCTCCATTGATTCATTATAATTCGCTTGAAATAATTCCTTAAAATTATTTAGATTAATGTCATTTAATTCATAAATAAAATTTATGTTGCTAATTGAACTTGGTTTTAAATCCCACGGCACTTCAATTTCTTTTGAAAGTTCATCCATTATTGCAATGAATGTTTGTTCACTTTGTTCTCTTGAACTTAGCAAAGATTTATAATCATTTTCGATTTTGTTGACTTTAGATTCAACTTCTTCAATATTAATAGTTCTATTTAATGGACCTATGTAATTTTGTGGTAAGGAACTTTTTTTTGTCTTGAAATTTCTTATCCTTTCTTTATATTCTTTTAATGTTTCATTGATTGCTTTTATTGGGGCGTGAACAGTAATTTTAAATTCAGAAACATCTTTTTCAACTCTGCCTTCAAAAACTTTTACTTTTATTGAATAATTCCCAATAGAGTTGTAGACATGTTCTACCTTATTTATGTTTGTCGTTTCTTTAGGAGAATTATCCCCAAAATCCCATTCAAAATTAAATAATGATTTATTTTTTTCACTGCTTATAAATACAATGAACTTTGTTGGTACTGCAGCTGTTACAATCTTTGGACTTAATTGCTCGGCTATTTTTTCTTCTTTTTCTCTTATTGTAATATTTTTTTTCATAATTTCTGTATTTCCTATAATTATTGAAAAGGTGTAATTTCCTGCTGTTTGGGGAAGTGAAATGTTTAATCTAGATAAATCAATCTCACCAAATCTCTGCATTGATACAATAGCAGGAGTTTTTTCAAGAAGATAAATTTTATTTTCAGTTACTTCATTAAATGCACTATTTTCATATCTTATATTTATGTTATTTACGTTTATTTCTTGACTTATACCTGAGAGTAAAATAGGAACAATACACCCTTCACTTGGGCAGTTTTTTTTGTATTTTTTAATGATAAAATCATTTACTATTGAACTTAATGTATTTCCTGTTTGAGAGGATACTATTTCATTATTTAAAACAAATGTACCGACGGAGTCATATTTTTTTGGAGAGACTTTTATTGCATAATCTGCACTTGGTGTACTTGTTTGTCTTGGGCTGCCCCTGAATCCACAGAAATTTCCACTTGTTTTTGCCTTTAAACTATAGCCGTCATTTTCAATTCCTTCTTTTATGGAAATACATATAAAATGTTCTTCGTCTGATTTTGAAACATAGTTGATTTCACATGATTCTTCACTTTCTATTGTAGAAGGTTTTGGTAATTCGCATGTTCCTTTAAGTTCTTTGTCTGTCCCGTAAATTGAGGCAATGAGTGGCCTGTTTTGAAAACTTGCTCCTTCTTTTGCTTTCATTAAAGCTTTAATTTCGAATGCAGGAGCTTTTCCTATTTTTATTTTTTCACAATAAGGTTCTTGTCCTATAAGTCCAAAATTAGTGAAGCTATCCTGTCGATAACACTGCGAAACTTTGTCGCCGAAACATGATTCTCCAAGTTTTTTGTTGTTTTCCCATTCAATTCTTTTATCTCCTAATATATCCACACTTAATTGTGATACACAATTTGCTCCTGCGTTGCTTGAAAATGAAATCTCTCCATCTATTACATTTACATTATTCCCATTAAGAATAAAACCTATTGGTTTTTCATTTGCCAAAGAAAAAGATTTTGAATTTTCGCCAGAACTTATTATTTTAAAGTCGTCAGTGCAGTCAGAAGGGGAACATGTAAAATTTATTGTCTGATTTTTTAAAAGTAAATTTAAGATAATTTTTTTTTCTTCGCTTAAAAACTTGAATACGATTTCTTTATTAATTGGTTCATTTATTATACTCAAATTTAACTTTCCTGATAGGAATTCTTCTTTATTGTAGTCACTTTTTATCTGGCTTCCATTTCCAACAATAATTTCAGCAGATGCATTAAAGCTTCCTATGAGGATAATACATATTATTAAAATAATTTTCTTATTCATTTTCTTTTTATTTTAATTATAATAAAATATGAAGTTAGAATTAAGGTGAGTGTAAACATTAAATTGACAAAATTAAAAGATGGAAGACTGATTTTTGATGGACATTTTATCTCTATTCTTCCTCCCATACATCCATTAAGTTCACTTTGAACTCCATTAGGAGAATTAAAATTACCATTCCATTTTAGATTTAAGTTATTTTCTTCACAACTTCCTTCAAATGTAATGTTTCTTAAATAACATGTTTTTTGAGGTTCATTCGTTCTTCTCAAAATAACTTTTTCAATACATTCTCCACTCAAACCTTGAGTAACAAACTCACATCCGCATATAACTTCTACCCCTTCTGGAAGATTTTCGGAATTTGTACAGAAGTCTTTATCTAACTTATGGACTCTTGCAAAGTTAAAATTAAGTGTTTGTATATTTTCAAGTATCTTTTCATCCACTACATCACTATTACAACTACTTTGAGAGGTATATTGTCTGCAAAGTTTTGCTTCAATTCTTTCAATTTCTTCTTCAGTCGAATCACTTGTCTCACTTTCGCAAGCATCTCCTATTCCATCTCCGTCACTATCTAACTGATTTGGATTTGAAACTAAAGGACAATTATCTATGTCATTTGGGATACCATCAGTGTCTAAATCATTAAGGTTTCCTAATTCTATTCCTCCTGTTCCTCCACCAGAATCTCCAGTTGTTCCTCCTGTTCCTCCACCAGAATCTCCAGTTGTTCCTCCTGTTCCTCCACCAGAATCTCCAGTTGTTCCTCCTGTTCCTCCACCAGAACCTGGAACACAGCCAAATTTAGATTCACAATTTCCATTTTCACAATATTGGCACTCCCCACAATCAGCATCACTAAAACATTGTGGTTGGTCTCCTGTTCCATCTATCCCATCTCCTGCGATAACTAAAAATGAAAAAAAAATTGATATTAAAAATACAACTAAAAATTTTCCCCTCTTTTCCATCTAAGTAATAGAAGATGATAATTTATAAATTATTCTAATGATTCATATTATTTTTAGAAATAGTTAAATATCAAAATTAAATTAAATTTTAACCTTTTATTACAGCAACCGGAATTAATTTTGCGGTTATTTTCCCTATACCAACTTCGTCGCTGATACGGACAACTTCGTCAACATCTTTGTAAACTTGAGGAGCTTCTTCCAAGAGTCCTTTGATACTTCCTGTCCTTACAGAAACTCCTTTTTCTTCAAGGCTTTTTTCAACCTTTTCTTTTGAAAGTGTTTTTATTGCTTGGTGTCTTGACATTAATCTTCCCGCTCCGTGTGCTGTAGATGAAAATGAAAGTTTTTCTGCTTCATTTGTTCCGTGGAGGATATATGATGCAGTTCCCATGCTCCCTGGAATTAAAATTGGTTGTCCATGTTCAATATATTTTTCAGGCAGTTCTTTTTTTCCTTTTCCAAAGCTTCTTGTTGCACCTTTTCTATGGACACAAATTACTTTTTTTTTACCATCGATGAAATGTTCCTCAAATTTTGCAATATTGTGACATATATCATAGACAACCTCTGCTTTAAAATCTGGAAAAATTTTTTCCATTGCTTTCCTTGTTAAATATGTTAGTATTTGTTTGTTGCAGAATGCAAAATTTGCCGCGCAACACATCGCTTTATAATATTGTTTTCCAAGTTCTGATTTTATTGGTGCACATATTAATTGCCTATCTGGAAGATGGGTGTAACCATATTTATCCTCCATTAATTTTATATAATCTGAAGCAATTTGGTGCCCAAATCCGCGCGAACCACAATGAATCATAATGACAATTTTAGATTTTTCAATGCCGAAGGCATAAGCGACTTTTTCATTGAAAATACGTTCTATATATTGGATTTCTAAAAAATGATTTCCAGAGCCGATGCTTCCAAGTTGATTTATCCCTCTTTCAATTGCGCGTTTTGAAACAAATTCAGGATTAGCATCTTCCATACATCCATTTTCTTCGCAGTAAATATAATCCTCTTTTATTCCATATCCTTTTTCAACAGCCCATTTAGCTCCTTTTCTCGTAATTTCCTTAAATTCTTTTTCAGTTATCTTTATTTTTGTACCTCTTCCAACTCCTGTGGGAATTGAATTAAATAATAGGTTTGAAATTTGTTTTTCTTTTCCAATTACCTCCTCTTTAGTTAGATTTGTTCTTAATAACCTGACACTACAATTTATGTCATATCCAACCCCTCCTGGACTTATAATTCCCTCCTCAATATTAAATCCTGCTACTCCCCCTATGCAGAAACCATATCCAAGATGTGCGTCAGGAAGAACTATTGACTTTTCAATTCCAGGTAATTGAGCAACATTTACCATTTGCTGAAGACAATTATCTTTTTTCATTTCATTAAGAAGATTTTCAGACGCATAAATTATAACTGGGACTTTCATATTCCCCTCTTTTGGAATTTCATAAATATTATTTGTAACTTTTTTTATTTGCATAAATATTAGAAAAGACACCAATTATTAAATTTTTAGTTATTATTTAACTTATCTTGTATAAGTTTTCAATCAACAAAAATTTCTTACTTTTTCCAAATCCTTGCTTTTTTTTCTTTAAAGTAGGCAATTCCAAAAATAATCATCATTGCTGTAAAATAATAGATAAGAAAGACATGAACACTATAATTATATGTTTTTGTAAAAGCTAAAATTAAGATTCCGTACCATGTTGTAAGAGATATTGCTCCTGAAATAGAACTTATCCAGAGAACATGGATTGGACACGTTCCTCTTTTTTTTATAACACACTTTTCAACTTGCGGAAAAACATGCCTATGTAGAATGAAACCATTTACTAGAATAACAACGAACAAAATTATTTTCAGCTGAAATAAAGGACTTTGAATCAATTCTGGCCTATTTGCAAGAAGAATGGTACCTGTAATAATTACGAGTGCAATTGCTTGCAGAATTATTTTGCCAAGAATGGGGTATATAATTAATAATTTTTCTTCAAGTTTCCTTTTTTTTAACCCTATTACATGAAAATAATCTGTAATTGTAACAGCTCCTACTCCAACAACTGTTCCAATAATATGTAAGATAAGTATAATTGCATATAACCCCCCATCTAAAAATACCATATGATAAATAAACTATTTGGGTTTATAAAAATGTTGAATTTTCTACTATTTTATTTGATGTTAATGAAAGAATAAGTAAAATTTATAAAACACTCTAATTAAAATTCTTATTGGAGATTAAAATAAAATATATATACTAGTGAGTATTTTAGAGTTAAGAGTTAGATTTAAAAATAGAGGATATATATTAGATAATTTGAAAAATGGTGACTAATGTTTCTGAAATGGATAAAGAATTAGTTGAAAAAAAAGAAAAGCAAACGACAATTATTGAAATAAAACCGACGGAAGTTGCAACGAAGGAAGAGTTTTTTAATGTCCTTAAACAAGTTGCACCAGGTACTGCATTGAGGTCTGCATTGGATAATATTGTTGATGCGAAAAAAGGGGGATTAATTGTTATTGAGAATGACTTAGTGAACAAGATTCTTGATGGGGGATTTAAAGTAAATACAAGATTTACTCCACAAAAACTTTTAGAACTTGCAAAAATGGATGGCGCAATAATAATTTCAAAAGATATGAAAAGAATTAATTATGCAAATGTCACTCTTACTCCGGATAGTAAGATCCCAAGCGAAGAAACAGGTACGAGACATAAATCGGCTGAAAGAACTGCAAAAATGACTGGAACCCTGACTATTGCAGTGTCAGAGAGGAAAAACCAAATACATCTTTATTATAAAAATTTTAAATATTATTTAAGAGACAAAACTGAAATTTTACGAAGGGCTACTGAAACTCTTCAAATTCTTGAAAAGCAAAGAGAGTTATTTGATTCTTACATTGAACGCCTTAATTATCATGAAATTTACAATGATTTGAATATTTTGCAGGCGGCTAAAGTTATACAAAAGGGAAAAACAATGCAAAAGGTACTTGAGTCACAGGAATTAACTTTAATTGAACTAGGTTCAGAAGCAATTGCCCTTAAGTTAAGGATAAGAGAATTAATGAAAGATGTAGAAAAAGAAACAGACCTTGTAATAAAGGATTATACAAAACTAAACTTAAAAAAATCAAAAAGTCTCCTTGATAATCTTTCATATGAAGAATTAATTGATACTGATAATATTTTATTAGCTCTTGCACAGACAGAGAATAGTGTTATTAATTTTATAAAAGGATATAGGATTTTATCAAAAACCAAACTTTCTGAAAAAGAAATAATTCAAGTTATTGATGAATTCAAAAATTTACAAAATATAATAAAAGCTAAACAGGAAGACTTTGAGAAAATTATTGGAAAAGAAAAATCAATAGTTTTGACTAGAGATTTAGCGAGAATAAGGAATTATTAGTTAATCTAAAAAAATTTTCAAAAAAACAATTTAAAATCCTTCTGTAATATAGGTATTTTTTACATTTGCATTATTTAGGTTAAAATTGAGAAATTATGGGAAATTTTAAATATCCTCTATAGTTTGTTTTAATACGAGCCCGTAGCTCAGCCCGGTTAGAGCACTGCTCTTATATGACTTCACTCTATTTTGGAGTGTTGTTCTCATAGCAAGTCTAAGAGAGGCAGGGGTCCTCGGTTCGAATCCGAGCGGGCTCATATTATTTTTTAATGTTTACAAAACCATTTTTTTAAGAAAAATATTTAAAATATTGATACATAAAATATTCACTTAAAAGCAATTTAACTAATTTAATGGAAAGACTTTCTGAAAATATTGAAGATGGAAAAGATTTTCTTAAAAGCCTTGGGTATGAGATTATTTTAAAATTCAATGGAACTTGTTTTGTTTATAAAATTAGGAAGGGGGATTGTTTCTATATTGCAAAAATGCCAAATTTTTTTTGTACATCTATAGAGGAAAATAGTAGGAATCAAGTTATTACAGAAGCAAAAGTTCTTCAAGAGCTTAACGGAATTGAAGGAATCCCATTGTTTATAGATTTTTTTAAAGACCCATTAATTTTAATTAAAGAATATATCCCTGGGATTAAAAAAGATTTATTTTCAATTGAAGAAAGGAAAAGATTAATGAAATTAAAAAATGAATTATTTGAGAGGGGTTTTATTGTAATTGACTCTTATGAGAGGAATGTTATTGTATCAAGAGAAATTCCGTACTTAATTGACCTTGGAGAAGTTATATTTGTTAATTAAATCAGGCATTTTTGTAAACTATCGACTGGTAAAAAATAATAAAGTAATTTAAAACTTAATAATACGGATGTATCTGAAATTAAGTCTAAAAAGTAGGACATCCTTAATGTATAAGTAATAAGAAGATTGTTTAATAGATGATACGAAACAAAGTGGAAAATATTGGAAATAATACATTAATAAGAAAACGAGTGGAAGGGTATTCATTTTTATTAAATGGGCTACCAAAACATAGGTAACAGATCTTAACTTATCAGACTTAAATTTTGCTTTCATCTTTTTAAACCTTCATTTTATTTTAATTGTCTCGTTTATTATCAAAACGTTTAGTCAGAAATATCATTATGTGATATACTAAAAAGAAAAAACAAAGTAAGATAAGACTTAATATATTAATTGGAACATAGGTTTAATTAAAGGTAACAATAAGAATGTAATTAGTGAAAAGTAAATATTTTAATCGTTTTTCTTCTTAAAGTAACAATTGAAATTCTTGCTTGAAGTTAATGTAACATTAATCCCTTAGACCATTTGGATAAAGATAGTTACTCCAATAAATTATTTTTATTGGATTTTTAATGAATAAATCTGAAAATAATCTTTATATTTGGGGGGCAATATTCATTCTCATAAAGAGAATATAATTAAAATTTTTTATGAGGAAAATAGGTATGCCTTCTGAAAAAGCAATTAGATATGATAATTTTTGATTATTTCATTAATAAATAAAATTATAAAATAAAAAGATTATTTTGAAGGATTATATAAAAATTCGTAAACAATCAAAATTGGCTGTTTTTGTTCAGCATCTGCAAACCATACTTTAACAGGCATAATAGATTCCCTATATTTTTTTGGTATATTATAACTCCATTCCGGATGGTTTGGCTCAAAAATAGAAACCATCATATATTTTGGTTTAGCTTTGTTTAAAAGTTCTTCAAAAGAAGATTCGTTCATTCCAGCAAATGTATAAACTTTTCTTTCAGAATAATGTGCTGTCTGGGTGTATGATACAGAAAGCATAACATCCCATTTATTTGAATTCTCTTTCATCCACAACGCCGCATCTTTTACAGGTAGATAACTATCTTTTTTAATTTTTATAAGCCCATCTACATGAACAATTTGAGTATAAATTCCTAAACCCAAAATTATTAGGATAATAAAAATATTTATTTTTTTATTATTGAACAATTTTGAAACATAATCTGAAAAGAAGATAGCGCCTTTCCCAGTAAAAGCCAGCATTGCAATAATTAAAGGGAAAAACCATCTATATTCATAATCTATGCCTGGCATAACCCCCTTGGGCCTAATTATAAATATAAAAAAACATTACAGATAACAAAAGCAATAAATTAAAAATATTTGATTTAAACTCAATATCTTCTTTTTCTCTAGATACTTTTAAAATTTTATCAAATAGTAAAGAAGTATAAAACAAAACAATAATTAATCCAAGAATAAAAGAGTAAAAAAACACCGATGGGATTAAAGGAATTGAAGATTTGTAAAATCCATAAAAAACTGATAGGGTATTCCACGCAATTGGATTTTGCGGGTTGTAATATGTAAGAAGCCCTTCTCTTGGCATTTTTGAGATGTAAATGAATAAAAATAATGACAATACTACAAAAATAATCAAAACACTGGCTCCCAATTCTGTCTTAAATTTAGAATTATTAAGAAGAATTATAAAAAGAAATATTGCGGGAATAAATACAAGATTTCCTGGTCTAACTAAAATAGACAAAATCGAAAAGACTATACTCCAAACTAAAGAGTATTTTCGTTTTATTAATCCAAAATCTTCCCCCTTTATATAACATTTAAATAAAACAATTATTGCTAAAATTCAAATATTAATGCAATATTTTCTGTATGAAAGCGATTACTATAAAACAAATGCTCCCATAAAACGCTGATTATTGCTGTGGCAATTAAAGCAATCATCTTATTTGGATACATCTCTTTTGTTGTAAAATATGCGAGAAAAATAACTATAATGGAAGGTATAAAAAGCAAAACAAACCTGATGAATGGTTCGCTTGAGATTTCTAAAAAATAAAATAGTGAAGCTAAAAGTGGAAACCCGGGAAATCTTTGGCTTCCAGCTCAAAATCCATTATCCCTGCATAACTCTTTGCGGCAGACATATATTCTGCTTCGTCCCACCAAAGGGGCTGATTTTTAGTTAGAGCAAAATAATAAAGCCTTATAATAAAAGCAAAAATTAAAATTCCAAATAAAACAAGATTGTGTTTATCGCTCAACCAGTTTTTTATTTTTTGTTTTCTTTTTTCAATTTTTTCTTCATTCATTTGTTTTTAAATGTCCAGTTTAAAATAATTTTCATAACATAAATAAGTTAATAAATATTTTTATTTGTTTTTTTGACAACTTTAAGCTTGGAATAAATGTCATCAAAACCAAAAAGTTGGAACCTCTCCATAAGTTGTTGCCAAGGCCTATTAAAATTAAATAACCAATTAATTGGGATTTTACTTAAAAATTTAAAATCAATTAAATTATGATAAAAAAGGAATATCTTGATTTTTGTTCCGTTTTTGCGTATTCTATACAACTCTTCTATAAACGAAAAAAAAATCTTTCTTGTTGAATATGTTCTAAAACATTATCCATTAGTACTTCATCAATGGAGCTATCTTTAAAAGGTAATTTTTTATTAAGTTTACATAGACATCTGCTTTAACTTCTTTATTGAACTCAACATTTATCCATCCTTTACGATAATCTTTCCCATAACCAAGATTTAATTTTTTCATCCTTATTGAATAAGTATTCTGACTTTTTATTTGTTTTTATTTATCTAAAAAAATTAAATTTAAATAGGAAACTTATTTTATTTAAATAAAAAGAATGAATTGTAAAAAATATAATGAAAGAATAAACAAAAAACAAGGTTTTAGAAGATGAAGATTTCAGTTATTATCTCAACTTACAATGAGGAGAGAGATGTAGGTAATTGTATTAATTCTTTAAAAAAACAATCATACAAAAATTTTGAGATAATTGTAGTTGACGACGGTTCAAATGATGGAACAATAGAAATTGTAAAAAATTTTCAAAAAAAAGATGACAAAATAAGATTGATTAAAGGAAAACATAAAGGCCCCGGATTTTCAAGAAATATAGGTGCTAAAGCATCTAAAGGAGAAATTTTGGTTTTTGTTGACGCAGATATGACTTTTGAAAAATATTATATAAAAAACTTGATTGAACCTATAATTAAAAATAAAGAAATAATTGGAACAACACATGAGTTAGAAATTGTAAAAAATACAGACAATGTTTGGAGCAAATGTTGGGGGAAAGTAAGGGTTTCTAAGGAAGAAGCGAAAAATGTAAAAGTTTTTAGAGCAATAAGAAAAGGCAAATTTTTAGAATTGGGAGGTTTTGACCCAAAATATGGTTATGCAGACGATCAGACCTTTTGGTTTAAGTATAAAATTAAACCTATTGTTGCTAAAAACACAATTTGTTATCATCAAAATCCTGAAACATTAAAACAAGTTTATAGGCAAAGCAGATGGATTGGTGCTTCTTTGAATAATTTTTTTATTAATAACAAAATTATAAAATGTTTTGTACCATTTTTTATGATTATTGTGTCTCCTTTAGCAATCCCAATTCTTTCAATAAGAAAATGTAAAAAAAACAAAGACTTTAAAATATTTTTCCCTTGGATGTTTGTTTTTATGACTGTGAGGTATTTCGGGGCAATTAATGGAGTTTTTAATAAAATTTATAAAGATATTAATGTGAGATGAATCATAAAAAGATTAGGTATAAAAAGAAGAGAAGATTGTAAAAAATGATAATAAATAAAGAAAATTTAACGACTTATAAAAATCTCTTTTTTCAATCAACAAACAAGTTAGAAATAATAAAATATGTAATAAAACGCCTAGCTGGGATAAATGCTAAATTTGACAAGGACTTTTATGTAAAAAGTGAAGGCCACTTAATGAACTGCGGCAAGATAATGGAAAACTGTAAAAACGCCACTATTAATTTTGAAAAAGAAGTAACAAAAGCAATAATAAGGTGTGCAACAAATAGGGAGACATGTATAGATGTCGGAGCAAACATAGGAAAACACACCCTAACAATGAGTAAAATTTGTAAAAAAGTTATCGCAATAGAACCTTTTCCAGAAAATTTCCGTTTATTGAAGCAAAATACCTCCTCACTAAAAAACGTAATATGTTATAATTTAGCTGCTTCAAATAAGGCAGGTATAATTTCTCTAAACGTAAATGAACTTCATCCTGCAAGAGTTTCAGCAGAATATCCATGGGAAAGACAAATCAGGGTAAGAGCAGATTCTCTGAATAATCTGTTAAAGAAAGAGAAAAAAGTCAGTTTTTTAAAAATAGATGTTGAAGGTCATGAATACGAAGTTATTTGCGGGGGAATAAAAATAATAAAAAGAGATAAACCAGACATATTATTTGAGGTCTGGAACGAAGCAAAACTTAAGAAAATAAAAGATGTGTTGAATCCTTTAGGATACTCCTTCAAACAGGTAGACTGTTATAATAATTTTTTAGCACAAGCAAAGAAATAAACTGATTATAATTCTCTCAAAATACCATCCACGAAATTTTTTACGGCAAATTTTTTGGATTGTTTTTCACAGTTTTCTCTCAATTTTTTAGCCTTATCGAGGCTTAGCATTTCTACGGCCTTCTTTATCTTGTCTGGTTCGGGCTCGTCAATTTTTATTCCTATATCTGTTTCCATAATTTCAGTATTTATTTCATCTACTGCGATAACTGGTTTACCTGCAGAAATACTTTCTATCTGGCTCATTGTAAAGTCAACATTCTTTCCATACATAGAAATCATTGCAATACTCTTTCCAACAATCTCTCTCAAATTTTTCTCTTCTAAAAAACCCTTTATCTCTATATTATTATGTCCTTTAGCAATTTCTATTAAATTGCCGAGAGAATCATCTTTACCAACTACAACTAACTTTTTATCAGGCATTTTTTTAAAAGCTTCTATTATCTTATCTACATTTCCAGAAGGCCTAGAAACTGATAGGTAATATTTGCCATCAGAGAGATATTTATAACTTTCAAGATAAACAGGCGCATAAACAATTTTACTCTGTTTTTTAGGATAAACCCTAGTTAGATTTTTTTGGGCTTTGGGACCAACAACTAAAATACTGTCTATATTATTTATATCCCTCTGATCTAAAAACCTAAGTAAACTCAAAGCAACTTTACCAAGCAATTTCATAATCAAATTATTAGACATCTTAGAAAGAGCCTCCTCTGGAGTTTCAGTTCCCATTCCATAAACATACATTAATGGACCAGTAGACCACCAAACATTAGGATGATTATTTTTACCAGCTGCTAAAGAATGAAATCCAAAAAAAACATAACCTCTGTAGCCTTTCAACTTCAATTTTCTAAATTTATTTCTAAGGTAAAAAGAGTTAAGTCCGAAAGGCATTCTCTTTTTAGAAATTACTTTCACATTCATAGAATTAAATTCAGGATAAGTTTTATCCTTTTGATAAGTGCCTGCATAAATATCGAAATCTATTTTTCTTTTAATCAATTCCTTAGTAAATATCAAAATACACTTTTCAATACCTCCAAAATTGCAAATAAATTCAGAAACTATTGCAATTTTTTTATTTTTCATTTTCAATAACTTCCTTAACTATCTGGTTAAAAAGAATATTCTATGCCATAACTTAAAGATTTTATTTTGTTAATATTTGCTGTTTTTTCAAATTTCTCCTCTTCGAAAAAAACTGAATCAACCTTGACATAAACTTTTCCTGTTTTTGAATCATAACCTTCTTCTTCTAACCCCTCTCCCCTCCAAGAAATCTCTACTCCTATGTGTTTAAAAGCCTCTTCAACAAATTCT
>JAWCQE010000003.1:0-127075 GCA_038869895.1 Candidatus Pacearchaeota archaeon
AATTATTGTTAAAAATTCTATGTCATAATATTTGTGTAGTTATTCAGGAAATTTTAGAATTAGGAATAAAAGGCGAGTTTATCGTTGAGAAAGAGGTGAAAGAATGAAAAATAAAAACATACAATCTTCATTGGTTAGTAGTGCTACAGATTTATATAGTAAGAAAAATTTATTATTTAAGAGAGGTAATGTAATTGAAATGTCAAGCAATTCAGAAGTTCATGCATATGCACATATTCTAAAAGAATTAAAAGAAAAAAAAGGTTGGGCTAAAAATAAAATTTACACACAGCAAGAATGTCAAGATAATCCAGAAATTAAAAAATATTTAGGACAAACAAAACCAGAAAATGTAGTTGAAATAAATGAAAAATTATTTTATGTTATTGAAGCAAAAAATGAGAGAGGAAAAATAGAACAAGCATTAAAAGAAGCAAGAGAAGATTATGCAAACAAAATAAATAAAAGCGATAGAATAAAATGTGTTTTCATAACAGGTATTGCAGGCAACGAAAGAGATGGATACATAGCAAAAAGCCAATATTTAAAAAATAATAAATGGGAAACAATAACTGAAAACGAAGTTGAAATAACAGGTTTATTGTCAAAACAACAAGCCGAAACTATTTTATCGGTTAATAATTCTTCAATACAAGATGTAGAAATTTCAGAAGAAGAGTTTTTAAAAACAGCAGAAAATATTAATGAAATTCTACATGAAAATGCTATTGATAAAGGATATAGAGCAAGATTTATTTCTGCTATATTGTTATCAATGTCTGACGGCAAGGATATAGATGTTACACAAGAAACAACATTATTAATTTCTACAATAAATACAAAGGTAGATTTAATCTTAAGAAAACATGGGAAGCAAGATTTTTCAAGATTTATAAAAATTGATGAACCCTCAAGTGTAGATAATCATATCAAAGTTAAGGAAGCCATTGTGAAAACCTATGAAGCATTATTAGGTTTAAATATTCGTTCTGCTATGCGTTCAGGAAAAGACATTTTGGGTAAGTTCTATGAAGTATTTTTGAAATATGGAAATGGAGCTAAAGAAATTGGAATTGTTTTAACTCCAAGACATATAACAAGATTTTCATCAGAGATTTTGGATGTGAATAAAGATGATTTAGTTCTGGATGTTGCATGTGGAACAGGAGGTTTTCTCGTATCGGCTCTTGATGAAGTAAGAAGAAAAACCAAAAATAAAGAGGAATTTGAAAAATTTAGATTGGATGGAATTTATGGTATTGAAGAACAAGACCCAGTTATTGCACTTGCTCTTGTGAATATGATTTTTAGAGGGGATGGTAAAACTCATATGATTGAAGGAAATTGTTTTAAGAAATGGCTTACTGCAAAAACAACTAATAATAAAATTTATGCAGAATATCTAAATGAAGATAAAGAAAATAGAGAACCACCAATAACAAAAGTTTTAATGAACCCCCCATTTGCTAAACCAAAAAGTGAAGATAAAGAGTATAAATTTATTGAACATGCTCTTAAACAAATGCAAGATGAAGGATTATTGTTTAGCGTCTTGCCAACTTCAAATATGGTTAAGCAAGGCGGATATTTAAAATGGAGAAAAAATAGTTTGTTAAGAGAAAATACATTATTATGTGTTATAAATTTTCCAAATGACCTATTTTATCCAACAGGAATAGAAACTTGTGGGGTTATTATTAAGAAAGGTGTGCCACATCAAAGAAACCAGAATGTTTTATGGATTAAAATAAAACAAGATGGATTTATGAAAAGCAAAGGAAAAAGATTACCGAGTTCAAGAGTTAGAAATGAATTTGAAGATGTGAAAGAAGTAATTAAAAAATTCTTAAAAAACCAAAACATAGAAATAGAAAGTATTGACGAGTTCCAAAAAGCATGTCCCATTGATTTTAATGATAGTAATTTAGAATTGTTGCCAGAAGTTTATCTTGACGAGAAAAAACCAACAGATAACGAATTAAAAGAGAGGGTAGATAAAACTATAAGAGAAATGATTGCTTTAATAGTAAGAAATGACAAAATTCAAGATTTCAAAAAAGAGGTGATTGCGAAAAACAAAACTCTTTTTTCTAAATCGGGAAAAATTAACAAACCAACATTAAAGGAAATTCCAATAACTGATTTATTTGAAACCCCTATTAAGACAGGAGATTACCATGTAAGTGGTGTTTTGGATGAAGGAGATATCCCTTTAGTTTCATGTGTTAGCGAAAATGGAGGATTTGAAGGTTTTTTTAATATAGACAATCAAGATACTATCTACAAAAATTTAATAACTATTGCTTCTGATGGGATGCCATTAACATCTTTTTATCATTTCTATCCAATAACTGCAAAAGATAATGTTCTCTTATGCAAACCAAATAGAAATTATAGAGCAACGACAATGCTATTTATAACAACACAGCTTAATAGTTTAAGATGGCGTTTCTCATATGGGAGAAAATGTTACGAGAATAAAGCACATAAAATTAAAATTTATTTGCCTTTCAAAAATGGGGACATTGATGAGGATTATATTGAAAATTTGTTTAAAGAAAACGAAAGTTGGGAATTATTAAGAAAACTAACAACATAGATTTTCTGTAAAAAAAGTAACCTAAATTAAGGACTTATTTTACAAAGCCTATTGTGTTAACCAAGAAACATTAAAAAGCAACTCTTTACCACAAAATATTATGTCGGGCAAAATAAAAGGGACACTAAGATAATAAGAGGTACAAAAAATAATAGTTAAAACTATGAAAAACTGCTTGAAAGAAAAGATAGTCAATGAAAAAAACATATAAATTAAAAAAATAGAAAAACATAAATATTTCATAATCTTAAAAGTAATATTGGAAACCGATAGATTTTATGAAGTAGAAGAAATAGATAATAACGAAGATGAGAGGGTAATCCAATTTTTTCAAGCTAAGTCAATTGTTGATATTTACGAATTTTTTATAAATACGTATGATGAAAAAAAAGTATTTTTAATAAGAGAAATTAGAGAAGATGAAGCTAAAAAGGCTCCACGTTTTGAATTAGTTGTTTGGTGTAAGAACCTATATTTTCCTGTAAGACATCTAGGAACAATAAGGGTTAAAAAATAATGTTTGATTATGTCAACTCCAAAATTAATAAATTAGAAAAATTAAAGATTATAAAAAGAACTAAATTTAAATATATCTCTTGTTTTGTTTAATTATGAAAATAATAACTTTACATTCAGACTACATAAAATTTAAACCTTTGAAAAAAGCCCTTAAATCTATTGACTTGACAAAGGAACCAATTTCTGAAAAATTAGTTAGAGAGCCACTTGTTATACTTACAGCTATTGAAAAAGGAGATACTATAAAATTAATTGAAAAACTCGTCAATGAAATTAAGTCAATTGCAAAACAAGTTAATGCAAAAACTATAGTTCTCTACCCTTATTCACATTTAAGTCCTAATTTAACTAATCCAGAGGAAGCTATGAAAATTCTTAATGAAGCTGAAAAATCCCTTAAAAAAATATTTAAAAAAGTTGTAAAAGCTCCTTTTGGATATTACAAAGAATTTGAAATAAAAGTTAAAGGGCATCCTCTTGCTGAACTTTCAAGGGAGATAAAAGATGAAAATGAAATTAAAGAAATTAAAAATAAAAGTGAAAAAAAAGAACTTGAAGAAAAATATGATATTAAACAACTATTAAAAGAGACAAGCAGAGCGAAACTTGATACTTCAAAACTAAAAGAAAATGACCATAGGATTTTAGGGCAGAAGATGGATTTATTTTCTTTCCATGATTCATCTCCTGGAAGCGTGTTTTGGCATTCAAATGGATTAATAATATTCAACGAATTGTTAAATTTGTCAAGGGAAGTGCACAAAAACCATAATTATAAAGAGGTTTCAACACCGCAAATTTTAGATAGTAAAATTTGGAAAATATCTGGACACTGGTTACATTATAAAGATAATATGTTTCTCACAAATTATGAAAATAAAGAAGCGGGAGTAAAAGCAATGAATTGTCCTGGAATGATGTTAATTTACAAATCACAGACTCATTCTTATAAAGAATTGCCCATAAGAATGCTTGAATATGGGATAGTTCACAGAAAAGAGTTATCTGGAGTTTTATCAGGATTATTTAGATTAGTAAGATTCACCCAAGATGATGCGCATATTTTTATAAAAAAAGAACAAATTGAAGATGAAATAAATGATATATTTAAAATAATCGAGGAAATTTACAAAAAAACATTCAATTTTGATTATCATCTTGAATTGTCAACAAAGCCAAAGGAATTCCTTGGGGAGAAAAAAATATGGGATGAAGCTGAAAAATCACTTGAAAGTGCGTTGAAAAAATCAAAGATTAAATATAACTTAAATAAAGGCGAAGGGGCCTTTTATGGGCCTAAGATAGATTTACATATAAAAGATTCGCTCGGAAGAAACTGGCAGTGTGCAACAATACAATTAGATATGCAAATGCCAAAAAGATTTGAACTAAAGTATATTGACAAAAATTCAAAAGAACAGAATCCACTAATAATACATAGAGCTATTTTTGGAAGTATTGAAAGATTTATAGGAATTTTACTAGAACATACAAATGGAAATCTGCCTTTATGGTTATCTCCAATCCAAATACGAGTTATAAATTTTACAGACAGAAACAATCACTATGTAGAAAAAATTGTTAAAGAAATAAAGCAAAAAATTCCAGATATAAGGATTGATATTGACTTAGATTCAGTCCCGTTATCTGGAAAAGTAAGAAATGCAGAACTAATGAAAATACCATATATAATTGTTCTTGGCGATAAAGAGGAAAAAGAAAATAAAATAGCAATAAGGAAAAGAGGAAGTAAAAACATAGAAGTAAAAAGTGTAGAAGAATTTATTAATTTTGTAAAACAAGAAATAGAAGAAAGAAAGTGAAAATTTAGATTATGATATAATAGTATTAATAAAATATGCAAAATGTTTTGAAGTCATAATACTTGAAAGTGGAAAACAAATAAATAAAATATTAAAAAATATTTATAAACATTAATTAACTATAACAATCATGAAAGTATCCGAAGTTATGTCAAAAGCAGTTATTATAGATGATTCAATAAGTTTGAAAGATGCAGCGTTAATTATGTCAAAAAAAAATATAGCAAGTGTTATTGTTGTTAAAGATGGAATAATAAAGGGGATTGTTACAGAAAGGGATATACTAAACAATCTTAATAACCTTGATAAGCCCGTATCAAAATCAATGAACACAAAAATTATTACAATTTCACATGATTCTGATATTTCCGAGGCTGCAAAAATTATGGCATCTAAAGGATTAAGAAGATTGCCAGTTATAAAAAATGGAAAACTTGCCGGTGCAGTAAGCTTAAGGGATATTATAAAATATGCCAAAAAAAATTCAAAACCTTCAGAAGATGAAGGAGACTTCTTTTTTAATTAGCATACAAAAATTTAAATTTTCATATATCTAATTTAATAAAAATATAAACATTATGAACAAATATAAATTGGAAGAAGGACTTTACATAATAGGAATATCATGTAATAATAGAAAAATAATGTATGAAAGGAGTACTAACAGGATATTCACAAAACAAGATGGAATGTATTTGTCAACTGGAAAACTATTTTATATAATAACTCTTCAAGATGGTTCTATAATACCCATAGTTTACAAAAGAGATTAGTCTATTTTACATCACTTGTTTTAACAATCGTAATTGAAAATTTCTTCAGAAGTTCAAGTGTTTTATTTCTTTCATCTGAATTGTTAAATCCCTTCCAGTCTATAATTGCTAAATTTATTTTTTGTGAATTTTTTTCTATTAACTGCTTAACTATATTATCATTTAATGGCAGCGAATACTTAGGCACAATGTGGGAAATAGCATAGTTACTATTTAACTGAATTTTATTGAAATTTGGACAGTAATGAGGCCCTCCTATTCCAAAAGCAGAGGTAAATTTTCCTTCTTTTTTAAATTTTTCAAAATTTTCCAGTGATTCAATAATCGTTCTTGCAATTATGCCTCCAGCCCCCTTATCTTTCCACTCTTCTTCACCAGAACCTATTTCAATAAAAAGACTTGGAATACTAATATAGGGCCCATGATGAGTTGCTTCAAGAGTAACACCATATTCTAAAGAATTAAATCTATTTAATGTCTGAAAAAAATATTTAAACAATAAAGCATTTGAATTACAAATAGTTTCTGCTTTTCCTCCAAATTCAGCTTTTTTAAAATTACCTATTGTATGAATAGTGAGAGTCTTGTTTGATTTTTTTGATTTGTGTTTTGATGCAAAAACAACAAAATTATTCTTGTCAATTTTTAATCTTTTGTCAATGTTTTCTGCATAAATTAATTCTTCATCAATAATTTCTACCCTAAATTTACACTTTAATAATTCTAAATTATGAATTATATTCATTCCTGCCATATCCTTTCGTGATGCAATTATAACTGGTTTCATTTTAGCTTTATAATTAGGGAAATTATATTTAAAAAATCTTTTAAACTCCATTGCTTTAAAGAATTTATGAATAATCTCTTAATTGCATTTTTAATATTGTTAGCATCAATTCCAATAGGATATATATTAAAATACATTACAAAAGAAGAGATTGAAAGCGGTAGGAAATATTTTAAAATTATATGGATAACAAGTCTTGTTTTAGCCTTTATTTTATTATTTATTCCAATTAATTCATCTAAATACAAGCAAGTTATTATTTTCACGCTACTTTTTATAGCTAATGTTGTTTTCATAAGCTGGAAAAAATGAAAGCAATTAATCAGTTAAAAGAACTTAAAAAACTTGGAGGCAATATGAGACTTGCTGGTGAAAAATGGCAAAACAAGTTTCAAACTTTAATAGCTATAATACTATCTGCACGTTCTCTTGATGAAACGACAATAAAATACTCTAAAATTCTTTTTAAAAAATATCCTAATGCAAAAAAGCTTTCAAAAGCCAGTATTACAGATGTTCAAAAAATCATAAAACCAATTAACTTTTATAAAAATAAATCAAAAAATATAATAAATTGCGCAAAAATCTTAGAGGAAAAATACAATGGAATACCTCCGTTAAATTTTGAAAAACTTAAAGGACTCCCTGGAGTTGGAAGAAAAACAGCTAATGTATTCTTAAGTGAATACGGAAAAGAAGCTATAGCTGTTGATACGCATGTATTTTATATTTCAAAATACCTTGGATGGACAAAAGCTAAAAATCCAGAAAATGCTGAATTTGACTTAAAGAAATTATTTCCAAAAAAATTATGGAAAGACGTTAATCCTATCTTAGTTAAATTCGGTAAAAAATATACTTCAAAAAAAGAGAAGAATAAGGTTCTTGATAATGTAAAAAGAATATCATTTTTTCTTTTTATTTTTTTTGATTTTTTATTTTTATGAAAATTTGTAAGTAATAAAGTTTGAATTCTAATCTATTCTTTCAATTATCTCATTGATTCTTTTCGTAATATCCTGAATAATCTCTTCATCTCTCTTGTTCCAATCTTTTGATTTATACTTTAGAGCTTCACTCGCTCCAGCAATTACGGCTCTTTTTATCTTGGAAGGTTTTTCATTAAAAAAATCATCACTCATAAAAAACATAAATTTTTTTGTTATTTAAACTTTTATATTCTTACATGTAATATTATCTTTGAATATTACTCCATTTATTTTATATTTATCTAATTTTATTTTTTATCATATTCCCCTACTAACCAATAGTATCTTAAAATAAAATTATCTTCAGAGCCAATTCCTTTTATCCACTTATCAAAGAAACAAACAGATGCTAAACTAATTGCATTGATTTTCTCATCTTGGTTTTTACATGTCTCTTCATACGAAGAAGAAATAATATTACACGGCTCAACAAAACTAAGATGCCCAACTCCAATAAGACTAATAAATGAACTTGGACTTGGAGATATTTGAAAAGAATTTTTAGTTGGCAAATAAAAAGAATCTATATTTCCAGTAATCCATATAGTAGGGGTAAGAGACTTTGATGCATCAGTTAATCCCCCCGCCGGGGAAATAAAGTTAATCGCTTTAACATCCTCGTCTAAATGAGAATAATTAATAAGTGAAATCCCTCCAAGAGAATGTCCCATTAGTCCTAATTCATCCCTCACAATTCCATGTTTAATGATTGAATTAGAAAATTCCTTTGCATAGGTTATTGCTACTGAAATTTCTTCAGTCCTATAATTAAATATTTTCTCAAAAGGAAATAATACTTCTTCATTTGAAATATTGCCATTTAATATTTGCTGAAAAAAAAGATTCCAAATATCTTCTACAGAATAATTACTTAAATCTTCTATTTCATGAATAGAATTAATCACTTCATTTACATCATTAAAAACTCTTGAAATTTCATCAAAGGAGATTAATCTTTCCTCAGTAAAGAAATTAATATAATCATTGTGCTGAGGAGCAACAATAAAGTATCCCCTACTTGCAATTCCTGTTAGCAGTTTTTTGTAAAATTTTGGAGATCCTGAAAATCCGTGTGAAAAGACAATTAATGGCAGAGGTTCTTTATTAAATTCTGGATAGAAAAAATTTAGTGACAAATATTTTTGAATTCCAGTTTCAGATTCATAGTTAATTATCAAATCATTAATAACAACTTTATGATCTTCCCCACACGATGAATTAATAATCAGGGGAAATAAAGTAGAGTATCTAAAAAAATCTCTCCTAGTTACCATCATAGATTTAGATAAATTTTCACATGTTTTAAAATATTATTATACAAAATTATACAATATATTTATTAATCTATTTTTCTATTAACCTTTTGATAATCTTTTTAGAAAAAGACTATATAAAAAATAAAAGGTTATTACATAAATATGAAAGAAAAAATCGTGGAGATACTTTCAAAAAAACTGAAAATAAAAGAAGATGAAATAGAGAATTTATTAGAAATACCTCCTTCATTGGAAATTGGAGATTATGCCTTTCCATGTTTTGCATTATCCAAATTATTTAAAAAACCCCCTAATGAAATTGCTTCCGAATTACAAAAAGAACTTGTAAAAAAAATTCCTGGAAGTATAGAAAAACTAGAAAGTAAAGGTGCTTACTTAAATTTTTTTATTAAAAAAGAAATTTTCGCAAAAGAAGTTTTTTCAAAGGCATTAGAAAATAATTATGGAAGTGAAAATCAAAAGGAAAAAATTCTTATTGAACATACAAGTGTAAATCCTAATGCCTCACCCCATGTGGGAAGAGCAAGAAATTCTATTATAGGCGATTCATTGGTTAGAATATTAAAATTTCTTGGGAATAAAGTTGAAATACATTATTATGTAAATGATGTTTCAAAACAGATTGCAATGCTTGCTTTAGTATATAAAAAAGGCCAGACTTTTGATGATATGCTTAATAATTATATAAATATTTCAAGAAAAATTGAAAATAATAAAAATCTTGAAAAACAAGTTTTCTTACTTCTTGAAAAGCTTGAATCTGGAGATAAAAAAACAATAGAACTTTTTAATAAAATTGTTTCTATATGTGTCAATGGGCAAAAAAACATATTTGAAAAATTTAATATATATTTTGATTCTTTTGATTATGAATCTAAGTACTTAGGATGGAAGTCAAGAAATATTTTAAAAAAATTAGAGGCTACAGGAAAAGTGTTCTTAGATAGTGCAGGAAGAAAAGTTCTTAATTTAAACCATACAAATTTAATTAAAAAAATGAAATCTCCTGTTTTTGTCTTGACAAGAAGCAATGGAACAGGATTATATGGATTAAGAGATATTGCATATACGATTGAAAAGTTAAAATTTGGAAGGAATATAATTGTTTTAGGCGAAGACCAAAAGTTGTATTTTGAGCAAATTTCAGAAGCTATTAAACTCTTAGGATATAACCCGCCAGAAGTTGTCCATTATTCATTTGTTCTAATACAAAATGACAATTCAAAAACTACAAGGAAAATGTCAACTCGGCGTGGAGAACTTGTCTTGTTGGAAGAGTTTTTTGAAGAAGCTGTTAAAAAGGCAGATATTGAAATTAAAAAAAGGGAAACTAAAGGGGATTCAAAAAAAGTTGCAATTGCCGCAATAAAATATGCAATGCTCAAAAATGATTTAAATAAAAATATAATTTTTTCATGGGATACATCACTGAATTTTGAGGGTGATTCGGGCCCTTATCTTCAGTACAGCTATGCAAGAGCATCATCTATTTTAAGAAAATTTGATTCGAAAGATACTAAATATAAAATCCCAAATTTAGCAATTTCAGAAATTAAATTAATTAAGAAAATCTCTGAATTTCCAGAAATTGTAAAAGTTGCAGGTAGAAGATTAAATCCAAGCTTGATTGCAAATTATTCTTTTCAACTTGCTAAATCATTTAATGAATTTTATCATGAAAATAAAGTTATAAACTCAAAAGAAGAAAATTTCAGGATAAAGATTGTCGAAGCTTTTAGAAATACGCTAAGAAATTCACTTTATCTTTTGGGGATAGAAGTCATGGAAGAGATGTAAAAACAAAGTTTTATATACTATACTAAATACTATATTATAATTAAATAAAGGAGGTATAATGGCTAAGAAAAACGATGGAAGAGGACTACATGGAATCTTAAATTTTGTTGTCTGGCTTACAGGAGTCTTAGTTTCTCTATCAGTTGCTTTCGCAATGATTGAAGGGACATTAGGATTACCTTTATGGCTTGGTGGTACAACAGTCGCAGTTATTACAGGATGGGTAGTGATTATAACAACAATACTGGGAGTTGCCCTCGCAATAGCAGATTATTTTAGTTAAAATTATTTAATCTCTATTCTTTATTTTTTTATAATAGTATTTCTTAATCATGATATTTTAAAAATTGAAAAGAAACAATAGTTAGTTATTTTATTGATAACACAATTTTACTTTCTTGTCTTCAAAGAAATTGATTTGAAATCTTTCCATGCTATGTCAAACATATTTTCAAGTGATTTTGCAAAATAGGGGGTATTAATCCAAACTCCCACATCATAATTTGGATGAACAGAAGCATCATCAAGAAGCATAAACATTATATTTTTCCCATCAATAATTGAGAGTCTTGAGTTAAAATCTTTTGCGTGTTTTACTTCAGCAACTTTTAAAAGTTTTTTTGCAACTTCTTCATTTTTTTGAGTTATCGGGGCAGCAATTCTTATTTTAACTCCCCTCTTCCTTGCTTTTTCAAATGATGACATAAATGATTCCATTTTTCTATTAAGTCCTTCTTCAGTTGTTGCAATTGTTATTGACTTCTCAGCTCCATTAATAAGCATATCAAGATGGTTATATAAATTACTTCTTCCTCTCAAACTTCCAGATAAATCACTTGGCTCAACAAATTTAACTCCCTGAGTAAAAAGAGAATTAAGTTCGTGAAGAACATCATCATTTTTTAATTCGTCAAGTCTCTTATGTTTTTCATTTACATTTATTACAAGGTTCTTCTTTACTCTTTCAATAACTTCTTCTGGTTTCAGAGCAACAAATTTTATCGGTTTACCAAGTTTCATAATAATGAATCCCTTCTTTTCTAAAGACTCGAGAATATCATAAGTTCGTGATCTTGGAACATCAGAAATATTACTTAATTCGCCAGCAGTACTAATTCCCCTTGACAAAAGCGCTGTCCAAACTTTCACCTCGTAAAGATTAAGGTCAAATATTTTTCTTAATCTACTTAAAAACTCTTCTTTAACAATCATTTTGATTTATTTATATAATTTAAATCCATATTTAAATGTTTTGTTGAATGTACTTCTCATTAATGACATTTATATTTATCTAATTAGCAAAGGTATTATAAATATTTATGTTGTTCAATTTACTCTTTTCAAAAATATCTTAAACTCTTTATCTTTTATTTTAATTTTGTCATCGACAAAACCACTAATGTCTTTTTCTTTATCAATCAATAGTAAAACTTTTGCATTTGTTCTTTCCATAATGAATTTTTTTTGATTTTCTAAAAATAAAATACTTTCAGAGTCACAAGATATTATTAGTTCAATTTCATTCTCTTTAACCAATCCAGTTTTCTTCCTAAGATTCTGAATAGCTCTTGAAAGATTTCTTGCATAACCTTCTGCTTCAAGTTCAGGAGAGATATTTGTATCAAGTTTCACATCTAATTCTGTTTCTTTTAAAATTGAATCCCCAAAAATAATTTCTTTGATATTTAACTGAGACTTAATTATTTCACTGATTGATTTAATATCTGCTTTTTTATTTGTATAAATTGTAATTTTATGCAAAGGCCATTTTAAACTAATTCCACATTTGTCTCTTTCTCTTAATCCAAATTCTATTACTTTTAATGCAAAATTCATTTGCTCTTCAAGTCCAATATTTATTTTCTTCTTGTTATATTTTGGAAATTCTGTCAAATGAATTGATTCTTCTTTTACAATTCCTAATCTCTTTAATTCCTGCCATATTTTTTCAGTAAAAAACGGAATTATTGGAGCTAAAAGTTTTAAGATTCCAATTCTTATTTCGTTTAGCACTAAATAAGTTTCATCACTCCTATCACGAACTATTTTAATATAATTTCTACTCAAATCATCAATTAAAAATTTTTCTATTTTTTTAACAGCTTCTGGAAAAATATAGTTATTATAATCATATAAAACTTCCCTGATTAAAAAATTAAACTTTGATATAATCCACTTGTCTTCTATATTTATTTTAGCCTTTGTATAATTAATTGAATTGACAAAATTATTTACATTTTCAAGTATGGAAAAAACTTTTCTAATCTCGTTAAACTCTATTTCATCAAATGAAAAATCCTCTCCTTTTGACGTCTTTGCAAAATAATATCTTAAATAATCTCTGCTGTATCTTTTGATAATCTCCTCAGGAGACAATACGTTTCCAAGTGATTTTGACATCTTTTTCTTTCCCAAATCCAAAACCATTCCATGAACAACTATACTTACAAATGGTTTTTTTTCAAAGCGTACCTCTGATAGTATTATTTGCGAATTCCACCACCCCCTTACCTGGTCCTTACCTTCGAGATTAAGTTCAGCAGGCCAGAACTTTTTAAATTTTTTTTCATTTTTCATAAAATCAAGAGCAGCCCAGCTTGAAACGCCTGAATCAAACCAAACATCAAGAACCTCAGGAACTCTTTTCATTTTCCCATTGCATTTGCATTTTAAAATCACGTTGTCAATTTCCGGTTTGTGAATTTCCATTATTTTTTCCCCAGATTTTTTCTCTAGTTCTTTTAAAGAACCAATAATTTCTTTATTGTTGCATTTTTCACATATCCAAATTGGCAAGGGAGTTCCCCAATACCTACTCCTTGATATAGGCCAATCATTTATTCCTTCGAGCCATGCATTCATTCTTAATTCCATATATTTCGGAATCCATTTAACTTCCCTGTTTGAACGAAGAATTTTTTTATGAATTTCATCAATTCTAAAGAACCATTGTGGCTGTGAAATCATGAGCAAAGAAGACTTACATCTCCAGCATAATGGATAGTCGTGTAAATACTTTTTAGTTGAAACTAAAAATCCGTCTCTCTTTAAGTCTTCTATTATCTCTTCATTTACAATCATCACCTTTTTTCCAGCATATTTTCCAGCTTCATTTGTCAATTCACCATTTATTTCAACAGGAGATAAAATGTCAAGATTGTTTTCTTTTCCAACTTCATAATCTTCTTTTCCATGTCCCGGAGCGCAATGAACTAATCCAGTTCCATCTTCTGTTGTTACATACCTTGACGATAAAACCACTTTATACCCATTTTTAATATTTACATTAAGATATTTTTTAAGAGGATTTTCATAGTTTAATCCTCTTAATTCCTTTCCTTTGAATGTTCTTCTTATTTTATATCCTTCACCAATTTCATTCATTAAACTTTTAACAAGCTCTTTCGCAATAATCCATATTTCCTTGTTTTTAATTTCTATCTCTTGATAATAAAATGATGGATTAACCATAATTCCTGTATTTCCTGGTAGAGTCCACGGAGTTGTTGTCCATATTACAAGAAATTTATTCTTTTCATTTTTTACAGGAAACTTTACAAAGATTGAGTTATCCTCCTGTTTCATATATTCGATTTCATTATATGCAACAGCTGTTTCACATCTTGGACATATATGGACAGGATATTTACCTAAGTAAAGAAGATTTTTTTTATCTGCTATCTTAAAAGAATCCCATATTGTTTCAATATATTCATTTGTTAAAGTCAAGTATGGATTTTCCCAATCCATCCATACTCCTAAATTTATGAATTCATTATTCATAACATCAATATATTTTGTTGCATATTCTCTGCATTTTGAAATAAATTTTTTAACTCCATATTTCTCGATATCTTTTTTACTTTTTGAACCTATTTCTTTTTCAACCTGAAATTCTATAGGTAATCCATGGGTATCGTATCCAGGACGATCAAATACATTTTTTCCTTGTAATCTTTGAGAACGCATTGCAATGTCTTTTAAAATTTTATTTAATGCAGTTCCCATATGTATATGTCCTGTTGCATATGGTGGCCCATCCATAAAATAAAACGCTTTGCCCCTAGAATTTTTTTTCACTGATTTCTCATATATTTTATTTGTTTTCCAAAATAGGAGTATTTCTTCTTCTTTCATATTAAAAAACAGAAAAATATGTTTATTAATCTTATTACTCAACTTTAATTCAAGTTAATCTACTTCTCTAAATCTGTTCTCTCTTAAAATTTTACTCAATTTTTCAGGAAAAATCCTTTTTCTTTTAAAATAGATTTTTAATACTTCATCAAAATAAAGGTGATGTCCTTTTTTTCCCTCTTCAATCCAATCCTTTCCTTCATGATGCCTAAAATTTATATATCTCAACTCAAGAACATATCTTGCTTTGTCTATATTAATAACCCCCACAATTCCATTTATTGTCATTTCTACTTCTTTGCAGTTTTCAATTATCCATGAATCCATACAACTTCTTCCAACATAATCCGGCCAATAAATTCCATTTTCTTTCTTACAAAGAAATATATGGGTTTCAGAAATAAATCTTCTGCTTAAAAAAGGCATGGTTTTCATAAATAATTTTATTCTTGAAAGAATTTAAGAATTATTGTGCTACTTACATGCCCTCATTAAACTTTCCTCTTCATAATTTTCCAGTTTTGCTGGAATGATTATACAATATGGAAGTTTAACTTCTTCTTGATTAATTTTATCTAGATAATCATAATAAAATTTACTTTTAATCCCTAATTTAGTACACAATATCACTCTTTCATTTAAACCTGCTTCCTTTAATTGTTTTTTTGCGTCTTTGAACTCTAAGCCAATGTCAATTAATAAAAGAGTATGCGCATTTATTTCTATATTTTTTTTAATTATTTCAATAAAGCTCTTTGGCTCAAAATTTTTCTGCCATTTTGGAAGATTTGTAGTCTTCCCAAATTTGTACAATGACAAACCAGATTCAGCAACAGCATCAAAAATACTTCCTGCATATAAAATTTTGTATTTTACTTTCTTATCCCTACATAAATTAATTAATGAAATATGTGTTGTCGCAGATAAAGGACTGCCATATACTAATAGAACAATGTCTTCTTTTTTTGCAATCTCAACAATTTTTTCTGATTCTATAAATTCCCTGCTTGATTCAACAATTTTAATTTTAAGTTCTTTTTCCAAATCTTTCTTTGTATAAGGCAAATCAATTGTATACTTTTCTAAATATATTTTTTTAACATTTTTCAATACCTTCTTCCCATGGAGACTTATCCCCCTAACATTAAGGCCTAAACCAATTATATAAAATACCATAATATATTTAGAAATAAGGGTTTAAAAAATATGTCTAAAAAACCAGTATTTTAAAATATTAAAAAATAAATAAAAAAGAAATTAAGTAATTAATAATTATTTTTTAACCATCATATATATTGCATAAAGTCCTGCAAGTCCAATTAATCCATATATTATTCTTGCAATTATTTCAGACATCTGCCCAACAATTAAAGATACAACATCCCAATTAGAATTTATGGCTATAAGCCCCCAGTTTAAAGCACCTATAATTACAAGAATGCCTGCAATCCAATCTAAAGCATTTTTTTCCATATGTGTCACCTCCTTTCAATTTATAGTAGATGTAATAACATGTAAATCGTTCTTATAAAGCTTTTGTTTTTTTATAGGGAGTCTCTTATAATAATAGAGATTAGTTTACATAATTGATTATATTAATTTAAATTAATCTATCAATTTTCAAGAATTTTTAAAAAAATTATGGTACAAGCAATTTACATAGTAAACACTAACTATTTATACTATCATTATTTATTTTATCTATGCTCATCTTGGGAATTGACGATGCAGGCAGAGGGCCTGTAATAGGTCCAATGGTTATTGCAGGAGTCTTAATTGAAAAAGAAATTGAAAAAGAATTTATAAAACTTGGAATAAAGGATTCAAAGGAATTGTCTCCCAAAAAGAGGGAACAACTTGCAAATGAAATCAAAAAACTTTCCAAATCAGTTGAGACAATCATTATTTCAGTTGATGAGATAGATAACAAAACAGGAGATAAACTAAATCTAAATGAAAGAGAAGCTTTAGCATCAGCTATAATAATAAACAAAATAAATAAATCAATGAAGTTTTTGACTGACATAAAAGTAATCATAGATTGTCCATCAGTAAATATTAAATCATGGCAGGAATATCTTGAAAAATTTATTATTGCAAAATCAAACATACACATTACCTGCGAACATAAAGCAGATGCTAACTATGTTGTAGTTTCAGCTGCAAGCATAATAGCAAAAGTCCTCAGAGATTCTGAGATAAAAAAAATAAAAGAAAAATACAAAATTGAATTTGGTTCTGGATATTCAGCCGACCCACAAACAAAAAAATTTATTCATGAGAATTATAACAAGTTTAAAGATAAAGGAATCTTTAGAGAATCATGGGATACAATAAAAATATTAAAATCATCAAAAGCACAGAGGAAATTATTTAGTCTATTTCCTTGATTCAGATAAAATCCTATCAAATATTATATTTAAAAATCCATTATTAAAGAATTCTTTCGAATCCACGATTAATTCTAAAATTATTTTTCGATTTTTTTCTATAGATATATTCTCATGAACAAAAAATCTTTCATCTCTTAAAAAAATAAATGCTGGGGCGGTTATATGCCCATATTTATATATTCTGTCCATAATAATTACATATTCTATTAAAGATAAATCTTCTACAATGGCAAAATTTTCAATCCTTGACATTGAAAAAACTCCATTTATTTTTTCGTAAAGAAAATATTTATTCTTTCTATCATCAATATATGAAATTTTTATCGGAACATTAAGATTTGTCATTCCCCAATACCATTTCCATTCATTATGTCCATAAATCATGGCATTAAAACTAGCATTTTCACTCTTTTTTTCAGATTTCTTCCTGAACATATTTAATAAATCTCTTGATTATAAAATTTATCTAATATTAATATTTTTAGGTGTTATCTATTTTTCACCTCAAATTCTTTTTCATAACAAAAATTAATGCCCAATATTAACCTTTAAAAAACTATTTATCTTAAGATATTTATGACTTATATAAAAAAGATGGTTCTGCATGGATTTAAAAGCTTTGCAAACAAAACTGAAATTCCTTTTGATAAAACAATAAACGTTATTATAGGCCCAAATGGAAGTGGGAAATCAAATATTTCTGACGCATTATGTTTTGTCCTTGGAAGATTAAGTTCAAAAAGTTTAAGGGCGTCAAAATCATCAAATTTAATTTTTCAGGGTTCAAAAGATAAAAAACCGGCGCATGAAGCAAGTGTTGAATTAATATTTGACAATTCAAACAGATTATTCAATGTAAATTTTGATGAACTTGTAATAAAAAGAATTGTAAGAAGAAATGGACAGAGTATTTATAAAATAAATAATGAAACAAAAACGCGCCAGGAAGTCCTTGAAATTCTTGCCCAAGGAGGCATTGATCCTAATGGATTTAATCTCGTTCTTCAAGGAGAGATAGCAAGGTTTATTAAGATGCACTCGGAAGAAAGACGTGAAATTATAGAAGAAATAGCAGGGATATCAATTTATGAATCAAGAAAGCAGAAATCACTTAAAGAAATAGAAAAAACAGAGGAAAAATTAAAGGAAGTTTCGGCAATTTTAAGAGAGAGAACTTCATACCTTAAAAACCTTGATGAAGAAAGAAAACAAGCCTTAAAATTTAAAGAACTTGAGAAAACGATAAAGCAGTGCAAAGCGTCAATTATCAGCAAAAAAATTGAAGAGAAAAAAAAATTTCTTGAGTCAATAAATAAAGAAGTAGAAAAAAACCAAAAATTCAAATCAAAAATAAAAGAGGAAATTGAAAAAATAAGTGGCGAAATCGTTGAATTTGAAAATAAAATAAATGAAATAAATAGGTTCATACAAAAGACGACTGGATTAGAAAGAGAATCATTAAATGAAGAAGTTACAGAATTAAAATCAAAAATTGCTGCAGATGAAGCAAGAAAAGAAAATTTTGAAAAAAAATTTTCAGATAATGAAATAAGAAAAGATGAACTCGAAAGCAATCTCGCTAATTTGGAAGATGAACTCAATGAACTTAAAAAAGAATCACCAAAAATTTCAAAGAAGCAAGAAGAAATAAAGATTAAAAAGAAAGAACTTGAAAAAGTAAAAGATGAAAAAGAACAACTTGCCTCATTGCAGGCAAATATAATAAACATAAAGGACAAGATTAGGGATAAGGAATCTTCTTTGTTAAAAATAAAATCGGAATCAAAAGCCCTTTATAATTATATTCAAAATATTTCCAGTGAACTAAGTACCCACACCATAGAAGAATGTGAAAAAAATATATTATATTTAAAAAAAGAGTATGAAAAGAAAATAAATGAGACTGATGAAATTAACTCAAGAAAATTATTATTCGAAAAATCTCTTTCTGTCTGTGAGGCTGAAATTGAAAGAAATAAAAAAATAAAGGAAAAACTTCCAAGTTCAGATAAGTGTCCATTATGCCAAGTTAAATTATCAGACAACCACAGAAAAAATGTCTTAAATGAAGCCGATTTTAATATAGAGAGGAATAAAAAGTCAATTTATGAAATTAATGAAAATATATTAAATTTAAAAAATGAACTTAAAAAATTTGAGTCTGAAAAAAATAAAATAAATGATGAGATTTCAATTAAGCAGTCAGAACTTTCAAAACTTAATTTAATTGAAGAAAAAAAGTCCTTGATGAATAATCTTATTAGTGAAGAAAAGGAGATTGAGGAGGAGATATTGCGCCTTGAAATATCTATGCAAAACTTGGATAAAAAAATTCAAGAAAAAAGTATAATCGAAGAAAAATATAGTAGACTATTCTTTGAACTACAAGAACTTTCTTCAAGGACTGATGAAAACCTTAACACTACAATATTATTCAAGGAAAGAGAATTTGAGAGTATTGAAAATGTAATAAAATCTATAATAAAAGACCAAAGTCAAATAAATTCTGAGATTATTAGGCTTAAAAGTGAACTGAAAAAGAATAAAGATATCCTAAATAAAAAACAAAAATCATTAGAAGAACTTAATTTAAAATTCAAAAAATTATATGATGAAAGAACTAAAATTCAGGAAATTATAAAACAAAAAAATATACAATATGTTGAAAAGCAAAATATTGCCTCAAGATTTAATGATTCAATAAATGAACATAAGATAAATTTGGCAAAAATAGCGGCTGAAATAGAATCTCTTGATTTTGAATTAAACGAATTTAGTGGAATTGAAATTATAAGTGGTAGTATGGACTTTTTGGAGGAAAAACTTAAGAAATCTGAACAAAGTATAATGGGAATAGGAAATGTTAATCTCAGGGCTCTTGAAACTTATAACACAATAAAAGAGGAATATGACAAAATTTCTGAAAAAGTAAAAAATCTTGAAAGTGAAAGGAATGAAATAATATCTATAATAGAGGAAATCGACAAGAAAAAAAGAAAGACCTTTATGAAAACTTTCAATGCAATAAATGAACTTTTTACAAGAAATTTTAGCCAATTAAGTGTAAAGGGAAAGGCTTTTTTAGAACTTGAAAACAATGAAAATATATTCGACGGCGGGATAAACATAACAATTAAAGTTGCCAAAGGGAAGTATTTTGATGTTACTTCTTTAAGTGGGGGGGAACAAACCCTTATTGCTCTTTCGCTAATTTTTGCAATCCAAGAATATAAACCATACTCCTTCTATGTACTTGATGAAATAGATGCCGCTCTTGACAAAAGAAATTCAGAACTTCTCGCAGAATTACTGAAAAAATATATTCAATCAGGGCAGTATTTAATGATTTCTCACAACGATTCGATAATATCTGGAGCATCGACAATTTATGGAGTAAGTATGAATAACGGAATATCAAAAATTTTAAGTTTAAACCTTAAAGAAAAAGAAGATGTTCCTAAAGAATTTAAGGAAGAAGTTAAACAAGAGATTTAACTTAATAATGGGTTAAGTAAGAAAAAAGTATAAGGATTACTATTTGAATGTATAGATAGTAAAAATCTAACCTAATAATATTATTAATAAAAAAGAAAAAGGAGAAAGCAAATAAAAGTAAAAATAAAAAAATAAAAACTAAGTTAGTAATAGCTTTCTCCAAATTCTTCAGATTTTTCCGGTTTTTTTGTTAGCAATACTATCAAGATTATCAATAAAACTACAAAAATAACAGCAAGAACGACTGTTAAAACAATCATGTTATTGCCACCACTTATTGTAGATGAAGTTATTGATTTTCCTTGAACTGTTGCTGCATAAGTAGCTGTTTGAGCGAACCCTTCACTTACAGCACTAACGCTGAAGTTATGTGTTCCTTCCCTATTAGCTCTTACTTTTACAAGAATTGTCTTACTTGAACCAGCAGGCACAGTAGTAAGAGTGTCACTTAATTCAATGCTTAAAGCGTCGTTAGTCTGAGGTACAATGTTGTATACTGCAATCTTGTTCCCTGTATTAACTAAAACCATTTCATAAGTAGCAGTTTCGCCTAAAGCGAAAGTCTTCCCTAATGGATTTGCCAATACTCTTCCTTCTATAGGTGTTCCAACAATGTTCAAAGGTTTAACAACGACAGTTTCAGTGTCATCACTTACAGCCTTTACTCTTACCTCATAGACTCCTGGAGTAACACCATTTGGTATTGACAGAAAGATTCTTCTTTCTCTTGAATCAGATCTGTCACAATCTCCATCATCATCACAGACATCTATTGGAAACAAGTCTTCAAAGAAAGCAGTCTTTGAAATACCTAATTGTGGTATACTTATAGTAACAAAGACATTTTCTTCTTCATGCCTTCCGAAATTTTTCAGAACAACTGAAACTGGCAGTGTTGAATCAGGCCTTGCTATTCCATCAAACTCAACTAAAAGCACGCCAATGTTACGAGATTGTCTTTGAGCATTTAGACTTCTCTCAATTTCAAAACTCCCTTCATCAGATTCAATCCTTATTACAAGAACTAAATCTCTTTCAGTTGCTCCATCTTCCTTGAAGGTTAATGGAACTTTCAAAGACATTCTTGATACATATTTGCTTCCAGAAATAAGGTCTGCAAATGGTTTATCAACTCTTGTCTCACTTCTAAAGCCTTGTATCCAAGCACTTATCTCAACATCTCTTGCATTTTGGTTAGCCATGAATTCCACTTGAATTGGAACCATATCCCCGCCAACTAGTGCAACATTTCCAGCTTCTGCTGGAAGGCCGTCAACTTCTACAAAGACATTTGACAAGTTAAGACCTGCTGCACTTGTAATGCTTGCAAATAGAGCAACAGTGAATACTGCTAGCAATAAACCAGTTAATGGTTTTGCTTTCATTTTCACTTGGTTAAATTTAGGTTTTAACATCATACAAAATCCAGTTTTTAGCACTTTATAAACTTTTTGGTGACAACAAAAATATAATATGATTAAGTGGTAACAAAAATTAATAAAAGGAAAGATTTATAAAAAGGGTTATAATATTGTTATAACATGGATGAAAAAATTAAAAATATTAATCAAAAGGTATTTTATCGTCGTGCAATTCCATTTGGAAATAGTGCCGGAATTTTACTTCCAAGAAGTCTATTAGGAGCCTATATAAAAGCAAGTATTATTAATCCGCCAAGAAATATAAAGAAAGATTCTACATTAATTCTAGCACCAATCCTTGAATACATTTTAGGATTATGTTTAATAAAAGATGATGAAAAAAAAGTTGAACTTCTTGCTATCAGCACAAATATACACAAACACTTAGAAAGAGGAAATTATATTATTGACATAGTTCCATTTGAAAGGCTAAAAAAATCAATTAAAGAAAAGAAAGAAGTAAAAGAAAGGATAAAAAACGCAAAGCCAATTATAAATTCTAAACTTCTTGCTGATTTGAAAAAAGACATTTAATCTAAAATTTTTAATATTTACTTTATTATAAGATTTCATAGAGTCAATTTTTTAATTAATTTTTATTATTTTTATAAAGATTCTAAAATTTTTAAAGCAGATATAGAATCATCTAAAGGATAAGGAGATTCATTTATTATTGTAATTTCTTTATTTTTAGAAATTGGTTTTAGTAATTTTAGGAGGCTTTTTAATTCTCCAGCTGGGGTTTTAATGTGGTGTTTCTCTCCTTTTTCTCCATAGACAATCCCTGAAAAATGACACCTCCACACTGGGAATTCACTAAATTCTTCAACCATTTCCCTATATTCCATTTTGCCATTGCTTCTTGCGACTAAATGAGCAAAATCAAGGCAAAATTCACAACCAGTTTCTTTAACAAGATTTTTAATATCTTGGATACTTCCAAAAACGTTCACTTTACCCATTGTTTCAGCAGCTAATTTTATTTTCCATTTTTTTTCTCTTAAATCTTTCATAATTTCTATAACAGAATTTTTTATGTTTTCAAAGCTTTCATCTTTTGATTTTTTGCCATAATAGCCTGGATGAAAAACAACATATTTAGCTCCAAGAAGTTCTCCAATTTTGCATGAACTTAAAATCCTTTTTTTACTCATATTAAGTTTCCTAACATCCTCTGAATTAAGATTTATCCAATATGGAGCATGTATACTAAGTTGGATATTATATTTTTCTGCAGTTTTTTTTATCTCACTTGTTTCTTCTTCTTTAATATAAGGGCCATAGGTAAACGCTATTTCACAAGCTCTTATCCCAAGTTCACTAAATCTTTTCATATTTAGTGGAGCCTCTTTAACACTTCCTAGTCCAGCTGGCCCGAATTTAATCCCCATTATTAAAAAAGAAATTAAAAGCTTTTAATTTTTGTGTTTATTTTATTATATTCAAAGGAAAAATATAATTGTAAAAGATATAGTTTTTATTAATAAATTTAATCAAAAATTATCTTGTGTAATTTTTTTGAAAGTCCAATAGGATTTTTTGATTGCCAAACATTTCTCCCGACAGCTAACCCAATTGCTCCTGATTTAATTATGTCTCTAGTGTTTTTTAGAAAATCCCTCTCTAGCTTCTTAACCCCCCCAGCAATTACTACTTTACAACGTCCAGCTGCTTTTACAGCCCAATTTAAATCTTCTGGAACCCCGCCATACTTTATTTTTACAATATCTGCTCCTACTTCAAGTCCTGTTCGAGCGGCATAAACCATATTCTCTCGAGAAACATCATTTCTTACTTTTCCTCCCCGTGGATAAACCCATGCAATTACAGGCAATCCCCTTGCATGAGCCATCCTACGAACTTGAACAAAATCTTCAATAATTTCTTCCTCAAACTTACTCCCTATATAAATAGTAAAACCAACAGCTGAAGCCTTTAAACGAATAGCATCTTCCACAGAAGCAATCATCGCGCTTTTTGGTTCTCCTTTAACAAGTTTAGTCTTGCCATTTAATTTCAAAATCAAAGGAACTCTCAACTTACGAATTTCTTTATTATACTTCTCAGCAATTCCTAAATGAAACACAACTCCATTAAACTTTGCCTTTTTTGCAATATCCAAAATGTATAAAGGATCAACATTTTTATCATTAAAATCACTCTCTGGACCATGTTCAAGTCCTTGGTCATAAGCTAAATATAAAGCCCTACCCCTATATGTAATCTTAGATAAACTCACCATGTGTTAAATTGTTTTTCAATTTAATATTAATCATCTTTAATTATTATTCCTCTTTATGTCAATAAGAAACTAAATTATATAAAGCTATTCAAAAATATCATAAATTAAGGAATACCTTAGAGATTAGATTAACATATGAGATTAAGCAAGTTTTACTGGTTATCCTAAAATTATGAATTTTAAAAGATACTGGCACAACAGAACATGACAAGCTTTCATCATACCCGCGGTTATATTCTCTCTGAACAAAAAGCAGAGACTCTCATCATAATTCTTTCTTTATTTCTTTCTAAAGAAGGAAAAGGAATAACTAAATTCTTGGATTACTCCTTAAAAAATCATACATTCTACGAATAGTTCTTCTTTTTTTTAGAGTTTCAATAATAAAAAATTCTCTTAACAATCAAACCACTTTCTTTCATTTTAATTGCGGAGTTGTTCCTAATAAGAATCCACTATTATAATCTATTCTTAATAAGTGGAGATACTGAACATTTGCATTTATTGTTTCTAGTTTAATTTCTAAAAGTTGTGTTTGATTAATAAGCAATTCTCTTCCTGAATCCTATCTTTTTGATTTTGGATTAAAAGCCTAATTTCCTTTAAGGTTCTATAGTAAATATCCATGTTACATTTATCTAAGGGAAGTAATAAAAACCAAACTTTTAAAGAGATAACCTTTTATACTTTCTTATATCTAGATAATAATGGACATAAGAAAAGAGGCTTATAATAAAGCTATCAAAGTTATTGAATTATGTTCAACACCATATGGGTTCTTTGCAGCTTATCCAGGATATGATATGGTTTTTGCCAGAGATGCCATAATAATCTCTTTGGGAGCTTCTCTTCTTGGTGACAAATTCAAAAAAACATTTGAAGCCTCTTTAATCACCTTAGGAAAAGCACAAAGCAATAAAGGACAAATCCCAAACGCAGTAGACAATTTCTCAAAACGAAAACATCACACAGATTACAAATCTATAGATTCAACTTTATGGTATATAATAGGACATTACATTTACAAGAAAAGATATAATGATAACACTCTATTTAACAAAGAAAAAGTTAAAATAAAAAAAGCTATTAATTGGTTATCCTACTTAGATATTGGAGAAGATTCAATGATTGAACAATTGCCAACAACTGACTGGCAAGATGCCTTCCCCCACAAATATGGACACACAATTAACACTCAAGCTCTTTACTATTTTGTTTTAAAACTTTCTGGCCAAAATTTCAAAGCAGAAAAATTAAAGTATTATGTAAATAAAAATTATGAAAATAGATTATGGGACAATAAAAAAGGATTTTACCTTCCTTGGAGATGGAAAAACCACAACAAATACCAAGAAAAAGGGGAATGGTTTGACAGCCTCGGAAATCTTCTTGCTATTGTGTTTGGACTTGCAAACAAGCACCAAGCTGAAAAGATTTTAAGTTACATAAAAAAGAAAAAAATTGAAGAACCATATCCAATAAAAGCAATTTTTCCTCCAATAAAAAAAGGCACCAAGGAGTGGCACGATTACTTTCTTGATTCAGATGCCGGAAAACCATATCATTATTTAAATGGAGGCATATGGACTTTCATTGGGGGATTTTATATACTCGCACTGATAAAACTAAAAAAACTAAAAGAAGCTGAAAGACAATTTAAAAGATTAACTAAAGCAAATCTAAAAAAACCCGAATTTAATGAATGGCTTCATGGAAAAACAGGAAAAGTTGGAAACTCCTCTTCAGGTTCTAACGGAAACCAAGGATGGAATGCAGGAATGTATATTCTCGCTTATGAATCGCTGAAAGAAAATAAAGTAATATTATAAATTAAAAAAATAAAAATAAGAAAATTGAATAAATTAACTTTTAAAAAAAACTAATATTCTTCGTCTTCAGGTTCATCGTCACTTTCATTATCATCTGAGTCGTCATCAAAATCGTCATCAAAATCGTCATCTTGATACTCAAAGCTTTTTTTCATAAAGACACCTCAATTTAATTATTTAATTATAATTTGTTTTATTTTTAAAGCTTTCTAAGAACAAATATCCTTTTTCCATACCATAAAAATTTATAAACTCTCAATAATGATTTTTAAAATTTTTTATTTAAAAAATTTATTATTTATTCTTCTTTAGCCAATAAATTGAGATAAATTAAATTCAAATTTTTATCGCTAAAATTTCAATAGAAATTATCTGAATTAATTAAGTAATTCTATTTTTATTTATATTCATTATTACTTTATTAACAATTAAAAATATTTTATTTGGCTCTGTTTTATACTTTTCAAGATTTTTTCTGTAAAAGTCTAAATTATTTATGAAATGTTCAATATTTTCCTTTGTAACTTTCTCGCAATATTCCCCATAGCCTCGTTTCTTTAACATTAATGCATTAAAAATCTGTTCAAACTGTCCTTTAAGCGGGATTGCTAAATGCGGTTTTTTTAAATATAATGCTTCACTGACAGAAGTAAATCCTGAAGTGGAGATTATTGCCTTGCAAGAGCCAAATTCTTTAGCAAAGCTTTCTTTTGTTCTAAACTCTAAATTTTCCTCTTTTTTATTTACATTATAACCATAAACGATAAATCTCTCATTTATGTGTTTCAGAATCTTTAAAACTTTCTGATTATCTCTTGAAAGATAAACAACAATCTTATTTTGAATTGTTGGTTTTAAATTTCTTATTTCTTTTCTTATTATTGGTGGGGAAATAAAAGTATTTTTTTTAATTTTAGGGAATTTACTAAAACTAAGAGCTATACAATAATCTTTGTTAAACATAGTAAAATTTACGGCTAATTTTGTTAAAATATAATCTTTCCAATATTTTTTAGGAATATCCAATTTTAAGTTGGTAAACCGAGTTTGATTGCTTAAAGAAATTGTGGGAATGTTATAAAGGGTAGATATAACTGAAACAAAAAATTCCATATCTGTAATACATAATTCTGGTTTAAAATCAGAAATAGTTTTTTTTATTTTACGAAAATTATAAATGTTTATAAAAATAGATTTTAAACTTTTATAAATTGTGCTAGAGTACCTTAATGAACCATTATAAAAGTCTAAATGCAATCCTTCTATTTTATAAACATTAAATTCTTCTTTTAAAATTTTATATGCATCTCCATATGTAAAAATTAAAACTTTATGTCCATTTTTCTCTAAAAATTTAGTCACTTCAGTTGAATGAAAAGCATGTCCCATTCCCACACCAGAAACTCCATATAAAATTCTCATGTTAATATATAATATTTACCATTAATCTATAAAGATATTTAAAATTAATCATAAAACTTAAAATTTAAAAACTAAAAAAAATTTATAAATTATGTTAAAATGAAAAAAAAACTGAAGTTTATTCTCAAAAAAATTTCAATATTATTAAAAAGTGAACTCTTCTATATTGGATTAATCATATTACTTTCTGGTATAATAATAAATCAAATTTCAAGTTTTCTCATTAACAAATATTTTAATAAAGCTCCCTTGCTTAATGATTTAATCTTCACTATTTTGCCACATGTATCCATTCCTTGGGCTTACCATATTATAAATATAATTATTATCCTTATTTTTTCATTCTACGCATTCGTAAAAAAAACTGAAAGAATTCCTTATTTTTTATCATTATTTGGAATATTTATGTTTTTTAGAGGAATATTTATGATTTTAACTCCATTCGGTAATCCCTCTATGTTTTATAATGGGAATTATTTTCTTGTCCCGCCTGAATCGAATATTTTTCGGTTCGGAGTTTATCCTTCAGGACATGCTGGAACAAGTTTTTTAGCTTTTTTGTTAAGTGGCGGAAAATATAAGGCATTAATTTTAGGATTATGTTTTTTAATTATAATTACCTTATTCGTTTCAAGAGGGCATTATAGTATTGATATTATATCTGGAATAATTTTTGCCTATGCATATTATTGTCTCGGAGAGAAATATCTTAAAAATAAACTAACAATTAAAAAAAAGTTTAATTAAAAAAACATTCTTAACCACCTACTGAAACCTAATTGATAATATGTGTATCGTCTTCAACAAGCTTAGTAACATCAACAACACTATCTCCTTGTTTTAAATTTATTATTCTTACTCCCTGTGTTGCCCTTCCCATAACACGTATATGTTTTACTTTTGTTTTAATAACCATTCCTTTTTTTGTTGTAACAACGATACTATCAGAATCATCAACTTCAATTGTTCTCACAACACTTCCATTTTTCCCACTTATCTTTATATTTATCACTCCTTTTCCTGCTCTCCCTGTCTTCCTATATTCTTCTATTTCACTCCTTTTACCATATCCTTTTTCAGTAATTGTTAAAATTGTCGCTTTTGATTTACCGATAGGAACAATTTCAAGACTTACAACAAAATCATCTCTTTCAAGTTTAATTCCTGCAACTCCGTAAGATGCCCTTCCCATATTCCTCACTTCATCACTACTAAACCTTATTGCCTGTCCTTTAGCAGTCATAAGCATAACTTCCTGTCTTTCTTTTATTTTTCTGACATCAACAACCCTATCTGAATTATCTAAAGGAAGATTAATTATTCTTACTCCAACATTTCTCGGTTTTGAAAATAAGTCTAGCTTTATTTTTTTAACCATACCTTTCTTTGTAACCATGAATAAATAATCGCTAAATTCTTTTACAGGCATAACACTTGAAATATTATCATCTTTTATATTAAGAAGATTAACAAGTGCCTGCCCTTTTCCTTGACGTTGCATCTCAGGAATTTTATAAGCTTTTAACCAAAAAAGCCTTCCACGTTCTGTAAACATTAATAGATAATCATGAGTACTACATGAAAAGATTTGTCTTACAAAATCATCTGTACTTAACCCAGCACCAATTACTCCCTTTCCACCTCGCTTCTGTTCATGATAAGTCTTAATAGGCATTCTTTTTGCATAGCCCTTTTCAGTAATTGTAATAATAACTTCTTGCTTCAAAACTAAATCCTTCTCCTCAATATCTTTAACACTTTTAATTATCTTTGTTTTTCTTTCATCTCCATATTTCTTCTTTAATTCCTGCAAATCAGATTTAATTAGTTTGAAAATTTCTTTCTCATCACCCAAAATCTTCTTTAGATTAATAATAAGTTCTTTCAAATCCTTCCATTCTTTCTCAAGTTTCTCCCTTTCCAAAGCAGTAAGTTGTTTTAATGTAATTTCTAAAATTGCTTCTGCTTGTTTTTTTGAAAGACTAAATTTCTTTTGCAATCCTTCAGAAGCCTCTAAAGTTGATTTTGATTTTTTTATAAGTTCTATAACTTTATCAATATTCTTTTGAGCAATAATCAACCCTTCAACAATATGGAGTCTATCCTCTGTTTTTTTCAAATCAAATTCTGTTCTTTTTCTTATAACTTTCCTCCTATAATTAATATACGCTTCTAAAATCTGCTTTAAATTCATCGTTCTTGGAATACCATTATCAAGAGCAACAAAAACAGCATTAAATCTCATTTGTAAATTTGTGCTTTTATAAAGTCTGTTTATAGTAAATTTTGTATCAATTCCTTTCTTTAATTCAACTACAATTCTCACATTACCCTTTGAAGATTCATCCCTTATATCTGTAACATCATTAAGCTTTTTATCTTGTATTAGAAAAGCTATTTGTTTAACAAGTTCTGATTTATTTACTTGATATGGGATTTCTGTAATAACAACTAATTCTCTGTTATTTGTAGATTCTGTTTTTATGTTTCCTCTTAAAATAAATCCTCCCTTACCTATTTGATACATTTCCTTTAATCCAGAAGAATCAATTACCCCGCCTGTCGGAAAGTCAGGACCTTTAAGACATTCCAAAAGTTCATCAATGCTTATCGATGGATTATCAACTAAAGCAATAATTGCATCACAAACTTCACTAAGATTATGTGGGGGGATATTAGTAGTCATTCCAACGGCAATTCCACTTGAACCATTTATCAAAAGATTCGGAAGTTTTCCTGGAAGAACAACTGGTTCTTTTAAAGAATTATCAAAATTAGAAATAAATGGGACTGTTTCTTTTTCCAAATCATCTAATAATTCTATAGAAATCGGACTTAATTTAGCTTCTGTATAACGTGATGCAGCGGCATTATCTCCATCCAAACTTCCAAAATTTCCCTGCCCTTTAATTAAAGGATATCGAAGAGAGAATTCCTGAGCCATTCTAACAAGAGCGTCATAAATAGCAGCATCCCCATGAGGATGAAATTTACCCATCGTATCTCCAACAATTCTTGCTGATTTTTTTGTGGGCCCTTTATCAAGTCCCATCTGCTTCATTGCAAATAAAATTCTCCTATGAACAGGTTTCAATCCATCTTCAACAGAAGGCAATGCTCTGGAAACAATAACAGACATCGCATAATCAATATAAGATTTCTGCATCTCACTTGAAATCTCAGCATTAATTGTTCTATCTTCCCCCAAATCTTTAAGATTAATATCAATTTTTTCAAGTGTTTCTATTTCAGTCCCATTATTACTCTCTTCTCCAGAAACATCTTCTTCAATCTCCTCGAAATCTTCTGAATCTTCTCTCTTATTTTTTTTCTGTGTCATTTTAAAAACTCTGTGAAATTTATTTAAATATCAATCTCAGCAATTTTTGCATTAGTTTCTATGAATTTTCTTCTCGGCCCGACAACATCCCCCATCAACATTGTAAAAATTTCATCTGCTTTAACAGCATCTTCAATAGTTACTTTTTTTAAAATTCTTGTCTTTGGATTCATTGTAGTCTCCCAAAGTTGTTCAGAATCCATTTCTCCTAACCCTTTGAAACGAAGAACTTCAGCATTGTCTCCAAATTCTCTCTTTGCTTTTTCAAGTTCTTCATCTGAATAAACATATTTTATTTTTTGTCCTTTCCTTATCCTATACAATGGACTTAATGCAATAAAGATTTTTCCATTCTCGATTAATTGTGGGGTATATCTAAAAAAGAAAGTTAAAAGTAAAGTTGCAATGTGTTGCCCATCTACATCTGCATCTGTCATAATTATCACTTTACTATATCTTAATTTAGTTATATCAAAATTTTCTTTTATGCCTGTACCTATAGCAGTTACTAAGTTTATAATCTGCTCTGAAGAAAGAGATTTAATAGGAGAGGCTTTTTCAACATTTAAAATTTTTCCTCTTAAAGGCAAAATTGCTTGAAATTCTTTATCACGAGCGTCTTTAGCACTCCCTCCAGCACTATCTCCTTCAACAATATAGATTTCTGTTTTTTCAATTTTTTTAGATGAACAATCTGCCAATTTTCCAGGCAAACCACCAAAACCAAGAACATTTTTTCTTCTTACTAAATCTCTTGCTTTCTTAGCAGCCTCTCTCGCCTTTGCAGCACTTATTGCTTTATTTGAAATTTTATTTGCAATATCTGGATTTTGCTCAAAATATTCTCCAAGCGCAATAGTAACTGCTGAATCAACATCTCCTTTAACTTCTGAATTTCCAAGTTTTGTTTTTGTCTGCCCTTCAAATTGAGGATCTGAAATCTTAATACTTATAATTGCTGTAAGCCCCTCACGAACATCATCTCCTGAAAGCTTCTCCTTCTTTAAAAGTCCTTTTTTAGTTGCATAATCATTTATAACTCTTGTTAAAGCTGTCTTAAATCCAGAAACATGTGTTCCTCCCTCCACTGTATTTATTGTATTAACAAATCCAAAAATATTCTCCTGATATCCTTCGACATATTGAATAGCAACATCAATAATTGCATTTTTCGTATCTTTATGAAAATAAATTGGTTTGTGAATAACATTTTTAGACCTATTTATCCATTTTACAAATTCCACTAATCCTCCTTCAAAATGGAACTCTTCTCTTTTTTCTTTTCCCTTTCTCCTATCTTCAACAATAATTGTAAGATTTGGATTAAGAAAAGCTAATTCTTTGGCTCTATTAGCAATTACACCAAAGTCAAATTCGGTTGTTGAAAAAATTTCTGAATCAGGCCAAAAAGTAACAATCGTCCCCCTTTCGCCGTTTTTTGCATTTCCAATAACTTTTACAGAAGATTGAGGAACTCCAATCTTATAACTTTGTTCATAAATCTTTCCATCTCTTATGACTCTGGCAATTAGTTTTATCGAAAGTGCATTAACACAAGAAACTCCAACTCCATGTAATCCTCCAGAAATCTTATATGCCTTATTTTCAAATTTTCCACCTGCGTGCAATTTTGTCATAACAACTTCCAAAGCAGACTTTCCTGATTCGTGTTTATCAACAGGAATTCCTCTTCCATTATCCGCTATTGTCACAGAACCATCATCATTGATAAAAACTTCAATTTTAGTCGCCTCCCCTGCTTGAACCTCATCTATAGAATTATCTAAAACTTCATAAACACAATGATGAAGTCCACTTTTACTTGTACTTCCTATATACATAGCAGGTCTTTTTCTAACTGCTTCTAATCCTTCAAGTACTTTAATAGATTTTGCTGAATATTCCTCTGACATATTAAAAAGCGCCAAGAAGAGAGTATATTTTAATGATTTTTTTATACTTTTCTCTCTGTTCCGCTCTCTAAAAAATTGTCCGTTATTTATAAAGTTTTCGATGTAAAAAAAGTATTTTATCGTCGGTAAAAATAAAAACTATAATACTAAAAATCACAATAATTAATCGCTTATTTATTATGATAATTATGGAATTTAAAAAATAAGATTATTTTTTCTTTTTTTATTTATAGTAACAAAGGAACTATTTCTTTTTGACTAGAAAAGCCGAAAAATAAAAGAACAGATTGAAAAATTAGTGAGTAACTTTTTCAAAAATAGAATTAAAATTTAACTCATAAAAAATTAAATGAATTGGATAATGAACAGGATATTCTAATGAGATAAGCTTAATCTTAAATAGAACTACTAAATAGGTACAACAATAGAAAAGTTTATAATTTATCTAAACATTTTCTTAAATTTATCAACTAAATTCAAAAAAAAATTTTCCTTTTCTTTATAAGTTAGAGGGGATAAAGAAACTGCACTATTGTACAAATTTTGTATTTCCTGATCACTTAAAGCCCTTGTATAAATCCTGACATCATCTATTGTTCCGTTAAAAACTCTCGTGCCATTTTTTCTTGAGCCAATAAGAAAATCCCCTTCTGCGACTGGTGAAGAAGAAAATGTAAGATTCCCTTCTTTTACTCCATTTACATAAAGGATTATGTGACTTCCATTATAAACTCCTGCCAAATGATGCCATTGATTTTTAGTTAAAAGTGTTGTGTTCCGGGCAGTTACTTTTTTTGCTGCTCCAGTTCTATCAGAAACACTAAATTGTGGACGTCTGTTATCTATTGTTCCATCTCCAATTCTTATTAAAGCTTTATTAGTGATTGTATCTTCTTCAGAACCTAAAACAGATGAAATGTTATTATCATTAGGATTTTCCTGAAATCCGATAGGATACACCCATGCTGATAAAGTAAATGTTTTGTCAGATAAATTAAGCTTATTTCCAACAAGAACAAATTTTGCATTTGTTGTTCTTTTACCTTCAAATTGATAAGCTCCTCCATACTTTCCTCCACTTGATAAAAATATAGGACAATTTCCCTGATTACATATCCCATTATTCCCCTGTCCTGACGAATCCAAAACTCCATCACTTGGAGAGTCATCAAATTTATAATGGAGAATTAAATTTCCAGTTCCGCTTCCTCCCCCTCCTGAAATGCAATTTGAAGTTGAAATAGTACAACTTGATGAACAAGACAAAGTTCCAGAAGTAAATCCTAAAGACTGACATGTCGCTCCACCAAAAGCATTTCCATCACATTGTTCAGTTCCTGATTTTACATTATCTCCACAGATTGAAGGACAATCTTGAGGACATGATAATACATCTTCTCCAAAACCACAAATCCCATTTCCACAACTCTCTACACTAGGACAAGCCCCACAATCTCGAGAACATGATGAACATGTTTCATCTCCATTGCACTGATTGTCTCCACAAAATAATGATAAAGCTACAGAAAATGTTGATTCAAATGTTCCAATATCAATCCCATTCCCCTTTGGTCTAATATTTCCATCAAAATCTTCATATAATCCTCTTAAAATAATTCCCGAATCAACTGCAGGAGATAAATAACTTAAACGTGCATTTAAGTTATTTTCATTGTAATTTATTATTAAAGGATTTTGTATCTTGCTATTTCTATCCTTTAAGAACTGGCCCTTCCACTGGCTAAAATTATACTGGCTTCCCAAAACTTCTGCAAACTTATTAGGTGAAGAAGTAAAGAATACATTATAATCACTATCAAGATTGATTTTAGGATCAGAAGTCGTTGATTGCCAAAGGATAAAAGCAGGATGGTATCTTGGATCATTATCCATTTGAATTAGTGGAGCATAAAAAAGATTGTTTTTAATAATAAATCTCTTTAAGGAATTGTCTGGAACACTAATGAATTTAGTAATTCCATCTGTCTGATTTTCAAATGATATAAAAGTATTCCCATAAATATAATTAACAAACTCCTTATTTTCAGGTGATGTCGGCCAGTTATTTATATTTATGACACTTCTCTCTTTAGACAACCCAGCAAGAGGGGGGCCATTTTTGCTGTCAATAAACAAGTTATTTCTAATAGTAAATCCTCCCAAAGTTATGTGAAAAATTGAGTAAGTTTGATTAAAAGTAATAAATGTATTTCTTTCCCATATTGATCTCCCATACAATCCAATATTATTTGGGTCTTCCTGATGTAGAGCTACCATAACAAAACCTCCTTCTATAAAATTATCAGAGATTATAGACCTATTTGCCTCTCCTCCTGTTCCAAGTCTTATATTGGGTTGGGGAGTTGTATTTCCTGTTCCAATCCAGTCCGCAAAACTACTAAAAATATTATTTGCAGAGATTATAAGTTTATCACTCCCTCCAATCCTTATAGCCCCCTGATCAGGAGAACATGGAATCGTATTACTTAAAGAACATCTCCCAGGTGCTTGTAAAACATTATATCCTCTTCGCATCTTGTTTCCAATGATTGCAGATTCTCGTGCTCCCCCTCCAAGAGCTCCAAATGAACCAACTGAATAACTATTCCAGTTTGAAAAGGAATTATCAATAACCATCTCAAATCTACCTAAACCAGCTCTTCCTATCTCAACTCCTGAATCAAAACCAGTAAAAGAATTTCTATAAACAAGAATATGTTCTGATCCAGACTCTGACTGAATAATCCAAGGAGGAGCTGTTCCTAATCCTGTAACTTCATTATACTCTCCTGTAAAATTAATCCCTGTAATAATTACGTTCTTGGAACTTCTAAAAAGAATTGTATTATCTCCTCCAGTTTTATTAATTCTTGGCATAGGTAAACTTTCGGAACCATATGCTCCAATATAAATTGGCCCTTGTTTGTTTTGTATAATTGCATTAACATTATTAGCGTTAAAAACCTCTCCTCTTTTAAATAAAATCCGTATAGCCCCATTAGAATTCTTTAATTTATCAATACTTTGGTTAAAATCTAATAGACTTTGAGAATTTGAAGCACAACTTGTATCTACAGAAGAAGAAACACAATAAGTTTTCCCTGCGAAAACAATATTTGGGTCTTGGACTAAAATGGAAATATTCTTTGTATCTATTTCTCCATCAAAATCTTTTACACTTAAATTAATATTATATGTGCCAGGATTATTAAAAACATGCGCTACAATAGCTCCTTTAGCTGAATTTGCATTAATATTCTGCATATTAATAAAGTTAGATGAAGGGTCTCCAAAATTCCAAACATAATACAATTCTTCAAATTCCCTATCTGTTTTTGTAGACTGAGTCCCACTGGCATCAAAAAAAACTCCGCAAGGAGCAACACAAGTTGTCCTTGAAGGAATTAAACTTATATTTATAGTATCTGAAATAATTTGACTTCCTGTTGTTCCTTGGCTAGTAGTAGGGGTATTTGAAATAGTAGAGGATACTCCTGTTCCGCTTCCTTGAACGCCACCAGATGTATTCGGAATAATATTTGTTGTTCTAGAACTTTCTGTACTGCTTCTCCCTTCCTGCTGATTTCTATCAAGATTATGAGTAACTGGATTTCCAAGTTCAGTCCGATTTGTCTCACTATTTCTAAAAATGGGAAAAATACTTACTTTAGTAACTTTATTCATTTTCCCAGAAGTAGGAATGCTAAAAAATTTTTCCTCTCCAAATCCAAGAGTAGTTTGCACTTCATAAATATAAGAATTTCCTTCGTCATTTTCAAGAACGAATTTCAAACCAGTTAAATCTCCAACAGGAGAATTTCTTTTAACTTTAAGGTTTAATGTATTTCCGTCAAAAACAACAGACTCATAAGGAATTACATAATCTGTGCTTTGCTCAACTTTAATTACAGATACAAAAGCATCTTTTATTATTGCTCCAAATAAAATAACAGTAGATAAAGCAAACACAATTATTAGAATAATAAAAATAAAAACAAATTTTTTTACCTCTTTTTCTTCCATTAATAATATTACAAAACAATAGTTATAAATATTTCTCTTTTATTATGATTATAATACCCTTATATTTAATTTTATTTAGGATACTTTAATTACTTCACTAAAATAAATTTAAGAAAAGATTATTTTTTCTTTTTTCTAATCCATGGTACTTTATTTCTAGTTCTTCCAAGTTTGTAGTTTTTTCTGCACTTTGAACTGCAAAAATACAAAATCTCTCCACTAGAAAGGACAAAAGTAAGCCCCCTCGGAACATCATATTGCTTTTTACAAAAACTACATTCTGGCATTTACTCTTCTTCCCTTAGATTTAAAAATTAAGAGATAACAATCCTTGTCGTAACCCCGGTTACAATTTAAATCAATGATGGCTGTTTCAAAACCTTTCCTATCTAACTCTTCTCTAGCGCCTAATAAATACTTCTTATAGTGTGTATCTCTACCTTTCTTATTTGGTAGTTCTCTCAAAAATTTTCTTTTATCTCCTTTAGTAATTTGTTCTAGATTCATTTTAAATATATGTCCCTTTTGTAACTTTACTTCTTATTTTTCTTGCCTCTATTTCGGTTTCCCTAAGCATTAAAACATCATTTAATCTTACAGGGCCTTTAACATTTCTTCTTATAGCTCTTCCTTTATTTTTTCCATCAAGAACTTTCACCCTTACTTGAGTTATTTCCCCTCTAAATCCAGTTCTTCCTAAAATTTCTTCGACAACTGCAGGTACCGGCCCATACTCATCAGTAAGCGAAATCTTTTCTTTCTTCTGTTGTTGTGGGTTTTTAGTGGGCATTGTTTAAATCACCCCATACAAAAAATGCTAAACCTTCTCTTTCATATTTTGCTGTTAAGACAATAAACAATCCTTCCTTCTCATATTCTTTTTCAAAACTTCTTAATTCGTCACATAAGTCAAAATAATTGTCTTGACTTATTATCACCATCCCCCAAAAGTTATCTTTTCTTTTTATTTCTATAATGCCTCTATCTTCATACAAGTTATAATCTTCATAATTCCCAAAAAATCTCAAAAACCATTTGGCTTTTTCTCCAAGAATATTTTCAAGCTCCAATTTCATGTTATTATAAATTTCATTTCAAACTATTTATATCTTTTTCGGCATCACCAGTGTCAATTATTGCTACAGATGAACACTTAACTGGAATTCCCACACTGATACCAAGTTTTTGTTTGCTGTCAACTTCAGCATATTTTATTCCTTTTTCTTTGCATAATATACTTAAATGCTTAACAATTTCTTTTGGCTCAACATCTTTAGCGACAATAACTAGTTTAGCAGTACCTCTTTCAACAGCTTTAGTAACTTCATTTGTCCCTTTCTCAATTTTTCCGGTTTTTCGAGCTTTTTCAACAATACTATAGAAATCCATAAGGACCTCCGCAAATTTCATTTACCTCATCGGTAAATAATAATTGAATGAGGGGTTTATAAATCTTTTTAAGTTTGAAAGTGAAAAGTAAATGGTACCTATTTGAGCCTGAAAAGATAAACAGACACAAGAAATTTAAAAAATTCAGTGCCTAGTTTTATCTATGAAGATTATGGGGACTTTTGATAAGCAAGTAGAAAATGTTGGATACTACAAATATAGAGTTAATCAACCAGAGAAAACATGGATAAAGTAATAAAGAACTCTGGGTATGAATTAGTGATAAATTAAAAGAAGTTCTTAACTACTGAAATTACTCAAAAAACTAAAATTACTTTGTTATAATCTGCATCAAAACTATTTGATAGAAAATCTAAAGCATATAACATAAAAAGAATAGATTTTAATTATCTTTTTATCGAGGTTTCGGTTAAGAGGAAAGGAGAAGGAAATCTTAATAATATCAAGGAGTTTTTAATAAAAGAAAAAGGAGTGAAACCGAAACTTCTCTATTATAATCTTCCAAATGAAGATTCACCTTGTGCCAATGTGATATTTTCTTTAAAGGAATGAATTATTCTATCCCACTAATTAGAAGAAAGGACGTTAACATAAATTTTAAAAACTCTTTATTAATGGTTATTTCATGATAAATATATGGAGTTATCCCCACAACTGAATTTTACTTTTATAGTTATAACTCTAATTCAATATCAAATCTTTTTAACTCCAATAAGTTTTTTATATTATCTTTCTTTAAATTAAATTATGGCGGTTGTAGTTTAACGGCAGAATGGGCGACTGTGGCTCGCCAGACGAGGGTTCAACTCCCTCCTTCCGCCTATATAAAATGGGGTTCCATGAGAAGTTTAATAAATGAAATTGTCTCAATACTAAATAAAAAGAAACAATTAAGATGGTAGAGGGATTAATTAAAGGATTTCAGGACTTTATAGGAGATGATGCTATAAGAAGATGTAAAATAAAAAAAATTATAGAAGAAACATTTCAACTTTATGGTTTTGAACCAGCAGAAACTCCAATAATTGAAAGTGAAGAATTTGTCAAATCTGGGAATGAAAATGACGAAGCTGTAAGCGATATATTCAAACTTAAGGATAAGGGAAAAAGAAATCTAGCCTTAAGATATGAATTTACTTTTCAGCTTAAAAGAATTTCAAAAAATAAGAAATTACCATATAAAAGATATCAAATCGGAGAAGTTTTTAGAGATGAACCAGTTTCTTCAAATAGATTTAGGCAATTTACACAATGTGATTGCGATGTCGTCGGAAGTGATTTAAAAAATGAAGCTGAAACTTTAGTCTTAGTTAAGGAAGTTTTTTACAAACTTGGAATAAAGGGAGATATTTATTTTAATAATAGAAAATTAATGAATGAAATTCTAGATGAATTTAAAATCAACAATAAAGAAAAAGCTATTAGAGAAATAGATAAACTAGACAAATTACCAGAAAGCGAGATAAAGAATAATTTAAAAAAATATGACGCTGAAAAAATTTTAAGTATTTTTAAAAAACCAGAAAGTTATTTTAAAAAATATAAAAATTATGATGATATTTTAAACTTAAAAAATATTTGCAAAAATTATAGGATTAATTTGAAATTTTTACCATCGTTAGCACGTGGATTAAGCTATTACAACGGAACGGTTGTTGAAGTAAAATCTATTGGAAAAGAAAGCATCTGCGCAGGAGGGGCATATTTAGTTAATGGAATCCAAAGTTTTGGAGTATCATTTGGCTTGGAAAGAATTTGTGCTTTTGCAAAAATTAAATCAAATGAAAATAAAATCTTGATTATTTCTTTAAACAGAGACAAGGAATCCATTGAATTTGTAGAAAAATTAAGAAAAAATAGAATTCCATGTTCCCTATTTTATGGGAAACCATCTAAGGCCCTTGATTATGCAAATGCATATAAATTTAATTTTGCAATTTTTATTGGAGATAATGAAATTAAAAGAAAAAAAGCTACAATAAAAGATTTGAAAAGCGGAAAGATTAATAATATCCCAATGAATGCTATTCTGAATAAATTTATGAAAGATTAGTTATTTCTTTCACAGATATTACTCCTATTATGGGATATCTCAAAAATATTTTTTTATTTTTTGAATAATATGCCCACTAAGAATTAAATTTGATTTTTTAAACTATAGAAACATGAATGCTTAAATTCCTCTATATATTTTATTATTTATTTCTATACTATATAATTGTCCTTTTTTCAAATGAACTTCTTTAAAATCTGAAAGTTAAGGATTATTAATTTCATCTAAACTTTCCTCAAAATTTCTTTCAATATTATCTATAATTACCTCCTCTTTTTTAATTAAGTGTTCTTTGTTTTTATAAATCCATATCTCGTCTAAATGTTTTTCTTGATGAAGCCACAAATTATTATTTGTATCAAGGTGTAGAAGAGGGATAAAGTAATCTATTTTATCTTGTTTTTTTGGGCCTGAAAATTCAGAAAATTTTATTTTATTATGAACTTTAAATAATTCCTTTACTTTTGAATGTATTTCTTTTATCCTATCATGAATATTTATTGTCTTTCTAGGCATAAAGAATTTAGTTCTTTCATAAACTTCTTTTTCTGTTCTCTTCCTTAAAATCCTTCTTTCCTCTGTTATAACCGCTTTACTTAAAGCAGAGATTAATTCCTGTAAACTTACTTTCTTAAGTCTTGAAAGAGGAGTTTTTGGTATTAAATCAGGTAGTTCAGATTTATCAAATTCCTCTTTAAATAAAAGTTTATCTTGTTTTTCCTCGTCTTTTTTGAATAATATATCATCTAAATTTTTAATATACCTATTTAGAAGAAGTTCTGATTTAATTCTCAACAGCAAAGAACATACCAAAAGAACCTTTGAACTTAATAGAAAATTTGCTTCCTCAAATTCCCTTATTTTTTCTAAATATTTTTGAGCAAGAATTGAAAGATTTATATCCCATGGATCAAGCTGTTCTGTGTTTATTAAATCATATATTATCTCCTGCCAAGATATCTCTTCACTAAAAACAAAATCATGAAACTGCTCCTGTCCTATTTTATCAACTTCTTTCATATATTTTTTATTACAACAAGGTTTATAAAGAATCTTATTATAAAAATTATACAAAAAAGAAAAAGAGAGACGTCATTTTATAAGAGTAACAATATAGAAAGGTTTAAATAGTAGTGATATCATACTTTTTTATCACCTCTTTTTCCCCACTAGAGGCAGTTCAACACTCTATTTGATGGTTGAATTCCCTCTTTTGGGGTTTAATGATTAATATTAATATTTTTTAAAGGATTTTACTTCTTACTCGCAAATTTAAATACCCGGGATCTAAAAATTTCCTTTCGTTGAAAAAACCTCCATTCATTTTTTTAACTTTAGATAATTCATACTCCGAATCTCTTCTAATTGGCTCATCTCCAATGGGCAAATATTCTCCATTATCTAAATTAGTTTGTGATTCAGGAATTGTAGGAGGCAATATTACGCCTATATACATGGCTAACAAAATTAAATTTAGCTTAATAAAGATTATTGTTTTTCAGAATAAAATTCAGTATAATGACATTTTCCGCAGTATTTTCTATTTTTTGCTTCCATTAAAAAAATTCCTTCTCCACATCTTGGGCAATTTGGCATTTTTTTTATTTTATTTCCATCAAGAGAATATTTTGTATATTTTTTACTTGTGGGCTTGTTCTTATGTGGTTTCTTGCCTTTTTTTTCTGTCTTTTTTTTCTTTGCCATTATTTATTTTCAGATTCTGTCTTTTTAGCTTTTTCTACTTTCTTCTTTTCTTCAAAAATTTTTTTCTTTTCTTTCCTACTTATTGTTTCATATTTTTTCCTGCTTTCTTGATTATTATAAATCTTGGCAGAAATTTTAAAATTGCTCCTCCCAAAATTTGAAATAATTTTTTCAATGATTATGTTTTCTTCTGGTTTATTTAACTCCTCAGAAATTTTTTTAATTATTTCTATTTTGCTTGGAATAGATTTTGATTCTAATTCAACGAGTAATTCTTCCCTATCTAGAAAAAGATTCTGTTTTTTTTCTAGTATTTTCATTTTATTTTTGCTTCTCCATATAATCGCCAGGTTTTTTTATATCTAGTTTTTTAGCAAACTCTGAATTTCCAATGTCAAAAATAATTAACCTTCCCCTAATTTTTTCGTTTTGGATTTTTTCAATTATCTCTGGAAGATTTGGATTTTCTTCAACATTAACAGCCTTATCATTTTCTTCAGTCATTCTTTTTTCGATTTTTTTTATCTAATTTTAAAATCTTTTCAGTTGCTCTTTTCTGTTTCTGCTTTTCATCTTCAATCCATTCTATTTTTCCAAGTCCAGGTTGCCTCATAGTAAGTCCTATTTTTGGCTCTCCTAATTTAAAAGATACAGCGACTATTCTCGCGATACATGCGTCGCCTTTTTTCAAAACGTGCTTTGATGATTTTCCAGAAAGAGTTCCTGTTTTTGAAAGAGTAACATAATCGTCCATTGTCTGACTTATATGAATCATTCCCTGCGTAACCCCTATATCCATAAATGCTCCAAAATTAGTTATTTCTTGAATTATTCCATAAACAAGTTCCTGAAGTTCTGGTTTCCAAACAACTAATTTAAAATTAGTCTTATAATAAGCTGCACCATCCCCAGGAATTATTATCCCTTCATCAATTTTAGTAACCTCAGTAACAGCTATAACCTTTCCAAGTTCTTTGTCAAAATGTTCTTTGTAAGTCTCTTTAAGCTGTTTTTCAACAGCTTCCATAGTAGGTAATCCAAAAAGTCTTGGTTCAACACGAATAAAATCTTCAACTTCCATTAAATAGAACATACAAATAGTCATAAAAGAAGGTTTATAAATTTTGCGAGAAAATTAAAATTTTTATCGTAAACTTTTTAAACTATTAAATCTTGAAAAATAAGAGAGAAGAGATAGAAAATTATATTATACACTTCTCAATAGGAGAATATTAAATGGATATACCAAGTGAAATCCAACATCAAGCAATGGGATATGATAGAACTGCGACAATGTTTTCTCCAGATGGACTTTTGCTTCAAGTCGAATATGCTGAAAAGACTGTCCGTCTTGGAAGCTCAAGTATAGGCATAATATGCAAAGATGGAGTTGTTATTATCTCTGATAGAAGGATAAATGACAAGCTCATAAAGCCAGATTCAGCCAATAAAGTATTTGAAATTGACGAACATATAATTGCAAGCGCTGCAGGAATATTAAGTGATGCAAGAATTTTAATTGATAGGGCACGACTAATCGCCCAACAAAATAAAGTTACTTATGACTCTCCAGTCGATGTTGAAGAAATAATAAGAGAAATATCAAATACAAAACAAATGTTCACACAATATGGGGGAGCAAGGCCATTTGGTGTTTCAATCATGGTTGCAGGAATTGATAATTCTGGAAGCAAACTTTTCTCATCTGATATTACAGGGAATTATTTTTCATATTTTGCATTTGCCATCGGAGAAAACGATGAAAAAATAAAAGAGATATTAAGAATGAAATATAACAAAAATCTAAATATAGATGGAGGAATAAAATTAGCATTGAGTATCTTCAAAGAAATTCTAAGCAAAAATTTTGATTTAAGCCGTTTTGATGTAGCCTACATAAAGAATGACAATAAAAAGATTGTCCGGCTTTATGAGGATGATTTGAAGAAATTCGGCTGATGTAATTCTATGCTAATTAAATCAACCAAATTATATTCCTCATATATGGATAAAAATGACAGAAGTGATAGCAAGGATTAAAATAAAAGGGAATCACTTTGAAATTCTGGTTGATGCAGAAAAAGCTATTGAAATGAAAAAAACTGGTAGAGGGGATATATCTAACATTCTTTCTATAGAAGAAATTTTTACAGATGTAAAAAAGGGTTTAAGAACAAGTAAAGATGTTTTAGAAACTTCTTTCGGAACACCTGATATAACAGAAATTGCGAAACAGATAATTCTGAAAGGAGAAATTCAAGTTCCAGCCGAAATTCGCGAAAAGTTGAGAGGAGAAAAGTTCAAGCAGATAGTTGATTTTCTCGTCAAGAATTCGGTTAATCCACAGAACAATCGTCCATATACTCCTGAAAGAATTGAAAGAGCAATAGATGAAGTTGGAGTTAACATATCAAACAAACCAATTGAATCAAAGATAAAAGAAATCATTTCAGCTTTAAGTAAAGTTTTGCCGATAAAAGTTGAAACAAAAAAATTAAAAATAACAATTCCAGCAAAATATACTGGTTACGCATACGGAATGTTAAATAATTATAAAGAAAGTGAAGAATGGAAAAATAATGGAGACCTTATCATGATTTTAAATGTTCCTGCTGGATTTCAAATGGAATTTTATGATAAATTAAATTCATTGACGCATGGAAATGCGATAAGCGAGGAGATAAAAGGAGAAGATGAGTGAACAGGAATTTAATGAAGAATTTGATAAAGAAAGAAAATTAGTAACCCCAGGAGAGATAATAGTATCTGGAAATTTTCTTCCTGGAGAAGGAACAAGAAAAGAAGATAATAATATAATCGCACAAAGATTCGGACTTGTTGATGAAATTGACAGGCTTATAAAAATAATTCCTTTGTCAGGAGTTTTCAACCCACGACGTGGAAACATTGTAATTGGAAAAGTTGAAGATATAACATTTAACGGGTGGATTACAAATATAGGAACTGCAAAAAGTTCATTTCTTCCAATTACAGAAGTTCCAAAATATATTGACAAGAATCATCTTGATGAATTTCTTGATATAGGGGATTTCTTCAGTGCCAAAATTCTAGGAGTAAAACAAAAAGGAATCGATTTAAGCATAGATTCAAGAGGACTTGGAAAACTTGAAGGGGGGATAATTATATTAATAAATCCAAACAAAGTCCCACGTATTATAGGAAAATCAGGAAGTATGATAACTTTAATAAAAGATAGAACAAATACAAAAATTACAGTTGGACAAAATGGATGTATATGGATTAAAGGAGATAAAGTTGAAGATGAATTGCTGGCAAAAAAAGCAATAATGTTCGTAAGTGATAATTCATTCATTAATGGATTGACTGAGAAAGTTGAGGAATTTTTAGATAAGGAGAAAAAAAATGGACCATAAACAACTTTATTTGTTTGATGATAGGAGTAACTATAATGCCCCTTCCCAAATAAAAGGAGATACTATGAATGGCAATAACCAACTTTATTTGTTTGATGATAGGAGGGTGGACTATAATATAGTGGAGGACAACCCGCCTAAAAAGAAAAATCCTCTAAGGGAAGGAGATATGATGAAATTAGCTTTAAATAAATTAGAAGATATTTTAGGGAGAAATGAAGGATTATAATGCCATATACAAAAAGATTTGATGGAAGAAAATTTGATGAAACAAGAGAAATAATTGCCAAAGTTGGAGTTGTGCCTAATGCAGACGGCTCTGCTTTGTTTGCATTTGGGGACACTATTGCAATAGCTGCAGTTTATGGTCCAAGACAACTTCATCCACAACATATGCAAAATCCGGAAAAAGGGATATTAAGAGTAAATTATAATATGATGAGTTTCTCTGTCAGTGATAGAGTTAAACCAGGGCCTTCAAAAAGATCTATGGAAATTTCAAAAGTAACTGAATGGGCTTTAAATAATTCTGTGATTCTTGATGAATATCCAAATACAGTCGTTGATGTTCATATTTTAATTCAGCAAGCAGATGCTTCAACAAGATGTGCGGGAATAAATGCAGCATCAATTGCTTTAGCACATGCCGGAATTCCTATGAAAGACCTTATTGGAAGTGTCTCTGTTGGAAAAATGGACAAGCAATTAGTAATTGATGTCACGAAAGCAGAAGAAGATTACGAAGATGGAGAAGGAGCAACAGACATTGCTCTTAGTTTTCTTGGTGAAGGAGAAAAAATTGTCCATATTCAATTAGACGGAAATATAAATCCAAAAGAACTAAAAGAAGCATTAGAACTTGGAAAAGAAAGTGTTAAAAAAATACTTAATATCCAAAGAAAAGTGCTTAAAGAATCCTTAATTAAATCAAGTGGAAATAAAAATGATTGAAGAATCATCGCTTACAAATAAAAGAATCTCAGATTATCTCTCTCATGGAAAAAGATTTGACCATAGAAAAGCAGACGAATACCGCAATATTGAAATTAGCCTTAATCTTTCAAAAAAAGCAGAAGGGGGAGCAAAAGTTAAAATTGGAAAAACTGAAGTGTGGGTTGGAGTAAAGATGTCAGTAGGTGAACCTTATCCTGACTCTCTTAATAAAGGGAACCTTGCTGTCAGCGCTGAATTAACTCCACTAAGCCATAGGAAATATGAATACGGCCCACCGAGATTTAGTGCAATAGAAATAGGAAGACTTGTTGACAGAGGGATAAGAGAAAGTAAATTTATAGATTTAAAAAAACTCTGTATAAAAGAAGGCGAAAAAGTATGGAACGTTTTTATTGATATTTATTCGATAAATGACGATGGAAATTTGCTTGATGCATCCTTTATAGGAACTTTAGCTGCACTAAAAAGTGCAAAAATTCCAATTTATGACGAAAAAAAAGATATCATAAATTATGAAAAACCTCCAAAAGAAAATCTACCTATTACCAATAATATCCCTTTAAATTTCAGCATCTACAAAATAGGGGAACAGATTATCCTTGACCCAACTCTCGAAGAGGAATCTGCAAGCGATGGAAGACTTGTTTTTGCGGCAGTTCCTTCATCGGGAAAAACATTCAATATATGCAGCATGCAAAAAAGCGAATCAATGGATTTAACAATAGAAAAACTTTTGTCAATGATAGAATTTGTAGAAAATATTTATGAAAAATTCTTCAAAGAGATTACGAAAAAGATTGATAATGAAATAAAGAAGAAATAATTTTTTACCCTCTTAGTAAAATAATCTATTTATGTAAGTTTAGTCAATGTTTTTAAATATAGTTTTTATTTGATTATTATATGGAAAAAATTAGACAACCAATTATTACTGTGGCAGGACATGTTGACCATGGAAAAACCAGTATTTTAGATGCAATCAGAGGTAGTTCAATAGCAGAAAAAGAAGCAGGTAATATAACTCAAAAGATTTCATTTACTAATTTTCCGCTTGAAAAACTAAAAGAAGCATGTCCAATAATTGAAAAAAATAAAATCGAACTTAAAATTCCGGGATTTCTTTTTATTGACACGCCGGGGCATGCAGCATTTACAAATCTGAGAAAAAGAGGGGGGAGTCTTGCTGATATAGCTATTTTAGTCATAGACATTAATGAAGGAATAAAACCACAAACTTCAGAAGTAATACAGATTTTAAAAGAAAATAAAACTCCATTCATTGTTGTCCTTAATAAAATAGATAGAATTAGTGGATGGCATATATTAAATAATGATTTAAAGGAAAATATCTCGCTTCAGCCGGAACATACAAGGCAGGAATTTTATGAAAGATATTTTAGTATTGTCGAAGCTTTAAACTCTTATGGATTCAATGCAGAACTTTTTTTTGATATAAAAGACTTTTCAAAAAATCTCGCGGTTGTTCCTTCATCTGCAAGAACAAAAGAAGGCATTCAGGAAATTCTATTTATAATAGCAGGATTATCACAGAAATTCTTAATTAACAGGCTTTATCTAAATAAAACAGCAAAAGGAGTTGTCTTAGAAGTGAAAAAAGAAAAAAATATTCCATATATTGAATCAATTTTATATGATGGCATTATAAAAATAGGTGATGAAATTGCAATTGCAAATTTCGATGGTTTTTCAATAAAAAAAGTTAAAGTTCTTCAAGAAATAGAACCATTAAAGTTCAACTTCAAACCAAAAAATGAAGTTAGTGCTGCAGCTGGTATAAGGATACAAATATCCTCAAAAAGTTCGAACGAAGAAATACTTCCAGGTATGCCGTTCATTGCCTATATTGGAGATGAAAATGTAAAAAAAGAGTTTAAGGATATAGTTTCAAGTCAAATAAAAACTGGAAAAAAAGGAATCATTGTAAAAGCTGATTCATTAGGAAGTCTTGAAGCCCTAATTACTCTTTTAAAACAATCAAACATTCCTGTTTTAAAAGTTGGAATAGGAGATATAAATAAATCAGATATACTTTCAGCTAAGGCAAATCTTGAAATAGACCCTATAAATTCCATAATTATAGGATTTAATGTAAAAATTGACGAAGAAGTAAATATCATCCCTGGGATAAAAATTCTAACAGAAGAAGTTATCTATAAACTTATCGAAAAACTACAAAAATTTAGGGAGGAAAAGACTTTAGAAATTGAGAAAGAGAGACTAATAGAATTAGTAAATATATGTAAGATTGAAATATTACCACAATATATATTTAGGAATACAAATCCTGCAATTTTTGGAGTAAGGATTTTAGTCGGAACATTAAAGGAAAACCAGGAATTAATTGATGAACATAATGAGGTTATTGGCAAAGTAAAAAAAATTCAGTCGGAAAACAAAGAAGTTGAAAAAGCTTCTCATGGGATGGAAGTTGCAATATCGGTTTCAGGAGTTAATTTTGATAGAAAACTAAGGAATAAAAAACATCTTTATTCAAATATCTCTGAAAGACAGATTAAAAAATTTGAGCAAAACAAAGATTTGTTTTCAAGCGAAGAAATGAAAGTTTTAAATGAGATAAAAAATTTGAAGAAATTATAAAATGCCAGCAATCAATTTTAAAAAAATTGGAAGAAATTTTGATTGTCTCGAAGGAAGAGATTGTTTATTTGTCCCTGTTATAAGTACAATGCCTTCAAATAATTTCTATCTAATTTGTATTGGCGGAACTTTAGAAAGCCTAAATCTTATTGATGATTATCCCATTGTAAATCCATTGATTGAAAATTTTGATAGAATTAAATTAAATGATGGACTTTTTATAATATCAAGAACTAATGAGAAACAAATTATTGAAAATTTCCCGGCAGATTTATTTGACTCTAACTCAACTTATTTTAGTAGAAGGCAGATTACAAATGAAGACCCATTTGTGAAAATTCTAAGCAAGGCTTTCAAAAAATACATTTCTCATTATCTTATTAATGGGACTTATTTTAAAGGTAATCTATCATTAAATATTGACTTTAATTATGATGTTAGTTCTTTGTCTGATAATAACGAGAGTTCAAATTTTAAAAGAAACTAATCCATATAAAGAGTTTCCCACTTTCTCATTAAATATTCTGGAACTTCAATTTTATGGGGCTTAGGAGGCCTTTTCATCTTTTTATAATTAATTCTTATAAAAATACCAAATAAAATTCCAAATGCTATCCCTGAAAGATGGGCTATGTGCCCAATATTACTAGGTATAAAAATTCCAGTTGCATCAATTATTATCCAAACTATTGCGGCTATTGACATCGGCATTATCATTCCAAAACTATAAATCATCATTCCTGGACGTAAAATTGCCAATGCCCCAATAATCCCCATTATTGCCCCGCTTGTTCCAAGTGATGAAGGATAAAAATTAACTGCCACAAGGTTTGCAAGAATTCCAGAGATTATAAAAATAAATAGAAACTTATTAGTACCTATTGTTTTCTCTAATATGCTACCAAAGAATAAAAGTGCAAATAAATTCCCTAAAAGATGTATAATCCCCCCATGAAGAAAAATTGATGTTGCAAATCTCCATATTTCTTTCCATGAATTTGAATTAAGAAGAAAAAATTCAGTAAAATCAGTGAAAAAATTCTGTAATATAAAAATAATGATTAATAAAAGTGCAATCCAAAATACACTCCACTTTATTTTCGTCATTTTATATGAGAAACATTATCTTGCGGCATCTGCCTGCTTTTCAAGTTCTATTTTTTTTGAAACCGCTATACTTTCTCCAGAACCATTTGAAGTTGCTATAAGTTCGTCAGCAAGAGCTTGTGAGAACTTTTTCTTTTTATTAAATGATTTATCATATGCTCCATGTACAATATTTCTTAACGCCAAACTTACGCGTCTTAAAGGAGAGGTGTCAACTGCTTGAGGATAACGTGCCCCCCCATATTGAATCATTGTAACTTCATCCATTGGAGAACCTTTTTCAATAGCATCAACTAACACCTGTATTGGATTCTTTTTTGTTTTTTCATGTATTATCTTAAAAGCTTTTAAAACCTGAATTGAATTTTTATTATATTTCCCAGTCGCCCATCTTGTCACTATTTTATGCTTTTTTCCTCTGTGTCCTGGAACTCCGATACTATTTATCAGTCTTTCAACTATATTCACATTCGCCTTACCAAATCTTTCTCTTGCTCTCCCATGTGATTTTATAACAAGACTATAATTCAAATTAATTACATTTTTTAAACCAGAATCATGTACCTTGACTTCAGAAATATCATATAATCCAAAAACCATAAAATCCCCAGTTGGACTCTCTTCATGTTGATTTTTTAAGTTTTTAGTAGATTCATTAATGCTTTCATCACCTAAAATCTCAAGATTATCTTCACCATTGTTAGTTTGTTCTAATTTTTGAATAGCCATTATTTTTCTCTTATAATATTTATATTTCTTCCAAAAATTATTTCATTTTTATGATTCATCATCTTCTTCCTTTTTCTATTTTTCCTTTCACAAGCATCCTCAATGGTTGATCATTAACTTGTATAACTTGAAACCTAACACCTGGAATGTCTCCTTTTGTTCTCCCCTGTTTTCCACCGATTCTCTCAATTAAAACTTCATCATGTTCATCAATAAATTTTTGAGCTAAATTTCCTGGAATAAAAGCAGTTACAATTTTTCCATTTTTTTTAAGTTGAACTTTACAACACTTTCTCATCGCTGAATTGGGCTGTTTTGCTTCTTTCTGAACTTTTTCAGTCACAAGTCCTTTTGCTTGACTGCTACCTTCAAGAGGATCAGCTTTAATATTAAGTTTTAAAGTCCTGACTTTAAATTTTCTATCACTCCACCTAAATTTTTTTCTTCTTTTCTGAAGTTTATAAGCATTCATTAATCCCATGCAACTAATGATGAAAAAATGGTTTAAAAATCTTTGTTCGATATTTTATTCGCAAAAAAAAGATGCCATATACTCAAAATATTTAAAAATCCTATTTTATTTTTTTAAAAATGAAAAAAAGTACTTTAATCTTTGTTTCTGTAATCTTTTTGTTTTTTATAAATACTACTCTAATTCCTTTAGTATCTGGAGTATCTCCAGCAATCAAAGATGTTGAGGATAAAAATGTAAAAATTGGTTTATACATTATTAATCTCGGAAAATTTGATATAGCCACAGGAAGCTTTACAGCAGATTTTTATCTTTCAATTAAATGTGACAACCAATGTCCTTCACAGGATTTTGAATTTATGAATGGGAGAGCATCAAGTTTTGAAAAAATTATTGATGAGAAAGATGAAAAATTTTACAGAATACAAGCTAATTTAGTTAGCCAAATAGATTTAAAAAAATTTCCATTTGATACTCAAAAACTTGAAATAATAATAGAAGATAAAAAGAAGACAATAGAAGAATTAACTTACGTACCAAATATTGAGGAAAGTGGAATTGATGATTCAATAATTTTTATAGGGTGGAATATAAAAGAATGGAATGCTTATACAAAAGAACACTACTATAAGGTTTATGATGAAACTTACTCCCAATATGTTTTTGAAGTTCCAATTTCAAGGTTATTAGTAAATGCTATATTCAAAACATTTCTTCCAATAATATTTATCATTTTAGTTATGCTCTCAAGTTTTGTCCTAGATCCTGATAAAATAACAACAAGACTTGCAATGGTTGGTTCAGCTCTTGTCGCTTCTGTAATGTTTCATGTTTCTTTAGCAAACCAAATTCCTCCACTAGGTTACCTTACTTTCATAGACAAATTCATGGTTATGACCTATTTTGTAATTCTCTTAAGTTTTATTTTCAATGTATTCCTTCTTGAGCTTCATGAAAGGAAAAAAGATGAGGTTGTTAAAAAACTACACAGAATAACTGAATACATAATGTTTATCATTATCCCGTTACTATATCTCTGCTTATTCGTTTTTTTCCTTTAAAGTTATTTACAATATGCTGTTTCATTAAAAAAATTTATATATTTAATTGATTATTCTTTAAATGAGGGGGTTATAAATGTCTTCTAAAAAATCAAAAAAAGCAAAGAAAAAAGAATATTATTCAAAAAAAGCAAAGAAGGGTTAACTTCTTAAAAACATTGGAATAGTTTTCCTTTCATTGAATTTTTCTTTCTCTAATGGAATTACTATTCTTGAAACAAGAGAATTAAGTGAGTAAGGTATTCTAATCAAACTTATATTTCCTGATGAAACCCATTCATCAATAGGAAATTTTACAGCAAATTTCTTACTCATCGCCAATCTCGTCTTTTTAGAAAGAAAAAATGCCTCTTTATCAAGAATATGGATATGGAATCCTCTCCCAGAATAGACTATTTTTACTTTAGAAAATTTTTTTTCAAGTTCTTTTTTCATTTTAATTGAGTAAATATATGCCTTACTTATACATTTGCTGCATACTATTTCATTTTTTCTATGATTGCATTTTATGTTACTAGAATCAACGTCAAATACAAGTTCTTGTGAAAGATAGTTTTTAAAATTAAGGCTGTTAAAGGACTTTTGCGGATTTTTATATGTATTTCTATCATAATAAATATCTTCTGGATAATATTTTTTAATTTTAATTAATAATTTTCCAAATGGAAAATAAAGCATTTTATTTTTTAGCTTCTTGTTAATAATAATTCCTGTATCACTCCCAGCATCTACTGCACATAATTGTGGAAAAGGCAAGCAATTTTTTTCAAACCATTTTTTAACATTAGTTAATAAAAACTCATTGTCATAAAATTCCTTCCTTTCTTTTAAAATGGAAGTTCTAAACTTCTTTATTTTTTCCATATTATTTCTTAGGTATTTAGATTTAATATTTTAACTTTTACTTTAATACTTTACCTGTTTCCAAATACCATAAATATAAATCAAGTTCTCCAAGACTTATCCCTACTATTTCACTTAATTTATTCAAGTTTTTTTCAATTTCAAGATATTTTTTTGCAGTTAGTGTCTTTGGCCTTTCAATAATCCTATGTTTAACTAATAAATCAATAATGTGAAAATCAATTACCGCAACGTTTTTATGTCCAATATTTCTTAAAAAATGGCTTGCTTCTTTCATTCCAAGCCCTTTAATATTCCTTACAAGCCATTCTCTTTTTTCAAAATCAGTTTTTAATTCATTTAATTTTTCTTTAATATTAAAAATAATATTTCTTGCATTAACAATAAATTCAGCTCTTGCATTTGGAAATCTATGCCCAAGAGATTTTAATCTAATTGCAAGTGAATTTTTATCCATGTCAATGAATCCATCACCAACTTCTTTCTGAATTTTTATACTTCCGAGAGCGCTGTAATTTGCTGTCATAAGACAGAAGCAAAGTTCTTTGAAAATTTCTTTATTTGGTTTTTTTCCGAGATAAGAAAATTCCTGCATCCTTTCATCTATAATACTTTTAATCTCTGAATTTTGAAGTTTCTTTATTTCATTGATAAGTTCATCCATACTGAATATTATATGATAAAAAGTTTATAATTATTATGATAACAATATATGAGAAGTTTTAAAGTCTAAAAAGATTTAAAAGATAAAATAACATCTCTAATTTTAAGTGGGAGTTCCCGAGTGGACAAAGGGGCAGGACTTAAGATCCTGTGGCTTAGTGCCTTCGTAGGTTCGAATCCTACCTCCCACATAAGAGAACCAAGGTTCTCTTATCAACTCTCCTTTTAAATGCAAGGTTCTCTTATCAACTCTCCTTTTAAATGCAAGGTTCTCTTATCAACTCTCCTTTTAAATGCAAGGTTCTCTTATCAACTCTCCTTTTAAATGCAAGGTTCTCTTATCAACTCTCCTTTTAATGTGTTTTTTAATGGATTTTATAAAAGTATGAAAAATAGCATTAGTTACAACATAAAAATCAAGTTCAGAAGCATTTTTATAATCAAATCCCTTAACATAATGAATAAATGGTGGAAGAAATAAATACTTTTAATACTTTTATAAGCAGAACAATCAATATGAGTTCTGATTTTTTTAATTCAGTAATTCCTGATGAACTAAAACCATATATTATATTAGGTACATTCATCGTTTTTGTAACAATTTATTCTATTTTTATTTGGAAGTTTTACAAATTCTTTGCAAGAAGAGATTTACTTGAATTAAACCTCTCCCAATATAATAAATATGAACATGATTTTACAAGAAAATTTTTTGCAATTTTATTATTTATACTAGAATATATAATTATTCTTCCAATTGTAACATTTTTTTGGTTTTTTGTAGTAACCTTAATCTTATTTTTACTCGCACCAGGGCAAAATATAAGTAATATACTTCTTATAAGTGCAGTTCTTGTAGGAGTAGTTAGAATCACATCTTATTACAGCGAAAATTTATCTGAAGATTTAGCAAAATTATTTCCATTAACAATCCTTGTTGTTGCAATATCAACTCCGGGGTTTTTTAATTTAGAAAATATATTATCTAAATTATCATCAATTACCTCATTATTTACAAATATTTTATTGTATCTTCTTGTTATTATGATTTTAGAATTCCTATTAAGAATCTTCTATTTAGCTATGCCAGATTTTGAAGAAGATTAATCTTAATTTCATATTAATTATAATTCATCAATTTTAAGTAATTACAAAAAAATATTTTCTCGACGATAATAATGCTTTTAAACTAGTTCCTCTGTGAATTTGACATTGGAGTAAAAAATGAGTCCAAAAAGAGGAGTTAAAATGAATACAATCAATATCCCATTACTCTCAAATTCTATATTGATTGAAGGTGAACTAAAGATTCCCCAAACAATCAATATCCCATTACTCTCACATTCTATATTGATTGAAAGGAGGTTGAATTAATATGAAGAGATTACTTGTAATTTTCGCAATTGCATCTTTGGTTTTGGCTTTAATCCCTGTAGCATTTGCAGTGAATGTAGGCTCTGGAATTACTCCAAGCATAACTACAGAACAATTCGCTCCATTAGTTTGGATGTGTGAGGATAGAATTGTCACAGATGACAATACAGAACCTGGAAGATTTTCCAATGGAGGCGAACCTCTCCTTGAAAGAATCAATAACTACGCTTTTGAAGGAGAACAAATAAAGTGGACTGTTCTTGTAATGGACAAGAATAAAATTGACCAGAACATAGATGTATTTGCAACAATCGGAGATGTACAAGGAGCTGGAAATGACATTGAAGTAAATTGTAAGAGAGTTGGCCCTGTTGGACAAGATTTTGATTCTTGTCAAGCAAAAATTTTAGAAGAAGAACTTGATTTTAATCCTGAAACAATGGACTTCTTTGAGTGCACTTTCACTGTTGAAAGCCCTTTATCAATGTATGGTGAAAAGTGGGTTACAGTAGAAGCACTTGATGGAGACGGCTTGTCAGGAACAATGGCTGAAAATGAAAGATGGTTCTTAAATCCAATTGTGGCATTAAGTGTAGAAGGAGATTTAACCTTTGACAATGTAAGACCTGGAACAAGCGCATTTTCAGAAACTATATTAGTTGGTAATGAAGCTGATGCCGGCTCAGGAGTCATGATGGATATGTTTATATCTGGTACAGACTTCTATGACTCAAGTAGTTCTGGGGCAAGGTGTCCTGTAACAAACCAGCTATCATTGAGTCAGTTTAGCTATTTTGCAACAAATGGAGCTTATTCAACTCAGTCTCCTTTCGGAGGTTCATATGTTGGACCTGGAGCAGATAGCAAAGGATACAAAGGAATTGTTTATGGAATAGGATTTAATGACCCAAATCCCTTTTACAACACAGCTGAAATTCTTCCAGCACAGCAAATAGGCCCATATTACACAGCAAATCTATTGGCGCCTGGAGCTGAGATGGCACTGACTTTCAGATTAAATATGCCAGAACCTTGTAACGGAAACTTCGATACTGGAAGTATATTCTTCTGGGGAGAAGCAATATAAAAAAGGATTTTTTTATTTTATTTTTACTTCCTTTTTTATTTTATATTTAACAATCTAGAATTGATAAAATGAAAAAGATAATGTTTAAAATTTTTGCAATTATATCTTTAGTTTTAACTTTAGCTATAACTTTATCTAGTTTAACGAGTGCTGAATTTTGGGCATGTTTTAACGAAGGGGAGGGGATTAATTTTTGCAATCCAGTAATTCCAGACAGGAGATGTAGTTCAACCCTCTGCAAATTTTGTATGGATTCATTCAATCAAACACAAAGATGTTATAACCAAGGAAATTTTAATTTATGTAATTCACAAGGAGGGGAATGTACCTTTATGGAAGGAGTAATTGACACAGAACCACCAATATTAACAATAAATAATCCCAAACAAAATTTTATTTATAATGACAGAAGAATATTATTTGATTTTAGGTTAGATAAAGAATCTGATGTTTATTATCTTGACATGATAAATGGAAGAGGGAGATGGATAAAAATTTGTAATAAATGTATAAGTCATTCAAAAACAAGAAGCTTCAAAGAGGGGTTAACCCATATTAAATTCAGAGCGGTTGATTCTTCAGGAAATGAAATCTTTAAAGAAGTTGAATTTTTTATTGATTCAAAAAAGCCGAGAATATTCAAAACAAATCCGACAAGCGGATTTGCGAATGGATTTTTTGATTTAACTTTTGATGAAAAGAACCCGAAGGAATTAATTATCCATTATGGAAATGCTGAAAAAGGATTCTCAAATAAAAATATAAATTTAAGTAGCTGCAACGAATTAAGGGGAAAAACGATTTGCGAGACAAATGTTAGTATAGGACAATATGATGGAGATTTAATTGAATATTGGTTTAGTTTAAAAGATATAGCAAATAGTGAAAGTATTTCAAAAAAAATAAAATTAAAGGTTGACGTAAGTCCGCCTGAAATAAATTCTATAAATTCAATTATAAATGGAAAGATAGTGCTCCTTTCAATAAATATTAGCGAACAGAATATTGACAGAGTCGAGTATTTTGATAATAGTGACCCAAGAGCAAGATGGAAAACTCTTTGCAGAAGATTAAAAAATGACTTATGCGAATCTAAAATAAACTTAAAAACGGGAAATCATAATATATTAATACAAGCAACCGATAAAGCTGGGAATACTGCAGGGGAGAACATTAATATAAATATCTAAAATGGTGATTAAAAGGGGAGGGGGAATTTTGATTATAACCCTTATATTAATTGTATCTCTACCAATTATTAATGCTATTATTGTAATAAATGAAGTTGAGCCAAACCCTCCTGGAAGTGATATTGGAAATGAATGGATAGAAATTTACACAGATGAAGAAATAAATTTAAGCGGATGGTATATTTTAACCTCGGACAACACAAAACATTTTTTTCCAAACATAAGTGTAAGCGGATTTTATGTTTTAGACGGACTGGCGGGATTGGGAGGCATGGGAAATAACCAAAACGAAAATTTAAGTCTTAAAAATCCAAATAATACTATAATTGATAACACGGGTATTTTCAATGAAAGTGGTGGGGGGAGTAGTTTAACATGGAGTAGATTTCCAGACATCACAGGAAATTTCTCTTCTAAAAATTCAACAAAAGGACTCCCAAATGAAGAAACAAAGATATCAAATAAATCGTCAAATCCTTCATGCCTAATAAAAAATGATAATGTAACACTTAATGTAAAAGTCACTGGATTCTGCATAGAAGAAGTAATTTTTAGCTTATTCAAAGATGGAGGATGGCAGAATTTTACAGGCATAAATCTAGGAAACAATAATTATTCAATAGAAGTTGATACTTCTCTCTTTTTGCAGTCAGGAGAAATAAAGTGGACTGTTTTTGCAAAAAATTGCTTTAATATAACTAAAAAAAACGGCAATGAAACATTTTACTTGAATAATCATACAATTCTTTTTGTAAATCCTTCATCTCCAGATGGCTTAAATAATTTTTATATAACAGAACCTGAATTCACTCTTAAAAACAACGATGGGATAAATATTTTTTATCAGTGGGACAATGATGAAATAAAGAAATATACCTCTCCATTTAAACTTGAAGATACTCCAAATAACTGGCAGTTAACTGGAGGGATAATTGAATTGAATTATTGGAGTGATTTTTCATGCAAAAATGAAAGTAAAAAATCTTTTTTATTTGTTGGAGATTTTCAGGACCCGGTTATAATGAACATCTCCCCAAAAAATAATTCTGTAATATCCAACCCAACTCCAAAAATTTCTGCTGAAATAAGAGAACTCTTCAATGACAATTCAGGAATTAATATTTCCAGTATTGTTTTTATGCTTAACGGAATAATTGAAATTCCGTTGATACTTCAAAACGGACTTGATGTCATTTTATCATTCACTTCACAAAATGAACTTGAATTTGGAAGGCATAATGTAAGTATATTTGTAAAGGACAATGCAGGAAGAATATCTCAATTAAACTGGAGTTTCAATGTTTCATTTCAGGAACCACTGAATTTTACCTTCCTTAATTTAATTGGCGAAAATTTTTCCGACAAAAATCTCATCCCATTAAATATCTCACTTAATCAAATCTCTTCTGAAATATTATATAAAAATTTAAATGATAAAAATCCACGATTTAAAAGATTATGCAGAAATTGTGATTCATATGGAAATAAAAGGGTAAAAAAGATAAGGCTTAATGAAGGGGAAAATAATATTACATTCAAAGTATTAAATAACAATGAAACAATAGAAAAAAATGTGAGTATATTTGTTGATTCAAAAATTCCAAAGATAATAAGAGTATTTCCCCAGAAAAATATGGTGACAAATGGCTCTTTATTTTTCATAAGATACAGCGAAGAAAATCTTAAAGAAATAATCTTAACTTTCAATCCAGAAATATCTCTAAATACATGTCCTTCTGGAAGGGATGTTCAATGTATTTTTAATCCTAATTTAAGTAGTTTTGACGGGGGAACAATAAATTTCTCATTTATGCTTAAAGATTATGTTAATAATGTGACAACAAAAAATATAAGTGTTAAAGTTGACACAACACCTCCAGAATTAGATATTACTGAACCTGTAAGCAATTCTAATTATTCAACAAAAGTTCCGTTTAATGTAACTATAAGTGAACACTCAACACTTGGATATATTGATTTAAACTCATCAATACCTGTATTTAAAGAGTTATGCAGAAACTGCAATAAGTATGGTGCTGAAAAAATAAAAATAGTTAGACTCGCAAGAGGGAATCACACAATTATAGTAATGGCAGTTGATAAGGCAGGAAATAGCAACAAGAAAATATTTAACCTTGAAATTTTATAATTAAATAAAATATAATAAACTAAATTAGTCCTCTCTTTTTTCTGCATTTTCTACATAATCCCCTATGAAGTTTTCTACATTTACGGCATCGCGATTTTTTTGTCATAATATTAAAAAATGATTGTTAATTTAAAAGGTTTATGATAAATAACAAATCAAATTTATCTGACAAGAGTAGTAAAAAATAAATATTTGTCGACGACAACAATTTTTATAAACTAAAATAATATAAAACTTGATGGAAAAAAAGAGGAAAGTATGGTTTCTACTCATAATGTTTTTCCTAATTGCAGTAGTTCATGCACAATCAAGTGATGTAGTTGCTTACATATATAATAAAAATTTTAATATTGACACAAATGTAATAAATGAATTAAATTCGATGGGACTTAATGTTGAACTTATACCTGAAAGCAGGATATCAACAACAAACTTCTCTAAATATAGGGTAATTTTTATTGGTAATGAAAAATTTTCAAATCCTTCAAAAATTCCTATAAATAAATTCCCTTCAATTATAGCAAATAAATATCATGGTAGTACCTGGGGGCTGACAGATGGGGATAGTATTTCAACTCTTGTAAGCAACACCCCACTTAAAGTTAGAAAAGATGGAGTGATAATTCAAGTTTATACAAGTGCCTTTTTCAGAAGTGGAAATTCAGTTGCAATCCCATATTATTATTTAGCTAATGGAAACAAGGATCCAGATTTTATAACGATTGTAGAAGCACTTAATGGAGGGGATATGTTAGGGGATGTTATTTCATATTCTTCCCCAGGGAATAGATTGATAAATGGGGATTTAACAAACGATAAAATTTGTTTTTATGGACTTACTGAATCAGAATACTGGACTAATGATGCGAAGAAAATGTTTAACGAATGTGTTGTATTCGTCGCCGGAAAATGTAAAAGTAACAATGAATGTGGTGAAACAATTGAAAGCCAACCATATTGCGGAATAAATGGAAAAGATATCCTAAAAAATATAACAACTCCTGTCTGTGAAAATCCTGGAACGCTTAATTCCAATTGTGTCGGAAGAATATCTCAAACTTTAATTAACACGTGTGAAGATGCATGTCAAAATGGGACGTGTATAAACTTTGCATGTAAAACAGACGATGACTGCAATGACAGAAATCAAAGAACAGAAGATAGATGCAATTTGCCTGGAACGTTAAATAGTTTCTGCTCGAATGAGAACATTTTATGCTTCAATAATGAGGAATGCGGAGACTCTGGATTTAAAGGAGAAAAGATATGTTTTCAAGGAGATGTCTATCAAGAGTTTGAAACAAATTTATGCACAAATGCCGGAACTTCCTTATCAGACTGCATGTTAGAAAAAGAATTTTTAATAAAGGACGTATGCCAATTTGGATGTTCAAACGGAGAGTGTCTCCCACCAACACCCGAGTGTAATACAAACAATGATTGCCCACCAGGGTTCTTATGTGCAAATGACAATACATGCAAACCAATTTCACCACAATGTCTAAAAAATGAAGACTGCAATGATAATAACTTTCTGACAATAGATGAATGTGTAAATCCAGGAAGTGTTAACTCATTTTGTAGAAACACTGAAATAAATTGCGCGCAAAACAGCGATTGTGGAACTACCGGATTTGTTGGAGAGAATTTTTGTCATCTCGGGAATATATACAAAAATTTTAAAGAATCAAAATGCAATTCTCCAGGAACATTAAACAGCTTCTGTTCTTCAAAAATTGAGCCAATATTAGTACAAGAATGTAATGATAACAATCCCTTAACAACAGATTCATGTATTGAAAGTTCATCAGTGTATTGTGCTCATACTCCTTTAGAATGTATTAGTGATAATGATTGTAAAGTTGACGAGATATGTATGAATAAAAGATGTATTCCTGGAATACATGATGTAGGATTTAATTTAAACCTGGTAAATAGTATCAATGGTATTAAAATTGAAAAAGAAAACGGACAAGTAGTTTCAAATGAAGAAAAGCTAATGTGTAATGAAAAATATAAAATCGTGGTTGAAATAAAAAATTTTGGAGATTTTCTTGAGAATGTAATTTTTGAAGGAAATATTGGGACTCTTGAATTAAATTATCCTACTGAAAATAATTTCGCTCCTGGAACCTCAAAATTAAAAATAAAAACTGAAACTATAAATCTTGTGAATGGAGCCCATGATATAATGATAAAAGCAATAATCCCCAAAGATGCAACTTCATCAAATAATATCGCAATTAGAAACGTCGAAGTTGAGTGTCCAACAATTCAATGTACTTTAAATAGCGATTGCAATGACGGAAATGAATTAACAATTGATTCATGTGTAAATAATCAATGTATTAATGCAAAAGTTCAATGCACACAAAACAGACATTGCGGAATGCAAACAAGCCAGTTAATATGTGAAGGAAAAAATGTTATTAATGTCGTCAAATCTCCTTTATGCCTCGCAAATAATTTGTGTTCTCAAACTGAATCAAGAAACTTTATACAAAGTTGTGAGTTCGGATGTTCAAACGGAGAGTGCTTACCATTTATTGGAGAGTGTAGAAAAGATAGTGATTGTGATGATGGAAATAGATTAACAAGAGATATTTGCAATCAAAATAATCAATGCACACACATACAACTACAATGTACTTTAAACAGCGATTGCGGAAATGAGACAAGTGAATTAATATGTCAAAATGGAAATATTTATAGAAAAACATTAACTCCAATGTGTTATATAAATAATCAATGCTATCAGAAAGAACAAATTACTCTTGTTGAACAATGTGAATTCGGATGTTTAAACAGAGAGTGCCTGCCAAAACCAGAACCTAGCGTCCTTGAGTTTACTCTTCCAAATGGAAATAATATGGATTATAAAAAATCATGTCCCCTAATAGAATATGATTTATTTGGGAATCTTATAAACGAGAGATACGCATATCCTGAACCCATTGAGATTCCCTCTTTAAAAAGAAATGAAGTATATGAATTCAGATGTTCTTATGGAAATAGCGAAAAGTTTTCAAGTTCAACAATAAAACTCAATGAAAATTTCAAACAAATTTTATCAAGCATTGAAAAGCACAGATATGCATTAGTTAGAATAGGGATTCTCGATGTATATGAGACGGGATTCCTCGAACCATATAATCTTGCAATATCAACTATAACAAAAGCTGAAGATAAATATTCTTGGGAAGTCGCGCTTATAAATGGTGAACTAAATTTTAGAGTTAAAAGAACAATAAGTGGAATTGGAAGAGTCTTGAAAGAACCAACCATTCCATTAAGGACTCCTTTTGAAACTGAATCAATAAATTTTGAAAGAAAGAATGCTTGTCCTGTTTATAATGTTCCATTTAGTCATAGTCCACAACATTACTCAGAATTAAACGACGGAAATTTAGTTTATGGACATGGTTTATTTAGTGTTTATGAATGGAAAGGAATAAAGTGTTTTGTTTCAAAAGTAGATTAAAGATAATTGAGACGATAAATGTAAATCATAAATTAATGAAATAATGAACATGGTTAGTTAAATTAAAAATCATTAAGTTACAATTATAAATTAGTATTCGCATCAAAATTAATTCTTCTTATGATTTAATTCTATCTAAAAAAATTCGTTTCAAGTATAAAAAATATTTTTAGTTGTAAAAAATAGTAATAACAAAAATCTATTTCTTTAAGAATAAAAATGCTTAAATAGTATTTTTAGAAAGAAACTATATGGGTAAAAAAAAGATTGTTGGATTAATAAGTGGGTTTATAATAATACTAATCGCCTTTTCATATTCTGCTTATGCAATAACTGGTAAAATAGGAAACGCAAGAATGGTTATTAATGTTGAAGTTGGAGATACTATTGAGAAATCTATAAGGGTTATAAATGATAATGAGGTTCATATTGAGGTAAATTTATTCGCGTCTGGAGATTTAATAAATAACATAGAAATAATTGACTCTAACTTCACACTCCAGCCATATGAAGAAAAAAATGCGAGATTTAAAATTAGAATAACCTCTCCTGGAAAAACAAATTCTAAAATAAATGTTCAGTTCAAACCTTCAAATTCAAATGAAAGTGGTATTGGATTATCCTCTAATATCATAGTAAATGCCTATGAAAAAGAGGGGTTATCAGAACGGGGTTTATCTGATGATTTAGAAGATGTTGAAAATGAAGAAGATGTTGGAGATGTTGAAAATGAAGAAATTGAAGTGAAAGAAAGTCCGATAGAAAAATTAGTTTTTAAAAATAAGATAAATACAGCTTATATTATTCTTGGAATGCCAAGTGTTATTCTTTTTATAATTTTGCTTGTGTTAATTTATTTTTCAACAAAAATAAAAAAAAGAAGGAGGGGTGATGAAAAAAGAATTAAGAAAGAAGTGGAGAAAAAATGAAAAAATCTTGGATAATTTTTTTATGCATTTTATTTTCTGTTTTATTTGCAAGTTCATTCTCTTCAGCTAAAGACATTGCTTATATATATAGACAATCTGTCAACATAGAACATGAATATATAAATACTATAAATGAACTTGGATTTACCTATGATTTAATACAAGAGGATAATATTCAAAAAACAAATTTTTCATCATATAAAGCCATTCTCATAGGTGATGAAATTTTTAGCAATCCGAACAATATCCCAATTTACGAACACAACTCACTTATTATCAATTCATTTTATTATTATGAAAAAAACGGAGACCCACAATGGGGGTGGAGCAAAGAGAAAAGCACACTAACCAGTCCATCACAATTAAAAGTAAATAATATAAATAGTTCAATAATAAATGGTATACCAAGTGAATTTAATGGGTATACAGAAAACTCAATAGGTGCAAGGACGTATATTTTAAAAGGAAAAAAACCGACGGGAATAACAATTGGGGTATATAAACGATCTGGGACAATAGGAGATAGTGCTGTTGCATTTGTAAAACCTGGAACAACAATGCTTAACGGAAAAAAAACGAAAGGAAAAAGTTTGTATTTTGGAATAACTACTCCGAATTTATGGACAAGTGAGACAAAAAAAATGTTTAAAAATTCTCTTAAATGGCTCGTTATGGGTGAAGATTTGGATAAGGATGGATTCTTTGATAATATTGATTGCAACGACCTTAATGCCTCTATATCTCCTGGAGCAATTGAAGCCCCCTACGACAAAATTGATCAAAACTGCGACGGGAAAGATTTAAATGATGTTGATGAAGATGGATTTATTTTTATAGGGGTCGGCGGAAATGATTGTAATGACATTGATGCCTCTATATATCCTGGAGCGATTGAAATTATTGATGATAAAGATCAAAATTGTATTAATGATGCCCCAGTATTACGTTCAAATATTTCAAAATTAGAATTTAATGAAGACACGAATTTCACTATTGATTTAAAAAATTATTTTGTAGATCCTGACGGAGATGAACTTTTCTTCAGTATAAAAGAAATTTCAAACCCCAACATTGTAGCAAGAATAATTGGGAGTAAAGTTGAATTTAACTCTACAAAAGACTGGTTTGGAGAGGCACCTATAATATTTAAAGCAAGTGATGGAAATTTAGAAAAAGAGAGTAATGTTATTCAAATAAAAGTTGTAAATGTAAATGACGTTCCGATATTAGAATTTATTGAGAATATATCTGTAATTATTGGAAAATTAATTAAAATAGTTCCTCATGCCACTGACATCGAAGGAGATAATATCTCTTTTAGTTATGGAACTCCATTCAACAACAACGGAGAGTGGCAGACAAAATCCGGAGATGAAGGAACAAAAGAAGTTTCAATAAGTGCAAACGACGGAAATGGGGGAATAAGCACCCAAAAAATTATAGTTAATGTAATTCCAAAGGTCCTGATAAACGAGTTTTCTTCATCAGAAGAAGAATGGATTGAATTGTATAATACAGGAAAAGTAAGTGTAAATTTAAGTGGATGGACAATAAACAACAAAGATTTAGTTGAGAATCACCTCGATGGATTAATAATAGAATCAAATGGATTTTTAGTATTGGAAAAAAACAAAGATTTTAATTTTGAACTTGGAGATAATGAAGATATTATAATTATTAAAAGGGAAGGGGAGGAAGTTGACAAAGTGAGTTATGGAGACTTTGATGATGGAAGTATATCTGATAATGCTCCTTATCCAAAAGAAGGAGAAAGTTTGGGAAGATATCCTGACGGAAGAGATAGTGATTCCGATAAAGATGATTTTGCAATCTTTCAATATCCTACAAAGAAATTTCCTTTTAACGCTGATTTAATCCCTCCAGAAGTTAATTTATTATTTCCATTAAACAACGAAAGTTTTAATGTAAGAGAAATTAATTTCTCGTTTTCAGTCTCTGATAATTATAACAATATTACATGTGAACTTTTTATAGATTCAAAACTTATAGGCACAAAAAAAATAATCCTAGATAATAGTTTTAAGGAAGAAAAATTTGATGTTGTAAATATTAAAGATGGAGAACATATATGGAACGTAATATGTAGTGATAATTTTAATGAAGTTTCGGGGATAGCTAAATCCTTTTTATTAAATGCTCCAGATTCTCCAGAGATAATTAAGATTAATGATATTGTCGCATCTGAAAATCAACTAATTTCTTTTGAGGTAAAAGCAATCGATAAAGACAATAATGAAATCTTTTATTCAGTTGAAAATCTTCCTGAAGGAGCAAAATTCTCTGGGAGAATTTTTTCTTGGACTCCAAGTTTTGAACAGGCTGGGGATTATGACATAAAATTTATTGTGGAAGACTCTACAGGACTAAAATCAAGCCAAAGTGTAAAAATTAAAATTCTTGATGTTAAGTCTCCTCCAAAGTTCAGCGATGCATCAAAATGTGATATTAAATCTGACAAAATTGAATCTATAATTAAATCTCCCGGGAATGGGAGAAGTTTTAAGGTTGGGGAAATTTTAGAGGTTGAGTTAGAGGTGAAAAATAAATTTGACAAAAAAATGGACTTTGATACAGAAGTCCATTTTTATAATCTTGATGATGATAAATCAGAAAATAAAAAACAGAAAGATATCAAAATAGATTCTAATGAAAAAGAAAAGCTTAAATTTGAAATTAAAATTCCAGAAAACATTGACGAAAAAGATAATTTTTTAGTATATTATTTTGTCGAATCGGAAAATAATTCATGCAAAAGTGGTTTTACAAAAATAAAAATTAAGAGGGAGAAAGATGTAGTCAAAATAAAAAATTTTAATATTCAACCGTATTTTGTTAGTAAAGGGAGCAATATTTACTTTTTTATAAGTGTTCAAAACATTGGAACTGAGGAGCAGGATGTATTTATTAAATTAATAAATGAAAAACTAGGGCTTAATATTACATCTGAAAAATTTTCTCTTGAAGAATTTGATAACAGCAGACACAAAAAAGAAAAAGATTTTACTTTTATAATCCCTGAAAATGCATTGGAAGGAGAATATGAGATAGAAGCCAATGTTATATTTGATAATAACGTAGTATCAAAATCAGAGAAAATTTATGTAATAGATGAAAAAAAAGAAGGAATAGTCTCACACAATAATAAAGAAATAGAAAAAATAATTCTAATTCAAAGTCAAGATATCATTAAACTCGAAAAAACAGGACTTGTTATAAGTGGTAATGATAATAAAGAAATTTCCAACTCTGGCGAATTGGTTTTAATTCCAGACAATTTTAGACATGAATCAGAAATTAACATTAAAAATAAAAAATCTCTGGCTGAAAAAGCCGAAATTGAGAATTTTAGAGGAGAAATAAATGGAGGACTATTATCCCTAAATCAATTTGGAAGTTCGCTTGAAGAGATTAATGATCCTATATTAAAAAAGTTAATCATAATTCTTAATACATTATTAATAATCGGAATTATTATTTCTATAATAAAAATAATTATTTTTATTAGAAAGTAAAAAAACAGAAATTATTTTTTCAGGATTATGGTATTTATATTCTTGATTTATTTTATGTTTATTGTACTAAAGTATTAAATTTTAATTATTAAATTATTTCACTTAACCGCCGCAAGGAGATAAACTTCTTTCTAGTTTACCATTCTCATCAACACAAACATATGCTTTCCCTGTTCCATTAAGGTTACTTATTATAACATTTCCTTGGTTATTAATCATTAAGTCAGCCATCTTTTTAATAATCTTTATAATATGAAAAAATAACTAGTATTTAAATGTTTATATCTTTAATTTTAAAAAAATGATTAAACAAAAGGCTTAAAAATGTATTTATATTTAATGAAAAGTAGACAGGCCGGCGCGCCAGCCCTGCGCCATTTGTAAATGGGCTCTATGACAGGCTGCAAGGGAGGGAGTGATCATGCATTTATGCGGTCCTTGTTCCAACGTTGAGGTTTTGTCCTCTTCGATCTTGCTCCTGCGAACCGGGTCAGACCTTGATCGGAGCATCCCTAAGCAGAAGTTAAGGTGCTTAGAGGGTAGCAGAACTGAGAAAGTACAAGGGAAGCTGTATAAAGAATTGTGAGCAACCTCCCGGTCTACGATAAAAATAATTTATCTTTTAATCTGTTTTTTGTGAAATTGAGGTTCACCAAATCGAAGCCTTTTTGACACTAATCCTTTTCCAACATATCCTTTAACAGAGATACCTCCATCTGAAAATTTTCTGCTAAACTCCTTTTTTTTCTCAATAGGTTTTTTCAATTTCTTATTATATTTCTTGTCATGATTAATTTCAATAGGTTCAACTTTACCATGTGACTCAATTATCTCAATTATTTTAGGAACTCGATGTTTAATATATGAGTTTGTAGTTGCAATATAATACCCATCTTTTCCTTTATGTACAAACCAATCAGCAATTTTTTGCTTTCCAATATCAATTCTTTTAATACCCTCTCTCTCCAATATTTTTATAGCCTCATCAATCATAAGCCTTTCTTCACGAGAGGCAAAAGATTTATTTCGCCTATCTTTTAATTCCTGTATAACTTCTCTTGGGATTCTAATTTTAAATCCTTTCTCTTTCAATTGAGAAATAAAGTCAATTTTTTTTCTCATTACATAAAGAATAAAACCTGAATCTAGGATAACTTCCATAAACTAGTTATAATATGGCAAATATAAATCTTTCTAAATATTTAGTTTAATAATTCTCGCATTTTCAATTGGTTTCATAACAATTTTATCATCTGGAAAATTTTTTGAAAGTCCATAAATTAATCTTAAAAATACTTCATGTGTAACAACTAAAACTTTCCTATATTTTTGTTTTTTAATAAATTCAAGAAATGAGAAAAGACGTTTTTTAACGTCTAAAAAAGACTCTGAATTTTTTAACTTTCTTTTTATTGGATTTTTCTTTAAAAAATTATTAAATTCTTTATATGTCCTACCTTCAAATCCCGTCTTCCACTCATTTAACCTTCTGTCTTTTTTGATTATAACCCTATGATATTTATTCATTATCTTTGCCGTTTCAACACATCTTAAAAACTCGGAAGAGAAAATAATTTCTATCTTCCTGTTTTTTAATTTTAATGCCGCCTTTTTAACTTGTATAATCCCTTTTTTTGTCAAGTGAACTTCCAAATTCTTGTTGCTGTTAATAATTTCCCGGATATTATACTCACTTTCACCATGCCTCATAAAATAAACTTCCATACAAATCTATAATTTTATTATATAAAAGATTTATTAATTTTATAATTTTATTAAATAGAAAGATTTATTAATTTTATAAATCTGTGGACATATGTGTCCCAAAATTTTTAGTGTCTTTAGATATATTTAAATACTTCTAAGTATACCTAATGTAATAGATTATAGCAGATAATTTATTACAAAAAATGTCAGAAGTTGAAAAAATACCTATAAGGTGCATGAATATTGAGAAGAGAATAAAAGATGTAGCTAATTGGGACATTAGCGAACAGGACAAAAAGGACATAAAAGAAGGCTGGATACGGGCACTAAGATTAGGCGAACTAACCAATAAGGTTGTTAAGGATGGGACGCTCTCGGCTTATTTATCTGACATAAAAATAGCACTAGAATTCTTGAAGAAACCAGTTGCTAAGTTAAAGGAAGAAGATATAAGGATGTTTCATGAAGCAATGGTTTCGGATAAAATAACCTATTCTTATAAGAAAAGGGAGAAGGTACTGTCAAAGGGCAAAGAAGTTAAGAAAACAATAAATGCTGAAAAACCATATTCAAAAAATAAAAAAATTTCAATAAGAAGAACACTGATTTTATATTTAAAATGGAAACTCGATGAAAAGGCATACAAGTTCATTAAGCTATTAAAAATAAATCTTGGTGGGAAAGAAAAAGAGATTTATGCTCCAACAGAACCAGAAGTTGAGAAGATGTATTATGGTTGTAAGGAAAATTACTCGAGATTTTTTGTAGCTGTATTATTTGACACGGGTGCAAGAGCAGAAGAATTCCATAACATAAGAATGGAAGATGTAATATTTCCTAAAGCTGGAGAGAGTTTTATTAAAATAAGATTTAGGCCAGAGTTTAGCAAAACAAAAGGAAGAATAATAAGTTGCTATTGGAAGCATAGCACCAAAGCAATAACAGATTATTATAATGAAAGATTACATGCTGGAGCTCAACCAACAGAACCTATTTTTGAAAAAACTTATCAAACTATGAGAAAATTTTTACATAGGTTAAGCAGAAAAACTCTCGGAAAAAGTTTGCATTACCATGCGCTAAGACATGCGTCGTGCAGCCACTACATATATATCATAAAAAATAATCACCAGTTCGCATATCGCTATTCCTGGTCATTTAATTCTCCAATGATATCGAGGTATTCTAGAAAGCGAGATATGAGTGAAGAAGTTGATAAGGAAGTTGAGCAAACAGAGATAAATTCTTTAAAGCATGAGATGGAAAATTTAAAATTAAACAGCGATATAAAAAATAAAGAATTTGAAAAGTTAAAAAAAGATTTTATAGAATCATTAAAATCTCATGCTGAGGAAATGAATCAAATAAGAGCATATCTGAATATACTTAAAGTTTCTAAGAATGAATCAACTAAGGAGCTTGTCGAATAATTTTAACAACTCTTTTCCATATTGAGTTATTGATAAATTAGCTCTGTTTGTTTTTTCAATTGTTTCTCTTTTTATTAATTTGAGTTCGGTTAATCTTCTAACATGCCTTTTTGCACTGAGGGGATTTATATTTAACTTTTCTTCAACATCAGATACAGAACAATTTTGTTTATCAATAAGTTTCAATACATCTAAGTCCAATTCAGACAAAAGATTTTTTGACGTATGGCTCTTTTTCATATTGATAGTAGTATTTTGAGGGTTATAAAGTTATCGAAGATAACCTATTACATTAGGTAATTGTGATGACTTATAAATTACAAGTCCCGTCGGACAATCTTTATTAACGATAATTTGATATAAATTTTATCATAAAATGAATGAAATTATATGTCATAAAACATATAATACAAAGAACTGAAAGGGGGTTAAAAACTTTAAAATGGAAGCAAAAAAAGATAAACCAACAATGAAAGCTTTGCCTAAGAAAAATCCAAAAGCACCAAATCGTTTTTCATTGGAAACACAGAAGCATGCAATCCAGCTTTATCATGAAGGAAAAAGCTTTAATGAAATAAAGGATACTATCGGAGTTGGTCATAAGGCTCTTAAACGCTGGTTTGTAAGGTTATCTGGAATTGAATTTAAGAAAGGTAATGAAGTAAAAAAATAAAAGTTCTATTATTTTTTTTGGAAAATTTATTCTACATTAAACAATTTGCGATTATTGATTATAAAACCATAAAATAATTCTGAAAATTCTGAAGGTAAAAATAAGCTTTTAACATATACTGGTTGATGCTTTTGATGTTTTTGTTTTTCTAAGGTTACAAGCCCCGCGTCTCTTAAATCCTGAATGCTATGCCACATAAACTTATGGCTTTTATTTAAAATTCTTTGTAGCTCGGCTATTGTTCTTGGCTCTTTATAGCAAAGCTCCAAAACTTTTCTTCTGTTTTTATTTTTTAGTAATTTAAGGAAATCTATTAAAAAATCAATATTTTTCTCTGTAAATTCTTCTTCCTTTCTGACGATAAAAATCTTTTTCCTTGCCATTATTAATAATAATATTTTTAGACTTTATAAATCTATCATTAAGTATAGTGTGATATTATCGGATACTTGTTACTACTTCTAAATTTAAGTTCATCGTAAGAAACTTTATAAAGGTATATTTAGTATCTATTATGTAACCTAAATATATACTTGATACTTAATAATGAAAAATAAAAAACTAATCGTGAACATGCCTGTGGAAGAGATGGAATTACTCGAAGAGGCATGTAAGCTGGATATGCGGACTAAGACTCATCTGACTAGGAAGGCATTAGCAGGAGCTACTAAGAAAATCATAAAGGAGCATGAAAAAGATGCAGGAAACAATTAACAAAGAGGATGTTTTGGAGGCAGTTGATAAGATAGCAAAAACAGCTCTGCAACGCTGCGAAAACTTGCTCAATCAGATTAATTCTAATAAGGCGGAGGACAAAGACGATGAAATTATTTCTGAAACAAACTGACTTAGCTAATGCTATAATTGTTAAAAGGTGGTGTCTTAACTGATGGAAACCAAAACTACAGAGAAGCCAATAAAGTCTTACTGCGGTGGAAAACTGCGTAACAAAGGCGAGGTATATGCTACTGTATATGAAGAATTTCACGAACCAGCTTATTTCTGTAATCCTACTTGTCTGCTTACTTTTTGCATTGATAAATTAATGGATGAAATAGGAATGGAGGATGGAAAGGAATATGATGATGAAGAATATGAAATAAGAGAAGTGGGCGAAGTTCTTATTGGGCATATAATGACTTTGTTGGATTACAAATATGGGGAAACCTGCAAGGAGTGTTTTAAGAAGCTTAAGGAAGTGGTAATCTAACTTGCAATTAATTTTTTTATTTTTATTTAAAATTCAAAATTAAAACGAACAGAAAAATAACATGGAAGAAAAGGCAACAGAAAATAGGCATAGAAGCTATCTAAAGGAGCATGAAGGCAGAAGATACAGAGCAAATGTAACTGAAGCTACTAAAGATAGTAGTCCCTGGGAGCTTGATTATAAGGATAGTAAATATAATAGCGACATAAATTGGGTAGAGATTAATCCTAATGAGCTAGTTGGAGAGCTGGACGAAGAAAGCAAAATAACAAAGGACAAAAAATCAACACAGAAACAGCGAGAAGAATGGTTTAATAAAGCAATTGAAAAATTAAAATCCGAATCAGTAAATTATTGCAGATATTCTCATAAAGGAAAGTGTGACCATCTTCATTCAGAATTAAATAAACTTGCAACTCCTGAAGAAAAACTTGCAATCTTAAAATATTATTTCCCTGAAGAGTCTTGGGAATTTCTTGATACAAGTTTATGTGGAGTTCATCAGATTGCATGTCCATTTGCAAAGCATTGGAGACATGGAAATGTTAAAGAGTTAATTGAAGAAAATGCTGGATTAATCATAGATGTTGATAATGAGAAATTTAAAAAGTTTAAAGAAGAAAACAAAGAGAAAGAGCATGTTATTAAAAATTCTTCAGGAATAACTTCTGAAATTGTTAAGAAAGTAAAAATTTCTGAATTGGCTATTGAGCATGGAGCTAAAAAAGGCAGAGGCACAGCAAATTATCATTGCAGTTTTCACGATGATAAAAATCCCTCATTGAGCTTAAATGATGAAAAGGGAGTTTTCAAGTGTTTTGCTGATAGTTGTAAAAAAGAAGGAAATATTGTTGATTTTTTGGCTGAAGCTGAACATATTGATAAAAAGGAAGCAGTAAAAAGATTAATTGAAAGAGCTGGACTATCATTTAATAATTCTGATACAGACGAAGATTCACGAGAAGATGAAAAATCCTTAGAGGATGAACCATTAGTTAGTCTTGGTTTAAGTGACAAAGATGATACAAGAGTTAAAATAAAACTCCCAAGGACAGGCAAACTTATTTCTATTTTTGCTCAAGAACTTGCGGATGTTCTAAAAGACAAAAATATTTTATTTTTCAGAGCAGACTCGAGAGAAGTTGTAGAGATAGGTAAAATAAAAAATGAGAATGAACAGAAGTATACTGGTTTTATTTCTGTCAAGCCAAGCAGGTTTATTACGTTGGCTGAGAAGTTTATTATTCCTGGAAACTTGGAAGTTGTAAAACAGGGAGAAGCGATTAGCTTAGAATTTAAGCCTAAGTCAATGACTTCGGATTTAGCAAATACTGCATTGCAATCCTACATCTTTGAGGATACTTTGTTAAACATAAACAGAATTTTTACTGTTCCTCTACCTATTATTTACGATGATAAACTCACATTTCCCATAACTGGTTATGACATTCGTTTTAAGTCTTGGCTTCCATATAATTCTCCTAAAATAATAAAACCCGAAATGAGTTTGGAAGAGGCAAAAGAAATTATTTATGAGATTTTAAAAGAATTTGTTTTTAAGAGCAATCAGGATTATATTAATGCTATTGCTGGATTAATAACTCCATTTTTAAGAGGACTATACTCAAAATTTAACTGCAGAACTCCTGTCTTTTTCTACACAGCAAATAGGGAAAGGGCTAGTTTGGATGTTTTGAAAAAATTAGCAGAAGAAATAAGGAGAGAAAATGATAATCTTAAAAGCTGAAAATTTTATTTTAAGACCCGCAAGACTAAGTGATGCTAGAAACATATATCAGTATCAGCAAGAGTCAGAGACAAAAAGAAACTTTATGAGTGTTCCTAAGGGTATTGCAGAAGTAAAAAAGGATATTCTTCAAAAACATAAAAATTCAGAAAAATTTGTTATAGAAGTAGAAGGTGAGGCAGTTGGTGAAATTGGTGCGCATGATATTATTAAAAATCATAAAGCTGTTATCTCATACTGGTTAGCGAAGAAATGTAGGGGTAAAGGAATAACAACTAAAGCAGTTAAAATTTTAACAGATTATCTTTTTAATAAATACAAACTTGTAAGAATTCAGGGAAATGTAAGAACCTTCAATAAAGCTTCTGCAAGAGTTCTTGAAAAAGCGGGTTATAAACTTGAAGGAATTTTAAAAAAGAATAAATTAAAAAATGGAAAATATCTTGATGATATGATTTGGGCTAAAACAAAATGAAACAAGAAGATAATACTATAGAAGTAAAAAACCTAACTAAAAGATTTAAAATAAAACACAAAGGTGCAGGGTTTATGGGTAGTTTGAAATCTATCATAAAACCCGACATAAAAGAAATAACTGCAGTTGATAATATTTCCTTAAGAATAAAGAAAGGAGAAATAGTGGGATTTATAGGACCGAACGGAGCAGGCAAGTCAACAACAATAAAAATTCTTACTGGAATTTTATATCCTACTTATGGAGAGGCAAAAGTTTCTGGACTTGTTCCTTGGAAAAAAAGAATAGACCTTTCATATAAAATCGGTTCTGTATTTGGACAAAAGCCCCAATTGTGGTATCATCTTCCAGCAATAGATACATTCAATCTTTTTAGTAAAATTTATGATTTAGATGACAAAAAATACAAAGAAAGATTAAACTATCTTGTCGGTTTATTTGAAATTGAAGATTTAATTAATACTCCTGTTAGAAAACTTTCACTCGGGCAGAGAATGAAATGTGAGATTGTTGCTTCATTATTGCATAAACCAAAAATCTTACTTTTAGATGAGCCTACTATTGGGCTAGACATAATTGCTAAACAAAAGATTAGAGAGCTAATCAAGGAATTAAATAAAAAAGAAGGAGTAACAATTTTGTTAACTTCACATGACATTCAGGATATTGAAAGATTGTGTAAAAGGATAATTATAATAAATCATGGAAGAATTGTTTATGATGGAGACTTAGAACAGTTGAATGAAAAATACCTTAAAAATAAAATTGTTTCGGTTAAATTCGAGGATAATTTTAATGGGTTTGAACTGAAAGGTGTGAAAGTTTTGAAATCAGAAAAATATTCAGCAGATTTTGAGATTGATACAAATAAGATTTCGATTAAAGAGTTAATTGATTATCTTGTTAAAAAATATGAGGTTCTAGATATTAACATTTCTGGCACTCCTATCGAAGAAATAATTGCCAGAATATACAATGAAAAATGAAAAAATATATTCAAATAGGCAAAATAAATTTCTTGAACAACATACAGTATTTTAGTGAATTTTTCTTTAAAGCGATTTTTATCCTTTTAATTCTGTTTATATTTACTAATATCTGGAAAACAATTTATTCTGGAAATGTAGCAATAGAAGGGTTTACAATAGCAATGATGCTTTGGTATCTGTTGATGACTGAATCAATAGTTACTTCTGCATCTCCAGTAGTCAAAGACGTAAACAAAGAAATTCAAAGTGGAGAGATTGCTTATCAATTGAATAAACCTTATAATTATGTTTTTTATCATTTAGCAAAATCTTTTTCCCATAGAATAATTGGATTTTTTATTACCTTTGTAATTGGAGCAGTGCTAATCTACTATATGGTTGGAGGCATTTCTTTTAGTTGGATAACTTCGCCTTTGATAATTGTATCAGTTATCTTGGCATTAATACTCGATTTTTTTATGATGATGTCTATAGCTCTTCTTGCATTTTGGTTTGAAGATACAAATTCATTTAGATGGATTTATGATAAAATATTATTTACGATTGGAGGAATGCTTATTCCAATAGAGATATTTCCTAAGTGGTTGGCAAATATCTCCAATGTGCTTCCGTTTAGTTTTGTTGCTTATCATCCTGCTAAACTTTTTGTGAATTTTGATTTAACTAGCTTTCTAAAAGTAGCGGGAATACAGGTGGTCTATATTATTGTTTTCTTGTCACTGGCACTTATAATTTATAAGATTGGAGCAAGGAGAGTGAATATAAATGGCGGTTAAAAAAACTATCAAATTAATTTGGGAATATTTTAAAATTAATCTGCAAAGTGCGATGGAATATAGAACTAGCTTTTTGACTCAAGCAGGTTTTATGTTCATAAATGATATTACCTGGGTAATTTTTTGGGTAATCTTCTTTAATAAATTTCCATTAATAAATACTTGGAGCTTCAAAGATTTGATGTTAATGTATGTGGTAATAACAACTTCTTGGGGTCTTGTTGGAGCTTTCTTTGGAAACTTCAGAAATATGGCAGAGATTATACGTGACGGACAATTGGATTTTTATTTAGCTCTGCCTAAAGAAGAATTAAGTCATGTCTTAGTAAGCAAGTCTAAATTAGATGCGTTTGGTGACCTATTATTTGGCATAGTATTAGGAATAATATTTTTATCTGTATGGCAAATTCCTTTAGCTGTAGTTTTAATTATATTGTCAGCAATAATTCTAATAGCCTTTGCGGTTATACTTAGTTCATTATCCTTCTATATGGGCAGTTCAGTGGAGATAGCAAATCAGGGACAAATGGGCATTTTATCAATTGCAAGTTATCCTTTCTCTGTATACACTGGTTATGTAAAATGGATATTGCTTTTAGTTATTCCAGCAGGTTTTGTTTCAGGAGTTCCAGTTGAATTAATAAAAAGCTTTAGCTGGCAATGGTTTGGAGGAATGATTTTAGCGGCAATTATTTTATCCGCGATTGCTTTAATAATGTTCAAAAAAGGAGTTAAGAGATACGAGTCGGGTAATTTAATAAACATTCGAGTATAATTATTATTAATATTTTATTTCTTATAACTATAAAATTACAAATACCGACGGGAAATCTTTAAAATCCAGCTTCTTTTTATTATATTATGATAAAGGTTAGAAAACAAACTATTCGGAAAAAAGAAGTTGAGAAATTATTCAGGTCTTTTAAGAAGAATGATTTATTGGAAGATAGGTCGGAATATAGTGAAGAGGACCTATTATCCACATATCCTGATTTGAATGAGAAAGAAGCTAAATTGCTTTATCTCAAACTTCAACAATGGAGATATTCTAAGAAAAAGGGGAAAGGAAAAATAGCTCCTAGCCATAAAAACCTCTCCTAAGGAGACTTGCCTTTCTCCTTAGGATTTATTCTAAAAGGAGTTTAAAATGCTCCTAAATTAAGCCTATAAGAGCATTATAGGAAAGAATAAGCTGTCCACTAATGGTTTATTATGGGGGGTTTAACACGATAATCTCTTTTATTTGACTTATAGAAATAAGCTTAAATACTTAGAGTTTTTAGGTAGTTTTGCATACTAAAAAAAATTTTGGGACACTTTGTTCCGCTATATTTATAATTTTATTAAATAGAAAGATTTATTAATTATTATTATCACATATATAAATAAAATGGACAAATTTAAAATAAAAGAAAAGGTTTTTATTGTTCCAGTAATTATTTTATTTGTACTTATGCTTAGTTTTGTTTCTGCAGAACAAAATTCTCAAAATAACTCATTAGAAAATTATTCACAAATAGATGATTATCAAAAAACAAAAGAGTACCCAAAAAAAGTTGAAAGATGCAGTGTTGATGTTACAAAATGTAGTTCCTCAGATTCTCCTGAAATTAGGTATGGAGTAATTACCATACATAAGGTATCAGATAATGTAGATAATTCCAACAAACAAGAAGTATGTGTTATCGATGAAGGAGATAACCCCCCAAGTTACTGGAGTTTCCAAAAGCAAGAGGGATGTGTAGAAGTAAAAAAGCTTGGATACGATGAAACGCAAGATTATTTAGATAAGTCTAAAATAACAAGTGAACAAGTAAAGTGTGTTTTTAAAAACTCAGATGAATTGCAAAAATGTTATGCTTATAATGGGGATTTAGAATTTTATTGTAGTGGAGTAGAATCCTGTGTAGTTGATGTTAAGGGATATGAAGGAGATAAATTGATATGGAAAAGTTCTTGTGGGGGTTATGCTTATACTTTAATAGATGAAGATAATGAAGATGCAGAATTCAAATGTTTTCCAAGTGGAGAGGTTAATGAAGATGAAATAAAAGATCTTGGATTTAAATTCTCACACTGGCAATGTTATGACGGCTCAGAAGAAACACAAGGAGGTAGTGAAGATTCTTGCAAGCCTTCAAAATTATGGAAAAGCTATGCAGAAGAATTTTGTGAAGACCGATGTACTAAAGATGGAAAAAAATGTGGGGTTAATTCAATTGGTTTTTCTTCTGAATGTTATTACTTGAAAAATGAAATAGAAAAGGAAAAAGAGGCTATTAAAGTATTTGAGGAAGAAGACAAGCAAATTTTAATGTGTAAGGATTCATGTCCTTTTAAAGATAAATGTTACCCATTTGGTTATAGGAAATCTGGAGAATTTTGTTCAGATGAAGGGACATTTATAAAACAACTAGCAGAAGAATCTCCATGCGATAATAATTTTGAATGTTCTTCAAATTTATGCTTAGACAATAAATGCGTAAGTTCATCATTAATTGAAAAAATTATTAATTGGTTTAAAAAAATATTCACAGGAGAATAATTTATAAATAACCCATACATTTTATTTAATGGAAAAAAAAGGGGTTTCTGGAGTAATTACTACTGTTCTCCTTATTTTATTAACTATTGCTGCAGTTATTGTTGTATGGGGAGTTATTAAAACTTTACTGGAATCAAATAGTGAATCAATTTCATTAGGAATAGATACATTAGATATTGATATTGAATCAGTATACATTGAAGGAACTATGTTAAATATTAAGATAAAAAGGCAACCAACTCAGGGAAATTTATCAGCAATAAAAATAATTGCGGAAGAGAAGAATGGGAAGAGTAGTAGTTTTAGTGTAGAAGGATCACTAAGAGAACATGAAACAAAGAATTTTGAAATACCAATAACAACCTTTCAGGGTATTGACACAAAATCAATAAAAAAGATATCCGCTTATCCTATTTCAAAAACGCAAGGAGGGAAGGAAATAACTGGGAAATTTGGAGGGGAGTACATTATTGGAAAAGATTTTGTAAGCACAAAAAATTTGATTGCGTACTATCCTTTAAATGGAAATGCAAATGATGTTTCAGGAAATAATTTGCATGGAAGAATTTTTGGTGATACTTCTGCTGTTGGAGGAAAAATTGGACAGGCTTATAAGTTTGATGGGAATGATGATGCGATAGTTGTTAATCATTCTACGCAGTTCAATTCTATTTCAAATGCAATAACTGTATCTGCATGGGTTAATAAAACAAGTCGTAATAATCTTCAAAACCATCAACAGAGAATTGTTACAAAAGCAGATAACCTTGTCTTGTATTTCTTACCTAATAGTAACAAACCTGGATTTTACTTAGGAAGTTTATCTGTGGATAGCAAAGACAAAGGAATTACTGCAAGAAGTGAGGTTAATTTAAATGAATGGAATCATATTGTTGGAGTATACAATAGTGGTCTACAAGAGGATAACTTTAAGATTTATGTTAATGGACAACTTTCAAATTCTACAACAGTTCCTAGTGGAAAGACATTTAGTCTTGGAGTTTATAATTTAGGAATAGGTGCATATAATGTAAGTGGCCTTGATTATGAATTCAATGGAACAATTGATGATGTAAGAATATACGATAGAGCTTTAACTCCTGCAGAAATTACAGAGTTATATAATAGGCAATGTTCTCTAAGTTCTGATTGTAACGACAATAATTCTTCAACAACTGATACATGTAATACAACAAATGGCTTATGTGTTTATACTCAGTGTACTCCACAATGTAGCGGGTTGGAATGTGGTGATAATGGATGTGGAGGAAGTTGTGGAACTTGTTCATCAGGAAATGTTTGTTCAGAAGGAGAGTGTGTTAGAGAATGTATTGATAGCGATGGAGAGACCTCTTTTTCAATTAATCCATTTTTGAGAGGGAATATTAGTTATTATGATAGAAATAGTAATACTCTAAGGACGATTTTTGATTCTTGTTCTTATGAAAACTTAAATGAAACTTATTGTGATGAAAGAGGGAATGGATTTACATATGAAATTTTATGTGAGGAAGGATGTAATAATGGAAGATGTGTTCTTCCTACAGATGCAGAAGTTCCTTCATCTATCTGCGAAGATTCAGATAACGGAAGAACTTTTGAAACAGCTGGAAAAGTAACTTTGACTTTTGAAGATTTCATAGAAGAAAGTATAGAATCTGAAGATAGGTGTGTATCATCAGGGAGGTTATTAGAATATTATTGTAACCAGGATGGTAATAGAATTATATCAACTGAGAGGCAATGTTCAAATTCTGAGAGATGTGAAAATGGGGCTTGCGTTCCAAGAAATCCCACCATTATTATTGATCCTCCTCCTCCTTGTACTAGTGGAACTTCTAGATGTGAAGATGGAACTACAAATTATTTCCTTTGTGAAAATGGACAATGGGTAAATAAAGGGAATATTCCTGGACAATGTGGTTATACTGGAGTGGTAACTCCTCCTGAAGGAATTACATGTGAATCTGATACTGATTGTAGTGAAGATGAATTTTGTAATTCTTCTGGAAGATGTCAAAAAGAGGAGGAAGGAGAGGAAGAAGAACCATTGGGAGGTAAATGGATTATAGTAATAATAATTATTGTGATACTTATAGTAATTACAATAGGGGTAATTGTGTTTATAATGATAAGGAATCAAAACAAAAGACAAAATAAATCTACATCAAGTATAATCACTACTTCAAAACCCCCTTTATCCCCTTCAACATCTCCTCCAAATAGCCCTCCGACAAGAAGTTAACGATAATTGATTATATTATTAAATCTTCTAAATTTATTTTCTTTTTTATGAAAGTTTTTATATATAATTTTCTATGAATCTTCAGACTAAGTTCTATTTCTTGATTCACATTTTGGATTAAAGCAAAAAATCCATGGTTTTTTTGCTTTTTTTATTGATATAAGCATTGGAAATTTACAATAGTCGCATATTTTATCACTTTTTTTTATAAAGCTGTTTGGCGGGAGAGTGAATGTTGTTTTGCATTCAGGATAATTATTACATGCTATAAAATACCTATTTGATTTTTTATTGTATTTTATTGTAAGAGTACCTTTATTGCATGTTTTACATTCCATAAGTTCATTTTCTTTTTTCTGTTCATCCCATAATTGTTGAGTTGCTAAAATTAAATCTTTTCCTATTTTTTCTTTATTAATTGAAAATTTCTCACCTATTTTTCTTATAATTCCCTTTGTGTGCTCAATGATTTCCTTTTCTTTTTTCCATGGGTCTTTTGAAGCTCTAAGCATGTCGAGTTCTTTTTCAATATCTCTTGTCAGTTTTTCATCAATTATTATGTCACAGTTTTTTTCAAGACTATCAATTAAAGCCATTCCAAGAGGAGTTGCTTCAATACTTTTTCCTTTGATATATCCTCTTTGGTAGAGAGTTTCAATTATTGATGCGCGTGTTGCTTTTGTTCCAAGATTTCTTTTTTCAAGTTCAGAAATTATTGATGCAGGAGTATATCTTTTTGGTGGCTGGGTTATTTTTTCTTCTATATTTATTTTTTTGATTTCAACTTCTCCATTTAAATCTGGAAGTTCTTTTTCTTTTAGAAAATTGGGATAAATTTCCATCCATCCTAATTTTTTTATTTCAGCACCTTTTGCATAAAATTTCTTTCCATCAACATCAACTTCAATTTTTTTATCGTCGATAATAGCATCATCACAAAAACAGCTTACAAATCTCCTTACTATGAGTTCATAAATTTTTTTTTCATCTCCATCTAAATTATGGAATTCTCCAGTTGGAAAGATTGAGGGATGTGCAGGATCTGTTTTCTTTCCTTCAACTGGAATTTTTCTTGTTATATTTAAGACAAAATTAAATCTTTCTTTAAGTCTTTCAATTATTTTTTCATATCCTATTTCTTTTGGAATCTTTTGGCTATTTGTTCTTGGGTATGAAATAAGCCCATTAAGATATAATCTTTGAGCTATCTCAAGAGTTTTTGCAGGAGTAATTTTATAGAATTTATAAATTTCTGTTTGAAGGGATGTAAGATCAAAAGGAAATGGTGGTTGGATGGAATGTTGTGATTTTTTTGTTTCTGCCATCCCTTTTTTTCCTTGGATATTTTTAAATTTTTCGAGTTCATTTTCTTTTTTAATGTCTTTTACATATTTTACTTCAACTAAATTATTTTCATCAGATACGTGCGCAAAAATTTGCCAGTATTTTTCAGGCTTGAATTTAATTATTTCCTTTTCTTTATTTACTATTATATTAAGTGCTGGCCCTTGTATTCTTCCTATTGACATAAGTCTAAATTTCCCAGAAGATAATATCGCATTCATTATTGCCCTTGAGAGATTTATTCCGTAAATCCAATCAAGGTAATGTCTTGTCTCTCCAGCAATGCCTTGTTTCCAATCTAAACTATTCATTCTATTATCAAATGCAATTTGTATTTCTTTTGCAGTGAGTGTTGAGAATTTCATTCGGTTAGCGTCATCTTGATTGCAGATATATCTTACTATATTCATTCCTATTACTTCTCCTTCGATGTCATAATCTGTTGCAATCACTATTTCAGAAGCTTGTTTTGATAATTTTTCAATAACATTATAATATTTTTTTGTAAAATCATTTTTTTTGACAAGAAAATTTGGAGCCCATTGGATATTAAAAACAGGCCATGAACTTTTTCTTTCAACTTGCGCAAGAGTAAATAAGTGTCCTACTGCACATGTAACAACTAAACTTTTTCCATTTCTCATCATTTCATAATAATTTACCCCCCCTAAGCTTCTCTTTTCAATTTTTCCATCAGCTAAAGCATCTGATATTTTTATTGATGCCTGTGGCTTTTCTGTTATTATAAGAATTATGCCTTTTTCTTTTAGCTTTATTTTTTTAGGAATCTTAAATTCATCAATCCCATTTTTAACAACTTTCTTATTTGACTTTTTTTTTGTTTTCTTTTTAGTATTCCCTTTCTTTTCTATAGTTTCATATTTTTCAACAGATTTTACAGGAACATCCACGGCATGGAGGATATCACTTTCATTTACGGGGATTAAATTTTCTTTTATCTCTTTTTCTCCATGTGCTTCTACAGGATCTTCAATTTTCCTTTTCAATGGCATTTTATTTTAGAATTAAACCTATGGTATTATAAATATATTGTTAAAGTCTAATTTTATACCTAAGATTTTAAAGTGAAGAAATTATTTTAATCTCTTTAATATTTGTAGATTTGGATATTCTTTAGATTGAACTAAACTAATCAGATTTTTTGTTTGGGGGTTTTTGTAATCAACATTTTGTTTTATTATAGCAATATTTATAAATCTTTCAAATCCATTTTCTTTTTTTATGATAAAAGAATTAGTTCTTATAAAATATTGTTCGTCCTTTTTTTATTGATTTTAATAATTTTAGATTTATTAGTTTTATTATGCCCATTCAATATTAATTTATCTTTTAGATTTCAATAATCTTCCCATTTCTTCCAACATTAATGACTCTTGTTTTTCCTATCATTTCTTCAACACCCTCTGCTTCATGAATATGTCCATGTAATAGGATATCTGGCTTAAACTTTTTTATTGCTTTTGTAATTGACTCGCTTCCTTTAATCCCAGAGAATTCTGATTTTGAGCCAGAAGGATGCATATGTGTAATCATAATCTTTTTTTCTATTCCTTCAATCCCTTTATGTGCTTTTTCTAGAGTTTTCATAATTTCATTTTCAGAAACCCTTCCTGGGCCAGGGCCTTCAGCTCCTCCTGCTCCGAAAAATCCAATATTTTCATATTTAACAGAATATCCATGTATGTTTTTTACTCCGTAAATATTTGCCAGAAAATCTGCAGTTGCAAACGAATCCCAATTTCCTGGAATAATAAGGACTTTTTTACCTTTATCTTTAAATGGCTTAATAATGTTTTTTGTTTCTGTCCAACCTGTTATATCTCCTGTTAAAACAACTAAATCTACCTGTTCATCTTCAGCTTTTCTTGCCAGTTTATTAACTAAATTGCTGTCTCCGTGAATGTCTCCTGCAGCAAGTATTTTCAATTTTTTTATATTAGATTTCATTTTAAATTATAAATTAATTTCTTAATAAATCTTTTCTATTAAACTTTTTACTAACTAAATTTATAAAATAAATCATTTTATTTTCTTACTAATAAATTTAATGCATATACTTTAATTAATAAAAATAAATAAATTTTCTATTAATAATGTGCCTCTTATGAAAATAAACTTTTTTTAAGTAGTAAATATTTTAAATTTCTTCCTTTTTAAATCACGAAAGCTTTAAAAACCTCACATCTATTTCGATATATAGGTTGTAAAGGTTATGATGAAAGACAATTTCGACATTTTTTTCAGGAGGAAGCCAGCCTTAATGATGATAGCATTGAGAAAACTGGCAAGAGTTAGATATGGGTCTGTTCTCGCTAAAGAGGTTGATTGTACATATAGCCATGCGGTAAAAATTCTGCAGACGCTTGAAAATCTTGGATTAGTTACTTTCGAGAAAAAAGGCAGAATAAAGTTAATAAAGCTTACAAAGAAAGGCATGGATGTTGCAGACAACATATCAAACATAAAACAAGCAGTATAATCTTTTTATAGCTTATGTTTTGAATTTTTACTTAGTTGTTTTTATGAAATATTTTTAAATTACTTTTTATTAGATTGTTATAGGCTTCGTAGCTCAGTTTGGTAGAGCACTGGACTCTTAATGAAAGGACTTATCTTTTTATAGTCCTTTTTGGAGATGAAACGTTATCTCTTGAAAATAAGGGAAATCCAGGTGTCGCGGGTTCAAATCCCGCCGAGGCCATTTTTTCTTAATTGATAAATATGTATGCGATATAATTTAACTTTATTATATAATTGGTTAAATATTTGATTTGGAAAGTAATGTAATATTGGCTCATGAATAACAATTACAATTTATCTGGGAATTTAGTTAATTCTGGCAAACAAAATATAATTAGAGATAGATAAACTGAAAAAATATTTTTACTTGTATTCTCTCCAAGTATGCTTACATTTAGTGCATCTAAAAAATCGCGTTTCAGCTTCGTCTCCACTTCTTGTCTGAGATGTCCAGAAATATGCCTCTTTATTTTTACATTTTGGACACTCGCTAGGAACAATTGGAAAAACATCAGTGTCTTTTTCCTTTATAACCCCAATTTCTTTTGGTTGTTCTATTTTCTCACCAGAGGAAATTTTTATTTTATTTTTTGTAGTATACCCGCACCTGGCACATCCGAAGTTTTTCCTTTTCTCTTCAAGAATAGAACCACATTTTGGACAAAATTCCATGAGTATAAATTAATATTCTTTTTATTATATTTATCCCCCTTTTTAAATTTTTTCTTCTTTATTTGCAGAATCCCCTTTCATTTTCATATTTTAAAGGTTCAAAAAATATTAGTTTTATCCACCCTATGAATGGAATTCTTAGGTTTACAGCCTTTCCAATTATGTCTTTTTTATTTATATCTTTTTCAAATGGAATCTGATCAGGATTATTATCTCCTTTTGTATTTAATGGATTTAATCCTACAATTCTGTGAATTATTGGTCTTTTTGAATTTCCTGAAGAAAATATTATAACTTCACCAGTTTTTAACTCTTTTTTAATTCCTGAAACAAAGAATATGTCCCCTTTATTAAATCCATCCCTCAATGGAAAATTTTCAAAATCACTTTTTTTAATTCCATTCTTTTCATACCAATCCCCATTTTCATCCCACCATTCATTAAAATTTTTGTCGTGATACATACTACACGATTCAACTATAACTATTGGGAGTGAACTTCCAAAAATAAATGAAAGAACAGGAAAAAAAATGAATTTTATGAATATAAAGACAAATATTAAAAATAAAATCCAGCTTAGAAAGCTTTCACCATTCCATAAATAATCCCATGCCTTTTTAATAAAATCCAGAATATTATTGTCTTTTTTCTTCATTGTTATATCTCGTAAATAAGTTATTTAAATGTTATTTCTAATCTTTAAAAAAAGTGGATTATATGATTTTTAGAGTTATAATCTATATACTAGACTAAAATAAAACCAAAACATTTAAATAGTATATATCTTTTGTATATACTAAGTTATATATACTAATATTTTATACGAGATTAGTATTTCATAACTCCTTTCAAGCTGTGTTCATATGAACACAGCAAATAATAAATAAAAAATAAATTTAAAAAAATGGACGATATGTTTGACAATCCAGTATTGTGCAAAAACTGCAATATAAAAATGCAGAGAGTAGATGTAACTAGGAATGGATTTGTATTTAGGATGTTGCATTGCAATAAATGTGGAAATAAAATAGTTCATCCAGATGATAAAAGAGAATACAATCATTATATGGAATTAAGAGGGAAGAATTTTAATGTTAAACTTAGGATGATTGGAAATTCATACGCAATTTCAATCCCTAAAGAAATAATCAATTTTATAAATGAGCAAAACAAGATAATTAATGATGTAGTTCGATTGAGTTTTGAAAGAATGGATAAATTGTCATTAGTTTTTGATAAATTATATAATGAGGAAAAAAATGAAGGATAAATTAGTTAACATGATAAAATTGCGTGTTGCAGAAGCATCTCAAGATGATGCATATAAAGGAATTGCAAGAATAGATTATGATACCATGAAGATTTTAGGACTGAGAAGAGGAGATGTTATTTTTATTAAAGGTGGAAAAGAGACTGTGGCGATAGTTGATAGAGCATATCCTGCAGATGTTGGAGAAGGAATAATAAGAATTGATGGAATAATAAGAAAAAATGCAAAAACAGGAGTTGGAGAAATAGTTGAACTTAGAAAAGCGGAAATTAAAGAAGCGAGGAAGATAACAATAGCTCCTGTTCAAGAAAATATTGTTGTGCAAGGTGACCCAGATATATTTAGAAGAGGACTTTTAGGAAGAGCTGTTGTAAAAAATGATATAGTTGTTTTAGGAGGAGTTCAAAGGAGAAAAGATTTATTATCTGATGAGATGGGAGAATTTGGAGATGTTTTTGGAGATATTCTTGGGAACTTTGCTTCAGGTTTTGGGGGGATAGGATTTGGGGGATTGCAACAACTTAAATTTGTTGTGATAAATACAAATCCTTCAACACCTGTTTTTATAAGTGAGAATACAGAGGTTATTGTAAATTCAAAAGCTATCCAAGTTTCAGATGACAGAATTATTGATGTTACTTATGAAGATATAGGTGGATTAAAAGAAGAAATGAAAAAGATTCGTGAAATGATTGAACTTCCTTTAAAACACCCAGAAATTTTTGAGCGACTTGGAGTTGAGCCTCCAAAAGGAGTTTTACTTCATGGCCCTCCTGGAACAGGAAAGACACTTTTAGCGAAAGCAGTTGCTAATGAGACCGATGCTAATTTTATTTTATTGAATGGACCCGAGGTTATGAGTAAGTTTTATGGAGAGTCAGAGAAGAAAATAAGGGATATTTTTAATGAAGCTGAAAAAACAGCTCCCACTATTATTTTTATTGATGAAATCGATGCAATTGCTCCAAAAAGAGAAGATGTTCAAGGAGAAGTTGAGAGAAGAGTCGTATCTCAGCTTTTAACTATGATGGATGGTTTAAAAACGAGAGGCAAAGTAGTTGTAATAGGAGCGACAAATAGGCCAAATTCAATAGACCCGGCGTTGAGAAGGCCTGGAAGATTCGACAGAGAAATCCCAATTAATGTTCCTGATAAACATGGTAGGCTTTCCATTTTGAAAATCCATACTAGGGGAATGCCATTGAGAAATGTTAATCTTGAAAATCTTGCGGCAATAACTCATGGATTTGTTGGAGCAGATATTGCTGCTTTGGCGAAAGAATCTGCAATGTCTGTTTTAAGGAGGATTCTCCCAAAGATGGAACTTAAAGAAGATGAAGAAATTTCAGAAAATATACTTAAGCAACTTGTTATAACTGAAAGAGATTTTCAAGATGCTCTTAAGGTTGTTAGACCTAGCGCTATGCGTGAAGTGCTCGTTGAAACTCCGAATGTTGGTTGGGATGATATAGGAGGATTAGATAAAATAAAACAAGAACTTAAAGAAGCTGTTGAATGGCCTATACAATATCCAGATTCTTTTAAGAGGATTGGAATAAGGCCTCCAAGGGGGATACTTCTTTATGGCCCTCCTGGAACTGGAAAAACACTTTTAGCGAAAGCAGTTGCTAAGGAGTCTCAGGCTAATTTCATCCAGGTTAAAGGTCCATCTCTTTTAAGTATGTGGGTTGGAAAAAGTGAGGAAGGTGTAAGAAAAATTTTTGAGAGAGCAAGGCAAGTGTCTCCATGTGTTATATTCTTTGATGAAATTGATGCCCTTGCTTCAAAAAGAGGATTTGATGCAGGAACAAAAGTTACTGAAAGAGTTTTAAATCAATTACTTGCCGAGATGGATGGATTGGAAGAATTAAACGATATAACTGTTATTGCTGCAACAAATAGGCCAGATATGTTGGATACAGCTTTATTACGTCCTGGAAGATTTGATAGAATATTACTTGTTCCAGGTCCATCAAAAGATGGAAGACTTGAAATTTTAAAAATTCACACGAAAAAAATGCCTCTTGCAAACGATGTTGATTTGAAAAAACTTTCAGAAAGAACAGAAGGATTTGTTGGTGCTGACATTGAAAATCTTGTTAGAGAAGCGGCAATGCTTGCATTAAGAGAAGATATAAATACACAATTAGTTTCAAGGAGTCATTTTGAAGAAGCGATGAAAAAAGTTCGTCCGAGCGTAACAAAATCTGTAATGGAGGCTTATCAAAAAATGGAAGAACAATATCTAAAGAATGCAAAATCTGCACTTACTCCAAGCACAGCTTATCTTGGGTAATTTTAATTCTATATTTTTTTTCAATTATTATCCAAAAAAATTAAACATAGTTTACTAAATAAAAATTTCATAAAGGCACCACCCAATTAATAAAACCCACACTATAATATAACCTTTCATCCAAAAAGAAAATTTTTTCTTTAGTATTTTTTTACTTACCTCAACCATCTCTTTACTATAGAACATAAAACTTATAATAATTAGAAGATATGAGAATACTAATGCAGCAAAAATCTCCACAATGTCCATATTGTTAATTAAATAATAAAAGACAACAATCGCCAATATTAAAAACAAAACAGAACTTATCTTAGAATTTTTATAAACTATTTCAATCACAGAAATCCATTTTTCTTTTTTGATTAAAATAGTGATTAATTTAATTAAGCTTATTAATATGAAAATGAGGACGATAATTTCTAAAGATGAAAATTCCATTAACATAGTATATTCCTCATAATTCCTGTTCTTGTAACCTTGAAATCTAAATCTTTTGAGCCTGTGACAGAATTTGTTCCTGCGGAATTTGTTTTTGTTGCAGATATCTTAATCCTTATATCTCCTTCTGAAGCATCGTCTGGTATCCTTACCTCAAGGGTTTTTCTTGGAACTTTATCATTAGTCGGAAAATTTGATTCCTGCCATATATTGTTTGTTACCCACGTTTGTATTTGTGATTGCGGGATATTATTTGAGGTTATACTTTCTAATCTTATAGTATAAGTATTTCCTTGTTGTTTTGCATTAATTGAACAATAAATGAAATTGGTTTGTCCAGGAACCATGGTTTTTGCTTCTTGTGAACCAATACAAACTAATTCCCCTCCAGATGTTTCAAAAAGTTGTTGTATTTCTTTTGTCACTTTTGAATTTATTTCTTCAGTAAATCCGATAGCCCCGCACATTATACTTCTAACAAAAACAAACCCCATAATTAATAAAACAAGAGATAGTACAATAATAATTATTGTAGTCATACTAAATTCAATAGCTGCTTTTTTTCCTCTTTTATTCATCTATGAGTAATAGAATCTTTAGCTTTTAAAGTTTACTAAATAAACTAATTAAGTAAACAAACTACTCGGAATGGAAATTGTCTAGATTATTTTTATAAAATAATAGCACAAAATGTCCACTATCTAAATCTTAATAATCTTTTGCCTTTTGTCTTTAACTTTTTGAGCAATATTTTCTATAAGTTAAACCTATATTAAGTTTGCTGATATTTGCAATTTATATTATTGCCTTAATTCTTTTTAAGTTATATTATTGTAAAATAAGAAATTTATTTAGCAATTATTAATTTTAAATCAGAAAATTATATTTTTTATAAAATAATTTTATGTATAGTCATATTTGAATTAATTTGGAGCTATTAAAATTATTTATTTTTCTTCAACTTCCTAATTAATATTACTATTAATGTTATTATCAAAACGAGTGTGATCAAAGCAATTCCTTGACTCCATGAAACATCCCATATTAAATATAATCCATATACAAATAATACAATAAGAATTACATTTAATAAAAATCTTGCATAATAATTAACTTTATTATGTTTTTTTGAAATGTTCTTTACAGATTTTATTGCTTTTTTATCCCCTTTTTTCTTAGCTGGCATTTTACAACCTTTTATTCTTAATAACTTACCTATATTTATAAATATTTTCTTTTAATAATTATTAAAAAGTTTATTTATTGAGAAATAATATATTTAAAGACTTCCTTAGCATGTCTTTGAACTTTAACATTGTTATATATTTTAATTATTCTTTTTTTATTGTTTAATATAAAAGTTGTTCTTTTAATTCCGAAAAATTTTCTGCCAATAAATTCCTTTTTTTTATAAACTCCATATTTTTTTGATACAGAGAAATCTTCATCTGATAGAAGAATTATTTTTAAGTTATTTTCTTTGCAAAATTTTTCTTTACTATTTTTATTGCCTCCAGAGATACCTATAACTTTTGTATTGATTTTTTCAAATTTTTTAATCAAGCCAGAAAATTCTTTTGCTTCAAGTGTACATCCTGGAGTGCTATCTTTAGGATAAAAATACAAAACTAAAAATTTTGATTTAAAACTATCTAGGCTATAGTATTTTCCATTCTTATCTTTCAATGAGAAATTTGGTGCCTTTTTATTTAATTTTAGCATTTAACTGGGAAGGGGGAGAATCGAACTCCCGACACCATGATCTTCAGTCATGTGCTCTCCCACTGAGCTACCTTCCCGTTAAGAATTGTAAGGATAAGTGTTTTAAAAATCTTCTTAATTTTTAGACTATTTGGTAAATTATTTATACTTATTATTTTTTATAATCTATGACTCTTGCAAAAGCCCTCATAATTTTTGTTTTTTCTATACTTATTATAGGTGGTTCTTTTGTTTTTATAAAATACTTTGAAAAATTAAATGAAACTAAAATGACTAAATCTTTATGCGAAACCTCTGGAGGGAGGTGGAACTTTTGTGGAAATAAATGTCAGATTTTAAATGATGGAAAGCCTGATGTTGTTTGCACACAGGTTTGCGAAGAGATTTGTGAATGTGGAACGAGTTTAAGATTATCCTGCCCAAAAGGATATAAGTGCATTATTCCTGAAGGAGTTGCGAATGCTTTAGGTTATTGCGATGAATAACTTATAATTTTAGCAGAAAAAAATTATTTGATGAAATAAAAACAATTAAAATTTTAATGATAACTTATCAAAGTAATCTAAAATTATTTTTTTGTTTTCTCTTTTAAATATTTTGCATTATTTTTCTAATAATGAGAATTCTATCTAAAAAATATGCTATGTCTTTTCTTGTTTTTTTCTTGTATCAATAACTTTGCCAAAATTTAAAATGTTTTCTCCATCAATAACTTTTTGGATAATATCTTCTAATTCTTTAATTTTAACTCTTATTTGTTTTGTTGTATCTCTATCTCGGATTGTAACACTTTTATCTTTTGGAGTTTTTTCGTCTATCGTTATACACATTGGGGTTCCTATTTCATCATTTCTTGCATACCTTCTTCCAATACTTCCACTTACGTCATAATTGATATTAAATTTTTTTCTTAAATTATTTACTATTTTTTCCGAAATTTCTTCATACTCTCCTTTTTTAATAATTGGAAAAACAGCTGCTTTAATTGGAGCAAGATTAGCTGGAATTTTTAAAACTATATTGTTTCTTTCATTATCGTAATTATAGGCTTTTGTTAGGATAGCGAGAAAAACTCTTTCTATCCCGAAAGTTGGTTCTATGACTTTTGGAATAACTCTTTTCTTTGTTTTTTCATCAAAAATTTCCATAGATTCGTTTGATTCTTTTTCATGTTCCTTTAAATCAAATTGTCCTCTATTAGCATTTCCAGCTATTTCTTTGCTTCCAAAAGGATATTCATAGTCAATATCAAAAGTAGCTGATGAATAATGGCTCAATTCATCTTTTTTATGTTCCCTTATTTTTATCTCTTTCAAATTAATTGAATAAAACCATCTAATTTGTTCCGAAAGCCAATACGCGTGCCATTCATCAAGCTTTCCTTTTTTTAAAATATCATCTATTGTTACTTCTTTCAATTCATCTTTCCCATTTTTTTGCGTTTCTTCGTCTAAAAATTTTATTTTCAAATTTAAATGACTTTCATCTAAAATTCCGCATTTTTTTTCTTCAGGATGTATAAAAAACTCAAATTCTGCGATGTGGAATTCTCTACTTCTGAATAAGAAATCTCTCGGAGCAATTTCATTTCTGAAGCATCTTCCTAATTGAGCTATTCCAAAAGGTAATTGCAATCTTGAAGTTTGAACAATATTTTTAAAATTTAGAAACATTCCTTGTGCTGTTTCTCCTCTTAAATATCCCTCTATAGGATTTAATGCTCCGATAGATGTTTTAAACATCAAATTAAATTCTCCTTTAAGTTCATATTCCCCTCCACAGCTGTCGCAAAAAATTTTCCCAATTTCATTTTTGTCAATTTTATCCACTCTTCCACATTTTTTACATATTACAGAAACATCATTAAAATTTTTTAAATGTCCCGAGGCTTTCCATGTTCTTGGATGGGATATTATACTTGCTTCTATTCCTACAATATTTTCTCTTTGCTCGACAAAAAAATTCCACCATGCTTTTTTAATATTATTCAGCAATTCAACACCTAATGGGCCGAAATCCCAAAATCCTGCTATTCCTCCATAAATTTCAGACGATGGAAAAATAAATCCTTTTGCCTTGCAGAATTTTGCAAGTTTTTCAATTGAAAGTTCTTTGTTAATCTCATTTTTTGATGGGGATTCTTTTTCAGATTCTTCAAATAATTTTTCGTCTTTATTCGACTTATTTTTTAAGTCATTTAATTTTTTTTCAGCTTCCACTCTTGTTTTCCCACCATATGCAACATTTTCACTGATAATTTTATCTTTTTTCCTTATACTTTTGCGAATATAAAAATAATCTTTTCCATTTACATTTTGTTTTACAATATACATTATTTAGACACTACTGAAATGTATTTAAAGATTTTGAATTGATGTTTTTAGCTATTATCTCTTTAATTGTAAAATGTCTTTTAAAATTATAAAGACTTTTAATTGGTAAGATATGTAAAGGATAAAAATATAAATGGAGTCTTATTTATTTGTTTATGAATAAAAAAGGGGATATAACTTCCACTCAAATAGTTGTTATTATAGTTCTTATTGTAAGTTTTTTAGTTATTTTATATTTCTTTTATTTACTTTATTTTAATTCTTCTATTGTGGATAAAGAATCATGTCACACATCTGTTATTGCAAAAGCAACTCTCCCAGAACCTCGAGGAGTAAGGCTTGGAGATTTTTCTTTAGCCTGTAAAACAGAGAAAGTTTGTATAACTACTAAAAGTTTAGTTGATGGAAATTGCAGAGGAGAATTGGGAAAGAGTTATATTACAGAAAGAGTTTCCAAAAATTCTAAAGAAAACAACCGAGAAATTAATTCTATTCTTGCTGACAAAATGGCTGAATGTTGGGCTATGATGGGAGAAGGAAAAATAAGTGTTTTTTCAAGAGAATTATTATCAGGAGAGGATGAGCTAAAGTGTGTTATTTGTTCGCGAATATCTTTTGATAGAGATTCTGTTAATGAAGGTAAAATCCCTGCTAAAGTTTATGGATTGGTTGAATATATGTTAACTCATAAAATTCTGGATAGAGATGTAAGTTATTATGAATTTTTAATAGGCGGAAATCCTAATTTTTACGATGACAATATAAGAGGAAGAGATTTTATTAAGGCTAATGAACTTGCTGTTGTTTTTTATGAGGGAAGATCTAATCTCCTTCTTAATGTTATAATTCCTACTGCAGGTATTACATCAGCAACAATTGCCGGGGCCTATTTTGGAAGTTTTATTCCCGGTGTAGGGACTGTTCTTGGAGCAGCGTTTGGTTCAATTTTTGGAAGTGTTGTTTCTATTATTATCCCAACAGATGGAGAAGGCGAAATAACGAGGGGTATTATTTTAATGGATTATAATGTAGAATCACTCAAAAAAATTAAATGCACGACTTTTGAAAATATCCCATGAGCTTACTGAAAAATAAAAAAGGGGTTGATTTAATTCATGAAACAATTATTTTTTTAATTTTAAATCTTATGTTTTTCCTCGCTTTATTTGTCGTTGTTTATAGAAGTGGAACAGGAATCTCTTTATATGAACAATTTTATAGTAAGGAACTTGCCTTATTAATTGATAAATCAAAGTCAGGAACAGAAATAACTTTAGATGTGAGTGATATTGAAAAATTTTTAGAGAAAGAAAATATTTATGAAAATGCTTTTAGTTTTTCAGGAAATAAGGTTACTACAAGACTTTCCAAGAATTCAAAGGGGTATTCATTCTCTTATTTTTCCGATTATAAAATTAGAAGTGCTTTTCAAAGAGATAAAACAAGTGGAAAATTATTCTTAAAAGTTTCTATTGAAAAAAATGATTAATTTAATCCATAAAAAAGGAGAAGAGAGAATTTTATTTTTTTGGATGTTTTTAATTTGGGGGATTATTTCTGTTATTATTTTTGTTGGTATTTCATTGTTTTATGGCGGAGAGGCAGATATGAGGATCCTTCAATCTGAAGCTTTGGCTGATAGAATTGGTGACTGCATAATTTTAGATGGAACTATAAAAAACGTAGATGATTTTTTTAGTGATTGTAATTTAAACGAAGATTTATTTTCCAATGGAAAATTATTCTTTAAAGTCTCTATTTTTGAAATCGATACAAATAAATTAGTAGGGGAGCATGTAGTTGGAGAAAGGGATATTGAATATCAGTGCCTTTTAAGACAGGATCAGGATGAGAGAAGGTCAAATAATTTTGCAAGATGTTCTGAAAAAAGATTTTACGCTTTGAAAGACGGGAGAAGTATTGTTGCTAGGATTTATGCTGGCAGTAATAATATGGGAGGCAAATTTTGATGTATAAGAAAGCAGTTATGGGAACTTTGGCTACTTGGATATTTGCGACTATTATTATCTTATTTATTATGGCTTTGTACTTGATTGGAATTGTAAATATTTTTACTATAGGCAATGTTTTTTCAAAAGAAGATATTAAAATAATTCGTGTTGACAACAATGATTTTGCGAAAACAAAAAATTTAATTTCCCTTTCAGAAATTATTAAAGAAGAGATTTTTAATTGGGCTGATGGGGAAAATGATGATTACCAAAAAATTTGTGACTTTTTTAATAATAATAGATTTGATTTTAATGATAAATTTATTTATTTTGAGATTAATAATCCTGAAACATTACTTGTACCAAAGATTGAAGATAGAAGAATATTGCTTCTTGAAGAAGATATTGTGGGAAAGGTTTTTTGTAGGTTATCTACAAAGCCTTTTTTTATTAAGTCCAGGGTGGTTTCTAAAGTTTCCTTTTTTTCTCCTAAAGGAAATTTAGTGGAGGTGAGTTATGTTAAAAAAAAGTAAAAGAGGAGGAGTTTCTTTATCAGTTATCCTTTTGGTTATTTTGACATCTTCTTTGGTTGCCTTTTCTCTCTTTTTATTCCAGACAAAAATTACAAAATTTGAATCAAATATTGGAAAATCATTAATTTTGGAAAATACTTATTCTTCTAAAGAGATTATCAATTTTAATATTCAAAATATCGTTGATATTTCTGCTAAAGAGTCAAAATCCAAAGAAGAATTTATTAATCATTTTAAAGAAAACTTAAATAAATACAAAAATGTTAAAGGAGAATATATTATTCGAGAATTATCCCAGTTAGAAAACCAACTATTTATTGATAAAATTGTTTATGATTCTCATCTTAATAAATTTGAAGTTCAGTTTGAGATTAAAATTGAAACTAATAATGTAGAAAATGGACTATTTGTTGATTATATTTATACAAAAACATTTATAAACAATTAATGCTTGTTTTGTAAAAAGGTAAAATGATTATTAATTTTAAAAAAGCTCAAGAAGGCCTTACGTGGATGACTATTATAGGAGGAATAATTGCGATAGGCATTTTGATTGTTGTCGCTCTCTTTATATTTGGATTTTTTGACACTCTTGAAAGACCAATAAATCAACTTCCTTCTGAATTAGTTGCAAAGGCAGAACTATGTAAGAGTCTAGGAGGAGATTTTCCTTTAGCTTTTTGTGAATTTAAACTTGTTTCTAGTCTTCCAGGAAAAAAAGGAGACCAATATATTAATTGTGAGTATAGTGAGTTTGGTTTTCAGGAAGCTCTAAAGGATATGGAAGAAAAGCCAGATTGTGTAGATAATCTTAAAGAGGATTTTTGTAACGGTGTTGATTCGAATAAAAGAGAAACGACTTTTGTTAATGATGTACCTTGTAGTAATATTTTGAATGTGAGGGGGTAATACCCATATTGGTGTTTATGCCCTTGCAGGATTCCCCCCTGAAGCATAAGTTGATGCTTTTATCTTCCTATTGCTTCATCATTCAGTACATTAATAAATCTTGTTTCTCTCTTATCAAATAAACCTTAAATTTTTTTATTTTTCATCTTCCACATCTGCATAAAGCAACCGATTTCTTGTAGGAACAAATTCATTAATTGTAGAAATAGTATTTTTTTTGAAAATTCCAACTTGTAAATTTGGTTTCATCAACAAATCTAAATAATGACTATAAAACTTTGTTAAACATAGTTGCCGCTAATGACAACAAATTCCTGAAAATCCTTATAATTTTAGGATTGTTTTTCCCATCAACAAATAACAGATTGGTATATTCCTTTATTAAAAACAAGTTTATAAGATGTTCTCCTGTTAATTTTAATGTTTTCTATAAAATTCTTTAGGAATTATCTTGTTAAACATACTTTATTTGTAATTGGATAAGTGGCTGTTTTTTTGAATTAATTTTTATCTAACCATTTAATTACGAATAATTTAATAAACTGTTTTTCTTATTACTTTTATGGGATTAAAGTTATATAACACTCTTACAAGAAAAAAAGAGATATTCGAACCACTATTAAAAGGAAAAGTTGGAATGTATTCTTGTGGACCGACTGTTTATAATTATGCCCATATAGGAAATTTAAGAACTTATATTTTTAATGATTTATTGAAAAAAAGCTTAAAATTTTTAGGATATCAAGTTACTCATGTAATGAATATAACAGATGTTGATGACAAGACAATAATGGCTTCTCAAAAGAATGAAATTTCACTAAAAGAGTTTACTAGAAAATATGAAAAAATATTTTTTGAAGATTTGAATTCTTTGAATATTGCTAATCCAGATTATGTTCTTAGGGCTACTGAAAATATAAATGAGATGATTAAGTTAATTGAGGTTTTGTTGAAAAAAGGATACGCTTATAAGACGAATGATGGGATTTATTTTTCAATAAGTAAATCAAAAGGATATGGAAAACTTGCAGGACTTGAGAAGCAAAAGATATTCAAACAGAGAATAATAAATGATGAGTATGATAAACAATCAAAAAGTGATTTTGCATTATGGAAATTTTATACTAAAGAAGATGGAGATAATTTTTGGGAATCTCCTTTTGGAAAAGGAAGGCCTGGTTGGCATATAGAATGTTCTGCTATGTCTATGAAAATTTTAGGAAAAACTATAGACATCCATACAGGAGGAAGCGATTTGATTTTTCCTCACCATACAAATGAAATTGCACAGAGTGAAGCAGTTACAGGAAAAACTTTTGTAAGATACTGGCTTCATGGCGGGTTTTTAGTAATGTCAGAAGGAAAGATGTCAAAATCTCTTGGGAATATTTTAACTTTGAGGAATTTGATAGAAAATAATTACAAACCATTAGTATATAGATATCTTGTTTTAACAACTCATTATAGAGAACAGTTGTTTTTCTCTATGAAAAATTTAGATTCAGCAAAAAATTCTTATGAAAGACTTAAGAATATCTGCGGAGAGTTAAAAAATGATGGAAAAATTAATAAAAATTATTTAGATAACTTTAAACATGCGATTGAGGATGATTTAAACATTCCAAAAGCGCTACAGGTTTTATGGAACTTGCTTAGGGACAAAAAAGCAGATGGGAAATATAATTCTGTAGATAAAATGGATGAAGTTTTAAGCCTTAATTTAATTGATAAAGAAAAAATTTTAATTCCTAATAATATAAAGATACTTATTGAAGAAAGAGAAATTGCAAGAAAGCAAAAAGATTTTAAAAAAGCAGATGAATTAAGAGTAAAAATAAATTCACTTGGTTATCAAATAGATGACACTCCTAAGGGAATTAAAATTAAAAAAATTGATTAACTTGAATTTATTATAATGATTATATTATTTTATATTGTTTTATTGATTTATTTTATTGATATTTTTTGTATTTTATCTAGTGTTTTGAAAAGACAGAAAAGTTTAAAAATAGGAATATTGTTATAAATAAATAATGGATAAAAATAAAATAATCCTTATATTTTTTATGTCCGTTTTTATTTTGTTTTTTTTAACTATGTTTGTAAGTGGAGCCGGTTCAAGTACTTCAAGTGTTAGTAGTTCTGGTGGCAGTGCAAGAATTGAAGTAAGAGAACAACAATTTCGGGATTCTTCAAGAAATAGAACAGGATTGGAAGTTGCTTTAGATGCTTCTCAAAATAGGTCTGAAAGAGCAAGGCAGGTTCTAACCCAACTTATTGCTTGTGAATCTTTAACAAACCGGACAGAAAGAATTGAATGTAGGTTGAGAATAAGAGATAAGGAAAATTATAAAAATGAAACGGAAAGGGTATTAACTGAAGAGGCGAAAATTCCAGAAGCATGTAGGCGATTAAATACCGAAAATAAAACTTTATGTAAACAGCTTCATAGGGCTTCAAATATTTGTTATGATTTAGAAGGAAGACAGAAAAATAAATGCTTTAAAAGAGTTATCGGATTTATAAATTCAAACTTAAATGATGAACCTTCAAGAGTTGAAAGAGCTGAAAAGGGTAGAAAATATATAATTCTTTTGCTTTATGATTTGCAGGAAAAAATAGAAAAGAAAGTTAGTGATGGTGAAATAAGTGAAAATACAGGAGCGAATTTAATCTCGCAAATAACTGAGATTAAAGAGAATATTTTAAACAATGAACCAAGAAGAGTAATCCAGCCAAAAATACAAGCATTTAGGCAGAGTTTCAGGGAGGCAATACAATAATGAAAACTTCATTAATAATTGTGGCAGTAGCAATTATTATAATTTTAATAATTGGAGGATTTTTTCTTTATTATGGAAAAACCTTTTCAAATGAACAGGTTAAAGAAGATACTAATTCAAATCAACAACTACAAGTAGGCAGTATTGATAGAATTCCAGATTCTGAATTTCAAGATTTGGAGACAAGTGATGATATATTTAATGAAATAGATTCAACTCTTGAGTTTTTAGAGTAGAGGATGAAAGTTAATTGTTTTGTGTTATATTAATGTTTGATTAATTATCCTAATTTTATGAATCTCAACAATTATTTTTTTAATCTATTACTATAACTTTATAAAAACAAATATTTTTATTTTATAATAAAATCCAACAACATTTTTAAACTCTTTTATCCTTGTTAAAAAATGAAAAGAGTAGTGGTTTTGTTTTTGCTTGTATTTTTCTTTTTTCCAGTAGTATTTGCACAAACAAACATTTCTGAAGTGGATAAGGCATATCAATGCATAGAGAAAAAAGTTGGTACAGATTGTTCTAAGCTGACTTATGAAGAGCAAGCATTTGTTTTACTTTCCTCTGGAGATATTGAAGATTGTTCTCTTGAATTTAAAAAAAATTCTGAGGAGAGAGATAACCAACAATGTTGGCCTAAAGGTTCATGTAGGTTGAAAGATACTGCAATTGCTTTACTTGCTTTGAGCAATATTGGTGAAGATACCAAAGAAATTGAAAATTGGCTTCTTAACCAGACAAAAATTGCATCGTCATTAAACTGGTTTATTGAAATAGATGCAGATAAAGAAACAAGATGTGAAATAACCTATGACAATATTAAAAATATGGTGACTATAAATGAGGACAAAACAATTCAATCTGGGGCAGGCAATTGTCTGCCTGTAAGTGATAATAAATACTGGCTTTCAATAAACAGCAATTGTCTTGAGAAAGAATTTAAAATTTCGTGCGACGAGGATTTTAAATCAACTCTTTTATATAAAACACAAAACTCTCCAACAATCCATGTTTCTCAGAACTTACATCAAAGTGTAAAAAATGGAGAGACAATTGAAAAGATAACATTTAAATGTTTCCAACAAGGAACTTCGTGTAATTATGAAGGAAGTTTATGGGCTTCTCTTGCCCTAAGTAAAAAAAGCATAAATGTAGGAAATTATATCCCTTACCTTGAAGCTTTCTTAAGTGAGAACAGGGGATTTTTTCCAGAGTCTTTCCTTTTTATCCTTACAGGAGATAATGTTTATTTAACTAGTGTTATTCAAGATAATTTTAAAGGAAATTATTGGCAGGTGGGAACATATAATAAAGAATATAATTCAGCTCTTGCTTTTTTATCTTTAGGAGATTTTTTAATACCAGAGGTTTCAAAATCAAAAGATTATTTTCTTAAAAATCAGGGAGGAGATGGATGTTGGAATAATGTGAGAGATACTGGTTTCTTGCTTTATGCAGGATGGCCAAAAACCCCTGCGAGGAATGTAACTCCCCCTTCTCCAACTTTATGTAGAACCGATGCAGACTGCGGATTAGGGAAGACATGTCGTCCAGATGGAACTTGTTCATCTCCGGGAATAACCCTTCTTGATTGTGAGTCATCCGGATTTTTTTGTCAAACTTCAAATGATTGTTCTTTAGTAGGTGGAACTGTTAAAGAAGGTTATAGATGTTTTGGAGTAAATGTTTGCTGTTCATCAAAAAAACAGGTTCAATCTTGCGTTTCTCAGGGAGGAGTTATATGTAGACAGAACGAACAATGTCCCCTTTCAGCCAACATTTATCAGAGTTCTGATTTAGGGATATGTTGTTCAACCCTTTGCGAACCAGAGGCTCCTGTAGTAATTCCTAAAAATCTTTGCCAAGATAATGGCGGTTCTTGTAGAACTAATTGTTTTTCTGAAGAAGAGGAAAAAGATTTCTTATGTGAAGAATTTTCTGGACAGAAATGTTGTTTTCAAAAGAAGAAATCATCTTTATTTTGGATTTGGTTTTTTCTCGCATTAATTTTAGTGGTGATAGTTCTTATATTATTGAGAAATAAAATAAAACTTCTTATTTTTAGGATAAAAAGTAAATTTAGGAAGTCTCCTGTTGAAAGAACAAGGCCTTCTGGAGGAGGATTTCCACCATTACAAGGACAAGTGCAACCTCCGAGGCCTTTCAGGCCAATGCCCCCTCCTTCAAGGATACCTTCACAACAACCTATTAAAACAAAGGATAAAGAATTTGAAGAGACATTAAAGAAACTTCGCGAAATGAGTGAGAAGTAAAATGAAGGGGACTATTTTTTTTATATTATTTATTTTATTCATATTTAACGCAAGTGCCCTTTCAATAACTACAAAGTCTTCCTTTAATCAAGGCGAAACTTTAATAGCAACTATTGAAGGAAATATTTTAGAACCGATAATTAAAGAGAATATTGGTTTTTTTGAAGGACATGTTCAGAAACCTTTTACTTATGGTTTGACGAAGATAAATAATATTTATTATATTTATGCTATTGTTCCTTATACTGAGAAAAATTATTCTTTGAGAATATTTGATGTTTATTTTAAAGAGAATAATGAATTCAAAACTCTTGATTTAGAAGCAAATTTTTCGGTTTCTAACACTATTGCTGATTTTTATGTTATTCCAGGATTTATTGTTTCGAAATCAGATTTTGAAATTGAACTTTACAATAATAAAAATTCTAATATAAATGTTAATTATGAATTTGCTGGAGGAGCCTCTTCAGTTTTCCTTCCACTTCAAGAAAAAACGATTTTGAAAGTTAATACTTCTAACGTATTAGGGACAAGCCTCAATATGTTAATCTTGAATTCTCAAAATACACATTATGAAATCCCTGTCTATATAATAAAAAATCAATCTATTAATCAAGGCAATGATTTTTTTAATTATTCCATTGTACCTAATAAGAGTGAAGATGAGAAAAAACCAAGGCTTAGATTTTCTGCTGACATAATAGATGAGAAACTTAAAATTGATAATACTTACAGGTATGTGATTAAATTAATTAATTATGGCAATGAAGCTACGGGAAAAGTATCTATTAAAACTTCTTCGAAAATCAAAAATCTTATTGAACTTGAAATTATTGAAATTGATAATTTAAATCCTGGAGAAGAAAGGGAAATTTCATTTTTATTAACTCCAAAAAAAACTGGGTTTTTTGAAGGAGAGATAATTGCAGAGTCCCCTGATTCAAGTTATGGACTTAAAATAAAAGTAGAAGTTGGGAAAGAAATTATTCCTGTTTCATCTGTCCGTGAGGAAAAGAGCTGTTCTGAACTTAATGGTAAAATATGTCTTTCAAATCAGATATGCGAGGGATTAAATGTTCCATCTTCAGATAATGTTTTTTGTTGTACTGGTTTATGCAAGGATTTATCTTCAATCAAAGCAGAAGAGAAAAGTAATAATATTGCAATTGTTGTTGTGGTTTTTATTCTTCTTTTAATTATTTTATTTATTGGGTATAGGATGAAGAAATCACAAAATCCATCGTCAAAAGAAAAGAATTTACTTAAACCTTAACTTTTTTTATTCCCAATTAATTCTCGTAATTTTTCCTCAAGTAATGCCTTATCTATCGTAATTTTTTTTGCAATTTCATCATATTTATGAAGTCTCAAGATGATTGAAGTTATTATCTCTCCCAAATCGCTGTTTCTTATAATAAAATTCTCTGGTTTTATAATTTCAACATTTGATGGGATGTATTTAAATATGATATTTAAAAAACTATATAAATTATCAAATTCAGCTTCTATTTCTGAGAAAGTTGTGAATATGTCATGTATCACTTGTATATTCTCTTCATTTTTAATTTTTTCTAAAAATTTTTTCTCAGTTTCTTCATTAGTATTTTTTATCTCTACCTTTTTTGGCTCATGAATTATTTTTTCAACAATTTTAACCCCTTCTTCTGTTCCAAGTTTTTCAATGAGCTTTTCCATAGTATCTTTTAAATGTTCTTCTGGTTTTCCCATCATTTCTATGATGAAATAAGCAATTATTTTTTGTTCATTCATTTGCTTTTCCTCCTATTATGGGCAATATTATAATCAAGATACAAAAAACTGCAAAGCCATATATAGCATAGCTTTTAATTATTTCATTTTTTGATTTAAATATCACCTTTTTATTATTGATGTAATCAGTTTTTATATTTTGCGGCGATAAAACTATAACATTATTTTCATCTGATGTAATGGATTTAATTTCATTTGATTTATCCTCATTTTCAGTTTTCTGTATTAAATTTTCTTTTCTTTCATCTTCAAAAAGTTCATTTATTGAGGTGTTTTCCTTATTTTTAACATCTGTTTTTTCTTCAGATTTTACATTGATTTTATATCCATTAAAAGTTGTTGATGTACTTCCTCCATTCTTTCTCACTTTTACTATAATCTCTGCCATTCCATTAAAATCGGAAGTTATTTTTAATTTTATTTCGGAATTTTCATCTTCAAAAGCGTTATTGACATAAAAATTTGTCGACTTCCACTTATTCCCATCAAATATTTGGGCAATACGTTCTCCTTGATTTAATATATCTATTTTTAAATCATATTTTTCTTTAGGGAAGTCAATTAATTTTACATTAGCTGTAAATTCTTCGTTAACTTTAATTTCTGATGGAAAATTAAATTCAATATCTTTAGCTAAGGAAAAGTTAAAAGAAAATATAAAAATAAACATTATTCCCAAAATCCTATTATCTCTTTTCCACAACTGCATTTTCCTTCTTTAAGATGATTAAATCCATTTTTCTCATGATGAATTAGCTGGACATTGCAGTTTGGACAAAAAGTAATCTTTCCTTCAGCAAAATCAATTCCATATGTATATACAAAATTTATCCCGGCATCTTTTGCAATTTTTCTTGATTTTTTTACCAATTCAAAACTATTTATTGAATCTCTTTTTGCATTTATAATTAAAGGTACGTTTGAATTAAGATTATTTAAAATCCAACTTACTAATTTTCTTATGTCATATAAATCATTGTGAATTTCTTCAATTAAATTAAATTTTATTTCAATCCAAACATCGTAATCATAGAATAATTTTATAATTTTTAGTATTTTTCCAAGGTCTCCTTTTAAGATATTTGAATGGAAACTTTCATTCATTGAAGTTATTTCGAAGAGAATTGCGTCTATGTGATTTATAATTTCTTTTACAGGTTCGCTTTCTATAAAGCCCCGCGTTACTATTATATTTTTAATATTTTTGGATTTTTTTATTATTTCCCTTATATACTCGTATGACATAAATGGCTCGCTGTATCTGTAGACTATTATTTTTGTTTTGGTTAATTCAGCTTGTTCTATAATTTTATCAGGTTTTTGAAGTAACGTTGGAACATTTGATAATTCCATTCCATAAAATTCGTATTCGTTAAATGGATCTTCGAGATTGTATCCATGAACTCCTACTGAGAGAATATTGCTTTTTGGTAAAAAATGGAATATTGGAACATCTTCAATTTTCTCTATTTTAACTGCGTATGGTCTTGAATAATTCATTGCTTTTAGACTTCCAATTATGTTCATTTTAACTTTACACTTTCCAGATTCGCCATTGTTTATTATGCAATTATGTGGACAAAGCATACACCGAACTTTTTTATTTGGAAGTTTTTTATAGTATGCCGCTTCTTTGAATTTTACCATCTTTTTGATATTATATAAATAAAATTTTTATTGGATAAATCTTTATTTGAGATTGTAGTATATATTTCTTTTGTTTTTAAATTAGAATCCCTTGTTTTTATTTTATCTTAGGTTATGATAACTATGCCTCAAAATTTATGTAGCATTTAATAATTAAAGATATGGAAATAATGGAATTAATAAAAAAACTTATGAACAAAAAAATTTTTGAATTAGTTTAGTAGAGATATAAAATTATTAAGAAATATAAATAAGTTCAACAGAAATAATTACGATGTCAATTTTAATAATCTGTGAACTAAACAATAATGAAATTGGACCTGAATAAATAAAATGATAAATTGATATTTAAGATTAATTGTTTTTTTAATCATTTCTTCTCTAATATTGAGATATTTAATCGTTCTATTTTTTGCCAAATCAATAGGGTACTTATTGTTTAAAAATATCTGCAATCATAACTTTTTAAAACTAAAATTTGTTTTTGATATAGTGTGTTAGTATTTTGTTTTGAATGTTTAAATCTTAGAAACTAAACTATTTCATCCATTTTTTGCTGAAGTCAATATGTTCAATACCGATTTTTTTTCCATTAGAGAATTTTTTTGCAATTAAGATTTTGCTAAAGATTCTTTTATTGAGATACCATCGACATTTTTCTTTTTCTTCTTTGCTCAAAAGCCCTTTCATTTTAACTTCAATGCCTATCACTTCATGAAATCTTGATTTTCTTGGTTTTATAGCAATAAAATCAGGAAATCCTGTACCAATAGACATTATTCTTTTGAAAGGATTAAATTTTCTTTTTGCAGGCATTAAAGAATTTTTTTCCAAATCAACATTATTTGTCCATTTGTCTAATATCCATCCATTATTTTCCCAATAGTTTCTTACTTTTATTTCAAACCTTGCTCCTGCTGCTTTCGATAATTTGCCTTTCTTTATTTTTAATTTATCTTTTAAAATATGTTGTCCTTTATCAAAATAAGATTTATATCTAGTCTCTAATTCCCCATTTTTCATTTTAATTAATTCATATCTTTTTTTATACTCTTTTTTGTTCATAGAATAAATAAAGATTATGGCTATAAATTATTTTTCATATAGAAAATTAATAAAAATTAATGTAATTAAACTTCCAATACCATTAAAAACTAAATCTAAAGAATTATTATAGTAACTTCCAACTCCAGTTTCTGTCGCAACTATAACTGCAATAAATTCTACAATTTCATTTAAAGCGCCAGCCCCCATTGAAATAAAAAAACATAATCCATAAATCAGATTTTTATTTATTTTTTTAACTCTGGATTTTAAAATTTGATATGAAACAAGGGTTGTAACTCCAAAACCAAATGCATGGACAATCTGGTCAAATTTTAATATGAATGTATCTCCAATATCAAAAAATCTGTAAATTTCCAAGGCATATAAAACTTTTCCTGTCCATGGAACAATAATTCCTCCTCCAGCCATATGGAGTAAACCCCATAATGACAACCCCCATAAAGCAATATAATCAAAATTAGTTTGCCGTAGAGTTGTTGCTATAAGAATTACAAAGAATAATAATACTAAAATGTACCAAATGAATTCATAATTCCTAATACTTAAATAATAGATACTAAAAATAATTACATAAATTAAAGTAAAAATAAGAATAATCCACTCTCCTTTTTTTATTTTCATAATTTCATATAGAAATTAAGGTATATAAACTTTTAATATACTATTAAATATACCTGCCTTATATTTAATTGGACTAAATTCTTTTTTATGCAAAGTTAAAAATTGATAATTGATTAAAATTTTCAAAAAATAGATTCTAAAACCTTAAATTAAAATCAGATGAATTTCAGCTTTTTAAGACTATTTTTTTGTCGCTAATGAATACCGCCGCTAACTTAACAATGCAAGATTCCCGAAATATTTATAAACTAATTTTGTTAAGTATTTTATTATTTTATAATACTCATTCATTATGTAATGAGGTTAGTGAGTTCCATAAATTTATATGGAATGAGGTATGCAAGATATTATGTTGTAGTTCAGCCGCTGGTTAAGTTGGAGGTTAGGTCGTTAACATTTATTCCTTGAATGTTGACTGCAATAGAAATTGCATTGCACTTTGTTATCCGCTGGATAAATAAAGTTAATTCCAGTTTATCCTGCTGGCGGCTGCGGCTATCTGGTTTGTATTAAGACATGCAAGTTTCTGTCTTTTGACAGAGCGAACTGCTCAGTAACACGTAGCTAATCTGCCCTATGGTTTAATATAACCTCGGGAAACTGAGGATAATATTTGATATGAGAAGAGTACTGGAATGTTTCTTCTCTGAAAGGCAACGCCATAGGATGAGGCTGCGGCTGATTAGGTTGTTGGCGGAGTAATAGCCCACCAAGCCGATGATCAGTAAGGGCTTTTAGCGAAGGAGCCCTGAGAGGGAATCTGAGACACTATTCCCAGCCTTACGGGGTGCAGCAGTTAAGAATTTTCTGCAATGCGCGAAAGCGTGACAGAGTGAGCCAGAGTGCCTCTCAATGTGAGAGGCTTTTGCTGTATGTAAAAAGTACGGCGAATAAGGACTGGGCAAGACCGGTGCCAGCCGCCGCGGTAATCCCGGCAGTCCAAGTCGCAGCCACAATTATTAGGTCTAAAACATCCGTAGCTTGCTTTGTAAGTCTCCTGTGAAATCTGGCTTCTCAAGAGTCAGGCTGGCAGGAGATACTGCATTGCTAGAGACTGGAAGACGTAAGAAGTACAGAAAGGGTATCGGTAAAATGAGTTGATCCTTTTTGGACTAACAATAGCGAAGGCATCTTACGAGTACAGATCTGACAGTAAGGGATGAAGGCTAGGGGCGCGAAAAGGATTAGATACCCTTGTAGTCCTAGCAGTAAACACTGCACACTAAACATCGGTACCTCCTCGAGAGGCATCGGTGCTGCAGCGAAGGCAAAGAGTGTGCTACCTGGGAAGTATAGTCGCAAGGCCGAAACTTAAAGGAATTGGCGGGGGGGCACTACAACGGGTGACGCGTGCGGTTCAATTAGATTCTACACCGTGAACCTCACCAGGAGCGACAGCAGAATGAAGGTCAGTCTGAAGGGCTTACCTGACACGCTGAGAGGAGTTGCATGGCCGACGTCAGCCTGTGTCGTGAGATGACCTGTTAAATCAGGTAACAGGCGAGACCCACGTTTATACTTACTTCCATGAAGAACAGTATAAAGACTGCCGTGGTAACACGGAGGAGGGTGTGGGCTACGTTAGGTGAGTACTGCCCGAATCCCCTGGGCTACACGCGCGCGGCAATGCTGCATTCAATGGGATGCGACTCCGAGAGGAGAAGCTAATCCTTTAATATCCAGCCTAGTTCAGATTGCGGGCTGTAACCCGCCCGCATGACGCCGAAATCCGTAGTAATCGTTCGTTAGCAGCGAACGGTGAATAAGTCCCTGTCCCTTGCACACACTGCCCGTCAAACCAACCGAGTTTTGCACTGTTGAGGCTCGATTGATTCGAAACTATGTAAGACAAGGTAGGTTAAGTCGTCACAAGGTATCTGTAGGGGAACCTGCAGATGGATCACCTCCTAAAAATAAAATTTTTTTATTGACTACAAGATATTTCTTGCATACTTATTTTATAATAATTGAAAACAAATGTCTCTCTATCAATTTCTTAATTTTTTAAAAAGTTGCAGGTAGAGATAATAGACATTTTTTAATAACCTATTTGGGGAGGATTAAAGGGAAGATGCTTTCTCTCTAAGTATATCTTTTGCTTTTTTTAAAGAAATAATTGATTTAACTAAATATTGTAGATTGCTTCTTACTAAATTATAAATTATGAATATTTATATTAATTAAATTCGTGGACCAATCTTTTTAATATACCAAAATTAAATACTTCATTTTTCCCTATTACGTAAACCTTAAAATTTTTTATATTTTTTGTTGGAATGAAACAATGTTCTTTTGTATATTCATTGAGGGAAGTCCCTTCAATAAATTGAAGGAAGCTTGGAAGGATTATAATCTCTTTTGATTTATACCTTCCTACAAGAAAACACTTGTATTTTTCTGACTTAACTCTTTGGTAATCTGTCAAAGTTATTGCAGGATGAAGATGCCCCATTGTAATTATTCTTATTTTTTTGTCAAATGCTTCTTTAATCATATTGTCTCCGTGAATAAATGCAATATCTTTTTCTATGTAATAATCAACAAATTTTTTATCACCAATTTCAGTTATTTTTTCATGATTTCCCTTTATTAAAATTATATTTTCTTTTTTTACATATTTTTTCAATATAGTCAATATTTCCAAAATAAGTTTAGTTTCTCCTTTATTATAAGAGAAAAAATGTTTTACATCTCCCAAAAGTATTATTTTTTCAATTTTCTTATTTTCTTTTTTTAGTTGTTTTAATGTTTTCTCTAAATCTTTTTTTGTTTCTTTAAGCTGCAAGGTCTGTATTTGGCTTCCATTTTCTCTAAATGTAAATCCATAGCCAAGATGCATGTCCCCAAATACAATAATTTTTTCATTCTTAAAATAAACAGCTTTTCCTATAAATTTAAATCTTCTATTTTCTTGTGATTTTTCCATGTTAATTTGTAAAACAATAAAGAATTTAAATATTGATTTTTTAATAATATGAAAATGGAAAGAAATTCCTATAGGTTGATGGATCCAAATGATTCTTTAATTGGCCCATATGTTGCAATGTTGATGAATGCTGCTTATCCTGATGGAACTAATAACGAAGGAGTTTATTTATCTGATGGGACCATCTATTCTAATAGATTTAGCCTCCGAGCTCTTATTTCTGGTATAAAGAGTATTTTAGGGCGCCCCCCGATTTTGGATGAATCCGAATAGGTAGATTGTACAAAAAATTTATATTGGATTTAGAAATTAAAATATAATAATCTATAGAAGATAAAAATATTTAAACCATTTGTGAAGATTTAGTTTATATGGTATTTGAAAGAACAGAAATCTCATTTGATGAATTTAATTTTTTCAAGGAATTAGTTTCGATAAAATATGCCGTTACATTATCTGTATTATCTCCTGTTGTTCAATCAAATTTTTTAACTAATCCTAAAAAAATTAGCCCCTTTTCTTCTATTTTTTATGATTGTAAAAATGATAATAAAGAAGAGGACATATTAATTAAAGGAAGAATTTTATTAGCTCGTCAAGATATTGAAGAACATTTAATAATACATAACAAAATTAGACTAAATTTTAACTTTATAGGGATATATGCTAAGAGAGGACGTCTTGAAAAAACCATCGATTATTCAAGAGATTTATTTGAGAATTTGATTGATTATAGGAATTTAGTTTATAATCATAAAAAGAGATTGGATGAAGATTCTTTTCTTTTTCTTCCAACATGCATGCCAGGACATTATTTTAATTTAGGAGGATATATTTCAGAATGTAGTTTTAATAGTGAGCAGAATAATGAATCTTTTGAAGAGAGTATTAAAAAATTTTATGATATCATTAATAAAGTTGAAGAAAGTAACAGGTTTTTAAAAATTCAAATTAAAGAATTAGAAGATAATAGAAATTGTTCGGGTACTTCATTATCAGAAAGATTAAATTTAACGAAAGGGTTGCTTGAAAGAGTTGGATATAGATGATTAATCGTTAGGTTAATATGGCGAATTTCATTTATCTACCATTTATTAAGTTCCTCTAATTCTTTTATTGGATTAATTGCTTCTTTTAAGTTTATTAATGGTTTTTCAGTGGATAAAATATCATCTGTTCCTATTCTTGGGCAGGCTGTATTTACCCATGCTTCAATAAAAGGATAATTTTCCAATTCATTTAATCTTATTGTATCATCAATAAATATATACGCTTTTTTTCCATCTTCATTTAGTTTTCTTTTTAGCTTTTTTGATGTATTGAAATACTGCTGCCCAGGTTTTATTGTTACTAAAATTCCTATTTTCTTTGCATTAATATAAAATTTTAAATTTCTTATTTTTCTTTTTATTTCTTTATTGATTGTTGTTTTATTTAAGACAGAAAATTTCCTGTTTACAGGATTCCACTGAAGAACTTCCTTGAAATTTTTTTCTTTTATTTGCGACAACAAAAGTGCCTTTGGATGAAATAATCCGTCTCCGACATATAAAACAGCATCACTTTGGCTTATTATAGGTTCTTTAAAAGAGTCATGATATAAATCACATCCTAAAATTTGTCCTTCAATTGATGTTCTTTTTGCTTTTGTAATATTAATTTTAATCTTTAAATCTAAAAGTTGTTTTTTTACTCTTTCTAAATCAAACTGAACACTTGCAAATAAAGCAATGCTTTTAATTTTTTTATCTTTTAAATAATTTAAGGTTTCTTTACTTAGTTTAGTATTTCCTTTCCATTTTGCATCAATAAAAATCTGGGAAGTCATTTTATAAAACTTTTATTACCACTCCTTTGTTTTCCAGTAGCGATTGTGTCCATATTGGATAGTTAAATCTATTTTTAATATATCTAATTTTAAGGGCAAGTCGCATGCTCCAAAGCAACTACTAAGCCAGATGAATGCCTCTGCATTTGTTTTTGATTCAATTTCATCAACTATTTCTTCAGCTCTATTTTTCAATCCATCCGGAAGTTGAATTAAAATAGATTTTGCCTTCCTGCTTTTTATTTCTGAAACAAGTTTTTTAAGTTCTAATTCATACATATTATCAATTAAAATTCAGTATATTAAAATGTTTTTGTTTACTTCAGTATTTTTTAACATTAATATTATAAATTTTATTAATTTTTAAGCAAATCATGGTTTTTCAATAAAATCATCGAGTGTTTTGTATGGAAGATTAAGTTTTTCGAATATTTTAGTTAAATTTCCAGTATTTGGAATATAAGTGCCTTTAACATAATTTGAAACGGATGTTTTTGAAACTCCAATTTCTCTAGCTAGAGATGATTTACTTTTTCATAATTTATGAAGTCCCTCTTTAATTAATCTACTTAATTTAATATTTAGTAGTTCTCCTTGTCTTTTGTTAGATTGATATTCTTGATATTTAGCCAATGATGGAAACCCTCTTTGTATAGCTAAATAGTTTTGATATTCTCCTTGATTTTTAAATCCTCTTTGCATGAATAAAAAACGCATGTATTCTGCTCGTGATTTGAAGCCTCTTTCTTTAAGTTTTGTATATATATAGATTGTTGAAGGGGAAATTCCAAGTTGTTTTGCTATTTCTTTATTAGTCATGCCCATTCTATAAAGATTTTCGATTAATTGTTTTTCTTTGTCTGATATTTTTTGTGTCATTTCAATTAATAAAATAAACTTTTAATAAATCTTTCTAATATAGATAAAATTAAAAATTAGTTTTTTATATTTAATTGTATGATTGAAGATTATTTATACGCAAGAAGAAGAGACGAAATAAGTTCTTTGGCTTTGAATTTTTTATGCGACGGAATAAATGAGAGAATGAATGGCAATATTGAAAAAGCAATTTTATTTTATGCGATATCGTGGGGATTTAATTCTTATCAGGAGTTTGATGAAGGAAAAATGGTTTGTGATAGGCTTCTAATTCAATGCGGAGTTTTAGAAGAAAACCTTGGAGAGTGGCACAAATATGGAGTGGATATAGTTTGTTTTATTATTCGGCTATTAGCTAATCTTGAAGATGGATTAAACTCGTCAAGGATTTTTTCTCATGATTTAAATCCTCCAAGAGGCATTTTTTAATCCCTTATTACTTTATTTAATGATTCTATAAAACCATTTGGATTTGATGTTTTTGGAAAATTCAGTCCTTTAATTTGTTCCTGTTCAAATGTTAAATTTTTTTCTGATTTGTCATATTCGTTTTCAAATTCTTTTACTTCGATATCTTTTGGAGGGTTATATTTTTCTATAAAAATATTTAAATTAGAATTAAATACACATGGATTAAATTTTGGATTTTTAATGTCAGGTTTTACTTTATAATCAAGAGTTAGCTGAATTCCAAAAGCCGGCGAAATTCTTATTTTAGTTCCTCTTTCTTTTAATAAAGTAGAATCATAGATGAAATTAAAAATTTTTTTTATGGTATCATGATTTAAATTATCATAAATAACTTTCCCATTGATTATTACTTTGTAATTCTTTTGATTTTCCTCTAGGGAAGGTAGGCTGGAAGTTGATGAAAGGATATTTGTTCTTTTAGATTTATTGACCATATATTTATATAAATTTAGCTCATTTATATTTTTTGTTTTACTTTTATCTAAAAAGAATAATTTGGAAAAATTAATATATTCATATTTTTTATTATTGTGCATGAAAATGAAAGTAATTAATTTAAAGAAGAGGTTGAATAAAGAACAGCGCCGTATTTTAATTGAGAAAGGGACTGAAATGCCTTTTAGCTCTCCGCTCCTTAATGAAAGAAGAAAGGGAATGTTTTTTTGCGTAGCATGTGGAAATAAAATTTTTGATTCAAAGACAAAATTTGATTCAGGAACAGGCTGGCCGAGTTTTTATGATGCTGTTCGTGGAAGTGTTGAATTTAAAGAAGATAATTCTTTATTTGTGAAAAGAATAGAGGTAATATGTAAAAAATGTAAAGGACATTTAGGACATGTTTTTGAATGCAATAACGTGCCAACGAAAGTGAGGTACTGCATAAACGGATGTGTACTTAAATTTAAGAAAGAAGTTGCAAGCAAGGATTAATTACTATCATAAATAATTATTAATCTACCCATAACTTTTTTACTCAATAGTTTAACTAAAACTTTTCCCACAACCGCATTCTTTTGTTGCATTTGGATTAATGAATTTAAATCCTGATTCCTTTAATGTATCTATAAAATCAATTTTGGTTCCACTTAAAAATTCAAGGGAATCTTTGTCAACACTTATTTCTAAGTCATCTTGTCTTAATTTTAAATCTGATTTAGGAGCATTTTTCTGCTCAATTAATTCTAAGTCATAAGTATATCCAGAACATCCTCCTGCGAGAACAGAGACTCTTAGCACATTTTTTTCTCCTCCTTCATTTTTTATTATGTCCTTTACTTTTTTTAATGCGTTTGATGTTAATTTTAATTCAAAATTTTTAACTTTAAAACCTGATTTTTTTTCTATTTTTGAATTAATTGCTTTATTTAAGTCTGCAACGAGTTTTTTTAAATCGTTTTCTGAAAAACCATGTCCTAAAACTCCTTCTTCAAGGGTTTCAAAATTTGAAGCCCCGCATCCAATACAGTGTATTCCAAAATCCATTAGTATTTCACTTAGAAGATGGGCCCTTTCAGGATGTTCTGCTAAAATATCAGCTATTAAACTTTCTTTTGTTATTTTTGTTTTGTTTTTTACTTCTGTTTTTTGATTCATTTTAATTTAAATTTACAATTTTATTTTTATATTTTAGTTAATGGATTAACAATTCTTGATAATTTTTTATTGTCTTGCATGGGTTTTCATAATTTAAATATAATTTTTTATATATTATAAAAGTAACTATTTTTTTATTATTTAGTCCTCATCCCAGTTGCCATCAATATCCACGTCAAATTCTATGTCTTCTTCATCCTCAGAAAGTAGTTTTAAGTCATCATTAATTTCATCAAAATTTTCTTTATCTGCCATGACCTCTTTTAGACATTATTTTATTTTTAATATTTACTTTCTTTTTAAACTTTTTTATTCTTGAAAACAATCATTTTGATTATTCGAATGAAAAGATATTTAAGCTTTAAGGAATTTTTAGGAAAATGGGATTAGAACAATACATACAAAACGATTATTTAAGGGCAATAATTATTGGGATTGTAATACTTGTTTTCGCTAGGGTATTTGTATTTGTTAGTTTTAAAGTGGCTAAGTATTTTACAGGGAAAACAAAAACGAATATTGATGATATTATTATGCAAAAAGCAGCAAAACCATTAACAATATTAATCTTTCTTTTTGCAATAGAAATACCCCTTGCTGAACTTCCATTAAGCGAAGATCTTGCAAAGATGATAAGTAAGATAATGCTATCAGTTGCTATAATCATTCTTTCGTATCTTATTTATTCATTATTTGATTTAATTATTGTAAATATGTGGGAAAGATTTGTTAAAAAATCAAAAACAAAAGTAGATGATACTTTAACACCCTTAATTAACGGAATTTTAAAAATAATTATTTTAGTTTTAGCATTTATTTATATTTTTGATCTTTGGGGGTTTGAAATTGGGCCTTTGCTTGCGGGACTTGGAATTGCAGGATTGGCAGTTGCTCTTGCATTACAACCAACATTGGGCAATATATTCTCTGGAATTTCCCTTATACTTGATAAATCAATTAAAATTGGTGATTGGGTTTATTTAGATGCTAATACGCGAGGGATAATAGAAAGAATAGGATTAAGAAGCACTAGAATAAAAACGTTTGATAATGAATTGATAATCATTCCGAATACAAAACTTGCGGATAGCCAGATTCAAAATGTTGCTCTTCCAGAACCAAAATCGCGAGTAGTTGTTACTTTCAGTGTTGCATACGGTTCTGATATAGATAAAGTAAAAAAACTTGTACTTAAAGAAATTAAGTCAATTCAACATATTGAAGATGATCCAGAACCGATTGTGAGATTTGTAGAAATGGGGCAATCTTCTCTTAATTTTAAGGTTTATTTTTTTGTTGATTCTTTTGAGAATAGATGGATTGCTATAGATGAGGCAAATACAAAAATTTACAATGCTTTAAATAAAGCAGGTATTACTATACCCTTTCCTCAAATTGATGTTCATCTTAAGAAAGAAAAAGAGTGATGGAACTTTATGTTTTAAATGATGAAGAAGAGATATGTAAAAGAGCATCCGAAATTATATTTGGGGATATAAGAAGAAACCCAAGAATTATTCTCGGTTTTGCGACAGGTTCAACAATGATTCCATTATATAAACGACTTGTTGAGATTTCAAAAAAAGAGAATATTTCCTTTTCAGAAGTTCATACATTCAATCTCGATGAATACGTCGGTATAAGTGCGAATAACAAAAATTCATACAGATTTTACATGGAAAAAAATTTTTTTAGAAAAGTCCACATACCTAAAGAAAATATCCACTTTTTAAATGGAGAAGCAAAGAGTTTAATTAATGAATGCTCAAGATATGAAAAGGAAATTAAAAAACTTGGGGGAATAGATATCCAAATTTTAGGTATCGGAACAAATTGTCATATAGGATTCAATGAACCAGGTTCCAGTTTTAAAAGCAGGACAAGGAAGGTAAAACTTTCTCGAGAAACTAGGAAAGCAAACTCGAAATTTTTTTCTTCATTTAATAAAGTTCCAAAATATGCTTTGACAATGGGTATTTCAACAATAATGAATTCAAAAAAGATAATCCTTCTTGCATTTGGAAAGGATAAATCTGAGGCTGTGAAAAAGACTTTAACTGAGGAAATTTCTGAAAAATTTCCCTCGACAATATTAAGAAGGCACAAAAACTCAATAGTGATAGTGGATAGAAATGCCGCTTCAAAATTAAAATGGAAAATAAAGTAATTGCACTCGATATTGGTGGAACAAATTTAAGGGCTGCAATAGTAAAAAAAAATAAGATATTTAATTTATTGAAATTAAAAACTCCAAAATTAGAAAGAATTTTTTTAAATGAAATTTGGTTACTAATAGAAAAATTGATAAATAACGAGATTAAAGAAATTGGAATCTCTATTCCAGGTCCAGTTAAAAATGGTGTTGTTTTAAATCCTCCGAACATCCCATTAAATAATTTTAATTTGAAAAAATACATCAATAAAAGATTTAGAGTTAGAGTAGAGGTTGAGAACGATGCCAAGTGTGTCGCATTGGCTGAATTTTATCTTGGATTAAAAAAGAGGAATTTTTTTGTTTTAACTCTTGGTACGGGAATCGGTGGTGGAGCGATTATAGATGGAAAACTTTTTAATAGAAATGATATTGGAGCAGAATTTGGATATGTATTTATCGAAAAAAATAAAACCCTTGAAGAACTTGTTGGAATGAAATTTTTTTCAGAAAAAATAAAAAAAGAATTGGGAAGTTTTTATAGTTTTGATGAATTAATTAGGATGAAAACTAAAAATGCTAAAAAATTAGTAGATGATTTTTGCACTAATCTTGGAAGAGGAATTGGAAGCCTTATCAATGTATTTAATCCAGAGATTATTATCCTTGCGGGAGGAGTTTCAAAATCTGGAGAAGAATTTATAAAAAAAGTTAATGAGGAAACTGAAAAATATGTTTTACTTCCAAAAAAATATAAAATAGTAGCAACTAAACTTTATGAGCCAGGAATTTTAGGAGCATCTTTGCTCTTTAAATAAAATGAAACAAAATTTCAATTTTTCAAATGATGAAATAAAACTTTTTAAGAAATTAAATACTCCTGCAAAAATTCAAGACTTCATAAATTCTTTAAAAATAAATTTTGAAGAAAATGGTGATACTTGTCAATCTCCAAGAATGGTTTTAAAATCTGGAAAAGCACATTGTATGGAAGGAGCAATTTTAGCTACTGCGATTCTTAGATTTCATGGATATGAGCCGTTAATAATGGATTTGGAAGCAGACAAAGATGATTTTGATCATTCAATTGCAGTATTCAAAAAAGATGGATTTCTTGGGGCAATTGGAAAAACAAATCATGCTGTACTAAGATATAGGGAACCAATTTATAAAAATCCAAGAGAACTTGCATTGTCATTTTTTCATGAATACTTCCTGAATAACAATGGAAAAAAAACTCTTAGAGCATATTCAAAACCGATAAATCTGAAAATATTTGATAAGTGGAATTGGATGGCTTCTGAAAGTGAGGTTTGGTTTATTCCAGAATACCTAGCGAAAATAAAACACTATCCGATAATAAATAAAAAGCAACTTAGAAATTTAAGGCCTGCTGATGAAATTGAAATTCGTGCCGGGAAGATTGTAGAATTTAATGAGTTGGACTGATTTCTTTTTCAATAAATTTTATTATTAAGTGAAAAGAATATTGTCTTATTTTATGAACACATTTTTTTGACAATTTTCTTTTTTAGATTGGTGGAAAGAATTTTAAATTTAATCTTTTGTTTAAAAATTTAACCTAAAAGTTTGGAATTTTTCTATTTTTAGAAGTAGTTTTGATTCTATTGAATGAATCTAAATGGTTTAACTTTTTTGCAGCAAGGTAGACTCCTTGTATATAACAATAGTTTAAAAATGTACATTCATCAGAAAAAAAGACTTTTGGAAATTTCTCGTCAAGCATACCAAACTCTTTTATGTGATTTTTTGTTCTTTTGTATGATTCAATTGTAGTAATTCCAAATGCTGTTATTCCTTCAACAATAATGCTTCCTATAAGTGAAATTCCTAAAGCTGTCCCAAAATGTGACTCTTTTCCGTAAGATATCGTTCCAATTAAAGTTCCTGTAGTGAAAGTTCTTGAAAGCAGTGTAATTCTATTTCCTGCTAATGCAACTAATAAATCATCTACTTTTTCCTCGATTTTTTTTGTATATCTTATCATTTTTATAACTTTTTTAATTTCAACTTTATTTTAATCCCCTCACCAAGAGTCGAACTTGGGTAATCCGGGTTCTGCTGAACTTTCTTGTTTTTGAACAAGAGCTAATTACACTTCATTCTTTTCCCTAAGGAATGTCTGTGTTAATAATCTACAGCCGGATGCTCTACCGTTGAGCTATGAGGGGAATTTGTTTATTTAATCAGATATAAATTTCTTGGTTTTTAAAATTTGGCATATGGCTTTTATTTAGGAAAAATTTTTTAAATAGTACAAATATCAAAGAATTATATGTCTTCACATAGGGGCAAATTAGAAAAACTTGTAATCATAGATGGACTTTTAGTAGTTGAATCTAGCGGTATAAAAGCAGATAAATATTTTCCTTTAGGAGAAAAAATTGTTTTTAAGGATTATGATGGGAGGCGTATAATAGATTTTGAAGAAGCATGTGCCTACTCTATAAAAGGAGAGGCCGAGGTTGGAGGAATAGATGGGTTTATTATATTAACATTATACGGAAATAAGGAATAATCAGTTATTTTACTATTTTTGTTCTGGTTCATAAATAAAAAAAGTTCTATTTGATTGAGACTCGTGGACTTTTCCATTTAATTCATAAACCCCCATTGCGCTTGGAAGTTCAAATTTTCCAACTATTTTAACTTTTGAAAATATTATATAGGAGAAAATTCTTTCTTCTCCTTCTCCAAGTCGTGGGATATCCCATTGAATTCTTCCAGTATTTTTATCAAACTTCGTTGATTTATGTTCATAGCCTTCGTATATTTTTGTTGTTGGCGGAATTCTGTCATAAATAGAAATTTTCTCCATAAATTTTTTTGCTTTTATTCTTAATGTAACTTTAAGTGCGAATTCCCCACCTTTTGTTTTTACAAAACTTGCTCTTTTCTTCATAATCAAATGACTTGTAAAGTAAAGGTTAGCAATGTAAATTATCACAGAGACTGCAATCACTAAAAGTAATGGGAAAATCCAATTTGTTGTAATTTTGACTTTGAGTGTTTCGCTTGGCTGAAGTTCTTTTTGCCATTCATAATCAACATAAATTCCATTCCTTTTAACTCTGTCTGGATAAATTGAAAAAGTTGTAAAAAGCCTTGAAATTATGTTTTTTCTTACTGAAATTTCAGCAACTGTTGGCAAATTACCTTCATTAGTTTTTTCTACAGAATTTATGCGGATTATGATTCCACTTGACTCATCTTTTACAGACAGCCCAGATTTTTCCAGAAGTTTTATAGGAGAGTTAATCTTTCCACTTCTTCCTTCAATTTCATATAAAGTAGTTATTGTATAAGTGCCAGCGATAAGATTCCTAAACTTATTTTTATTGAGTGTGATATTAAAGTCTTTCTTCTGGTATGATGTTAGTGGAAGAGAAGTTTCAAAATCATTAAAAAAATTACTCGAAAATTTAAGATTTATTTTTTCATATTCCAATGATTCGATATTATAAAAACTTATAATTACTGAGGTAGAATCTGGATTTATATTTTCTGCTTTAATATCAAAAAGTTCATTAAAATCAATAAGCTTCAAAAAAAATTCAGATTTAATTACTTTTGAGCCTCCTTTTTCTCTTACATAAACTGGAAATCTTAAATGTCCTACATTTTTTTTCATTGAACCTTCTGGATAGAAAGAAACTAAAATTCTTTTTGTTTCTCCATTGGTGAGAGAAACTTCATTTGGTTCAATCCTAAATCTTTCAAAAGTATAGATTTCAAAATTTCCTTCCGGGCCTTCGTTATGTATTGTAATTTCATATAAAGCTGGCTTTCCAGCATCGTTGATGATTGCATCTTGAATTGGTTTTGAGTTAATGGTTAAATTAATTGCAGAAACAAAATTAAGACTTAGGATTATTACAAAAATAAAAAAAACCACGTTCTTTTTTTTGTTCATGTTGAATTATAATTTAATGAATATATAAACATTTTGATAATAAGATTTTCTTTCTGTTAATTTTTTAACTAACAATTTTTTGTGCTTTACTTTTTTATTTTTAACTTTTATTTAATTTATTAAGATAATTTTCTTATTATTTGCAAAATAATTAATATTTGGAATTATAAATTAAACAATCTTGAAAAAAAACTTTTTTTCTTTGGGATTTCTTTTCCAAGGATTTTGGCAGCTATTTCCATGTAACTTTTTGAAGATTTTGAATTAGGATGCGTTAAAATTACAGCATTTCGCATTGAAATAGACTCTTGAATTTTTTCATCATAAGGGACAATCCCTAAAATTGGAAGTTCAAGCATTTCAGCAATACTTTTGACACTCATCTCTGATTTTTTACCATTTAGTTTTGTTATTATCACTCCTTTTACTTTTTTTCCCATTTCTTCGGCTAATTTAGAGGTTTTTAAAGCATCTGTTACTGCAGGCATTTCTGGATTTGTTACAATAATCACCTCATCAGCTATTGATATTGGGACAATTGCTTCGTTTCCTAACCCAGCAGCACAGTCAAAAATAATGGTATCAGAGAGGTTTCTAAGTTCTTTTCTTATAGACATAAGATTGTTTATATCTAGTTTTTTTAACTCTTTTATTGATAGTGATGAAGGGATAATTTTTGTTCCAGATTCGTGTTCATAAACACTGTCGGCTAAATCAGCTTTTTTTGATAAAACATGGTTTAAAGTTACAGGAACAACTGGGGCACCGAGATGCAATCCAATATTTGGAGTTGTTAAATTTGCATCAACAAGAGTAACATCTTCATCAAGATTGTTCATTGCAATTGCGAGATTTACTGCAGTTGTAGTTTTACCAACACCCCCTTTTCCTGATGTAATAACAATAAATTTTGACATTGTAACTAATTTTTGTAGTCTCAGTCAATTAAAACTAAGATGAAAGAAATTGTTTAAGATAATTTATAAATTTTTCTAAGAGTATAGAATATTCTTTAAGTTTATCTAAATTGATTTTTATTACTTCTTTACGATAATTAACTTTTAATGCTACATTTTTTCTAAATTCCCCTTCTGATTCTCTTTTAAGAGTTTCTATTCTCCTAAACATTTCATAAAGATTTAAGGTTTCTATTACAACTTTCTCTTTTGCAAATTTATCTTTAATCAAATCTAACTTCTGTTTAGGAGAATTGGGGATTGACTTAATTATCTTCTTCTTTTTTGCATGTTTGAGTAGTGCATCCAACGAATATTCAATCATAACTTTCCATCTGAGAATTAAATTCATAATGACTTCGGATGTTTTCGTATACTTTAAACTAACATAAAGTAGATGGTCTGCACTAATTTTTTCTTTAATAACTTTATCCATAACTAACTAATTTCTTTCTTTGCCTTGTTTTTTAGAAGAACTAATCATTTGGTTAATTTTAATTAGAAGAATAACCAATATAAATACTTTTTGTTTTACTATCCAGTGTTAAATTTTAATATAACGATATTCTTTTAAAATAGGTTAATGATTATTCTAATTTATTTACATATCGCATCTTGTTTATTTTAGGTTCTTTTTGGTTAGATTATTACAACACTACCATCTTGGCATAAATGTGCTGTTTTTCCATATGAATATCCCATTTTTTTTGCAAGTTCTATAGCGGGAGTTGTTTTATCTAGGCCTCCATGACTTGGGATAAAATGTTTTGGTTTGAGGATATTTATTAATTCTCTTAAGTCTTCTTTGCCTCCATGGCCTGAAACATGAACATTATCAAAAATTCTTACTTCTTTCTGTTTGAGTTTTTTGTCCATTTCTGCTCTGTGTGAAATATTAACCGCAGTAGGGATAACTTTTGAAGAAAAAATCACTGCATCCCCTGGACGGAAACTAAATGGAAGTTTGTTATTTACTATCCTATCCAGAATAGAACCTTTTTCACCTTGATGTCCTGTACAAACAATAACATATTTGTTTCTGTTTAATTCTATTTTCTTTAAATAGGATTTTAGTTGTCCTTTGTATGTTGCCATTGTAATTTCATTTTCAAAAGGACACATTTTAATTACGCGAGATGCATTGATGTATTTTGCAAGTGACCTCCCCATAAAAACTATTTCTCTATTAAGTTTTTTGCTGTATTCAACAATGCTTTTAAGTCTTGCTATGTGAGACGAGAAAGTTGAAATTATTATAGCGCTTTTTCCGTGGTCAACTGTTAAAAGGGCTTCTTCAACCATTGCTCTTGCAATTTTTTCGCTATTTGTTTTTCTGTCATCACCAGCATATAAGCAGTCTGCAATAAGGACTTTTATTCCAACTTTTGCCAAATCACGAAATTTATTGTAATTTGGTGGCCTGCCAATGATAGGAGTATTATCAAATTTGTAATCATTTGCGTAAATAACAATCCCATCTAGAGTGTGAAGAGCAATTATCGTTGATTGGATTGTTGAATGCGTTATATTTAAAAATTCTATTTTATATTTTGTTGAATTTCCTTTAATAAATGTGAAATTATCTGGATTAATAGGAATAATTTTGTTCCTTAAATTTATTTTTGCATCTTTCATAAGTTCTTTTAAGATTTGTATAGAAAAAGGAGTTGTTAATATATGTGCTTTAGGAAACCTTTGGGCTATATAATGTAGTGCTCCAATGTGGTCAAGATGCGCATGAGTTACAACAAATGCTTTTACTCTATTTTTATTTTTAATTAAAAACGAGTCATCTGGTATTGCATTGTGGCTTCTTAAAAGTTGAGGAGTTGGATATCTTTCATTTTCCTGCAAATCAATTACAGCAGGGAGATATAATCCACAATCAAATACAATAATATCTTCATTTATTTCAACAGCAGTCATATTTTTGCCTACTTCATTATAACCGCCGATAGTATGAATTTTAAGCATATATAAAAAAGAAAATTGCGTTTAAATATGTTTATTATGTCAAAAATTTCCTAAATAATTTTTCTTTTTCACTACTAATCTTTGGAATCTCAACAATTATTCTAACAAATAAATCTCCTCTTTGTCTTGAATTTATAAGAGGCATTCCTTGTCCTTCTAATCTAAAATGAGTATTGCTTTGCGTTGCTGGAGGAATATTTAATTTTATTTTTTTATCTATTCCTTGAATCTCAATTTTGCCACCAAAGATGGCAGTTATTAAGTCTATTTTTTTATCTAAAAATAAATTTTCTTCTTCTCTTCTGAATACAGGATGTTTTTTAATATGAACCACAAGGTATAAATCACCAGAAGGAGCGTTTCTCCCCAATTCCCCTTTTCCTTCAATTTTTAAATATTGTCCATGGTTAATTCCCCTTGGAATCTTTACCTCTATCTTTTCTATTTTTTCTATTTCTCCTTTTCCTTTGCATATATCACAATATTGGTTAGCTGTCTTTCCAGCACCACGACACTTGTTACAAGGAGTTAATGAAATAAATTGAGTGAATCCTTGTCTCCTTGCTATTCTTATTTCGCCTGTTCCATGACATTTATCACATTCTTTAAGATTTTTTTCTTCTGCTCCCAATCCATTGCATTTTTTACAAATTTCATGAATTGGTATCTCTATTATTTTTTTAATTCCTATAAATGCTTCTTCTAATGTAATTTTTAAATCATATCTTAAATCAGCTCCTTCTTCATACTCTTCTCTTTGTTTTCTCTCATAGTTAAATATGTTAAAAATATCCCCAAAACCAAAATCAGAGAATAAGTCATCAAAATTAAATCTTTGGCTTCTAAATCCTGAAATATCCTCAGCAGAAAATGCAGAACTTCCGTATTGGTCATATTGAGCTTTTTTTTGGGGATTTCCTAAAACCTGAAATGCCTCATTTATTTCTTTAAATTTTTCTTCTGACTCTTTATTTCCCTGATTAACATCCGGATGATATTTTCTTGCTAAATACCTGAAAGCTTTTTTTATCTCTTCCTGCGAGGCTTCTTTTGATACTCCGAGAATTTTATAATAATCTTTTTCTGCCATATTAATCACAAAATATCAAGAGGACTTTTTATATTTTTAATATTGGCTTGACTTATTTGAGTATAAATTTGTGTTGTTTTAATATCAGAATGTCCTAAGAGTTTTTGTATAATCCGCAAATCAGTTCCGTTTTCCAATAAATGAGTCGCAAAGGAGTGTCTAAGAAGATGAGGATAAACTCTTTTTTGAATATTTGTCTTTTTTGCTGCATTTTCTACAATTGCTTGAATCGTTGCTGTTGTTAACTTGCCTCCCCTTAAAGATGGAAATAAAATATCACTTTCATTAAGAATACAATAACTATTTAATTCTTGTTTTAAGGATAAAGGAATTGCAACAAATCTGTCCTTTCTTCCTTTTGATAATTTAATATGAATTAAACATTCTTGAAAATTTATATCCTCCTTTTTTAAGTTAACAACCTCACTAACACGCAATCCACACCCATAAATCACTTTTAAAATTAACTTATGCTTTATATTTTCAGTAGAATCAATCATTTTTTTAATTTCATCCTTTGCAAGTATCTCTGGCAGTTTTTTATTTCTTTTTGGGTGCTTAATTTTTATTTTTTTATTTAATATATTATTAAATAAAAATTCAATTGCTGACAAATTTTGGGAGACAGTTGAAGGATCTTTTCTTTTAATTAACATTTGCAAATACTCTTTAACTGCCTCTTCGCTTAATTCTCTGTTTTTTGAATATTCAAGAAATTTTGAAACAGCATAAACATAGCTTTTTATAGTTTTCTTGGAGAAGTTTCTTATTTCAAGCTCTTTTACTAATCTTTCAGCCAATCCTATCTCTATTATTTCTGGCATTTATTCTGTATATACAGATAGTTTATAAATATTATGATAACCTCCCTTTTATTTATCATATCTTAAATAAATTTTCGATATGATAGTGTTATATGCAATTTTTGGGCTTTTAACGGGCTGGCCTAAAAAAAGAAATATTTAAATAGAATCTAATTTATAATATTAATAATGTGAATAAAACAATAAAAAATGCTGCTATTGCAGGGATTCTCTCAATTATTGTTGATATACCTTTAGTAATCCTTGAAGTTTTGAAGAGCCTGAAAATGTTATCGGGCGGGTTGCTTACTATTTATATTATTGTTTATGTTTTATCACTACTTTTATATATTGTTTTCGCGTGGGGCTTTAAAATAATAGGTGAAAAAACACAAAATAATTTACTGTCAGTTATGACCTATGTCTTTATAATCTCTTCAATAATATATGATGGCTATTTTATTTTAGCTGCAATCTCACCATCATTGGATAATCCAATTATTTCAATTTTGACATTAATATTTTATGGAGCAGTAGGAATTCCATTTGGAATTAGTTTATTGAAACTGAAAAATCAATTTGGTTCAATTGCAACAGCTACAGGAATACTGGTGATAATTACGAGTGCAAGTTTTCTAACTGTCATTCTATCTATAATTGGAGTATTAACTTTGATTCCAGCTTATATTTTAGAAGTAATTCTTTTATTCAGAGCATCTGAAAAATTATAGATAGCCAGCCCTAAGCCCAAAAACTCTGAAATTTCCCTTCGGGACGTTGCACTAAATTTCAGCCCTTCGGGGAATATAACAGGAATTTAACGGTTCCGAAACCTTGCAGGTTTCTCCACCCAAATTTTGCTCACGAGGAAACCTCGCCCTCGGCTTATGCCAGGAGTGGCTCGGTTTCATCTCTGTTCGCAAAACTTCGTTAAA
>JAWCQE010000004.1:0-93888 GCA_038869895.1 Candidatus Pacearchaeota archaeon
GTGATAGATGAGGACTTATGGCAAGAGGTTAAAATCTACTGCATTAAACAGAAAAAAGATATTTCTGAATGGTTATCTGAATTAATTAAGAAAGAACTCAAGAAAAAGGATTAATTTTTTTGTTAGAGTTTTTTTATAAACGATACTTATTTTACAAAGCCAACACAATAGAAAGATTTAAATAATTTAATTTTTCTGCCGTCATAAATAAAATTAAGACAAAGTTAATTAAAATGAAAAATAATAAAGGAAAAGAATCAAAGAGACAGGTATTTGAAAGTTTTTTAGATTTAGTTTTAACATCTCTCACTATATTTTATATCGTTAAAGGCGTTTCTAATAATCATGAGAAGTATGTAGAAGCAGCTTCAAGAGATGATGCTAATTTTTCTTACAATTCAGAAAATGGAGAATTTGGAAATAAACTAGAAACAAAACTTATAAGAATTTTAGGAGATGAATTTGATTATTTGATTAAAGAAGATAAAAGGAAGAATAATGACAAAGTCTTGGAAGATATTCTCTTTACAAGAAATTATAAAGCTAATCCGGGAGATTATCATAAAAATGAACCTGAATTAGTTACTCTAGCAAGAGCAATTTATGCAGAAGCTAGAAATCTGCATAAAAACAAAAAAATATTGCTTCATAAGGGCAGTTCTTTTTTAAATAGAATGAAAGAGAGAAATCTCTCATTAGAGGATGTAATTTTTGAGCCTAATCAATATTCATTCTTAACAGATCAAAATAAGGCTTATTTTTTCAATACTGGCAAATATACAAATAAATTTATTAAAGATAAAGAAGCATGGAAAGACTGCTATGATGTTGCTGTAGAATTAATTGAAAACGGCCCTTTATATCCAACAACCCATACTTGGCACAAATATGATGATAATAGATATAGGGGAAAACCACAAAAAAAGCCTGTTTGGACAGAAAGATTTATTGAAATTGATAAAATTAAAACACCAAATGGGACTTATTATTTTTATACAGAACATGGAATTTGAATTTATTTCTATAAAAAAGATTAAGTTAATTATTTTACAATGAATTATAGTTTCTTTATTCTAATTATTGTTCACCATTTAAGTAACTAAGCTAATAATCCAATTACTCTTTTTAAAAATGAAGTAGCTTTGTTAGGAGGTTGATGTTTATAGGTAGTTTTTGTTTGAGAATTAATATTCCATATATTACTTGTATAATTAACTACGTTATATAATGTTTCCTTGAATTTATTTTTTAATTTAGCATCTTTAATATTTGCAAATTCATATATAATGGCATCATAATTTTTTTTAATTTTTTTTCGTTCTTCTATATCATATTTTCCATCTCTAATTTTATTATTTTCGCTGTTTTTAGCATATTCCAAATAACCATTTATGTCATTAAGCCTTCCTTCAAAATCATTTCTATCCCTTACCATCTGTCCACTTCTTTTTTTATTGCTTAAAACAAGTTCCAATGAAGCCCTACTCCATATTCCATCTTGAAGCCTTTTATGTTCTTGCCTTAAATATTTGTTTAGTTTAGAAAAAACATTTTCAACCTCATTTTTGGCATAATCGGTTAACATTCCTGAATTATTTTCATATTCCTTTAAGAGTTCTTTAGCACTTACTCTCAATCTATTGTATTGTTCTTTTGTTAAGAGAGTATTGTTATTTTTATACTCTACAACTGTCTCTTTTATTTTTACCAATTTATCCATAAAATCAAGTCCTTTTCTTTCAATTATGTCTTCTAAAGGACATTTTTTTGAACTATCTAAAACTAACATGTCCATAATTCCATTATTCCCCATCCTATTATTCTTTTTGCTATTATCTAAACTAAGCGTGAGAGTTTTTTGTTCCATAGAAATCCATTAAAAAGCTAGTTTAAAAATCTTTCTATTTTGTTATTATTTTAAAGTTACTTTTATAATTTAAATAATCTATATACTAAAAATTATAAATTAATTTTGCATGAATTTATTATGAAGATAAAATCTTTGAAAGCAAGAGAAATAAAAGATACAAGAGGGGAAAGTACGATAGAGATTTCACTTATTACAGATTTTGGAGAATTTATTTCAAGTGCTCCAAACGGGAAATCAAGAGGGAAATTTGAAGTAAAAACATGGAGAAAATCTCTGAAAGAAGATATAAAATCAATCAATAACTTTTTTATTGAAGATATTAATATAAGAAGATTTGAGGATTTAATACTGCTTGAAAATACATTTAACAAGATTATCGGCGGGAATTCTATGATTACCTTGGAATATTCTTTTCTTAAAGCACTCGCTTTTATAGAAGATAAAGAAGTTTGGGAACTTATAAATTCAAGGGCAAAAAAATTTCCACTTCCTATAGGAAATGCAATAAGTGGAGGGTTGCACTCAAGTAATAAAAAAAAGCCGGATTTTCAAGAATTTCATTTTATTCCTGTAACCTCATTTAGTAAATCTGTTCAGATAAATAAAAGAGCACTTGAAAATTGCAGTGAAATATTGAAAAATACTGACATAAATTTTTCATGGAAAAAATCAGATGAAAATGCATGGCAAACCTCTCTTAATAATGAACAAGTTATAGAAGTTATGAAACAGGTAAGGGATAACATGAAAGATGAATTTAAAACAACAATCCATTTAGGGATTGATGTGGCTGCCTCAAGCTTTTATAAAAATGGTTCTTATATATATACGAACCCAAAATCAACCAAAATAAAAAGAGAACAAATAAAATTAATGAATAAATTAGCAAAAGATATGTTTTATATTGAAGACCCCCTAGAAGAAGAGGATTTTATTGGATTTAGTAAAATAAAATCAAATGGTTTAATTGTTGGTGATGATTTGACAACAACTAATTTTGAAAGATTAAAAATAGCTTATTTGAAAAAAAGTATTAATGCCATTATTATAAAACCAAATCAAATAGGAAGTTTGATTGAAGTAAAAAAGATAGTAGATTATTGTAAAGATAAAAAAATTAAAATAATTTTTAGCCATAGAAGTGGAGAAACTTCAGAAAATATACTTGCAGATTTAGCATTTGGATTTGAAGCAGATTTTATAAAAATAGGAATAGAAGGCCCTGGCAGAGATGAAAAGATTTTTAGACTTATTGAAATTGAAAGAAATATGTTAGGGAAATAAACTAAGAGAAGAAAATGGAATGAAATTCTTGCTAAGGTTATTGTTGAAAAAATTAAAATAAATAATTATGAAAAAGAAAGAAGGAAATTGACTTTATTTCATTTAAAAGATTCATAGGAATTAATGAAAGGGAGTTTGGCATTGAAGAAAATGAACCTAGGCAATGGATTAAAAAATGTATGGAAATGGGTGAGTATCATATATTAAATGACGAAACTCTTGAAAAGATAAAGAGAAAAATTGATTCTTAAATTTATATAAGATTAATGATAAAAAAAGCAATTATTTTGTCATATCAAAGAATTTAGATGCTTTTATTCCACGTTGCTCTTGATAATTTGATTTTAATTCGTCGCCATAAACCTTTTCAGGAATTTCTCTCATTGGAAAAAATACAATATTTGCTATTCTTTGTCCATCAAATATCATAAATGGAGGGCCTATATTTCTTATTTCTAATACTACTTCTCCTCTAAATCCAGGGTCAAAAAATCCGGCATAGTGAGTCCTATATTCTCCCGTAATTGTATCTATGTCAATCATTTCAGCACAATAATCTATCGGAGTTATAAAAAATTCATTTGTTGAAATAAGGTAAAAATAATTTTGATTTATTATAAATGAACTATCTTTTAAGAGTATTGGATTAAAAAATTCTGAAAATGGCAAATCCTTCCTTGTGATATCAATTGGTGGGGCGTTTTCTCTTGCTACATATACTAAATTATTTTTTTTAAGATTTGCGCTTAATGTTAAAGAATTGTTTAAAAACCTTTTTTTAATATCTAATCTATCTCCATTTATTTTGAATAATCCTTCTTTATTCATATAATCAAGATTAATTATTTCTTCTCTTGAAAGTTGGTTGGAATAAGAATCTTTAAATCTTATTTGATTAAGTGAATCTCCTTCTCTTAAAATTAAATCAAAAGTTCTTGAAAAAATTTCAAGAAATAATTTTCCATTGTAGTTTTCTCTCACTTCATCAAATATTCCTCCATTTTCACTAATTAATCTTACATGAGAATCTATTCTTCCTATTGAACTTTTTGGATTTGACTTTGCAGCGATGTATTCTGGCAAGTTTAAAGATTCATTTAATTCAACAAGATAAACACATCCTTTATGGAAAAGACTTCCATTTTTTTTGTCCAAACTTAACTTATATAATTTGTTATTTTGTATATGTTTTGATATTTTACTTGTTGATATTGCTGAACAACGCATGCAATATGCTTCATTACCTAATCTTAAATCCAAAGAAGAGGGCTGTATTTGTTTGGGGCGTATTTTTGTTTTTGGAATAATTATTTTGTCCCTAATAAATTCCATAATTTTTTTATCTGGATAAACTCCAAGTCCCATGATGTTTTTTAATTTTTTTATTTAAATAAACTTCCTTGCGCCAATATATATTTTATTATATATTTATTTAAATAGAATTAAAATAATTTAATAAAAAATGGCTAAATATACGTCATTAAATGAAGTACCTGATTCTATAAAAAGTTCTATTGGAAGATATGTTTCAGATATACATGGAGATGTTTTTGTTTTAAGAAATCTACCTCCTGAAATGGCGGGAGGAATTTTAGCACGTTATTCGCGTTCCCCACATGGATTAAGATTAACATTGGTTAATGAATTTTTAGATGAAGTTGGGAATCCAATTCAGGCAAAAGGAACAGAACTACTTGAGAGAGTGCTTATTGGTTTTGGAGATGATTCCGTTGGCGAGTTGGAAGGAGCACATATAGGAATTGAAAATATATCACAAATTGCCACAAAATACATTGAAGATAGGAGAATTGGTGGTTCTCCAATTGAACAGTCAACAAGATATGTAAAATATGATAAAATGGAAAATGGAAAATGGAAATACTTACGTCCTAAAGAAATAATGGAATCTGGATTTAAAGAAAGGTTTGAAAGAACAAACGACAGAGCTTTTGAAATTTACAAGGATGCAATAGATAGACTTTTTAATTATTTCAAAGAAGAACTTCCGAAATCCAAATTTAAAATTGAGATAGAACGTGGAGGGATAAAAGTTGAATGTGGAGAAAATGAATTATTAAATGAAAGTGAAATAAGAGCATTTAATACAGCTTATAATTTCACTATCAGGTGTGCCGCGCTTGATGTTGGTAGATGTGTCCTTCCATCTTCTACCTTAACTAATTTGGGACTATTTGGAAACGGAAGATTTTACACTAATTTAATAACTCATCTTAAAAGTTCAAATTTATTAGAGTTACAGGAAAAAGGCATAGAAATTGAAAGAGCTCTAAATAGCGAAATACCAACATTTATTAAAAGAAATAAAATTGATGATAGATTCAAAGAAATAGATGATAAAATGAGAGAAATATCAAAAAAACTATTTTCTAATGTTAAACCAGAATTAAACCAGGTTACTCTTTTGCCAAGAGAAGAATTTTTGGATGAAGTAGTTGCCTCTTCATTATATCCTTATACTAATGTTTCACTGACTCAAATAATGAAAAAAATAAAAGAACTTCCTATTGAAAAAAAACTAGAAATAATTAATGTATATAAAGGGAAGAGAAATAATAGAAGAGATAGGACTGGAAGGGGATTGGAAGCCGGGTATCCAATAACTTTTGATTTAGTTGGGGGATTTGCTGAATATCGGGATTTAGAAAGACATAGAATGCTAACACAACAAAGGCAAACATTAACTACAGAACTTGGTTTTATTATGCCTTATGAGATGGAAGTTATAGGATTAAAAAATGAAATTGAAGAACTTGAGTCAATTATGTCTAATCTTAATAGTGATATGCGCCATGCAGGATTGTATGAAGTTTCGCAATATGCTACCCTATTTAATCATAAAATTAGATGGATGATGGGGATGAACCTAAGAGAATTCCAACATCTTTCTGAACTAAGAACAACTCCACAAGGACATTTTAGTTATAGGAGTATGGTTATGGAAATGGCAAGACTATTAGGAGAAAGAGATGGATGGGTTAAAAATTTAATTGAATATGTAGATTATTCTGACCCTGGAAATAAGATTTCAAGAGCAAAAGAACAATCAAGAATTGCTAGAGAGTCTCTAAAGAAAAAAATTGATTAATAAAAAGAGAAATTTTTTCAAGATTATTTATTAAAATGATAATTAGTCAATCATTAACATAAATTAATAGTTTTTTTCCATAACTCTTGAGCAATAGTCTCCTGCACTAAATTCCTTTCCTTCTTCAATCATGTTAAAAAATTTAGGAAAATTAATCCAGCATTTTCTTTTTAAATCTTTTTTTATTAAGAGAATGACTCTTGAGGGGATATGTTCACGCATTATTTCATATTCAGGCATGATTTTTATCAAGTTTTGAGCAAACTTTCTTATGTCTTCCATAAACGGCATATTTTGTGGTTTGTAATAACGTTGAGATGCTCCAACCCATACATAAGATTTTAATTCCAAAAAATCAGGGTATCCTCTAAGAATTAATTTTTTATAACCATTTAAGTCACACATATTTTCGTCTTTTATTAGAGTTAATCTTATACACGTTCGGTAATTTCTTGTTTTTAGTAAATCAAGGCACTTTTCCATTCTTTCCCAAAAATCTTGGAATAGTGGATTATCAATTTTTTCCATCAATTCTTTATTAGGAGCGTCAATGCTTAAATACAATTGTGTAACTTTGTCAATTTTTTCAATCTGCTCAGGGTATTGTGAATTAGTTACTAAAAAAGTTGAAATTCTTCTTTTATGGAAAGCTTTTATTATTTCATTTATTAAAGGATATGTAATAGGCTCTCCTGTTAATGAAAGAGCAACATGCCTTATATTTGACATTTCTTTAACATGTTTTTTATTTGTTTTTTCATAACCCTTACCTTTGAATCCTTGCAATAATTTTAAGTGTTCATCAATTGCATGATTTATTATATGTTCCGGAGAATCTATTGGTCCATACCATGAGTCTGAAACAGGAGCTTTTTGTCCTCTCCAGCAGAATTTACATCGCGAAGCACAAAACATTGAAGTTGTCATTTGCAAACATTGATGACTTCTTATTCCATAAAAAACATATTTATAACATCCTCCTTGTCCACGAATCATTTTTTTTGTCCACTCGCATATTTTTACAGCAGAATGATTGCCAACTTTTCTATATCCTTGTTTTTTTAAAGCTTGCCACTGCCCTAAAGACATTTGTTGTCTTTCATCTACTTTATTAGCAGAAGTTTCTTGCAATACTTTTAAAGAGGTCATAGAAATATATGGTTTATGCTTTTAATAATGTTTTTATTTTAATTAATTTTTATTAAAAAACCAATTATTCAATATTCTTTAATCTTATTATTAAATTAATCTCTTTCAACTATACCCAAAATTATTTTAAATCTGTATTTTAATATCTGAAGGTTTTTATATTCTTTTTTCTTCTTTAAAATATGAGGATAAGAAAAGAGTTAAATAATCGTAATGAGTTTGTTTATACAGCTCGTCATATAAAAAGTATTGTTTATGGGGGGTTGGATGGAATTATAACTACTTTTGCTATTGTTGCGGGAGTTGCTGGCGCTTCTTTAAGTGCGAACATTATTTTAATTTTAGGATTTGCAAATCTTATTGCAGACGGAATTTCAATGGCTGTTGGAGATTATTTAAGCACAAAAGCCGAAGTTGAAAGCCACAAAAATAAAATTTTATTCAAAAAAATACTAAGAAAAAAATTTAAATCTATTGATTCTGGAAGATCCCCATTAAAAAGCGGAGCCATAACCTTCTTTTCATTCTTTATATTTGGCTTTATACCTCTACTTGTCTATATCTTGCAGTTGTTTTATCCAATAAAAAATGCATTTATTATGTCAATTATTCTAACCGGGGGGGCATTATTGATACTTGGGGGTTTTAAATCAAAGATAACAGGAAAGAGTTGGATTAAATCAGGAATTGAAACTTTTACTATTGGAAGTATTGCAGCAGGAGTGGCTTATTATATAGGATATTTTGTTTCTACATTAATTTAAAAAATATAAAGAAGGTTTAACAAAAAAAAACAGAGATGATGGAGAATGTAGGAATGATTAATTAAAAAAATTTTTATACTATAAACATATTACTTTATTATGAAATCTAATGAATATTTAATTGAAAAATTAACGGGTGTTCCTGAAAATATTATGGATATATGTACAAAAATAATTGGTATTTTAATTATCGATTCAAAAAAATCAAAAAGAAGAAAACCAGAAGAAAAATCTCCATATGAAGGAATGACTTATTCTGCAATCATGAAAAAAATTAAAGAAGAAATTCCAGACTTAAAAGAAAGCGATTATTTAGGAGCCATACGTCAATTAATAAATTCTGGACATATACGTTGTCGTGGAAAGGATAAAGATAAAAAGCTCGAAAACTCGCACTATTTTCCAGCTGTACATTTAATTAGGTAATAATTATACAGGTATAAGAAAGTTAATTTATTCATTGGTTTCTATATTAAAACTTCCGACTCCCTCAATTTCAGTGGATTCTTTAGTTAATTTTCCTATATTTTGTAATATATATTCATGGAGTTTTTGTATTATTAATCCTTGCATTTCTTCTTTTAGTTTTCCAGTACAAAAATTAGGATTTGCTTCAGGAAGTATTATAGCTCCAAAAGGAAGAGAACATATCATCTCCTTGCCTTCAAGAATTTCAGTTTTTTTTAATCCTCTTCGAATATCTATTACTTTTGTTTTAACTACACATTTTTTCTGATCACTTATAGTTTTTTTACCGAGTATAGTATATTCCCATGTTATGTCCCGCGGTTCATTGATAAAAATTGCTTTTGAACATTTCTTTAATTTTGAATTCCAGCATTCAATATCTTTACATTTTGGGTAATACAAAAAAGTTGTATATGCTGTTATTATTCCAACAGATATAACTACTATTACAATTATCACCCCTAATTTCATCTATTTTTATGGACAAGATTGTTTAAAAGGTTTGCTAAAATATCCTTATCTTTTATGATGTAAGTATCTTTATTTGATTATATTTTATATTAAATATATTGATTATTTAATTCAACATAGTTTAGGCATATAGTATTTATTTGAGTATTAAAAACTGACAAATTCAATATTTTCTGTATCTGATTCTGAAAAATTCTTTGCAGCAATTATTTTTACCCCAGATTTTTTTGCAGATTCTATTATTGATGAAGTTGCTTTTCCATCTATTGCTACAATCTCCACTCCTTTAAGGATTAAAAGATATTTTGAAGCTTGGCTATTTGAAACAGATTTTATTTCATTTAGTTTATTATCAAAAAAATATGTTTTTTTTGAGCCATTAATTTCTTTTAATTTTTCCTTTAAATCATTTCTTTCAATTTTTGATTGAAAGTTATTATTTTCATTTGATAAAAGGGAAAAAGAAAATTCCTCTGCAGGAATTTTCTTTCTTAAGCTAGCAAGAATTTCTTTTCCATTTAACTCCTCAACTTCCTTTCCATCTGGAGCAAAAGCTACATAAGCAACATTTGCATTTTCAATTAAATTTTTTGCTATAAGTTTTCCTCCTCTATCTCCATCCAAAAACAAAGTTATTTCTTTTTCATTACTCAGTTTTGTAATCTCTTTTGGAAGTTTTGTTCCATTCATACCTATGACATTATTTACTCTATTTTCAAGAAGATTAATAACATCAGCTCTTCCTTCAACAACAATAATTTCATTGCCCGAAATATCACCACAAGGTAGTTTTTCCTCTCCATATTCTTGCAACTTCAAACTTCTCGATGCGGTTTTTATATTTTCAGAGATTTCTTTCGATGAAGAACCTTCCATACTTTCAAGAAGTCTTTTTGCCCTTTCAAGAATGTACTCTCTCTTATTCCCTCTAACATCTTCAATTTTATCAATGGTTATTTTTGCTTCAGTAGGTCCAACTCTATCTATAGTTTCAATTGCAGCAGCTATTAAACTTGTTTCACTTTTATCAAGTGCTGTAGGAATATGAATTTTCCCTTTTGTTTTTCCATTAACACTTTCTATTTCAACTTCTATTCTTCCTATTTTTCCTTCTTTTTGCAAATCTCTTATTTCAAGAGCGTTACCCAACAATCCTTCTGTCTGTCCAAATAAAGCTCCAATTACATCAGGTTTTTCTACAGGGCCATATGCTTCAAAAGAAGCATGTATCATATATTTTATTGATACAGGACTTATTTTTGCCATTGTTTCCTCCTTACATTTAATAATTAGAAATATTGCAATTTAAACTATCAATAACAAAAATGAATGTTAAATGAATGTGATTAATGTGATTACAATATTCTAATAATAGCTATAAAATACTAAGGTTTAAAAGGTTTGTGGTTTATTTTTTAAATGCACCATAAAACATCACTATTACCACGAAAATTATTTGGAACATTTACCTTAGAAGATAGTCTAAGAGGGGTTATGAAAAGAGGATATGTCCCTTGGACAAGAGAAGAATTAGAAAGAGCGTATAAAATTTATTTAGATGAAGATTATATGTATAAATCAGGACCTAAAAAAGGAAAACCAAATATTAAAATGATTGCTGAAGAGATAAATATAACTTTTCATCAGAATTCGCGGGTAAGAACTTATGAAGCAGTATCACAAGCATTAAAAAGATACAGAAAAAAGTTGAATTATTTAAATTTTTAGATTTTTAACTCTATCAGATTCTAAAATCCTTCCCGTTTTCTCATAAAGTTCCGAAAGTTTCTCTTTTATTTCGTTTTTTCTAGAAGTGTTTTTTGTATTTTCAAAAAGTCTTTTGTAAACCTCGATAGCTTTTCTTACTTTTCCTTGATCTTCATAACTTTTTCCTATTGCCCTAAATAAATCTTCGTATTGTATTTGCATTTGAACTCTTTCATTTTCACTGCCATAACCCATAGCTTTATTAAATGCTTTCTCAGCAAATATAAATTCTCCTGCTTTAATCCAAAGTTCAACTTCTTTCATATAAAGTTCTCTTTTTTCTCTGAATGTCACGGAAATATCTCCAGCTGATGAAACATTTTTTACAGCGTCGTAAAAAAGGCCTTTACTTTCGTTTATTGCGGCAAGATTGAGATGAATAAATTTTTTCATATCAAGACTATCCGCTTTTTTTAAAAATCTGTTTAGGTAGTTTATTTTAACAAAATCATCCTTTCCCTTTATTGCCTCTTCAATTTCTTGTTTGCTTACCATTTTTTATTATATAACATTTTGAAAATATTTTTATTATTTAAGCATTTCTATGATTGGTTTGATAATATTATTTTAATTTAGCCTGTTTTATTGTTGAATTTTCTAACTAATTTAAAGAATATCTCTAGAAAATTAAAAAAATGAATTTATGCTTTCTTTTTTAATTCAATACATACACCTGCAGCTACTGTTTGCCCAGCATCTCTTATTGCAAACCTTGACATATGTGGATTGTCAACTTGCTTTTCAATTACAAGGTTTCCTATAGGCTTTATTTTTACAAGTGCAACATCTCCGTTTTTTAGTATGTCCGGACTTTTCTGCATAACCTGTCCTGATTTAGGGTCATATTTTTCAACTAGTTCTATAAACTGACATGGAACTTGAGCAGTATGGACATGGAACACAGGAGTATAACCTTTTGCTATAACAGTTGGATGATTAATTACTGCTATCTTTGCAGTAAATTCTTCTGCAATTGGAGCGGGCGAATTAGCATCACAAATGACATCACCACGGGCTACATCTTTTTTTCCAATCCCTCTTATATTAACCCCAACGTTATCTCCAGCTTCTCCTTGTGCGAGCTGTTCATGGTGTGCTTCAACAGATTTTATCTCTCCAGGAATCCCTCTACCACTTCTTCCAGGCACAACAATTATTTTTTGTCCAGGTTTCATTATTCCTGTTTCAATTTTTCCTACTGGAACTGTTCCAATTCCCGTTATTTCATAAACATCTTGTATAGGCATTCTTAATGGCAAATTAGTTGGTTTTTCAGGAGCTGGAAATGAATCAAATTGTTCAATAATTGTTGGGCCTTTATACCAAGGCATGCTAGCTGATCTTTTGGCAACATTATCTCCTTTCAATGCGGATATAGCAAGAAAAGGAACTTGGTCAAGTTTATATCCTACGGTTGATAAAAGTTTTGAAACCTCTCCTTTAACTTTATTAAATACATCTTCTTTATATTCAACTTCATCCATCTTATTAATTACAACACCCAAGCTTGAAACTCCCATTGTTTTCATAAGCCATAAGTGTTCAATTGTTTGCGGTTGAACTCCTGACTTTGCAGCAACTACAAGAAAACCTGCATCTGCCTGTGATGTTCCTGTAATCATATTTTTTACAAAATCTTTATGTCCAGGAGCATCAATAATTGTAACCTCATATTTTTGTGTTATAATCTTTTGATAAGATAAATCAATTGTAACTCCTCTTTCTCTTTCTTCTTTAATATTGTCCATGATATATGCAAATTCAAATCCAGCTTTTCCGTGTTTTTGTGCTTCAGCTTTTAATTTATCCATTTCTTGTTGAGAGACTTTTCCAGTATCGAACATAAGTCTCCCAATTGTGGTTGACTTTCCTGCATCAACATGTCCTACAAATACAATATTTATTCCTGGTTTTGTTTTAGCCATTTTTAAAATAACAAATGTGTATACTCAAATAAAATTTTAGGTTTATAAATCTTTTTATTTATTTATCTACATCGACGGACCAAATAAACGCTCTCTTATAAGTTCTAAATAATGGTCCCCTTCATCCAAAAAATATTCTCTAGGATATCTTTCACTATGGATCTCATCCCAATTTATATAAATAATATTATTACGTGCCAAGTCAAACAATCTTTCTAAATTTTTATCTCTCTCTTTATTATTAAAAATTGCTACATATAATCCAGAAAATTTTTTATTTAGTGAATTAACTTTTTCTATATTACTCGCTTTAGCTGCATCATTCATTTCAACCAATAATTCAAAAAGGTTATACAGTCCTTCATCTTTCATAAAATACTTATAATCTTCTCCTTTTTAAATCTTTTTATTTTGTAATTAGTAAAAAGTAGTAAAAAATCTGAGAAAAATTAATGCGTATTTTATAAATTATCCAAATTTTAAGTCACTGATTTTCTGCAAGTCCTTTTCTATCTCTAATTTTCCTAATAACATTTGCTTGAAGTTCTTTTGGGAGAGGCTCAAAACTTTGATCTACAAGAGAGGAAACTCCTCTTCCTTCTGTTGAACTTCTTAAATCATTGCTCCACCCAAGCATTTCAGCTACAGGAATTTTAGCTTTTATTTCAACTCCTGATTCATTCTGTTCAACATTTATCAACTGTCCTCTTTTGCTTGAAACTAATTTTGTTATTGCGCTCATAAATTGATTCGGTGCTTCAATAATATGCGTTTGTAATGGCTCAAGAATTGAAATTCCAACACTTTTCATTGATTGTGATATTGAATCTCTTACTGCAGGATAAACTTGTGCTGGCCCTCTGTGAATTGCATCTTCATGGAGTCTTATGTCAACTATTGAAACTTTCATTTTACTACATGGCTCTCTTGCAGCAGGCCCTTGGTCCATCACCTGTTCAAAAGCATCAAGAACAAGTTCAATAACTTCAATCATATGCACCTCTCCTCTTGTTTCATCCATGAAAATATTTCCTTTATAAATATCTCTTACATTTCTTATTTGGTCACCACTCCACCCAAGACTACTTAGTGTTTTTGCAATTGCTTCATTTTTTTTCTTGATTCTTCCTTCAGGAAGTTCACCTTTCTGAATTGCCTCATAAATATTCTCTTCCAAAGGCTCAACTTTTATAAAAAAACTATTATGTTTATTTGGAGATCTTCCTTCAAAATCTTTTGATTCTTTTAAAACTGTCTCTCTATATACAATAATCGGTTGCGATGTTTTAACATCAAGCCCTTTCTCGCTTTTTATCCTATTTTCAATAATTTCTAGATGTAACTCTCCCATTCCAGAAATTAAATTTTCTCCAGTTTGTTCATTTATCTCAATTTTTAATGATGGATCTTCTTTTCCAACCTGTCTCAAAATTTCAACGAGCTTAGGAAGGTCAGCTGATTTTAAAGGTTCAATTGATTTTGTAACAACAGGTTCAAATAAATGGGTTATTGCTTCAAATGGTTCCACAGGAACACTTGAAACAGTTTCTCCTGCAAAAACATCTCTTAATCCAACAATACCAACGATGTTTCCAGCCAATACTTCATCCATTGTTATTCGTTGAGCTCCTTTATATACTGAAACTTGTTGAACTCTTGTTCTTGATTTTGCTAAATTAAGATATACTTCATCTCCTTGCTTTACACTTCCTGAAAAAATTCTTCCAGCTGCAACCTCTCCTGCGTGTCTATCAACAACAATTTTCGTAGGAACAAAAACAAATTTTCCATTGGGATTACAATTTATTAAGTCTCTGCCAATTTCACTATTTAAATCACCATGCCAGATTTTTTTAATTCTGTAAGATTGGGCAAAAACAGGATTTGGATGGTGCTTTATGCTCATATCAAGAACAACCTCATGAAGGGGGGCTTTCTTTGCAAGTTCATTCTGCTTTTCATTATTATATGCTTCAATAATATCCTTAAAGGTAATCCCTTTTTCTTTCATGTAAGAGACACTTAAAGCCCATTTATGGAATGCGCTTCCAAAAGCAACACTCCCATTTGCAACATTAACCTGAAACTTTTCTTTGTATTCTTCTTGTGCGATATCTTTTATTAACTGATTAACATGATTTATAATCTTAATGAATCTCTCTTGCATTGCTTCTGGAGTAAGTTTAACTTCTTTAATCAAGCGGTCAACTTTATTTATAAAAAGTACTGGTTTTACAAGTTCTTTTAATGCTTGCCTTAAGACAGTTTCTGTTTGAGGCATTACTCCTTCACTTGCACAAACTAGAACAATGCATCCATCAACTGCTCTCATTGCCCTTGTCACATCTCCTCCAAAATCTACATGTCCAGGAGTATCAATTAAATTTATTAGATAATCTTCCCCTTTAAAATTATGAACCATACTTACTGATGCAGCATCGATTGTAATTCCCCTTTCTGCTTCATCTTCGTGAAAATCTAAGGCTCTTTGCTTTCCTGCTGTTTCTTCTGAAAGCATCCCTGCTCCCGCAAGGAGATTGTCTGAAAAAGTTGTTTTTCCGTGATCTATATGTGCAGCTATCGCTATATTCCTTATTTTTTCAGGATTTTTCATTAATGAACCTATTCTACCCTGATCTGTTACCATTATCTATAAAATTATCCCCTTTATTTAACTTTAATAACATTAGTTTAAAAATCTTTGTTTAATTAATTTTTCAAATTATTATTTAATCATTTTCTTTTTGTACATAAATAATAAAAAAATTAAAATCGATGAATTTATAATTGTCATCAATATAATAATTTTGTTCTTTAATATATCATTTTGTTTTGATTTTTTAAGATTATCCAAGGAGAATATTATATCTCCATTTTGATTTATAGAATCTTGTTCATTATCTAACAAAATCAGTCCTTGATGACTGACTCTTGAATTTTTCCCTTTAGTGATTTTATTTGAGTTGCTGTCTGGATTTTCTCTTGAAGTTTCATAATTGTTGCTTGAAATTGAATTTGGGTTTTCATAATTAAAACTATATATTGTCTTTGAATTGTTTATACTTCTATTTTGGTATGATGGTTGATCCTCTGTATTTTGGTTATTAGTAAGATTATTTGAATTAGTTTCTGAATTTATTTGATTAGACTTTATAAATAAGACTCTTTCAGAAGACGAAATCTTTTCTCCAGTTTTTACAGAACATTCAATTTCCCACAAGTAAGGCCCTTCATTTAATTTATAGGTAAATATATTCCCAGATGATAATTGTGAAAGAGATGAGACTTTTTTTGAATTTATTATTAAATCACATAAATTAACTTCAGAAAATTTTACAAGATTAAATTTAAAATTAATATTTCCGTTATTTAATGTTACATAATTTTCAGGCTCAATTAAAGATAATGAAGGAAGTTCAACGTTTTTATTTTCAGAGTAAGCAACACAAACTCCTCTAGAATTGCATACACCATAATTACCAGGACAATAGATTCCAGGGGACACTTCCGTTACACAAACATTATTACATCTTGTACTAGTGCATTTAAAATCTTGCATCAATGAATTGCATTTTGAAAATTCTAAAACTTGTCCTTTATTGAGGCACATCATAAAAGAATCTGTCGCACTTGTAAAATTTATTGTGGCGATAAATAAACAAAATGTTAAAGAGAGGCTAAAGATTTCTTTTGTCTTAACCATTACAAATCTTTTTCAATAGTATTTATAAAAAAGATTGTTATCAAAAATATATTTTAGTTGAATTTATTTATCTAATTTTATATTTATTTTTTAATTCTTTAATTAAATTTTCGTAAGTATCTAATTTTAATTTTGGAATTGTATAAATTCCATTATTGCTTACATAAAAATACTCTCCTTTTTCATTTCTTTGTAAAGAATAATATAATTTCAAATGTTCATTAACAACAATACTGAATTCAATTAATCCAAGAATTTCAATCCCTTTCAATTCAAAGCCAGATTTTATTTTAGTTATTAACTTCTGCTGAAGGGTTGCCGTTCTTTTACCTAATGCTCTTTCCATTAAAGTTTCTTCTTCAATGCAATCATTATTCCTTTTATTTTCCATAAAATGTTTTAATAATGTGGTCTTATAAAGGTTATCATATTGTAAAGCAAAAATTAAATTGGAATAAAAGATAGAAAATCTATTCATTTAATTTTGTTTAGTTTTTTTAATTAATCAAAAATAATTTATTCAATTGGATATTTGTCACATTCTTCTTTATATTCGCAGTAATTACACATCCAATTTTTGTTTTTAATGAGTTTCGCTTCTGCAGGAGGAATTATATTAAGTTTTAAACAATGATGTAATCCATGAAAGCGTTTTATTATCTCTTCTGCTTCTCCTTCACTATATTGAAAATTAAACCATTTCGCCTTTAAGTTATCTTTTTGAATGTAGAGAATTATCCCATCCTTGACTTTTAGGTTGTGCATATATAATTGCAATTGCTGAATGTGGGACTCTTTGGCTTCATTTGGGAGAAATTTAACTGATTTTACCTCGATAATTATTTTTTTTCCATTGTCTTTTGTTAAAATTAAATTATCAATTCTTCCTGAAATTGTGAATTCTCCTTCGTCTTGTTTGAAAGGCAATTCTGATTCCAAAAGTTCTATTTCAGGATTTTTTTCACTTTTTAAAATTTCTGTTATTAATTCATGTAAATTATTTCCTGCTTCAAATATTCTTAAGACTTCTTTATCTAAATCTTTTTGAATTTTATAGCTAAACCAGGTTTTCCTTAAACATCCGCCGATTTCACTCGGATAGTAATTGCCAATTTTCTTTTCTTTTAATTCCCTTGAAAAATAATTGTCAATAAGTTTGTTAAAGTCAATCATTTAATAACCCCTGTCAATATATAGTTGAACAATCATTTAAAATCGTTCTGAACATAATATTTTAACAATTTTATCTATTTTAAGTTTTATGTAGAATTTACAAGAACTCACTTTCTATTTCGGCTTCAATAAAATCTTTTTCCTCTTTTGTAAGGGAAGTAACATTTTTCTCCTCAATTTTTGATTCTATTTTTCTTAATTTTTTAAGTTGTTCTGGATTCAATTTAGCTAAAAGTTCTTGCTTTTCTTTAAGGAGTTCTTTTGTATTCTTTAATTTTTGCTCAATAATTTCATTACCTTTAAACATATGGGCTAGATCATATTCTGTGTTTTTAATCCTTGTTTGAAGTGCAACTATCTCTTCTTCCAATTTCTCTGTTTGAGTTTTTTCATCTTCTGGTTTCATATTTTTTTTATAGAAAGATAGGTTTTTATAACTTTGGTTTAGGTAGAGATGGGAATGAGTGAAAGATTTTTAAAAAGAGGAATTAGAGTTGTTTATAATAGTTCGAAAAGGAGAACTTATTTCTAAATTGCCTATTAGAAAAATTATTTAAACCTCTAGAATTTCTAAAATTCTTATATGCTGGTTTTGTAGTCCTTTGTAAAATGACAAAAGTAACTTATTCTATTAAAAGAGAACATGATGAAATAGTGAAAACCCTACATCCTTTAATAAAGGAATGGTTTTTTAAAAAATTTAAAGAATTTTCAATAACTCAACTCTATGGAGTGCCTGCAATTTGGGAAAGAAAAAATATTTTAATTTCAGCGCCAACTGGAGGAACAAAAACACTTACAGCATTTTTATCAATCTTAAATCATCTTGTATGTATTTCTGAGAAAAATCAATTAGAAGATAAAGTTTATTGTGTTTATACTTCACCTTTGAAAGCTCTCAGCAATGACATTCATAAAAATTTGGTAGAACCTTTAGAAGAAATTTATGATTTGGCTAAAGATAAAAAAATTAATCTTCAAAAAATTCGCATTGGATTAAGAACAGGAGATACAACACAGGCTGAAAAATCAAAAATGGCTAAAAAACCCCCACATATAATTATTACAACTCCAGAATCGCTTGCAATAATGCTTACAAGCAAATTATTCGTGACATATATGGAAAAAACAGAATTCTGTATTGTTGATGAAATCCATGCCTTGGATAATAAAAGGGGAACTTATTTAAGTATAACACTAGAAAGATTAAATGAAATCTCAAAGATATGGCCAATTAAGATAGGATTAAGTGCAACAATCTATCCATTAGAAGAAGTTGCAAAATTTCTTGTTGGTATTGATGATTATAGGGAGATTGAAATAGCAGAAATTCCGATGGAAAAAGAGATTGACATAAAGGTGCTAACTCCTTCAGAAAATTTGATAGAAGATACTAATATTACAAATGATTTATACTCTTTAATAGATTCACTTATTCAAGAACATAAAACTACACTGATTTTTACAAATACTCGTGCTGGAACTGAAAGAGTTGTTAACCATTTAAAAGATAGGTTTCCGACTATTTATGGAGAAGACAATATAGCAGCCCATCATGGTTCTCTAAGTAAATCGTTAAGATTCTCTATTGAAGACAGATTAAGAAAAGGAAAATTAAAAGCAGTTATATGTTCTACAAGTTTAGAACTTGGAATTGATATAGGATATATTGATTTAGTTATAATGCTCGGCTCTCCAAAATCAAGTTCAAGAGCACTTCAAAGACTTGGGAGGGCAGGGCACAAACTTCACGAAATTGCAAAAGGAAGATTTATAGTAACGGACAGAGAAGATTTAGTTGAATGTGCTGTAATTCAAAAAGAAATGATTGAAAAAAAAATTAACAAAATCCACATTCCAAAAAATGCTCTTGATGTTTTAGCGCAGCAAATTTACGGGATGGCTATATATAAATCATGGGAGGTAAACGACTTGTTTAAATTAATAAAAAAATCTTACTGCTACAATGAATTAAGTAAGAATGATTTCTTTGATGTAATAAGCTACTTAGCAGGCAAATATTCTTTGGAAAAATCAAGTGTATACGGAAAAATTTGGTATGACAAAGAAACAAATACAATTGGAAAAAAAGGAAAACTTGCAAGAATGATTTACTTGACTAACATCGGTACAATTCCAGAAGAATCATTTATCAAAGTTAAACTCGTGCCTGAAAGTGAACAAATTGGGATGATTGACGAATCCTTTTTGGAGAGAATGAAAAAAGGAGATGTCTTTGTTTTAGGAGGAAATAAGTATGAGTATTCTTATGTTAGAGGGATGAATCTTTATGTTAGAAATGCTTCACATAAAAATCCAACAATCCCTTCATGGTTCTCTGAACAACTTCCATTAAGTTTTGACACAGCAAACGAGATAAATAGGTTTAGGTATTTGATAAAAGAAAAATTTAATTTAAAAAAAAGCAAAAAAGAAATTATAGAATTTATTAAAAGCTATCTTTATGTTTATGAGGATACAGCAAATGCAATTTACAACTATCACTACGAACAATACAAATTTGCAGAGATTCCAAATTCAAAGGAAATTATTATTGAAAGATATAAAGGAGAGAAAGATTATCTGTTAATAAATAGCTGTTATGGAAGGAGAGTAAATGATGCACTTTCAAGGGCTCTGGGTTATTTAATGGGTATAGCTGGAAGTAGAGATGTTGAAATAGGGGTAACTGATGAAGGATTTTATTTTGCTGGGGAGAGTTTGCAGATTGAGAAAGCGTTTAAATCTATAAATTCAAAAAATCTCAGAGAAATTCTAACTGAGGCAATCGAAAAAACTGATATACTGGCAAGAAGATTTAGACATTGTGCAACACGTTCACTTATGATTCTCAAAACATATAAGGGACAAAGCAAGACAGTAGGGAAACAGCAGTTAAGAAGTCACTTTCTTATGGCAGCTGTAAAAAAAATATCAAACAAATTTCCAATATTAAATGAAGCAAGAAGAGAAGTTCTGGAAGATGTTATGGATATAGAAAATGCAAAAAAAGTTTTTGAACAGATTGAGGCAAATCTTCTAAAAATAAAAATTATAAATGTAAGTCTTCCAAGTCCTTTTACACTTCACCTAATTCTTCAGGGGCATAGTGACTTAATAAAAATTGAAGATAAACAGAAATTTTTGAAACGAATGCATGAACTACATTTAAAAGCTATAGGAAAATAAAACTACTTAAAATACAAGTTAAATAGTTTTTTAAAGAATATTTATATCTACAGAGAGATAATTAATCTAATGTTTTATTATTTTTTCCGCATAAGTTTCGCTAAGTAATAAGCAGAACCAAAGATTACAATTCCTGGAAGAAGGGTAATTCCAAGTCCTGGAGCTAAAATAGTTGCTCCAACTGTCCCAAGTGTCCCTGCTCCGACACTTTCTAAAAGGTCTACTGCTCTTGAAACAGATTTCTCAACATCTTTTTGAAGAGCATCAATTTGCATTACAATCTTCCCATTTTTTAATATTCTTAATTTCTTATCTTCTTCTGAAACAATTAAAACAGTGTTTCCCATTTTTGAAGCACTTACTGCCGCGCTGTGTCTTGTTCCAAAATTTTTAAAAACTCTCCTTGATTTTATCATTACGCCATAAGCTTTAACCATCCCCATATAATCAATTATAACTGCACCATCCATTAAAGCCAAAGATTCAAGAAGTTTTGGATTCTTCATGATGTTAAATGAAGGAACTTGTTGTGAAACAAGTGGTTTGTATTCAATTTTCTTTTTTTTGCCCAAAACAATAAATAATGCCCCTTCTCCCCTTTTTGCAATCCTTAATCCGACTTGAATTAGAAGTTCCTCAATTTTTCTATCATTATTTATTTCACTCTTATTTTTCTTAGCCATATGTTTAAATATTTTATTAAAGTTTAAAAATGTTTTTAATTACTTTAATTAAAAAATTTAACGTAATTAAACAAAACATATTTAAACAATCTCTTTATACTAATAATGTGAAATACATAATTGTAGGGATAATTATTGCTGTTTTAATTTTTTTAGGATACTTTTTATTTTCAGGAAGTGCTGAAAATTTAAATCCAAATATTTCTGAAAAGAATAGATTTGATAACTCGCAAGAAATTAATCAGAATTCAATCGGCAATTTAAATGAACATACTATTGAAATTACTTCAGAAGGATTTTCTCCTTCAATCCTAATAATTAAAGTTGGAGAAACTGTTAATTTTGTAAATAAAATGTCTAGTCCATCATGGCCAGCATCTGATATTCATCCAACACACACAATTTATCCAGGCTCTGATATTAAAAAATGCGGCACATCAGAAGAAATAAAATTATTTGATGCATGTAAAGGAATACTTAGGGATGAGATTTATTCATTTACTTTTAATGAGAAAGGTTCTTGGAATTATCACGACCACTTAAATCCTAGGTTAAAAGGAAAAATAATTGTAGAATAATGATCCTTGTTAAATTTTTTAGATTAATAAAATGCCACATGATATTAAGCATAGGTATTTAATAAACAAAATTTAATTAATTTAATGAAAATGAAAAATAAAAAAACAGCTATTTTAATTTTGAGAATTGCCTTAGCTTTTTCATTTATTTATGCAGCCATTTCTTCTTTTATCTCTCCTCAAAATTGGATTGGATTTATTCCAGAATTTCTTCCAGGAAATTTTATAACAGATGGATTTATACTATTCTTTTTTTCGATTTATGAAGTTGCCCTTGGAATCTGGCTTTTAAGTAATAAAAAACTTTATTACTCCGCAATTTTTGCATCAACAACACTTGCTTTAATAACTCTAACAAACTTTTCTCAGACAGATATAATTTTCAGAGATATCTCTTTATTTTTAACTGCAGTTGCTTTATCCATTCTTGCCAAAAAATAATTGGAAATTACCCCCTATCAATCTTTGGATGTTCATGTCCTTCTTCGAGTCTTTCATTAAGTTCTTTAATTTGTTTTTCTCTCTCTTTTTTATATGATTCTCTTTTTTCACCAAGTTTTTCAACAATTTTTGCAGTATATTCCCCACCAAGAAAATGTGGGAGAATAACATAATCTGCTCCAGCTCTGTAAAGTTCTAAAGTATCTGAAATCTGCCTTGAGGTTAGAATTATTACAGCATTTTTATTATTCTTCCTAACGATATTAAGTAAAGTAAAATTAACTTCCATTTCAGGAATTGTTGACACTATTAAATTTGCTTTGTTAATTTTTATTTCATTGAGGAATTCTATATTTGAAACATCTCCATAAATACAATTTATTCCTCTCGAAACAAGTCTTTTAACTCTTAATGGGTTAAAATCAACAATCAAGTAATCTTTTTTTTGCTTTATAAAAGACTTCATTATTGAAAATCCTATTCTATTTTCTCCAAGAAGGAAATATTTATACTCCTTCGATATAATTTGTTTTTCTTTCATTTTTTTTCGTTCAAATATTCCGAGATATTTTGAAAGAAGGTTGTATAGTTTATCAGAATATATTATCATATATGTTGAACCTGCGATGGTTATTAATCCTATTATAGTAACAAACGAAAGAATTTCATTGCTTAGATGTCCAACTTTAACCCCCAAAGCTATCATTATCAGTGAGAATTCACTTATCTGCGCAACAGTAAGTCCAGACATAAATCCCGTATTTTTACTATATCCAAATATTCCCATTAATATCATAACAATTATAGGATTCCCAATAAGTATAAAGAGTGAAAAAATTATTGCGGGAAAAATCATTTTAGTCACTTCTTCAAAAGCCATTTGTGAACCAAGAAGAATGAAAAAAGATATAATGAAAAAATCTCTCAAAGGTTTAAGTTTTGAACTTATCTCAAAGCTGTATGGAGAGATAGAAAGAGTTATTCCTGCAATTAAAGCTCCAACTCCCACAGAAAATCCCAAGTAAAAAAATAATGATGCTAATCCAAATCCCCATGTTATAGCAAATACAAATAAAAATTCCTGAGATTTAGCAAAAAAAGAACTAAGTTTTGGAAGTATAAAATAACTCACAGGAAAGAGAAAAGAAAAAATTATGATTCCTTTAATAAAAGTATATCCAATTACTGAAAGTGAATTGGTTCCGCTTGAAAATGAGGATATTATCAGGAGAATAATTATTGCTATTAAATCTTGAACTAGAAGGAACCCTATTGAAATTTTTCCATATAATTTATCCAACGCTTCTTTATCCGATAGAAGTTTCATTATAATTATTGTTGATGAAAAAGCCAAGGCAATTGAAATGTACAAAGAAGTTAGTGGTGTGAATCCAAGCATAATTCCTATAAAATATCCTAAAAAGGAAGTAAATACAACCTGCCCTATCCCAGTTATAAGTGAAATTTTCCCGACTTCTTTTATAACTTTTGGACTTAAATGTAATCCAACAATAAATAGAAGAAAGGCAATACCAATTTCAGAAAAAGTATTTAATGTTTCATCATATTGAATAAAATTAAGAAAAAAGGGACCAACAATTATTCCCGAAATGATGTATCCTATTATTAAAGGTTGTTTTAAAATTCTCATTACAAAAGATACTAAAAAAACTACTAAAATCAACAAACTTAATTGAATAAATATATTAGTCATTTACCTATAAATTTTATATGGAATTGTCTTTTTATCTTTTTGCTTTTTAACAAAAAACATTATTAAACTTTAAAAGATTAGCATATTAATATTATACAGCAAATTTAAAATCAGAAAATTTACTGAAATTAAACGATTTGCCCCCATAGTTTAATGGATAGAACGTAGCGTTGCGGTCGCTAAAATCGAGGTTCGATTCCTCGTGGGGGCGTAAATCCTTAGGATTAACTTATCTACATAAAGCGAATAACTAACGAGGTTTTTGGTTCTATGTTAGAGAAGAAGTTTAAAGGTTTTAAGATAGGAAGATGTAAGTGTTTGAGTGATGGAACGAGTTTGATTTTGGAGAAGTGAATAACAAAAGACTTTTTAATAGGGTTTTCTCTAAATTTATATGGATTACAATAAAATAAATGAAAGATTTTATTCCCAGAATTATTGGACGATAGATCGTTCAGAGAATAAATGGTTTTCTAAATATGTTAAAGTTAAAATTATAGATAAATGGATAAGGGGCATAAATAAAGGGGTTTTATATGATGCTGGAGGAGGTGTTGGAAACTATGCGGCTTATTTCGGGAAAAGGTTTAGTAAAGTAATTGTTTCAGATATCTCTAAGATCGCCCTTTCAAAAATACCAGAAGAATATATAGAAAAATTAAATTGTAGCATTTTAGACAATAAACTTCCTGACAATTATGTAGATTGCATTTTTCTAATCGATGTGTTTGAACATATCGACACTAAGGACTTACTAAAGATGATGAAGGATCTTAAAAGAATTTTAAAGCCGGATGGAAGGATAATTATTTTTACTAGTCATTTTGGGATGGGCCTTGGTGCAGTCATACAAAGAATTTCTAATCCAAAGAAGAGGTTATTAGGTAATGAATATAAAGAAGGGCATGTTAACCGGTTGAAGTATAAAGAGTTTGAAAAACTTTTTGAAGAAGCGGAACTAGAAATAGACAATTTCTATTTTTATTCTATCTTTTTTCAACAAATAACAGATAAAATTAAAGACACTTTCGCAATAATTGTTAGTAGAATCAAGGGGTGGCAAAATTTAGATATTGCATTAGGAAGGCTTGGACAAAAGACCAAGGAAAACTTTAGAAAAAAAGAAACTAAAATTATTTTTAAAGTTCCTTTAATTCTGCTTAGTTGGATATCTTATCTTGATATTGTTTTGTTTGGGAAGTGGTTTCCAGGAAATTCCATATTTTTCAGTTTGAAAAAAAAGAAGCATTTGCATAAATAAAACTTAATTTCTGGAATTGATATAGAAGAGTATTCTTAATTTGATAGGTGATGGGGAAAATAAAAAGATAACGGTTTTAATATTTTCTCAGAATTAGAACTAGAAATTTTTAGATGAGGTAGAAGCATCCTACACAAGAAACTTAATTTTATAGAAGTAGTTGATAAACTAAGTGAGACAAGATAAAAAGAAATAAATGAGAAATGGGAAGTGCCTTTAATTGATTCTTATAAAAGCAATGTTAAAAAAGAGATTCATCCAAAATCAATAATGAAACCTTTCTTTATAGCTAAAAAAAGTGAACCAGAAGAAATTTTTATGGCATTGCTTGATTCTTCCGATAAAGTTGAATGGTGGTATAAAAATAGGGAAGGAGAAAAAAAGTATTTTGCAATTCCTTATATTGAAAATGGGAAAGAATGGGCTTTTTATGTTGATTTTATTGTTAAATTCAAGGATGGAAGAATTGGTTTATTTGATACAAAAAGCGGAATAACAGCAAAAGATGCAAAAGCGAAGGCGGAAGCATTACAAAAATACATAAAAGAACAAAATAGTAAAGGTAAAAAACTTATCGGGGGGATTATTGCTCAAAGAAGGAAAGGAGATGAAACTCTTTACTTAAACAACAATGAACCATACGATTTTAATCAAAATGATTTCTCAAAGTGGAAAGTTTTAGATTTAAACGAGGTGTAATAGAGCATAATTTAGAGAGTCTAAAGCTGGAAATAACCAAATAATTCTTATATCACAAGCAAAATGTTGGTATCTTAATTCTAAGGATTAAGTAATCGTGGGGGCGTAAATCCTAAGGACAGCTTCTCAGCATTTTTCTTAGGATATTTCTGAAGTTTAAAAACAATAATTTTACACCTTTTTTGTTTAGATGTGGTTAAGTTTTACTTAAGTCTTCTTGGCTATATTCTGCTCTATTTTCCAATAAATCATTTTTCTTAAAAGAACTAAACACCCTTTCTACTTCTTTTTTATCACTAGTTTGCCTTTTTACTTTTATCATAATTTTATAAATGATATACTAATATAAGGATTTTTCCGACGAGAAATTATAAAAATTGTTAATAACAATCATTTAAACTCAACAAGATTCTTTTTTATATAAAATGAGATTTCATCAGACACAAAACTTGCTCCGTTCTCATTAAAATGCATATCATCGTACATATAATCAAGCGTTTTTGGAACTTTTTGTTCAAGGTCAATACAATAAATGTCTTTATTATCTTCACATACCTCAAGAAGGACTTTATTAAATTCTTCCATTAAATGCATCATAGTTTTTGTAGGAAAATACGTATCTCCAAAATCATACGTCATCCAAAGGCTTGCATCTTCTTCTGGAGTCATATTTTCTTTATAGAGGTAAGGTTGTGTCATGAAAAGAAGAGCACTATTTTTTTCTTTAGACAACTCAATGAATCTTTCTAGATTTTTTTTATAATCTTCAAGTGCTAGATTTAAATCAGGGGTTTCGTTTATCCAAATTTTTGCATTTTGTCTTTTTAACCTGTTCTCAACAAGAGTATTTCCAGTACTATCTTGAGGTTTAACTTTTTTAAATTTTAAGTCTATAGTCTTGTAAATCTTATAAATTAGTGTTGATTTCCAACTATAACCTGGAGATACACTAAAAGTATAACTTTCCGTATTATTGGATTCGCTTTCATTAAATGGCTTCCATGCTTCCTGCATGCTTAATCTAAACAACACATCATTAGCCCCAGTTAACAAAATAATTAAATCAGGTTCATAATAATCTGGAAGGTATTTCAATGCAAGAATGTTATTTCTAAGACCATGTCCACTTTTTCCAATATTCATTGTAACAACTTTTTTATTATCAATTGTTTTATTCAATTTTTTCATTAAAAGAAAAGCCCAAGTCTCATTATTGTCTAAGTATAAACATTCGGAAGTGCTCCCCCCAATAATTAGAATCCTATACTCATTATCATGACTTTTAATTTCATCACCCCTATATCCAAACCTATTAATTGTAAAATGAGATTCGCCACTGATTCCTCTAAATATACTTGAGTTCGGATGAAATAAATATTCATAATTTGGAGGCCACACATAAAAATAATTTATTTTTGAAACATTTTTATAATTAAGATATTCAAAAAAAGCCATACCTAATGCTAATGTAATCAAGATAATAAGGGAATACAATATCCCCCTCTTTATTTTATTTTCCATATGCTCTCTTATAGTAAGAAAAATAATGTTTTAAAGATTATTAATGGCTTTTTAATAACAAACCAATTTGTTTTATTGAAAATTATCATAGTTAGACTTTTAAATTAATTATCACTATCTTCATTATGAAAATATTAAAATTGATTGGGTTTTTATTCACATATGTGGTTTTCACAACTATACTCTTTTTTATTTTTAAACTAAAATATCCACTAACTCTTTATAAAGTTGTTTTAATTACTCTCTCTTTGCTGTTATTAGGGGGTTTAATAAAAAGATGGCTAAAGTAAAAGAGATGTTTGATGAGTTTAAAGAAGGAAGCAAAATGTTCGGAGAATTGATTTCTGCCATAATAAATTTTTTATTACTTTCTATTGTTTATTTTATTGGAGTTGGTTTAACTTCAATATTTGCAAGGGTTTTTGGAAAAAAATTTATCGATGACAACGCAACTAAAGAGAGTTACTGGGAGGAACTAAACTTAACTACTCAATCATTTAAAGAATATTATAGGCAATTTTAAAATGAACATATTAGGAATATCTTGCTACTATCACGACTCATCAGCAGCTCTATTAAAAGATGGAAAAATAGTTGCTGCAGCACAAGAAGAAAGATTTACAAGAAAAAAACATGATATTTCTTTTCCAATTAACGCAGTAGAGTATTGTCTTAAAAACCAAAATTTGAAGATTGAAGATATAGATTATATTGCTTTTTATGAAAAACCTTTGTTAAAGTTTGAGAGATTATTGTACCAACATTTACAATATTTTCCAAAAAGTTATAAGGTATTTCTTTCAAATATGCCTTCATGGTTCAATGAAAAGTTAAGAGTCTTAAAAACTATTAGAAAAAAACTAAAATACAGAAAAAATGTTTTATTTGTTGAACACCATATGGCACATGCAGCAGGCTCGTTCTTTCCAAGCCCATTCAAAGAGTCTGCCATAATCACCATAGATGGAGTAGGTGAATGGACAACTACCTCTTATGGAGTTGGTAAGGAAAATAATATCAATTTAATAAAGTGTATAAATTTTCCACATTCTTTAGGTTTGTTATACTCTACAATAACTGCTTATTTGGGATTTAGTGTTAATAATTCCGAATATAAAGTTATGGGATTAAGCGCTTATGGAAATACTAATAGAAAAACAAATATGTATTATAAAAAACTGAAGAAGGTTATTGAGATAAAAGAGGATGGGAGTTATAAACTAAACATGAATTATTTCACCTATTCTTATAAAAATAGGATGCCATCTAAAAAATTATGTCTTCTCTTGGACGGGCAAGTAAGAAATCCTGATGAACCAATTACACAGAGGCATAAAGATATTGCTGCAGCCTTACAACTAATTTATGAGGATGCTTTGTTTAAAATTGCAAATTATGTCTACAAAAAAACTAAATGTGATAATTTGGTTATTGCAGGAGGCTGTGCATTAAATAGTGTGGCTAACGGAAAGATATTAAAAGAAACTCCATTTAAAAAAATCTGGTGCCAGCCAGATCCTGGAGATGGAGGAACAAGTATTGGTGCAGCTATTTTTGTCTATAATGCTTTACTAAATAAAAAAAGAGAATATGTATTAGATAACCCTTATTTAGGTCCAAAATATTCTAATGTTGAGATAAAAAAGTTCCTAAATGAAAATTCTATTAAATTTTTAGAATTTAAGAATGAAAAAGAACTTATCAAATTAATACCAAGATTAATATTTAAAAATAATATAATAGGATGGTTTCAAGGAAGGATGGAGTGGGGGCCAAGAGCATTAGGAAATAGAAGTATATTATCTAATCCTACCAATCCTAAAATGAAAGAAATATTAAATTTAAAAGTAAAACATAGAGAGAAATTTAGGCCCTTTGCACCAGTAGTATGCAGAGAAGATGCTTTAAAATATTTTGATTGTGATATCCCTATTCCAAACCCAACAGATTTTATGTTAATGGTTTATCCAATAAAAAAAGAATGGCACAAAAAAATCCCAGCAGTAACTCATGTTGATGGAAGTGGTAGATTACAAATTATAAGAAGAAATAATAATCCTCTTTATTATGATTTAATAAAAGAATTTGGTAAACTAAGCACAATTCCTATTTTAATTAACACCTCTTTTAATATAAGGGGAGAACCTATTGTATGCACACCAAAAGATGCTTATAGATGTATGATGGGAACCGGCATAGATTATTTAGTAATGGGAAAATTTTTGATTAAAAGAGAAGATAACCCTAAAGATATGTGGGATAGCGAAGGATCTGCAAAAGATTAAAGAATACAATGAGGTGTTCGTTAAATTTATAAATAACGAAAAGATTATTTTAAAATGGAAGGCAATAGAAGTTTACTTGGTGAAGTTTGGGATTATTTAAAAGTCAGAAAGAAATGGTGGCTTTTACCAATAATAATTTTAATAATCTTGGCTGCTACCTTCATCACATTTGGACAAAGTAGCGTATTGTCGCCGTTTATTTATGCATTAGGATAAATGGATAATCACTTCTCCATAATCAAAAAAGAAATAGAAGAAGGTGACTTAGGGTTATCTAAAAAATGAGTAGAATTTAACAGAAAAATTAAGTAATTAATGCTTTGAAAAATGTATTGTAGCAATTTAAAAAGAACAATTGAAATATCAAAAATAGTATCTCAAAGATTAAATATCCATTTGATTATAGAACCATCTTTAAATGAATTTAAATTTGACATTCTAAAACTGAAAAAATAATTAACATTCACAAAAGAAAAAATGAAAAAGAAAAGGCTATTAATAATTTCATTAATTTTCTTAGCTTTGTTTTGTATAGTATTAGGACAAATAATATTCAATGGATTATTGGTTAAAATAGATAATATTGTTAATTCATTTATACCTGAAATTCAAAATCCTATTTTTATTTTAATATCTACATGGATAGATTATTTTTTTAATATAATTACAATATTCATTATTTTATTGATAATTTCCGTAGTTTTTTTATTAAAAAATCATAAACGAAAGACAATAATTTTATCTGTTGGTTTTATACTTATTACTTTTATTACAAGTATTTTAAAATACCTGATTCATAGAGCTAGACCATTAAACAACTTAATATTCGAAAATGATTTTTCATATCCTAGTGGACATGTATCAATTACACTAGTCTTTTTTGGCTTACTGCTCTATCTATTTTGGGATTCATTTAAAAATAAGAAAGAAAAAATTTTTGTTACAACCTCTTATTGTCTTGTTGTAGTAATTGTAGCCTTTTCAAGAGTTTATCTAAATGTCCATTGGCTAAGTGATATAATTGGGAGCATTTTTATTGGATTGTTCACACTTTTTATGATTATTTATTTAGACAAATCCAGTAATAAATTATTTGCAAAACTAAAAAAATGAAAATTAAGATGATTGCCACCATTAGTCCTACAACAAAATATTATGGAATACTAAAAAATCTGAAACAGGCAAGGAGTAGAAATTGGAAATCAATATAAAAGGATTCTTTTTTACACAAATAAATTACAAAAAAACTTGCAAAAAAAATCAAAAGAACAAATGCAAAAAGTTTTAAAAGAGAAAATTACGACACAAATTGTCAAAACAAAGAAATTTTACAAGGCAGGAGAATACCATCAAAAATATCTTAAGAAAATGGGGGATAGAAAGTTGCCAGATATAAGATGAAAGTTATTGAAGGAAAAAGAAAAGATTTAGAAAAAAAAGCTTCAAATATTATTGAACTTGAAATAAAAAAATTACTAAAGGAAAAAAAATCGATTGTTTTTGGAATTGTTGGAGGAAAAAGTATTGTTGGAATCCTAAAACAAATTAAAAATTCAGATATAGAATGGAATAAGGTACATATATTTATGGTTGATGAAAGAAGAGTTTCTCTCAAAAACAAAGAGAGTAATTTCAAAATTGTTAATGAATTTCTTCTTAATTACTTGATTAAAAATAAAAAAATAAAAAAGAAAAATATTCATCCATATCATTATAGTACCCCAATTAAAAAATATTCTAATGAATTAAAAAAACACGGAGGAAAATTTGATATAATAATATTGAGTAGTGGAGAAGACGGACATATTGCAGGATTATTTCCAAATTCAACTATAAAAAATAAAAGCAATTATTTTATAACTTTCAACAATTCTCCAAAATATCCAAAAAAAAGAATATCGGCCTCAAAAAAACTCTTAGAAAAATCAAACGTAGCAATTCTATTGTTTTTTGGAAATAATAAGAAAGAAGCATATAAAAAATTTAATGAAAAAAGAATTTCTATTTTGGAATGCCCGGCAAAATTAGTTAGAAAAATAAAGAGGACTTATGTTTTAAGAGCATCATAAAGTCCTTTCAAAGCTTGTTTTGGATTATCGCTTCTTGATACAAAACTTCCAGAGTTTATTATTGTTGCTCCTGCATCAACTAAATCTTTAATTGTATGGGGATTAACTCCTCCATCAACTTGTAAAGGAATTCTTTTATTTAATTTTCTTAAATTTTGAAGCTTGTAATATGTTTTATGTAAAAGATGCTGTTTTTCTCTTCCTGGATTAACCCCCATAATTAAAATTCCTTCGACATAATTTAAAAAAGGAAAAACTTCATCCTCTCTAACTTCTGGACTAATAGCAATAAAAGCTTCCATATCAAGTTTGTGAATATCGTTAACAAGTTTTTTAACTTTATCTTCACTTAATTGTGTCGTAGGGTAGTGAAAAATAACTTTTTTAAAACCTTTATTTTTAAGCCTTTTAATCCAACTTCTTGGGTTTCTTACCATTAAATGAGCTTCAAATTCAACTTTATAGTTTCTTAAATTTGGAACATTACTCAGCTTTATCGATTTTTTTGTTACAAAATGTCCGTCCATAAAATCTACCTGTAGTTTTTTTGAAATTGGAACAAGTTTGTTGAATTTCTCATCAAACATTCTTTTTGATGTTGCAAATATTGTGGGAATTATTTCTACCATCTTATTTAATCTACATTGATTTTCTTTCGTAATTAGTTATTTTTTTAATTCTTCTTTTATGTCTTTGTTCTCTTGAAAATGGAGTCCTAAGCCATAGCCAAATTAATTCAAAGGCTTCTTTTTCAGATAAAAACCCTGCCCCTAATGACAAAATGTTTGCATCATTATGTTCCCTTGATAATTTAATTATTTTTTTATTTTTCACATAACAAACTACTGCCCTTATATGTCTAACTTTATTTGCGGCAATTGCTTCCCCTTGTCCTGAAAAACCAATAATAATCCCCTTAGATTTAGTTTTAGCAACCTTCTCTGCAGTTTTAATTATAAAATCAGGATAATCATCGTTTTTATTGTAAGAATATGCCCCCATATCTTCATAAGAAATCTTTTTTCTTTTAAGAAATGATTTAATTTTTTCTTTTAATTTAAATCCCGCATGATCCGATGCAAGAAATACTTTCATTTTAATAATTTATGCCCTCCAAATTCATTTCTTACAGCAGCAATTATTTTTTTTCCAAGTAAAAAATCTTTAGTTTTATTTTTTCTTATTTTAACGGCGACATCAAAAGCTGGAGAAAATCCTTCGATTGAATTCTTTGTTTTAATTAATTCATTAATTGTTATACTTTCAATTTTAGGTTTAATTTTATTAAAGTCATTTCTCTTTAATGTATTAGCAGTCAATTCAATAAGCAAACTCTGAATTATAGAACCATTATTCCATATTCTAACAGCTTTAAGTAAATTTATTCTTTTTTTATCAAGGAGTTCAATACCTTCTGCTATTCCTTGGAGGTAAACATATTCAATTATATTATGGACGGATTTAACAAAATGTCCGCTTCCAGCTTCACCAAAATAGGCATATCCATTTTTTGGGGATAATGCCCTGCAAATAAATTCTATTTCTTTAAATTTAGTTTTTTTTCCACCAATCATCAAAACATATCCGTTTCTAAATCCAAGGATTCCACCAGAAACACCAAAATCAAAAAATACTACTCCATTCTTCTCACATAACTTACTCTGTTTTTCTGCATTTTTGTAAAAATCATTTGCTCCATTAATCAATATATCTTCATTACTCAGAAGTTTTAAAACTCTTTTAATCATATCATTTGTCGGTTTTCCTGCAGGAAGCATTATCAAAATAATTTTTCTCTTTGAATTTAAGTTAGCAATAAGTTCTTCAAGTGAATAAGCTGGAATGGCTCCTTTTGATTTTATTTTATCAACTTTATCTCTCGAACGATTATAAGCAACAACTCTAATTCCTCTATTTAAAAGTCTTTCACTCATTCCTATCCCCATTTTCCCCAAACCAATCATGCCAACCTCTTTTATCATATTTAAAAAAAGAAGGGTATATTTTTATAGTTAACTAATTAGAAGGCTATTAAAGAAACGTCTGAAATTTTGAACAAAGAATTAACTATGTTTGACCATTAGGGGGTTTTTCTTTATTTCCTATCTAACAAAATTACAACCAAAAATTCTTCTGTTGTTGTCTTAGGTAAAATTCAAATTGTAATAGAAAACATTGTTAGCGGCCCTCTTGAATTTTATGATTTTTGGATCTGGCATCTATACGGGAGAAAAAAAGAATTTTGGAATATGATTAATTATTGGACAAATATTAATTATTTCACTCACATCAACAATGTACACTGTGATACCGGATATATTTTTATTGCCCCTTCCACCAATTTTATTACCATAATATAGTAGTAATTTACGAAAGATTTAAAAAGATTAAATTAATACAATACTCATATGGAAAACGACAACTCATCTAAACAATACAACCCTTCAGGGCTAGATATGAAAGAAGCTCTTGATTGGTATAATTGCACTGTAGTAGAAATGCCGCCAATTACAGAGAAGAATTTTCTCTATCCTGTTAAAAATAAAGAGTTAATTGAATTATCAAAAGGTGAAATGGGAGGACTTTTTGCTTTGTTCCCAAAAAACGCCAGAGAAAGATCAATCCTAAGAAGAGTTATTGGACAACCCCCTACATGGTTTCACAGAGATTCAACCAGCGAACAACCAAAAATAACAACCAACGAATCAGATGCAATGTCTCCAACTGCGATTGTTCCTTCTTACATTGACTATACTCCTTGGAGAGAACTGAAGGTGCCAACAGCAGATATTTGGTTATTTAAAATTCCGCAAAATGCTGCTTCTAAAGAAGTTAGACGAATAGTCTTGGCAGAAGGATTTGTCCATGAAATTGGGCATAGTATTATTCAACCAGCATTGTACACAGACAATCATATTCTACAATTCCCAGACGGGAAAATTATGGATGGGTTAGAAGCAATGTTGCATTTTGCGGAATTAGCAGAGAAACATCCTCCCATTTCCCATTATGCTTCAACATACAGGGGACCTAACAATAAATTTGAAAGGGATAACCAAAAATACAATGTAAACACTGCGATTAGTGAAGAAATGTGTGAAACAATCGCAGCCTACCTTCTCGGTTTTGCCTACTGTAAAGATGATTCAAGAAGGAAAAATCCATTTTTAGACAGAGCAGAAGTTAGGGATTTTGTGAGAGACTTTTTAAATGCAGAATTAATCAAGAAAGAATAGTAACAATCAAAAGGCAAACTTAAAATGATATAAGTTTGAGAGATTTAAGTAATTAAAATCTCAAAGTTATCTTTTTACTATACTTACCAACCTATTTATAGTCACCTAAACTTAAATTTATAAATTTATTTACTTCTGAAAAATTCTTCCCTAAAAAAATCGCCTCACTTATTATCTTTACAGAATATCAATCAAAACATTTAAAAATACTATTATTATAAAAACTTGATGTCAAATAAAAAATAAAAATATCAAATTTAATGATTATTTTAATCGCAATAAATTTATTTCTATTTTATTTTTATATAAATGACTCTCCAAGTAAAGTTGAAGGAAATATAATAAGGAACTATGATAATAATACAAAAATTATAGATTCTCTTGAAAAATTTATAGCTAAACCAAAAAAAATAAATGTTTACATTGATAAACTACCATATGGAATTGATGAGGAAGCAATTGAATCTTTAAAGAAAGCTTTTGTTTTCTGGGAAGAAAAAGGGGATGTTGATTTTATTGAAATTTCTAATGAAGAAAAGGCAAATTTAAGAATTCAATGGGTAAAAGAATTTGGAGGGGAACATATAGGTTATGCTTATGGTGGGAACTTTATAGAATTAGGCTTGGGGGATAGTAAGTGTTATGGGAGATGGAAACAATATAATGGAGAAGTTCTATTTGAACTTTCTGCTCATGAATTAGGACATATTTTAGGTTATGAACATTCAAGTAATAAAAATGATGTTATGTATCCAGAATTAAAAACAAAAAGGAAAATAGATGTTGAAGAAAATAATGTTTTACCCGAAAGATATACGCAATATTATCCATTTTGTGGTGTTGAAGAAGTTAATGAATATTCTATAGAAATTAATTCAAATTTACCAACCAATATTTATATTGTTAAATCAAAAGAAGAATACGAATCATTTCTTAACGGAGAAGAATTTTATCATTATCCTACTTGTCATGAGTCAGAAACAGAATCATATTCTAAAAAATGTAAGGTATATTATGGAAGTGGAGTGATAATTGAAAATATCAATCCAAACCCAGTGCAATACTCAATTAAAATTAAAGAAATTTAGACTTTATACTTCTCAAAATTCAAACAGAAATCTTCCCCACCTTTCATAAATTGTTTGTATGCTGCATCAATAATTTTGATTGCTTCATTGCCATTTTTAGCATAAAATAAAAGTTTCAAATCCTCTTTTTCAAAAAATCTTTTTTTCAAAGGCTCTTTTTTTAGCCATTTTAAAAGTCCGCCCCACATATCACCAAGAAGAATAATCGGTATATGGCAGGTATGTTTTACCTGCATTAATTGCCATGTATAAAATAATTCAAGCATTGTTCCAACTCCTCCTGGAGCAACAACAACTACATTACTTAAAAGCATAAAACTATCAAGTCTACTTGAAAATCTATTAAATGTTCTTGAAATATTAACTCCCTTGTTATACTTTTGCTCATGTGGGAGCTTTATTCCAAGTCCTATAGAATGGCTATCCAATCCTGACTTTTTCCTTCCAGCTTCATGTCCAAGAGAAGCAGCTTCCATAATTCCTGGCCCTCCACCAGTTACAATATCGATACCTTTTTCACCTATCCTCTGTGCAAGTTCATAAATTAACCTATATCTTGGATCCCCTCTTTTTATTCTTGCACTCCCGAAAATTGTAACATGAAAATGTTTTGGTTTCAAATGTTTATTAAATTCTTTCTCTTTATTCTTCATTTTAAAATATCAAGCTTTTTATCTTTTGTAATCGCGCTTGAAATTAATACTCCCCTAAAGCCCAAAGCATAAGCAGATTTTACATCTTCTCTTGATGAAATTCCTGCTCCACACAAAGGGATAATGTTAGTTTTATCTACTAATTTAATAAATCTTTTCAATTTAACTTTATCATATCTAGTAACTGACTTTCCTGTTGAAATTAACTCAGGGTTTTCATAGGCAATTGCAAAAGGTTTTAATGAAATAATTTTTTTTACCTCTCTTAAATTCATAACACAAACAATTACATCAAACTTTAATAATTTACATTTATTAATAATTAAACTAACTTCCCTTAAAGGAATTTTATGTTCTGAATGATTTATCAAACTCCCTCTAACTCTATATTTAACTAAATTTTCTGCTGTAATAAATCCAGTGGACTTTTCTGGGATAGAACTAAAATCAATATGTTGAGCATAAACCCTCAAATTTGTTTCATCAATAATTTTATTAATATCTAAAAAAGAAGGACATACAATAACTTTTTTATTTATTTTCTCTATATTCTTAGATAATTCAATTGCTTTTTTTCCGAATACATAATTTTTAAAATTAACAACTATCATTTTCCCTCTTTATAACTTCTATAATTAGATGATTGATGGCTTTTTATATTTTAGTAATATCTCTTAATGAAAAATATTCAACAAAGATTCTTTAAAGTTGCTATCCCTTAAATTACAAATTGAAAAGTATAACCTTTTAATTAAACAGAATCAGATACCAAAAAATATATAAATGAACATATATAACTAATATAATCTTTTGAAAAATGAGAGTGAAAGGAGGTGGTAAAATGCCAAAGAAATCTAAGTGGAGCTTAATTGGAAGTTGGGCATTTCTAATAGGAGTTATTCTTGCAATTATCTTTGGACTCTTAGGAAACTTAAATGCGGGAAGTATATTGCTCCTCGTAGTAATAGGTATCGTTGTTGGTCTTTTTAATGTAAAAGATGAAGAAGTCAACCCGTTCCTTATGTCTGGAGCTGTATTAATAATTGCAAGCGCTCTTGGAGGAAATATTTTAGATGTAGTACCATATATAGGAAATATACTTAATGCACTATTAGTAGTATTTGTACCGGCAACTATAATAGTAGCATTAAAAAACGTTTTTTCTGTGGCAAGAAACTAGTCCTATATTTTCATTTTAATTTTATTCTTTAATATTCCTAATATAGTTTTTTATTAATTTTCTTTAAATAAGATTTTGATAGATATTTTTATAAAACTTATTGTTTATTATACTAAATGAAATTATTTATAGATTCTGCCGATTTAAACGAGATTAAAGAAGCATATAGCTGGAAGATTATCGAGGGGGTAACAACTAACCCGAGTTTAATGAAGAAAGCAATTGAAAAGTTAAATAAAAAAGGTGAAAAAATTTCATTAGAATCATATATAAAAAAAATTCTTAAAGTTGCTGGAAAAACTCCCGTCTCCCTAGAAGTTACAACAAATGATTATAAAAACATGATTGAAGAAGGTAAAAATATTTTTAATAAATTTAGGAAATATGGAAATACCTACATAAAAATTCCAGTAGATCCCTGTTTAAATTTATCATGCAAAAAAGATTTTGATGGGATAAAAGCAATCTATAAATTAAGCAAATTAAAAATTCCCATAAACTGCACTTTAATTTTTAGTCCAGAACAAGCTCTTTTTGCTGCAAAGGCAGGAGCTAAAATAATAAGTCCTTTTGTCGGAAGAGAAGATGATTTCATAAGAGAAAAAGCCCACATTAAATTTAGAAAAAATGATTATTTCAACTCATTAGGAATTATAAAAGAAGGAGAAAAAATATCTGACAACGGAATTGTTTCGGGAATTGATTTAGTAAAAAAATGTTCCGAGATAATAAAATTAAACGGATTAAAATCAGAAATTCTCGCCGCAAGTATAAGGAACCCGCGCCAGTTAAGAGAGGTTTCTTTAGCTGGAGCAGATATTGCTACACTCTCTTTAAATGTATTAAAAAAATCAATAAAACACAAAAAAACAATTGAAGGGGTAATAAATTTCACGAAAGATGTTCCATTAGAATATATAAAAATTTCGAAACAAAAAAAATAAAGTGAAATACAAAGATACAATAAAAAATTTTGAAATAAACTTTGATAATAAAAAGATAAGAAAGTTAAAAGATTTGAAAGGAATTTTTATGAATTTTAATTTATCTGAAAAAAAAATATTAAATGAAATTGTCTATGAAACTTATACTAAAAAGCTTTCTCCGATAAATCTTACACTTACTATTTTATATCCTGGAAAAATAAATGAAGAATTTTACATGACAAAGGGACATATTCATAAGACTAAAACTCCGGAATTCTACATTCTCATCGAAGGGAAAGGAATCCTTCTAACTCAGAAAGGAAATAAAATTAAGACAACAAATATGAAAAGAGGAAAAATAGAATTGATTTATGGAGATTGGGCACATAGAATAATAAATACAGGGAATAAAAAAATGAAAGTCATGACAATTTACCATGAAAATTCAAAGCCAGATTATAACATAACTTTCAAAAGAAGATTTTTTGCAAATAAATATTAATATTCAAAATCTCCAATATCAACTATGGAAATGGTTGGTTTTCCTAAATAATCTTTCTTCCCACCATAATAATCTACATTAAATTTCTTCCCCTCTATTTTTGTAAAAAGAAAGGCGTGATATTCCCCAAACTTTACTACCATATCAAAAGCTCTTAAAACATCTCCATATAATCTACCCTCTTCATATTTTACCATGCTTGGAAAACTATAAAATGATGAGTTTTCATAAACTGCGTGTATATGATACTCAGCAAAAATTCCTTTCTTAAAGTCGTAATTTCTAACATATTTAGTGTTATTTTTTTCAGATTTCTCTCCTGAAACAACAGATTCTATATTCTCAAAATAAACTCCTCCAAACCTAAGATGAATAATCCCTCCATGTTCTGAATATTTATCATTTAAATCGTTTTCAACAAGTTCTCCTATTCTCTTTCTTATTTTTTCTTCTTTCATTAAGTCCGACATAAATTTTATTCTCCATTTTTGACTCATGTCTATAGTATTTCCACTAAGTGCATCAAAAAGATTAAAATTAGAAACAGATTCCGGTACTATCTCTTTCATATAGTCATAATCTCTTGGCATTTCTGATAACAATAAAAAACTCCAGCTTACTAAAAAATTTAAAACTCTTTGCATAAAAAAGTATAGTCAGTATATATTTAAAATTTTTTTGGAATAATTTATAAACTAAAAACAATTTTATATTAAATGAAAACAAAACTGCTTTTAGAATCAAAAAATTTTGTTCCGAGTTTCAAAAGCTGGATAGTTTCAGGAGTTTTAAATCCTGGCGGAACAAGAACAAAAAACAATAAAATTGTCCTTTATGCGAGAATTTCTGAATTTGCAGAACATAAACATGGAGAAGCGATAGTCTGTCCAATGATAACCTCCAAAAATGAATATAAAATATCATACCAAAAAATCCATGATGAAGATATAATAATGAAAGGAAAATGGAATGAAATTTACCTTAAAGACGGAACATGTAGGCTTCCAAATATCTCCCATTTTAGAAAAGTTATCCTAAGTAAAGATGGATTTAATATTGATAAAATTGAACAGAAACCGTGCTTCACAGGAATACCAAATGAAAGTGAATATGGAGTTGAAGATGCAAGAATAACAGAAATAGATGGAAAATATTACATGACTTACGTTGGAGTTTCATCAATAAACGGAGTATCTACATATCTTGCTATTTCAAAAGATTTAGATAAATGGGAGAGGATTGGATTAATTTTTAGGGAACAAAATAAAGATGTAGTCTTATTCCCAGAGAAGATAAATGGAAAATACGTTGCCTTAAACAGGCCTGAAAGTTCATTTAGTTTTAGCAGACCGGGAATTTGGATTTCATATTCAAAAGACTTAATTTACTGGGGAAAAGAAAAAAATTTGGCAAGGCCACGACCAGGTTCATGGGAAGAAAATAGAATTGGAGCAGGATGTCCTCCCATTAAAACAGCAAAAGGTTGGATTTTAATTTATCATGGGATGAGAGAAACTGCTTCAAATAATGAGAGAGTTTACAGCGTTGGAACTATCCTCCTAGATATTAAAAATCCTGAAAAAATTATTGCAAGAACAAGTACGAAAAAACCCTTAATATCTCCAAGCAATCAATTTGAAAAACATGGCTACATAAATAATGTTGTTTTCCCAACAGCAGCTATTAAAACATTAGATAAAAAATCACTCTTAATTTATTCTGGTGGGGCTGATTCAGTTATAACAGCAAGAATAATTCCCATTAATTATATATTAAAAAATATGGAATATAATTAAATCAATGCAAGTCTCGCTAAAAGGTAGGAAACAGTTGACTCCGCACCTTGATTAATATTGATTGTATTTTCACCAAGTCCATCATAACATCCTCCTGTTGATTCATTATACACAACCTGATTAAGCAAATTATCCCCCAAAAACCATTTAAAAGTTTTAAGTGCAAGATTAGTATAACTCTCATTTTTAGTTATTTTATTAGCAATTACAAGTGTCTGTACCATTGAAGCAACATCAACAGGTTGCTGGTCAAAGTAGGTTCTTTTTCCATTTTGCATATACCAACCGCGCTGTCCAATTGGAATAAAAACTCCATTTTCAAAAGTTATTGAAATTAAAAAATTAAGTGAAGATTCAGCAATTTTAAGGTAATTTTCATCCTTAGTTACTAAATAAGCATAATACATTGCTTCAGACATTTTGCTGTTTGAATAAGTAAGATACTTCTCAAACCACTTCCAGTCATCTGAAGAATTCTCATAGTAAAAATTGCACATCTTATCTGCAAGAAGTTTTATTTCAGATAAAATTTCATCTGAATAATTTTTCAAATTGTAAAGAGACAATCCAATTATTGAAAAAGAAATTGCCCTTGGTGAAGAAATAATCCCCACAATATTTCTTGCGTCATTAAAAATTTTTTTAGCTTTTTTCCTTATACTTACTGGGATATGCTTCGCTGAAATCAAAAATCCAAGTGCCCATAAAGCTCTACCATGAGCATCTTCACTCCATTTATCCAAGTCAACTTTTTTATTTTTATCAACATAATTCATAAATCTTCCATCTGGTTGTTTTACATAATTAAGATAATTCAAATAAGTATTAATCAAATTGATTTTTGAATTATCTTTAGAATTATTGTAATGTGCACACAATACTATAAGAGCCCTTGCATTATCATCAGTGGTATATCCGGAATCTAAATTTGGATGAGTATTTACTGCAAATTGCATAATCCCAAAATCATCGGTAAGTTTGATTAAGTGGTCAAATTTTATAGGAGGAAGATAGCTCCTAAATTCAGAAGAGATATTTGAATATTTTCTAAATATCTTTTCATAAGCTATTGAAACATTTGGCCATGTCATATATCTCGTAAAATGATAAGAATTTTCACATATCCTTAAAATTCCATCAGAATTAGATAGGATTTCATCAATTGCATTTAAAAACTCATTAGAACTTTTAAATTTTTTTAGTAACCTCCCTCTTTCATTATTTACAATTTCCTTTGCATGAAGAAAAGGTGTTGAAATTATAGGTCTCCCGCATCCCATAGCATAAACTAATGTTCCAGAAGTAATTTGATTTGGATCCAAAGAGGATGAAATATATATATCTGATGCTTTTATGTATTTTATAATTTCTTTTAATGTAAGATATTTATTGTAAAATTTAACATGGTTCTGCAATCCTAAATTCTTTACTCTTCTTTCAAGAAAATTTCTATATTCTTCCCCTTCTTCTTTCCTTACTACCGGATGAGTCTCTCCAAGAATTAGATAAATTAAATTAGGATATTTCTTAATTAATCTAGGAAGGGCATTTATTACAAATTCATAACCTTTTCCACGACTAATCATACCAAATGAGGAGAGTATTATCTTTCCCTCATATCCAATATTCTTTTTCTCTCTCTCATTAGATTCAAATGCCACTACTGGAATTCCGTGTGGTACAACATAAATATCATTTTTTAAATTATAATTCCTTTCCAAAATTTCTTTTCCATTTTCAGCCATTACTATAAATGCATTAGATTTTTCCGCTATACTTTGAACAACTCTTTTCATCTGTTCATTAGGATTTGGAAGAATAGAATGCATGGTTACAACAACTGGTTTTTTAAGAACTTCAAGAAAAGCTATAAGATAACTTCCATATTCACCACCAAATATTCCAAATTCATGTTGAATATTTACAATCTTTATAGAAGCATCCTCATTAATTTTTTTAGCAGTTTTAATGTAATCATCAATATCAGCGTCATTTATCTGATATACAACATTTTCAGGATAATTATAAATATTAATCCCATTTTTATTCATAGCCGCAATTTTTACTTTAACATAAGGCAAAAGCCTCTTTTCAACAAAACTTGATATGTCATAAGTAAATGTTGCAATTCCACACTCTCTCGGAGGATATGTTCCAAGAAATAAAATGCTATATTCCTCCAAATTTTTAATCATTTAACCCTCTTTTATAATAAGAAAGAAACAAACAAATATTTAAATTTATTGCTTAACAAAACTTAAATAACTAAACATCTTTATTAAAACGAGGCGAAATGAATTTTTCAAAAGCTTTCAATCCGAATGATATAAGGGGAATTTATGGAAAAGAAATAAGTGATGAACTTGTTTATAGAATTGGAAAAGCTTTTATTACCTATTTCAAACTGAAAAAAATTGTCGTTGGAAGAGACATGAGAATTTCATCTCCAACTCTTTTTAATTCATTCGTTAAAGGAGCTTCTGAACAAGGTGCTGATGTTTTTGACATAGGAATGATAAGTAGCGACGCATTATATTTTGCAACAGGATATTTTAATATTCCCGGAGCTATGATTACTGCATCACACAATCCAGCAAGATATAATGGAATAAAGTTCTCCCTAGAAAAAGCAATCCCTATAAATGGAAAAGAGGAACTTAAAAAAATAAGAAATCTGGCTGAAAAAAATAATTTTCAAAAATTAAAGATGGGAAGAGTAATTAAAAAAAACATAGCCCCACATTATGTAAAGCACGTCCAATCATTTATTAAAAAGGAAAAATTAAGGAAAATGAAAGTTGTTGTAGATGCTGGAAACGGAATGGCTGGAAAAATGATTCCCATTGTATGCAAGAATCTTCCAATAAAAATTGTACCAATTGAATTTTTCTTGGATGGAAATTTTCCAAGACATGACGCAAATCCTTCAGATAAAAAAAATACAAAATATTCTGAGTTGAAAGTTTGTATGACAAATTCTGACTTTGGAGTTGCGTTTGACGGAGATATGGATAGAGTAGTATTTATCGACGACAAATGTTCAAGAGTCGATAGTTCCCTCATAACATGCTTAATAATAAAAGAATTGTTAAATAAAAAACGGCATGGAGTTTTTGTATATAATTCCGTCATGAGCAAAATAATCAGCGAAACTGCAAAAAAATATGGTGGAAAAGCATATATGGAAAAAGTCGGACACGTATTTATAAAAAGGAGAATGAGGAAGTTAAAAGCTGAATTTGGAGCTGAAAATTCTGGACATTTCTATTATAAAAAAAATTATTTTGCAGATTCTGGAATAATTACTTTTCTTATAATAACAGAAATATATTCAAAATTCAAAGGTAGATTTTCAGAAATGTTAAATGAATTTTCAAAATATTCAAAAACCGAAGAAATTAGTTTTAAAGTTAAAAACAAAGAAGAAATAATAAAAAAAATTGAAAGACATTATAATATTAAAGCAAAAAAAATCAGCCATTTTGACGGAACAACTATGGATTTTGGAGAATGGTGGTTTAATCTAAGAAAAAGCAATACAGAACCATTAATAAGATTAAATCTTGAAGCAAATTCAAAAATTTTGATGAATAAAAAAAGGAAAGAATTAACATCTATGATAAAAAAATTATCTTAGTTTACTTCCTTCCAAAATCATCTTCAAATCTCACAATATCTTCTTCATCAAATTTTCCAAACGATATTTCTAAGAATCTCACGGGTTTTGAAAATGATTCTACCCTATGCTTGAAGCCTTTTCTAACAACCACGAAATCTCCCATCTTAGCCCTAAATATTTTTTTTCCAATTGTCAATTTTGCAGGATTATCTAAAAAATACCAAAACTCCAATCTTTTTTTATGGAGCTGAAGAGACAATCTCTTCTTTGGATTTAAAGTTATTATTTTAACTGTTGACTTTTCATTTAAAGTAAATCTCTCAAATTTCCCCCATGGACGATTTTCAATCAGATGATTTTTAATTATATTTGTTATACCTTCATTAATTTTCATAAGTTAATTAAATCTAAATATTATAAAAATCTTTGTAAAACCTTCTTTATAAAAATCTTTAAATAGAAAAGCATACAATTTAGATTATGAATAAAAAAAGAGCATTATGCATTGTAGCTCATCCCGACGATGAAACAATTTGGATGGGAGGAATGATACTAAAAAATTTAGAGTTGAAATGGACAATATTTTCATTATGTCGAAAATCAGACAAAGATAGAGAACCAAAATTTAAAAAAGTCTGTGAAAATTATAGAGCAAAACCAATTATATGTAATTTAGATGATGAATTACTAAAACCAATAGAAATTAAAAAAATTACTAATTTAATTAATAATAAAATAACAATAAAAAATTATGATTATATTTTTACTCACGGAAAAAATGGAGAATATGGGCATATAAGACACAAAGAAATTCACAAAGCAGTAAAAATGCTTGTTAAAAATAATAAATTAAAATGCAAAAAATTATATTTCTTTTCATACATTCCCGGAAATGAAATTGCCCCCCATAATTATAAATTAAAAATTCCTATTGCTGACAAAAATTCTGATTTAGTTATAAAACTTAATGAAAACGAATACAAGACAAAAGTAAATATAATAAAAAATATTTATGGATTCAATGAAGGGATATTTGAAACAATAGCTTGTAAAAAAATGGAAGCATTTAACTTATTAAAATGAAAATTCTACTTTTATATCCATACCCTGCAGAGCCAGATGGAGTAAGTCTTCAAGGGGAATATTTAATGAAGGGCCTTAGTGAACTTGGTGTTGAAGTTATGCCATGTAACAGAGTTGATAATATAGAAAAAATTTGGTGCTATAAATCATTCAAACCAGATGTTGTCATTGGTGTAGGCTATTGGGGGGACATTCCTGAAGTCATTCATAGTCCAATGAGACACGGATTAAAAGCTGTTCCTTGGTTTAATGCTGACGGGTGGGTTGCAAATTACCATGAAACTTTAAACAACCTTCCATTGATTCTCACAACAAGCAACTGGGTAAAAGAAACTTACATAAGGGATGGTATAAAAGGAGACAATATTTTTCCATGTTCAATAGGATACAATCCAAAAATATTTTATCCATATAAAAAAAATGATGAAAAAATTAAACTTCTCAGACAAATGCTTGGGATAAGTGAAGATGAAATCATGATATTAACAGCAGGAGGTGATGTTACAAGCAAAGGTGCGCAGGAAATGTTTAAGGCAATTGCAAAATTAAAAGATGAAATTCAAAATTGGAAATATATCTTAAAAACTTATGATAGTTTTTCTGCTGAAAATCATGGAAAAGAAGAGAGGAAATTAATTTCTGAACTTGGACTTGATAAAAATAAGATTCTTTATTTAACAGGAGCTTATTCTCCAGACTTTATGTCTATCCTTATTAATGCATGTGATATATACGCGGCCCCATCAAGATTAGAAGGATTCGGAATGATACAACTTGAAGCACAAGCATGTGGAAAACCAGTAATTTCAATAAATGTTGGCGGACCAAAAGACGTAATTATTCACGAAAAAACAGGATACCTCGTCGATGTTAAAGAAGAAATAAAATTAGAAAGTGAATGGGTTTATGACTGGATGGGATTTGAAGAGAAACATAAAATCTATTTTGATAAGCCAAAAACATTTGCTTATAGAGCAGATATAGATAAAATTGCCGAATATACATTAAAATTAATAAAGGACAAAAAATTAAGAGAAGAAATGGGAAAAAACGCTGCAGAACATGCGCTAAAAAACTTTCATTATAAAATTACCGCTGAAAAAATTCTCAATTTAATCAAAGAAAAATTAATGAAAAATTAGTAATAACTATAAACTGTTCTTGAATAAGAACTTCCGCCACGTGAAATATAAGAAGTTTCAGAATAACCATAAGAATATCTATTTCCATATCCTCCATAATAATAACTTGGATAATAATATCCATAATAACCATATCCTCCAAAGTAAGGAGCGCTTGGCTGTGGCCCCCAATAAACTTGATAGGTAGGATTTCCGTAGCCATATCTCCCATATGAGTAATATGGAGAACTATATACTGAATAAGAAGAATATTCCCTTTCATAAGTTGTAGAGGTTGAATAATATGAATTTCTATAACCACTATATCCATAATGGCCTGTATAAGAATCATAATGGTAAGCTGAAACAACTGAGATTAAAACAAAAAATAACCAAAATGTTGACATAGTCAAGATTATTTTACTTTTCATTCTGCCATTTTTCCAGTTAACCCCCTTTATAAATCTTACTATTCTGTCGTCGGTAAATTCTCTACTGAATGGTAAAAAATATAACTTTATTTTTTATGTTCTTTTTCATGTCCAAAAAGATAATGTAAGCATAATATAGTACCAACAATTCCGACAATAAGCATAACTACTAAAACATTTATTTTGTTAAAATATTCAAATCTGTCAAAGATAAGCCATAAACTCCTAAAAATAAGTACTGCAAAAAAGATAAGGATTATTTCAACAATAAAGTGTAAAATTTCTTTCCCCATATTATACTTACGGATAAATCTATTATAAACTTTTCTTTTGATTTAAGATATCCGAAGATTTTAAAAATACTTTAGATTTTAACATTCCAGCGGAGTGGAGGAGTCTGGAGTCCTCGCCGGGCCCATAACCCGGAGGTCGCGTGGTTCAAATCCCGCCTCCGCTATATTGATTTTAAAATATAATTATTTAAATCTACTAAGCATTTTGTTAACTAAATCAGGGGCATCATAATCCTCTCTATTTTCCTCTTCTTTTAACAAAGACAATACCTTACAAAGTCTTTTCCATAATAAAAATGAAAGCTTTTGCTGATACGCTGATGAAACAACCAAAAAATTATTATCTAACCACCATTCTCTTCCAACAACATAAGTTCTATCTAAGGATATAATTCCTATTTCTCTCAGTTCTTTTTTATTAAATTTAAACATAATTGGGCCAGTATAATTTCCATCTCTTACATATGTACAAGATGAATCATCTTTTTTGTAAAAAAGAATCCCACTTTCCACTTACTAAATTGTAAAAAATCTCAGGCAAATTTTCATCTAAGTGAACATCTCCAGGCTGTAATGGAAATTTCAATTTAGATTCTCTTCTCATAACATTTTAAAAGATAATTAATATAAATAATTTCACTTTTTTACAGAACCATTTTTTTAATTAATTTTAATACATTTTAAAAAAAATAGAAATATATTTAAACTATAAATTTGTTAATCTTATATGAAAAGGCTATTAAAAAAGGGAAAATTGAGATTACATAGAGTTGATTGTCTCAATGTCAATTATTTAGCCTTCATTAAATTTATTGTGTTCTACTAAATTTCACGGCCAAAAGGGACGTGTATTTTAAACATGAGTTATACATTACCTATAGGATATGAAAAAGAAATAAATACTTCTAAGTATTTAAAATGTCTCGCTGAAGGAATGAAAGACTGGATAGAAGTTAAAGTAATAGCTGGAAATAAAGATATCCAAACATATAAAAATGAACTTGAGAAAGAAATAAAGCCATCAAAATCTCTTGTAAAAGATATACTTACAAAAATGAAATCCATTGGGATAAAAAAAGACATCTTAATGGAATTTAGGGAAACTTTTAAGCATTAATTGTTTTTGCGCAAATAAAAACCTAATTATTCGCAGAATGACAACATAACAACTATCTTTCTTAAATCATATCTTCTTCAATTCTTGCAATATCGAAATCGATTCTATCTTCAATATTTTTATCCCATTCTCTTTGATAATGTTTTTCAATGGCAGGATTTAGGACTTTCCCATATTCTTTTCCATCTTCAAATCCATTTTTGTAGGAAATATATGAACTTATTACAATAGATATTAAACTAATTAATGAAGTAAAACTAATATAAAATAGTGGATGCTTAATCTCACAATTAGATTCATTCAAATATTTTTTAATTGAATGAGACATGTAAATAGTATTAACTTTAAATTTATAAAAATTTATATTATAAAATTCAATTAATATTTTATCTAAAATTTCCAAATTTCTTATAATCTTCAGATTTGTATTCTTTATTTCTTTCAAAGAACCTACTTATAAACTTCTTTGATTCAATATCTTTCTCAAATTCTCCAGCTATAAAAACTTTTATCCCACTTATTTTTTCTTCCTGTGGATAAACCTTAATTTTTGAACTTATCTTTTTTGCAGAAGATTCGGCAATAAAATAAGTATTATCAGCATACTCTGAAATTTTTTTCGCGTTTAGAAGAGTCTGTCCAAGAGGAGTAAAAAGCAACTTGCCATCTTTTTTTTCAACTATAATCTCCCCCTCCTCAACTCCAATTCCGAAATTAATTTTCTGGATATATTTCCTATTATGTTCTTTAAGCCATTCAGCAATTAACTTAGCTGTTTTTACTGCTATTATGCTATTGTCAAAAGTTCTTGTAACAGAGGGAGCAAATACACCAATTATATAACTTCCTGATTGATAAACTCTCCCACTATTTTCATATATTATCTCGCTTACTTTATTTAAATTTTCATTTGCATTTGTTTTTGATTTTAATACCTCATCAATATTTTTAATTTTAAGTGAAAGGAGGGCTGCTGGCTGTTTTTCACCGCTTATTACAAGAGGAAGATCTGCTTTAACGGTTTTTTTAACTTCCATATCTTCTCCCCCAGGTAAAGCCATAATTACGCCCCCTTTTTTATTTTCATTTGAATTGCGCTTCTCAATTTTTAAAGAAAAAAAATCTCTCTTAGAGATTTTTCGCGCTGAAATAAAAATAAACAATGCTAAAACTCCAATGATTACAAACCATGCAAAAAAATATCTACTGAAAAATCCAACATTCCCTTTTTTAAGGTCTTTTATTCCTATTACATCTCCAGTTAAAGCTGCAATTCCCTCCATATTCTGATATCCGTCATTAACTTTTATTTCATAAGTTCCTTCAGGAGCTGAAAGTTGAAATTCAACAGAATTTCCAAGACTTAAATTCACTTTTTTTACTTCAGTATGTTCTCCAATTTTAATCTCAAGAATCCTATCATAAGGAACATTCCCTATATTTCTTATTATAAGGGTATCATTTATAATAATAAATTCTGCTTCAATATTTTCAGTTACATAAAATGATTTTACAGGAGAGTAAAGTCCTTCAGATTCGGATGTAATATTCCAATATCCAGGTGGAGAATTCTTCTTTAATCTATAATATTGTGATTCAAAAGTACTACCAAAAAAATTTAAAACTTTATTGCCATTAGAATCATAAAGAGTAAAAGAAACTGGTTTTCCTTCAATATTTTCCCTAGATTGATCATAAAGCTTTGCTTTAAATTCAACATCTTGATTAGGATTTACTTTCTCTGCAATTTCAATCTCTAAAATCCTTGGTTCTTGTACTACGTCAACACTAAAATTATAAACACCAAAATTTGTTATCCCTCCATCAATATCTTTTTCATACGAAAAAATATTAACTTCATACTGCCCTGCAGGAATATCTTCCAATAAGGAAATATTGCCACTAAATTTATTATTCTCGACAGGGACTATTGTTCTCAAATCATTATAGGAAAGACTAACTTCTGAAAACCCCGAAACTTTATTTCCATTTGGTTTTGAAACAACTCCTGTAAAAAAAATAGTTTCATTAGGTTTAAAAGATTTTTTATTAAGAACGGATTCTATTATTAATTCACGGCTTATAAAAAATTCAAGACTTTGCTTTCTAATTCCTTCAAATGTAAAATCCATGACACACTTGCCACTGATATCTCGGAGAAAATTTTTCGTCAGAGGAATATTAATATTTTTACTTTTTTCTTCTTTAGTAAGATAATCGAAAAGAAGTGTCTTTGATGAGTTTCCACAAAGTAAGTTGACATTAAGCCATCCTTCCGTTCCGTCACTCCCAAAAACAGATTCAAGTTTTTCATTAATCATATAAATTTTTTTTGGCTGTTGCACAATAAACACTTCAGCTTCTATTGTCCCTATTATAAAAATAAGAAATACTAAAATAAAAAATACTCTTTTTTTCATATCTAAACTACAAAGAATCTCTATATAAATATTTCTTAGTTTTTATAGTGTTTTTCTTACGCTATTCCCCTCTCACAAACTCCAACTCTTCTATTCAAAGCATCACAATAATTTCTTAAAACAGCTAAATCAAAACTATCATCCTCACATCCTTTTCTCTTACTGAATCTATCAATAAACTCATTTCTGATATCTGGATCATTCGGGTATCTAATTCCACCTTCAGTTAATATAATATAAGTTAGCAATATATCTCTAGGATCAATTTCTCTTAATCTTTCATAAGAACTAATTATCCCTTCAATAATCACCTCTCTTTCACCCATAAAATAATTTATCCTTTATATTTATAAATATTTACTTAAAAAAAGATATATTTTCAGATTCAATCAAAAATATCTTTATTGATTAAATTAAAATTTTTTAAAGTATTATCTTATTTTGTTAAGATTCCTAGAAGATGTTAAAGGAAGTATTTAAAAATTATTCCATCTTAGAAATAATATGAATAAAAAAACAAAGCATTCAAATCCATTAAATATAACCCCTTGGGAAGTTGAAGAAAATATAAATTATGAAAAATTAATAAAAGAATTTGGAACATCTCGGATTTTAGAAAACATTAAAAAAAAAGTTGAGAAATGTCATCCATTATTAAAAAGAGAAATATATTTCTCGCATAGAGATTTTGATAAATGGCTATCAGAAAAGGAAAATGGAAAAGTAGTATCTGTATTGACAGGAAGAGGGCCTAGTGAAAAAATGCATTTGGGGCACTTAGTGCCTTTCATAGTTGCAAAAAATCTTCAGGATATTTTTAATTGTGAAGTTTACATTCCAATAAGTGATGATGAAAAATTTTTTGTAAAAAAAGATTTAAGTTTTGAAGATACACTAAAATATGCTGAAGATAATATATTAGATTTAATCGCACTGGGATTTAAAGAAGGAAAAACATTTATTTTTCAGGATTTTAAATATCAAAAAATTTATCCATTAGCTGCTAAATGCGCAAAGAAAATTACATATTCTACTGTAAAAGCAATATTTGGGCTTAATTCTGAAAATAACGTTGGTTGGAGTTTTTATCCAGCAGTTCAAGTAGCACACATTTTATTTCCGCAGTTTCATAAAGGGAAACATATGACTTTGGTCCCAGTTGGAATTGACCAGGATCCTTTTATAAGACTAACAAGAGATATTGCTGAAAGTTTTGGATTTGAAAAACCAGCTTCATTATATGCAAAATTCATTCCATCTTTGCACGGAGGGATAAAAATGTCAGCATCAAACGAAGGAAACATTTGGCTCTCAGATAATGAAAGGGAAGTTGAAAAGAAAATAAAAAAATATGCTTTTTCAGGAGGACAAGCAACTCTTGAAGAACATAGAAAAAAAGGAGGGAACCCAAACAAAGACGTTTCATTTCAATACTTAAAAATATTTTTCGAAGAAAATGATAAAAAGCTTGAAGAAATTGAAAAAAACTACAAAACAGGAAAGATGACTACAGGAGAACTAAAAGAATACACAATTAAAAAAATAAACAATTTCTTAAAAGAACATCAAAAAAGAAAAAAATTAGCTGAAAAAAAACTTAATAAATTCATTTTAAAATAATCACCTATGAGAATACCAAAATTCTAAAACTCCATCAAATCTATTTTTTCCATCAAATCTGCAAAACCCAAATCTTTCAAATTGTATTATTTCTCCTTTATCTAAATCCAATGCATTCTTCTCTACAAATCCATTAATCCAGACACCATCAGGCATTAAAACTCTTGACTTTATCTCATCACAAACCCAATGTATTTTCTTAAGTTCAGGTTTATTTTCTTCAGAAGTAAAAATAGATTCTTTATCAAGTTTAACATTAAAAACGTGCATAAGTCTTACTTCCTTTCCCTTAAAATCTTCAAAATCTTTTTTTGTAATAAAAATCTCGTTCTTTTCTCCAGTATTTATAACTTTTTCATCTTTTTTTTCTGGATGAAACTTTACCTTTATTAAATTTGGAAGTTTTTTATCAAGTGAAATTTTTACAGGATTCTCAACAAAAAAATATCTGTTTGCTTTTTTATCAATATATCTTCTATTTATAGCATATAAATCATCTATCGGAATTGAAATTTCCTTCTGATTAAGTCCTATTTTTTTAACAAAGTCTCTTAAAGTTTTTGAAAGGATGCCTCTTCTTGCAAGACTTTGAATACTCCATGTCCTCGGGTCATCCCATCCAATATACTCTCCGCTATAAATTTCTTTTTGAGATTTACTTTTGCTTAACTTTCCACTTATTCCCTCAATTTTAATCAATCCAACGTAAATAATTTCTGGTTGTTTCCATCCAAAAATCTTCCATATAAATCTCTGAACTTCTCCTTCCATCATAAGTTCTTTTCCTCTTATAATATGAGTTACTCCGAGAAGATAATCATCGACAGCCCATGAAAATTCAAGCAATGGCCAAACCCTATATTTTTTACCAACACGCGGATGTTCTCTATCTGAAATCCTAAAAATAACTCTATCTCTAAAAGCGGGATTTTTATGCTTCATATCTGTCTTTAATCTAAGAACAGCACTCCCTTCAGGCATTAAAAACATTTTCTTCCAATTATCCATTTGAAATTTTACAGGGAGTTCTCTTGAAGCAGAAGGAATGCCCCTTGCTCTAAGTTCCCTCATCTTTTCAACAGGAGTAAAATCAACATAAGCTTTTTTCTTTTTAATCAAATCTTCTGCATATTTATAATAAATCTTAACTCTATCAGATTTAAAGATTATTGGTTTTTCGTATTTTACTTTAAGAAAATCAAATCCTTCCTTGATAAGATTATAAGCCTGTAAGTCAATTCTCTTCTCTTCACTTCCTATCGTGTCATCCATTATAAGAAGAATTTTTCCATTATATCTTTCTGCATACAAAGCATTCAAAAGATATGTTTTCATATTTCCTATATGCAACGCCCCAGATGGAAAAGGAGCCATTCTAAAAATCGGCTTTTTCTTCTTTTTCAAAAATTCTGCAATTCCGGGTAAATCTGGAAGTTCTTTTCTTTCATCACTAGATTTCTCCTTTTGAAATTTTTTATAATTATCAAATTTTTTTTCTCTCTCTTCATAAGTCATCGCATTAACGAGGTTAACAATTCCCTCTATGGTTGGCATAACCTCTTTTATCTTGTCTTTCTTTAACCCATGAAGAAAAAGTTTAGGAAGAATATTTGATGCCCTCGCACTTCCGTATAAAAGAGCATTTTCAAGTGCATAAGCATAAATTTCATTACTAAAATCGTCCTTCACTAATTTTTTTTTCAAAGGCATAATAATTAAAAAGAAAGATAATTAATAAACCTTAGTAGTCCTCAAATACCTATAAAAAATTTAAAAATGACTTCTTTGTATTATTTAACAAAATAATTTACATCTAAATTGCCAATCATTAATTTTAAAAACTCATTTGCATAATTAAAGTAAAATGAAAATTCAACCATATTTTGACAAGTTAAAAAAATCAAAAGCATTCAAAGAGTTTATAAGCAAAAATCCAAATGCATATCTCTCCTCAGGATTTTTTGTCTTAGATTTTCAGAATAAAAGAAATATGCATCAATTAGATTATTTTATCCCTGAAAACAAAAAAATTGAAACATTTATCCTTGATGAAAAAGAAATAATTCGCAAAGAATCTGAACCAATGAATAGAGAAATTCCCCAAAAAATCGACAAAAAAATAAATCTTGATTTAGATGTATTAAAAGGAATTGTAGAAGATGAAATGAAAAACCAATTTATAACAGACAAGATACAAAAGATAATTGCAATTGTCCAAAATATTGAAGGAAAATTAGTCTGGAACCTTAACTGCATTACAAATGAAATGGGAGTGATAAAAATCCATATTGATGACAAAAACCATTCTATTCTAAAATTTGAAAAGATTAACTTATTCGACATTATGAGATAATATTAAATATTGATATATTTTTACATAATGAATAAAATAAAATTTAGAAAAATTGTTTTTATCGTTATATATTTAAGAAAGAAAAATACGAAAAATAAAATATTATACCTCATCTTAAAAAGAAAGCTTCATTGGAATGGTTGGGAATTTCCAAAAGGAGGAGTAGAAAAAAACGAATCATATATTAAAGCACTAAAACGTGAAGTAAATGAAGAGACAGGACAATATCCTATAAATATTAAAAGGCATAATTTTAAAGGAAAATACAAATACAATAAAAGATTTAAAGATAGAAATGAACAAGGAAGTGAATTTTCCCTCTATTCTGCTGAATTAAAAAGCGAAAAAATTAATATTGACAAAAGGGAACATTCATCTTACACTTGGAAAAGTTTTGATGATGCTCTAAAATTATTAAAATGGAACAATCAAAAAAGGTGTTTAAAGATTGTAAATAAATTTTTAGAAAAAAGAAAAGATTAGATTATTAATAAACAAAAAATATTGCGATAAATCAACAATACCTCATTTCTCTAACATAAAAACAATGTTTCTTGCAAGAGGATTTGAATGCTTTAGAATTTTAAATCCTGCATGTTCAAGTTCTTTTTTAAGTTCTTCAAAATTATACAAATAATAATACCTAAAAACTTTGCTATTATTTCCAAGATTCCATGAAGCGTTTATTTCTTTTTTCTTGTTTTTCCATCTCTTTGAATCCTTATTCCATACAGAAATTATCGCTTTCCCCCCATTCTTTAAAACTCTTAAAATCTCTGCAATTGTTTTTTTCCTTTTTGTCATACCACTAATGCAATGTAATACTGAGATACAAATTACTTTGTCAAAAGAATTATCGTTATATTTTGTATTCCATACCATAGTCTTTTTTAATTCATAATAATTTTTATTCTTAGCAAATTTAAGCATTTCTTCAGAAAAATCAACTCCATACCATCTTCCTTTATTTATAAAATTCCTTCCGCTTCCACATCCTAAATCTAAAACAACATCATTCTTTAAAATAAATTTATCAATAAATCCATCTTTGCTTCCAAATGCTTCTGTTTTATGTTTATTCCAAAACGGAGCAATCTTATCCCAAACATTTTCCTGACTAAGAGATTTCATAAAACAATAAAGAGGAAGAAGTTTTTAAGCATTAGGTTTAAGAAATTACAAAATTTATATAACTTTCTTATTTTTCAAAAGATTTTAAAAACTCTCAGATTCAAATATTATTATGAAATTACCACAAGTAGGAGAAGTCAGAAAACCAACAAAAACCATAGCTGGTGTAACCCCTATTGCTGTAATGTGTTACCCAAGACCTTGTTCTCATGGAGTATGTCGTTATTGTCCTGTATTTGATGTCCCCCAGTCTTATACTCCCTCTTCTCCTCCTGTTTTAAGAGCAAAAAGGTATGGATATGATTCCTACGGACAAGTTTCCTCAAGATTGCAGGCATTTAAAGTTATGAATCATCCAACAGATAAAATAGAAATAATTATTCTCGGAGGAACATTCCTCGATTATCCCATAAATTACCAATATGAATTTGTTAAAGGAATTTATGATGCACTCAATGAAAAAATTTCTCCGACATTAGAAGAATCAAAAAAAATAAATGAAACAGCTAAAAATAGGTGCGTTGCATTATGTATCGAAACACGTCCTGACTTTGCTGGAAAAAAAGAAATTGAACGAGCGTTAGATTTTGGATGCACTAGGATGGAAATTGGTGTTCAAATACTTGATGACGAAATATACAAGCACATAAATCGTGCCCATACTATTCAAGACGTAATTGATGCAACACATAATTTACGAAATGCTGGATTTAAAATAGGATATCACATAATGCCTGGACTTCCTGGAAGCAATCCTGAAAAAGACCTTAAATTGTTTAATCTTCTTTGGAGTTCAAAAGACTTCAAACCAGACCAACTAAAAATTTATCCGACACAGGTTATGCAAAACAGCGGATTAGAAAGAGATTTCAAGCTAGGAAGATTTAAGCCTTACACTTTAGAACAAACTCGAGAGTTATTAATTGAAATGTTTAAAACAATACCAGAGTATTGTAGAACAATGAGGGTTATGAGGCAGTTTTCACCAGAACATATTGTTGCAGGAACAACAAGAATTTCACTAAGGAAAGATTTAGACGAAGAATTAAAAGAAAGAAAAATCCCAATAAAAGAAATACGTTTCAGAGAGATAGGACATGTAATGAGGTACAATAAAAATATAAATAAAGAGCTCGAGATTAAAATAAGTGAATATGAAGCTTCAGATGGAAAAGAATTTTTTATACAAGTGGTAAATAAAGATAATATTCTATTTGGACTTTTAAGACTAAGAATTCCAGACAATATAAAATTTCCAATAATAAAAGAACTCAAAGAATGTGCAATAATAAGAGAATTACATGTTTATGGACAATCATTAAAAATTAGAGACAATAAAAAAAATATTTATACAGAAATTGAAGCAAACAAAGTCCAGCATAAAGGACTTGGAAAAGAACTTATGAAGAAAGCAGAAGAGATAGTAAGACAAAATAAAATAAAAAAACTTGCAGTAATTTCAGGAGTGGGAGTAAGAGAATATTATAAAAAATTAGGATATACTCTCAAAAAATGGTATATGATTAAGGAAATTAATTCCTAAAAGAATTTTTTGGATTAAAAAAAAGCAGTAAGATAATTATTAGATTTAATACCAATGTTCCATAAAATTCTATATTTGAAATATTTTCTATTAAGAAAAAATAAGTCCCAATCATAGAATCTATTACAAGAAAAATTAATAAAGAAATTAAAAAATATTTATAATTTTTTATTTGCCATACAAAAAATAAAAGATAGATAATTGCAAAAGATATAAACAATATTGTTAAAGGGGGAATTAGATTAAGAACCAGCCTAATCAATATAAAAACTAAAACTATGTACCAGTAGATAGACTTAGAAAAAATAACTTTTTCATTTTGTTTTTTAGCCATAGAAGACATAACAACATTAATTTTTATATCTTTCTCACTATAAAATAATAAAGGTATTTTAACAAAAGCCATATAATTCTAAATATATATTGCTTATTGTGCAATCAAATGACATTACTATCTCCTATGCTTACAAGATTGATATCTCAAAGTATTAGAAAGAAAATAAATTATTTAATCATTCAATTTCTTTTAGTTTTTCTATTACCTTGCTAGTTATATCTACATATCCCTTTATTTCAGGATCATTCATTTCAACAACGACATCATAATTATTTTCAAAAGCACATTTTTTTATTGCATCACTTATATTAATATAAATCCTATTTAAAACTCTATAATAATCTGGGTCGCTGTCGCTTTTAGGAAGTTCTTTATAATACTTACTTTTTAAAGCAACATCATTGTATCTTATATATGCCGGATTTTTAGAATCATTTATTTTTCTTACAGAACTATAATATACACTATCGGCATGTGATTGATGAGATAATGGAAAAATACATGTTCCAGCTACTCCAGAAATTATAAACCTAAAAAAATCTCTTCTATCGTATTTATTCTTCTCATCTTCTTTATCTTCTCTATAATTTTTCATTTTTCTCCAAATCTTTTAAAAAAATTAAGTAAAAACTAATTTTAAGTTTATAAATATTTCTTACTACTTTAAAGTTATTTAATTTTAGAAATATATAAAAACTACTCTCTAATAAAATATTCACATAATTTTCAATTCTTTTCCAAAATAATTTTTTACTATCTTTTTCATTTCTTCAAATCTTGTTTTATTTCTGCCAATAAGGAGTGCTTTGTTTTGGGTTCCTGCATTTATTATAAGAAAATTATCATTAATTTCTATATTTTTCATCTGAATAGGATATATTATTGTTGAAATAAATTTCTCAGCATCTTCAAGTCCTTTTGGTTGTAAAACTACTTTCATCTTTTTACCAATTATTTCTGACATTTTCCTTATATTTTTTCCGTTTTCACCTATTGCTTGTGAAACTTTTGTTTCGGGAACAACAAAGATAACTACATTATTATAAAGAAAGCAATGTTTTGGAGAGATTTTGCTTATTTTTGCAAATAAATTTATATACCTCATAACTTGCATGTCAATTGTTTTAATCATCGTTAAGAACAACTTTGTTTTATTTATTAAAAATATTACATTTATAAAATTATTGTTTTGATTCTTTTGATTTTTTACATCCTTAAAAATTTTATTCTTCTATTAGCAATATTAAGAACATTTCTATAAATTTTATTTGGATTAAATAATCCTATTTTTCTTTAAATCTCCTCCTTTAATTTTCCAAAGGATAACATTAAATTTTTTAGTCATTTTTTCTTTTTGTCAGTTTTTACTTCTTTGGCTAATGGGCCTGTAATCTTTACCATCAGTCCAGGAAGGCCTGTCCCAACTGGAACTGGCTGATTAAGAATTATATTTTCTATAACACTTAAAAGTTCATCTTTACTTGCTTTGAGAGTTGCATTAACAAAATGTTTTATTGGAGTCTCAAAACTTGCTCTTGCAAGAATACTAGATTTTCTTGCAATTATCCCCATCCTTGTCATACCATGAATTTCCCCATCGACAGTCATTGAATCAGCTACAAGTTTCAAATGTCTCTTATCAATATCTAATCCTTGCGAACCAAGAACTTTTTCGATTTCATTTATTATGGAATTTCGAGCGACTTCAATTCCAAAAACGTCAGCCATCTCATAAATATTATTTGTTATTGTTCTCTCTTTATTAATACCTTTCAGTGCAACAACTTCTTTTAAATTTGAGCCAGAAGTAAGAATTACAAAATTCCTATCACGCTTTACAATAAGTATTTGAGATATTCCCTTTATTCCAGAAATTGTTGTATTTTTAATTTTCTCCTTCAATTTATATAATTCCTTAAAGTTAACATTACTTGCACTAACAATTATTGAATTATCCCTAACAATAAGTTTATAATTTCCAGAAAGTTTTTCTGAAATTGCCTGGATTCCAATATGAGTTGATTTAAGTGATTTTGGATTAACTACAAATTCTATTTTCTTATCAGAAAAATTAATCTTTGCTTCAGAAAGAATTTCTTTAAACTTAATTTCTTTTATTTTTTCAGCGATTATTTTAGCATTTTTCTCATCATTATATTCTCTATCAAGATGAATTTCCATAGCTGGAGTGGATGGAGTCTTTCTTGCATCAAAAATTTCTATAAGTCTTGGAAGTCCAAGAGTTATTTGCATTTCCTGAACTCCGGCAAAATGAAATACATTAAGTGTCATTTGCGTAGATGATTCACCAAAACTCTGTGCAGTAACAATCCCAATTGCTTCTCCAGGAGAAACTTTCTTTTTTAAATGTATTCCTGAAACATCAATACCATCATCTCCATATTGAAATTGAATTATTTGCCCAACAGCATCTCTAACAGTACCATCGTATTCCACCCTTAAATCCTGCATAGCATTAGCAAGTCTTCTATATAAATATCCTGACTTTGGAGTTCTCAAAGCAGTATCCATAAGTCCATCTCTTCCAGTAATCGCATCAAAGAAAAATTCGTGTGGGTTTAACCCATCAATATATGAAGAATATATAAATCCTCGCGCTTTCGGGGAGAGGTCATTCTCTTTAAAACAAGAAAGCGTTCTGTTTAAATATCCATGACTAATTCTCTCATCCCACAAAGACCTCTGTCCAACTGAACATGCAATCTGTGTTATATTAAGCATATTCCCCCCAGAACCAGACACTATCATGTTATTAACTGACTTGTCACTAGGAAATTCCTCCTTAACAATTTTTCCAATTTTTGTCCTTATCTCATTTAGAGTCTGAAGTATTTTAATTTCCCTTGACTCTTCAATTGTTTTACCAGGAATAATCTCAAGTCTACCTTGATTATAATCAGCAATTATCTTATCCGTCTTAATTTCGCCATCCCTAATTATTTCATTTGTTTTATCTTTTATTTTCTTGGTGACATTAATATCATCAAGCGAAATTGTAAATCCATTTCTTGAAAGATAGCTTGTCCCAAGAATAAAAGCCCTTAAAATTGCCTCCATGGCTTTTTCACGTCCTATTTCCACATCAATCTGCCTTGTAATTTTATCATTTTCAACACCAAAAGTATATTCATCTATAAGTTCATTTTTTTCAATTTCAGAAATAAGTGATTTGCTAACATTTGGAAGGACTCCAATAAATAACTCTTTTCCGCTAATTACTTCCTTATTTAATACTTTAATAACTCCAGCATTAAAAAGAAGTTGATGAGCCTCATCTCTTGTAAATTTATTTTTTCCAAGAAGATAATTCCCTGTAATAGCATCTGATATTGTCCCTATTAAATTTGTGTTATTCTTTGGACTTATTAAATTTCTATTTACATTTAAAAGAATTCTTGCCTCAGCTCTTGCCTCCTCTGTTTGAGGGATATGCACATTCATTTCATCTCCGTCAAAATCAGCATTATATGGAAACACAACTGCAGGATGCATTCTGAATGTTCTATATGGAAGTATTTTTGCATAATGAGCCATTAAACTTCCTCTATGAAGACTTGGATGTCTATTAAAAAGAACTATATCCCCATCCTTAAGATGGCGTTCAACAAAATATCCTGGTTTTAGTTCTTCAATAATTTCAGCCTTTAGTTCTTTACTTATTCTTTTTCTTCTTCCATCGGGCCTTATAATATAATTTGCTCCAGGGTATCCATCATTCATAATTAATTTTTTTAATGACTCAATATTAAGAGTCGTAACTTCTTCATTAACTGTTAAAATTTCTGCTATTTCATAAGGAATTCCAACCTCATCTATTTTTAACGACGGATCTGGAGAGATAACAGTTCGAGACGAAAAATTAACTCTCTTCCCCGCAAGATTATGCCTTATTCTTCCCTCTTTACCTTTGATTCTTTCAGTAATTGTTTTTAGTGGCTGTCCACTTCTATGTCTTGCTGGAGGAATTCTTGATATTGTATTATCAAAAAAAGTTGTTATATGATATTGTAATAAATCCCACAAATCATCTATTATAACTTCAGGAGCACCCGCATTAAGATTTTCCCAAAGTCTTTGATTGCTCCTTATAATATCTCCAAGTTTATGAGTTAAATCATCCTCACTTCTTTCTCCTGACTCTAAAGTTATACTTGGCCTAACAGTAACGCTTGGAACTAAAAGAACAGTTAAAATCGCCCATTCAGGTCTAAAAGTTTCAGGAGATACTCCTATAATTCTAACATGTTCATCTGGAATTCTCTCAAGAATCTCTCTTATTCCAGTTGGAAAAATTCTTTTCTTTCCAAGTAGAAATGTAGTTGGTTTTTCGATTTTTATTTTATCTTGAACCGCCCCACAAAAGAAACATTTCTTTGCATCTTTTGATTTTTTTATTCTCTGAGCAAGTGAAAGTTTTTCTATATCACTCTCTTTAAGAAGGATTTTACCACATTCTTTACAGAAACTTCTCAAAAACATATAAATTGTAGGGACATAATTTACATGGATTACTGGACGGGCAAGTTCAATTGCTCCAGGATGTCCAAGACATTCTTTCAATCTCCCTCCACACGTCCTACATCTTACACCAGGATCAATAGCCCCAAGTCTTAAATCCATAAGTCCGCCATCAACGGGATAACCATCCATATCATAAAGTTCTGGAGTAATAATTTTTGCAGCACTCAATCTTTTTATCTCTTCAGGAGAAAGAAGAGAAAACTGCAAAGCTTTTATTTGTTTTTTTATTGGCCCCATTTATTTTTTTCCTTTTATAATTAATTCTGTCTTACCAATATAATACAATCTTTCTATTGAACATAACAAATAACCATTCTCTAATACTACAAATTTACATGTATTGGATTTTTTCTCTTGCATTTATTCCTCATATTTATTTTTAAGTTCAAATTTAGTTTTAATATGCATTCCCAAAAGTTCCTCTGCTAAAAGTTTGAAAGCATAAGAAACTTCAACATCTTCAACATCAGTCCCTCCGCATAAAGGACAATAGGTTTTTCTTCTTAAATTATCTTTTATTCCGAGAGTTCCACATTTAGAACAAACACTTATTACAACCTTATCAGAATCATATCTTTCTTTCAAAAGCAATGACGCTCCATGAGCTACAAGCGCCTGTTGTTCCATTTCTCCAAGTCTAAGAGCTCCTCCTCTTGCCCTTCCTTCAATAGGTTGACGTGTAAGAAGTGCAACTTTTCCAGATGCACGCGCATGCATTTTATTACTTACCATATACTTTAACTTAAGATAATACATATTCCCAATATAAATTTTTGAATCCATCCTCTTTCCAGTAATTGGATGATACATTATTTCTTTTCCATCATATCTAAACCCAAGTTCCTTAAGTTGTTTTTCAAAATCTTTTACATCTCTTTTTGTAAATGACGTGCCATCCATTATCTCTCCTTTAAGACATCCAATTTTTCCTGTTATCAATTCAAGCAGATATCCTACTGTCATTCTTCCAGGAATTCCATGAGGATTAAAGATAATATCTGGTTTTATTCCACGAGAAGTAAATGGGATATCATTTTCAGGAACAATTGCTCCAATAACTCCTTTTTGTCCATGTGCTGTAGAAAATTTATCTCCAAGTTCGGGAATTCTTGGATCACGAATTCTCACTTGTACAAGTCTATTCCCATCCTCATCTAAAGTAATAAAAACTGCATCAACAATCCCTTTCTCTTCCTGCCTCATAACAGAACTTGATTCTTTTTTTGCCCTAATACTTATATCACGAGCCTCAGAAAGAAATTTCGGTGGAGAAACTTTTCCTATTATCACTTCCCCTGAATTAATTTGAGCTTCTGGGTAAACAATACCATCCTCTTCAAGATAACGATATGATTCCTCTGTCCTATACCCTGAAACATCTTTTGTAGGAATTGTAATTTCATCAGCCAATCCCCCAGCATAATTTAATTCAATAGAGGTGTATGGTCTAAAGTAAGTGCTTCTTCCAAAACCCCTATCAACACTTGCTTTATTTACAACGAGAGCATCTTCCATATTATATCCATCATAAGTCATTACAGCAACAACAATATTCTGCCCAACAGGATAAACATTAAGAGCATCATAAACAAAACTCCTGACTATTGGCTGTTGAGGATAATGAAGAATAGAAACATCTGTATCAACTCTAACAAGATAATTTGCAGCATATAAACCCAATCCCTGTTTTTGAGTCTTGCTCCCCCTTATCAATCTTGAAGACTGGTCGTGATTACCAAAACTTACTAAACTTGTTATCGGTCCTAAAAAAGCAACATTATCAATTTCCAAATGTGTATGTTCCTTAGTCAAATCATTTTTATCTAAAGCAACAAAAAGATTATCCTCCTCTGAAGCATCAACATATTCAATAATTCCTTCTTTTATTAAATCATTCCAATTTATATTTCCTCTCTTTAATTTATCTATATGTTCTTCAGTAAATCTCGGTATTCCATTTTCAACAATAATTAAAGGCCTAAGAACTCTTCCCGTATCCGATAATATTATAATCTCCTGGTACTTTTTGTCAAATCTTATACTCATGTCTACATGAATTTTTCCTTCTCTTCTTCTTTCTCTAAAAACTGAAATAAAATTGTTGTAATCTTCAACACTACCTATAAAAATACCATTCATAAAAACATCATAGTTTCCATGTTCTTTTGAAAGTCCAAGCTTTTCAAGTTCTTTGAAAAATACATTTTCATCAATATCTATTCTCGTCGATATTTTCGCCATTAAAGCAAGATTTTTTCTCAGTCCTATTTCAGTTCCTTCTGGAGTCTCTATTGGACAAAACCTTCCATATTGTGTTGGATGAAGCGTTCTTGCAAGAAAATTAGTTTGTTCGCCCGCCAGAGTTGATGAGACTTTCTGGAGCTGTGAAAGGATAGACATATAATTTGTTTTATCCATATTTTGAGTAATTCCTTTCTTTTCCCCTATCCAAGCTCCTGTTGCAATCGCAGATTTTATTCTATGGGAAAATAAAGTTGATTTCGCAATTGTTTTTATACTAAAAAATTTTTTTCTTTTAAGTGTTTTCTGTATTGAATAGCTTATGTCTCTAACTAAAATATTAAGATTAACTCTAAATAAATCACTCAGCAAATCTCCTGAAAGCCTAACTCTCTTATTTGAATAATGGTCTTTATCAACTACGAGCTTTGTATTTTCTTTAAAGAGAAGAAACTGTTTTATTAGTTTGCATAAATTCACTGCCTTATCAACTCTCTTATCTTTTTTTAGTCCTATATGCGGAAGAAAATATGAATCAAGTCTTTGTTTTATTCTATCAAGTATTTCCTTCTTTGTTCCCTGAACAGAAGTTTTTTCTGCAATATACATCATTGCTTCATCTTGAGAAGATATTTTCGCAAATTCATAAATATTTACAATCATTGTATCATTCTCGATTCCAACATATTTTGCAATATCTGCTTCTTTCATTAATCCAAGTGCTTTCATAATTATAATCGCGGGAATATTCTTAAATCTCGAAAATGAAACTTCAATAATCCCCTCGTTTGATTCAGTGATAGTTATAGGAATCCTATATGCTCCTCTTGATGAAAAAAGCCTCAAAGTTGGTTTATCTTTAATAATTTCAAAAAAAGGCTGATTTGCTGCAAGATCTTCTGTCATAACCATTATCCTCTCATTACCATTAATAATAAAATAACCTCCAGGATCCTGCGGGTCCATATAGTTCTCCTCAAGTTCTTTCTTAGACATATTAAAAAGATTACATACCTTACTTTTTACCATTATTGGAATTCTTCCAATTTCCACTTCCTGACTTTCAACTTGTCCTTCCTGCTTTATTGATAATTCAAGAAAAATAGGAGCAGAGTAAGTTAAATTTCTTAATCTTGCTTCTGCAGGAGTTACCATACTTGTGCTTCCATCAGATTCAATGATATTTGGCTTTCCAATTTTAATCTTGCCAAGTTTTATTTCTATATCATAATTTTCAATACTTTCAGAAATCTCATCAACAATTTCCTGCATCCTTTTTTCTATAAAATTATTAAATGAAATTAGATTTGATTCAACAAGAGAATTTTCAGCAAGATATCTACGAATAATGATATGTTCATCATTTTTCAGATTAAGCTTAAGCCCGTTATACATCTTATATTACAACTCTAAAATATTCAAAAGTATTTTCATTATCTTTCCTCTCAATTTTTATTATATCTCCTATTTCACATTTGTCAGGAAGTGCAGGGTCTTCCTTTTTTATCTTCGGAAGTTGTGTTTTAGAAATATTTAATTTTAATAATAATTGTTCTTCTTCTTTTTTGCTTAATTTCAAATGTTTTGGCTGAAAGATATGCATATTTAATTAACGGATTAGTTTAATTTTTATTTCCAAAGGATTTACAACTTTGTGATACTAAATATTATCAAAAGTTTGCTTTTAAATGTTTCTATTCATTACATCAATCTAATTTAGTACTAATGAGTAATATAATTTATTAAATGGATCCAGGGGGATTTGAACCCCCGACACCTGGCTTTCTTTAAACTCTAAATCAAAAGAGCGTATTTGCTTTAAAAGGCCAGTGCTCTAACCGGACTGAGCTATGGATCCTGAATAATATTTATAAAAGAGAAATTATCTTTTTAAATTCTTTTGCTTTTAAAATTAAATAATGAGAAGATAAGGATATCCCTTATTATAAATAAACTTTTACCTTACATTAATTTTATCCAATGGAATTATTTTCCTTTTAATTAAATAATTATAATTGTGTGATGAATTACAAAAAACGAGAGTAAATTAAATATAGTTAATAACACTTTGACTATTCTAATCCCATACAAGATTTCCTGCTGTCTGATATTCTGTAACTCTCGTTTCAAAGAAATTCTTTTCTTTATTCAAATCTACACTCTGGGACATCCAAGGAAATGGATTTCCTTTATTATATTGTTTTTGAAGTCCTATGCTTTCCAAACGGCGATCTGCCATATATTCAACATAATCGCAGAAAACAGAAGCATTTATTCCAAGAACTCCAGAAGGACATGCATCACGAGCGTAAATTTTTTCAAGTTCAACAGCCCTTTTAATCAAACCTATAATCTCTTCACAAAATTTCTTATCCCATATCTCTGGATTTTCAGATTTTATTGTATTAATCAAATCTCTTCCAAAAGCAAGATGCAAACTTTCATCCCTCATAATAAATTCAAATTGTTCTCCTATTCCAACCATCTTATGTTGTCTTTTCAAAGCCAACATCATTGCAAAACCAGCATAGAAAAAAATCCCTTCCATTATAATATAATATCCTATTAAATCATGAATAAATTTCTTTATATTTTCAATCCCATTAGTTTCAAAATGTGGGTCAAATATATTCTTAGTAAGTTCAACCACAAAATCGTCTTTTTCTTTTATTGAAGGAATTGTCTTATACATATTATAAATTTCATCTGGATCAAGTCCAAGAGTATCACAGCAGTAAATAAAAGTATCAGTATGTATTGCCTCCTCAAACGCCTGTCTTAAAAGATATTGCCTACATTCTGGATTTGTCACATGCCTATAAACAGCAAGAATAATATTGTTTGCTGTAAGAGATTCTGCCGTCGAAAAAAATCCAAGATTCCACAATATCAATTTTCTTTCTTCTTTAGTAAGTTTATTAGACTTCCACATCTCAACATCATCCTGCATCGGAATCTCCTCAGGAACCCAATTATTGGCAACTCCATCCTTATAATGTTTCCTTGCCCACAGATACTTTATTGGAAGTATTTTATTGGGGTCTGTCTTAGGATTATTTATTATTGTCATTTTAATTCATTTTTTAACTTTTTATTTTTCTTCTACTCATTAACTGAATTAACTACTGACAAGCTTCGCAATCAGGATCATATAAATTGCAGATTTTTTTAACTTCTGTTGCAGAGCTTTTATCAGTAAGATTAAAATTACCATCTACAGAAAAACTATTCAGATTTCTACTATCTATTTTATCCGACGAAATAATATTCTCCATTTTTGGAAGAACTTTGTTGATTGGAATTGGTTGAATTTTTATATCTTCTAAATTACGTTCTGTAATTCTAATCTCAGAAGTTATATTTCTCTTAGTACTTGATGTTAAATTCTTTGAACTTATGGTTGTCTTTTCTGCTTGTGAAGCTCCAAGTGTCCTTAAATAATAAGTTGTTTTCAATCCATATTTCCATGCAGTTATATAAACCTCATGTAGTAGTTTTCCACTTACTCCCTTAATAAAAACATTATGGCTCTGGGATTGGTCTATCCACTTACCACGAACTGCTGTTAACTTCAATGCAAAAATAGGATCAATATCGAAAGCTTCTTTATAAAGAATTTTTAGATCGTCCGGAATATTAGTTATAAAACTAATATTCCCATCACAATATTTAATCTGTTCAAGCATATCATCATTCCATAAATTTCTTTCAATCAAATCTTTCATAAGATATTTATTTACAATGGTAAATTCACCACTTATGTTTGCTTTAACGTAAATATTTTTATAAATTGGTTCTATACAAGGATAACATCCAACGATATTTGAAATTGTTGCAGTCGGTGCAATTGCCATGACATTTGAATTTCTCATTCCATATCTTTTAACGTGTTCTCTAACTAAACTCCAATCAAGAGACTCTGATTTTGAGATTTCCAAAGGTATCCCTCTTTCATCTTCAAGCAATTTTAGTGTATCTATAGGAAAAATTCCTCTCGACCATTTACTTCCTTCGTAACTCCCATATTTTCCCCTCTCTTTTGCAAGTTCTGACGATGAAAGGATTGCATAATATGAAATAAACTCCATGCATTTATCATTAAATTCAAGACTTGCCGAAGACTCAAATGGAATTCTTAGCATAAACAAGATATCCTGCAAACCCATTATTCCAAGTCCTATTGGTCTATGTTTTAAATTTGAATATTTTGCTTCCTCCGTCGGATAAAAGCATATGTCAATTACATTATCAAGCATTCTCACGCCTATTCTTATTGTCTCAGCTAAAAGCTCCTCACTAATACTGCCATCTTTAATATGTCTTGCAAGATTTATGCTTCCAAGATTACATACAGCTGTCTCTTCAGCACTTGTGTTTAATGTAATTTCAGTGCACAAGTTTGAGCAATGAATAACTCCACAATGGTCTTGAGGAGAACGAATATTACATGGATCTTTAAAAGTTATCCACGGATGTCCTGTTTCAAAAAGCATTGAAAGCATCTTCCTCCACAACTTCAACGCCGAGATAGTTTTATACTTTTTTAATTCTCCATTTTGCGCTTTTTTTTCATATTCAAAGTATTTTTTTTCAAATTCCCTTCCATAAAGATGATGCAATTCTGGGGTTTCATCAGGAGAGAATAAAGTCCATGGCTCATCATTAAGAACTCTTTTGATAAATAAATCCGGAATCCAATTCGCTATATTCATATCATGTGTTCTTCTTCTTTCATCACCTGTGTTTTTCCTTAAATCAATAAAATCTTCGATATCTAAATGCCAAGTTTCTAAATAAGCGCAGGTTGCACCTCTTCGCCTTCCGCTCCTATTTATTGCAATAGTAACATCATTTGCTATTTTTAAAAAAGGAATAACCCCTTGAGATTCAACTCCACTAGACTTAATCAAAGCTCCTGTACCCCTTATATTTGTCCAGTCATTTCCCAACCCCCCGGACCATTTTGAAAGATGTGCATTATCACTAAGACATTTAAAAATATGCTGTAAACTGTCCTCTATAGTTGTCAGAAAACACGAACTTAATTGAGGATTTAAAGTTCCAGAATTGAACAGTGTCGGAGTCGAGGAAATAAACCTAAAAGTTGATAATACATTATAAAATTCCACCGCTCTCAAATTCTTATCTTTTTCATTTAAAGCTAAACCCATAGCAACCCTCATCCAAAAAGCTTGTGGAGTTTCAAGTCTTCTCCCGTTAATTTTAATAAAATACCTATCATATAAAGTTTCTATACCCATGTAATCAAAAAAATTATCTCTATCTATATTAATTTCTTTAGTTAATGCTATAAGGTCAAAATCAAGAAGCCTCTTATCCAAACAATTATTTTCCACCATAATTTTTAAATTTTTGATAAATGCTGTCCTGTATTTTTCATCTATATTCTCTGAGTTTATTGACTCCTGAATAACTTCTTTATAAATTTTCTGAAGAAAAAACTGCGCCGCAACTTTGCTATAGGAATAATGCTTTTCAATAAAAGGAATTGTAGAAATAATCAATGCCCTATCAATATCTTCAGTTGTCATTCCATCAAATAAATTTTTCATAAGTTCTTTAAGGATTAAATCAGCAGATACTTCTTTTTCATAACCATTTATCCCTCTTTCAATAGTCTTTCTTAATTTATTTATATCCAGAAGTATAATTCTTCCATCTCTTTTTCTAATAGTAAGTTTTCCCAAAAGTGTTTTCTCAATTATTTTTTGTTTCTCTGCTTCACGAGCTTTCTGCCTTTCAGCTCTATATAAAATATAGTTCTTTGCAATTTCATATAACCCTCTTCTCATAAGATGTTTTTCAACAATATCTTGGATATTTTCAACATTTGGGTAAAATTCAATAAACCTATCATTAATTTCAGCATATATATCTGAAACAATCTCGTTTATAGTATTCTCAGGGATTTCTTTTTCACTTGCCCTTATTGCCTTAATAATCGCATTTTTTATTCTTTCAATATCAAAATCAACAACATTTCCATTCCTTTTAATAACCATTAATTCAACCATGTCACATTATTTAACTTCATTTAATATATTTTTAAAATCTGAAACATCATCAAAATCTCTGTAAACTGAAGCAAATCTGATGTATGCAACTTTGTCCATTTTTTTCAGCTTTTTCATTATAAACTCCCCTATTTTTTTTGTTGGAATTTCCTTATTTTTCTGAAGTACTTTTTCTTCAAGTTCTCTTATAGTTTTATCAACACTCTCATGTGATATATTTCTTTTTTCACATGCTTTTATTATGCTAAGGAAAGCTTTATCTCTTTCAAATCTTTCCCTCCGCCCATCTTTTTTAATGACATATCTTTCAATAGGTTCTATTTTTTCATAAGTTGTAAATCTTCTTTTACATTTCAGACACTCGCGCCTTCTTCTTGTTCCATCATAAGTATCTCTCTTGTTAGTTACCTTAGTTTCATGATGCTGGCAAAAAGTGCACTTCATTATTATAGGTAAACATACAACATATTGTATCTCTTCTTTAATTATATCAATCAAATTGTATATTTCCCTAATTTTAGAAATAACAACTATTTAAATATTTCTAACTACTTATCAGTGTTATGTGACTCTTTTTCAAAACATTGAGTTCTATTTTCTTTAAACTCCTCTTTACATAATTTCAATTCTTCTTTATATTCCAATCTGCAAAAATTAAGTAAGTTTTTCAGAACTTTCTTGTTTATTTCTGATATTTCTGTAAGATTAATTATTGTTGTATTAATTGTACTTATGTTTTCAATGTCAGAATTTTTTCTTAAAAAAATAACATCATCTCGGCACAATTTATATTTATTTTGTGTTTCTTTGTAACATGAATTTTTTTCCATTGTCGCATTTTTTACACATAAACCATATCTTATATATGAACCAGTTTCATTATTGGAGTTAATTTCATGAGATGGTTTATGGACTGCCATTACAAGTGAAAAACCCATGAAAAAGACAAAACATAATGCAAAAATTAAAATTATCTTCTCATTTATCATCAAAATCCAACATCTAAATCTTTTAAAAAGATTGCTATAAGTTAAAACATCTTTTGAAATATGTATTTAGTTTTCTTTTTTCAAAATTATAAATCCAATAAGAAGAATTAAAAAAATCAATACTTGTATTTCCAAGCCTTCAAATGGCAGAGTAGCAAATGAAAAAGAAATTCCTATTAATCCTAAGATAATAGGAAAAACTCCAGTGATACATAAAGGACATACGCCCACAATTAAGCCTCCAACAGCCCCTGTGAAATTTAAAGCAATCTCTTTTTTACATTCAACTTTTTTTTTAATTTTAATAAAAATTAAAACAGAATTTAATGAAACTAAAATACCAATCAATAACGTCATTACTAATGAAGTCCCAAGTTTTAACCAATTAATGGTATTAGAATATTTAAGTATTAATGGAATTGTAGAATAAAAACCACTTAATAAAAAATTCAAGACTAAATAAAAGAAAAAAATTCCTGTTACAAAATAAATATAGGGTTTTTTAATAAGAAATTTCATTATCTAACAATGAGCTTTCCGTAGCCCATACCCATTGAACATGAAAAGGTATATGTACCTTGAGAAAGGGATGGCAATTCTAAAATATCTGATGAAGTTTGCAAAATTTTTGAATATTTTTTTCCATTAATATCAAAAACAACTGCCCTCAAACATCCTTTAACAGAATTATCTGCAGTAATAGAAATAGGCTTTCCAGGTTCTGCATAAACATCTTTATAATTAAGTCCTTCCTGGCTTAAAACAACTTTTTGCATCTCGCCATTCAAAATTTCTTCTTCTCTAACAATTTCTCCCGCTGAAACTACTTTTTTTTCACTTAAAAAAACAAATCCCCCAATTAAAAAAACGAGTGCAAAAATAAAAAGAATAATTGTTGTATTCTTCATACTTTTCATAATAATATTAAGTTTATATTTTTTTTCTTTATCCAAAAATTTCACTTCTTGGACCATACACCATAAGCCACGTAGTTATTGAGATTAATACTAATGTCAACGCAATTGTCCATGAGTAATCTTCACGTTTTTTTGCTTCTTCTTTTTCCATTTCTTTGTAAATCATATAATTAAGAGAGAACATTATTACTCCAGATATTAAAAAAATAATTATAGTAGCCTGTTTAAGATTATCATTGAAAAGCATAAAAGCAGTCATAGCTCCCATTAACCCTCCCATAAATCCAGCCATTAAACCTTCCATTATCCCCATAATTCCACAACATTTTCCATTTAATACTCCAAGAATAATTCCAACAGCTATTCCAAAAATACTTCCAATAAACATTCCATTTGTAGAAGCAATAAAAAAACCTGATAAAAATCCGGATATCATCCCAATTGTCATTCCAACCATCATTCCCGTCATGCATGGAAGTTCACAATAAGCTCTTACTTGTCTTATTACAGGAACGATAAGTGAATAACTTAATGCAACAAAAAATAAAGAAAAACCATAATTAGACATAAAATTCTCTATAAACCTAAATTTAAAATAATATAAACTCCCAAGTATTGAAAATGAAGTAATTAAAGAATAAAAGATAGTTTTAATCAATTCTCCCTCTACTCTACTCCCGTTAAGTTCTTTGATGAATCTTTTTATTTTCATTTCAATCTCACTTACGATATGTATTTTTTATATTTTACTTCTTCTTAAAAGATTTGCATTTATAACGACACTTATAGATGATAGGGCCATTGCAATCTCTGCAACTAATGGATGCAAGACTCCTGCTACTGCCAATGGAATAGCAATAGTATTGTAGGCAAATGCCCAAAATAAATTCTGCTTTATTTTTATAAATGTTTTTTTAGACAAATTTACGGCTTCAACAACTCCCATCAACGAACCCTTCACAAGAACTAAATCTCCCGATTCTATTGCTATGTCTGTTCCTGAACCCATTGCAATTCCAACATTGCTTTGTTTTAGTGCAGGGGCGTCATTTATTCCATCTCCCACAAAAGCAACCATGTTCCCTTTCTGTAATTCTTCAACTTTTTTTGCCTTGCTTTCAGGAAGAACATTCGCTATAACATTTTTTATTCCAACCTGAGAGGCAATTGCCCATGCTGTCTTTTCATTATCTCCTGTAATCATAAATGTTTTATATCCCATATTGTTAAGGATACCTATCGCCTTTTTTGAATCCTCTTTTACAGGATCTGAAACTGCAATTAACCCTATAACTTTATTATTTTCAGAAACAATCATAGTAGTTTTTCCTTCAGATTCGTATTTAGATATTCTCTTTCCAAATTCTCTAAAATTAATTTTATTTTCATCCATTAAAATTTTATTTCCGATTAATATTTTTTTATTATTTATTTTTCCTTCAACTCCTTTTCCTCTTAAAATTCTAAATCCCATAACTTTTTGATATTTTTTTAAATCAGCTTTTTTAACAATTGCTTTTGCTATAGGATGTTCGCTTAAATTTTCTATACTTCCAACTATTTTAAAGAAATCACTTTCATTTATTTTTGAAAAAACATCGGTTACTTCCGGCATGCCTTTTGTAATTGTTCCTGTTTTATCAAAGACAATTATCTTTATCTTATTCATTGTTTGTATTGCTTCTCCTTTTCTTATTAGTATTCCCCTTTTAGCGCCCATTCCAGAACCAACCATTAATGCAATCGGAACAGCAAGCCCCAATGCACATGGACATGCGATTACTAAAACAGAAATAGCAACTCCTAAAGACTTACTTAATTCACCGGAAAAAAACAACCACATAGTAAAAGAAAAAACTGCAACTAAAAGAATAGAAGGGACGAAAATGTTCGTCACTCTATCCGCAATTTTTTGTATTGGAATCTTCGTGCTTTGAGCCTCTTCAACAAGTTCGATTATATGTGCTAGGAAGGTTTCTTTTCCTACTCTTTCAGCTTTAACATATAAAATCCCATAATTATTTAAAGTAGCTCCTATAACTCTATCTCCTTTCACTTTATCAACAGGTAAGCTCTCTCCTGTCACTATTGACTCATCAACAGAACTCTCTCCTTTAATGATAGTTCCATCAGTGGGAATTTTTTCTCCAGGTCTTATAATCATAACATCCCCAAGCTTAACTTCAGAAATATCAACTTCAAGTTCTTTATTCCCTCTTAAAATACGGGCTTTTTTAGCTCCGATTTCCATTAATTTTTTTATTTCATAACTTGCCTTTCCTCTTGCTTTAGTCTCAATGTACTTTCCTGTAATAAAAATAGTCATAATCATACTTGAAACGCCAGAATAATCTTCAACAAACTGAAAATAACTGAACAATCCAGTCAAATACGCAATAAATGTTCCAAGAGCAATTAATGAATCCATGTTAAAATAAAAAGTGTAAAAACCTCTTAATCCCATCTTTAGTGTTTCAAATCCAAAGATAAATATAATTGGAAACCCAAAAATTAAAAAAATAGGGATTAAAAATTGTTCCGGAATAATGCTTATTTTAAGAACTCTTTCAAAAAACATTAAGATTAATATAGGAATTGTAAATATCCACGCCCCAATTAATTTTTTTCTCCATTTCTCTAATTCAATCTCTTCAAAATTTTCGTAGACCCTAGGATTATGCCTATGATTTCTTCTAGATTTATAAGTCTCATAAGTATTCATGTAATTTTTATCCTAAATATATTTATAAAAATAGGAATTATAATTCCAATTAAATCCTTATCCAGAACATAAATCTTTTCTAATCTTCCCTTTAAATTTTTAATTTTTTTTTCCATATTATTCAACAGAAACCACTTTATATCCAACTCTCGCTACAGCTTTCTTAAGTTCTTCGTCACTGACTTTGTCGTCGCATTCAACAATACCTTTTTTCGTCATCAGACTTACAGAACAATTTTTTACTCCAGGAATCTTTGAAATGCTTCTCTCAATATTTCCAGCACAGCTTGCACAATGCATGCCATATATGTTTAGTTTTCTTTTTTTCATTTTAAATTTTTTTAAAATATAATGAATTTTTTGTTATTTTTAGATTACATGATTTATACTTTTTACACCATCTTTCACATTCGTAAGCCTTTTTCTTATTTCTATATGCCAGTTTACACTCTCCACAATAATAACATTTATCCTTACTCTCTTTAACTGCCATTTTATTTTAATTTTTTTGTAATTGTTTTATAAGCCATAATATCCAAAGCAAAAGTGCAATTATAACTAATATCCAAAAAACCATCATAATTACCCACATAAAAAGCCAGAATATCATGTTATATCCAAACATCCAACCCATCATTCCCCCCGCCCCATCAAATCCAATAACCTCAAATCCTCCGAACATAAATAAGACTATGAGAACAACTATCACCAAAATTATAATAGTATTGGTATCAGTTTTCATTTTTACTACCCCTCTTCAATTTCATTTTTTTCAATATATGAATGCAGTTTTCAGCCATGTGTTTTTCAATTATTTCCATCAGAGGTTTTATTGTCTTTTCATTTAATTTATAATACCTATATTTCCCCTCAATTTCATAAACAACAAATCCGCAATTTTTAAGTCTTGAAAGATTATGTGATACAATCGTTTGGTCCATATTTAGTCCATACATTATTTCAGATACATTTTTTCTTCCTTTTCTTAATAAATTTATTATTTTAAGTCTTGGTCCTGAAACAAGAGTTCCAAAAAATATTTTATAAGCTTCATAAATTTCTTCTTCAAATATACCATAATGTTTTGTATTATTTAATATGTTTTTATTTATCATATGATAGTTAAAAACATATGTATATTTAAAGATTTCTATATTATATTCTTACAAAATTTAAAAAAACATTAATTTGACTTTCTTCTTGTTTCTTTCATTTTTTTTCTATAGAAAAAAATCAACAAACCTATAAGAAGAAAAGTTAATGCAAAATTTAAAAATAAAATCTGATATTGAAAGGAAATTGTACCTACATAAGCTAAAATAAAAGAAAATGGGGTAATCCCAATTATTGTCGCTAAAGTAAAAGATTTTAATTTCATTTTACTAAACAATCCTAAAAAATAGCTTAATCCATCAACAGGGACTACCATTCTTAGAAATACAACACTCCAAAAAATATGCTCTTCAGGTATAAGCTTTTCAAAACTATAAATTTGTTTCATTGGGAGAAATTTACTAACTAAAGGAACTCCATAATGCCTTGCAAGAAGAAATGCAATTACTGCTCCAATAGTCCACCCAATTATATTTAATATCCCTGCCAGCTTCCATCCCCACAAGCTTGATGCAAGAGGGATTAAAGGAACAACACTTACAGGAGCAAGAACTATTGAGAGAATCATAAGTAAAAGATAAATAACCATTCCATAAAAACCATAATCAAAATAAGTAGTTACACCTTCTACATCATTTTGAACAACATAGGACATAATTAAAAAAAATAGAATTATAATAAAAATATTAAAGAGTGTGTTTAATTTCGTCTTGTCCATATTATTCTAATATAATCCTAGTTTATATATTATAATAATCTCATAAAACATAATGAATAAGTTACATTTTTAAATTAAAATTTTGGCATTAAAAATAAAGTAAAATGCATGTATAAATTAAAGTCTATATAGATTAAAGATTAGCCAAATTAATTTTAATTGTAACTACTATTAAGTTAGACATAATCGAAAGATTTAAATACCATAAATTAATGTAATATTTGATTAAAATGAGTTTAGAAAACATAGTTAAAGAAGAAATAAAGGTACATGGAAATAGTGCCGGAGTATTGAAAAATTTAATTGAAAGAATAGAATCTAAAGAGGGAGTTACAGAGAGTGGAATTTTCAATTTATCAAAAGACAGAGAATTAATAACCCTCATATTATCTTATTCAATACCTGAAGGTCAAGAACTATCAGAAGATCAAATTGAAGCGCTAAAAGAACTTAACTCAGATGAATTAACAAAAGTGCTTGTTAAATATCTTCCAAGAGCATATGAAGGAGCTTCTAAAAAAGTTAAAGAGAAAATTACTGGAAATGAAGAGGAAATAATCAATGAACTTAAAGGCACAGAATTATTGGAAGTTTTAGTTGAGACTCCATATAGTAAAAAAGAAGAAGATGCAAAATTTAAAAATATAATCGAAGATGAAAATAAATACTATGAATGGAATTCAAAATATAATTCTGGGGAATTAGAGTATTACATTGAAAATAGTCATCCAATAATAAAAGAAATTTTTGAAAGAATAAATGATAAAAGAAAAAATGAGAAAATAAAAGAATATATGAAGAAACGTGTAGACTATCACAAATTAAGATATATCCTTAATTTTGTGAAAGATAAAGATGAATATATTAAAGGGAATAAAGAAAAAGACAAATCTAAGATTGATAATTCTCTTAATAATAACCTTCTAAAAGAATATCTTGAGTTTCACATTAATAATTCAGAGGATAAAAAAGAAGAAATTTATGGAGGGCTTGGGATAGTATATTCTTCGCATTTAATTGAAAAGGAAAGAGAAAAAAATAAGGAAGAAGTAAAAAAAGAATATAATAACGCCTGATTATTTATTTTTAGTTATCAACCCATCTACAAGTTTTGCCATTACTCTCATAAATTCTTCTGTCTTATCTTGCCATTCTGAAATCTCATTACCTTTAAGCTCCCTAATTTCTCCATGTGCAATTCTTTTATGTAATACAAGTAAATCTCTAAACCAACTAACATAATTTATTTTAAGCATTCCTTTGTCAACGAATGTTTCTTTTAAATCAAGAGGAATATGTTCAGGAGAAGGGGGCATCACATTCGCAGCCATCAATGCAGCCTGAGATGAATCAACCATACACCAAAATAATCCTTCAATTGAATTTAAAGAAGAAAGTTTGCTTCTTTGAAAATGCTGTGGGGCTCTTTGGAGAGCCATAAAAATTGCTTCATAAGTTGAATGAATCCTTCCTTGAAGCAAAAGAGCTTTTATAGGATTAAAAAACCCCCCAATATCTATAAGCGCTTCTCCATATCTTAAAATATTTATGATAGTAGGGTCTCCTTTCATTAAATCACCCCACCACGTTGTTATTTTTGTTGTTGTTATATGAATCTCTTTTTTATATCGATTCAAAGCAGCAAGTTTTCCAAGTTCTTCTCTATACCACGCAATTAATTCCTGGTCCCAATTAATTGATGCATCATCAATAATAATAATAATATCAATGTCAGAAGTTGATGTTGCAGTCTCTTTTGTTGTACTACCAAATAAAACTATCGCCTTTATAAGTTTATCAAATTTACCATATGCTTTTACTGCAAAGTCCATAGCTATTTCCTTGTCTGTTTTTAAATCAGGAGATAAAAAAGCCCTCTTCTTCGATTTTAATCTCGATTTTTTATGAACTTTTCGAATTTTTTTCTTTGTCATATCACCTCAATTCTTTACATAAATAATATACAATCTTAATAGGTTAAAATTCTTTTTAAATGTTGCCTAAGCAAGAGGAGTTCCTGTTACCCTCGATGACTCTTTTCCAGGTATCTGTCCGCTAAGTTCTTGAGGAAGATTTGCAAATCCTCTTCCATAAATTGAATGATGTATATCGGGATTTATTGTTCCATAACCTACAAAATAAGGAGCATAACCCCACGAAATTTGATTCCACCTTGGATCAAGCAAATCAGAAGTTACAGGAGAACCAAAAGCTTCAAGTTCATATTTAAATGGAGAAATTTGAAAATGTTGATACCAATCTCCTGTTTCAATTGCCTTTGTAATTTTATTGAATTTATCCCCAAAAATCTTAGCAGTTTCTTTTAATGGAACATTTCCCATTCCCATCGGAAGTTCTGTATGTTCAAATCCAAAATTATCAGAAAGATGTATATGTTTCAAGTATGGCTTAATTATTTTTGCTTCTTTAAGAATATCTTCTTTTTCATATCCAAATCTACGTATCATGTTTATATGTCCAACATCCCATGTAGCTCCTATAAGTTTCTCAGCAATTTTTTTTGCCTCTTCTTTTGAATATCCTTCTTTTTTAAGTTTCTCTGAAAATTTCTCTCTTGATTCATCAATTAATTTTTTCATATCTTCGGCCCTACTTATTCCTTCACCGGCGGGGGGATTCTCAATACTTATTATTGGAGAGTTATCGCCAAATTTCTTAAATGAACTCAAGGCAACATTTGAGAACGTTTCAGATGATTTCTCGATTACAAACTCTTGAAATGGTTTGAAAATTTGAGGGTTCTTTATTGACTCCAATGTATCTACTCCTGACTCAACAACCTTCCTTAAAACCTCAATACTATTCTCTTCACCTTCAATTTTATCCCAGTTTTTATTCACTAAATCCCTGAATTCATTTAATTTTTTTATATCATTTTCATTTTTTAATTCCAATGCACTATGATAAGCTTGGTCGTATAACTTTTTCAGTTCTTGATATGCATTCCTTATATAAATCTCTTCAACTCTTCTTCCTTCTTTCATTGCCATAAGTTCTTCCCTTAAGTCCGGATGTTTTTGAACAACATCTTCAAATTTTGCTTTTCCAGATTCAATTTCTTCATAAATTGATTTAATTTCTTCTGGAATCTGTTTCCCAATAGCCCTCCGTTCACTTAAATCAAGATAATAAGCCGCATTCCTCAGTTCATTAAGCCACACATCTTTATTTAATCTTTTTAATTCATTTTCAGGATTAAAAACATATTTTTTCTCTCCTTTCTCCTGTGGAAAATATTTTTGTTCTTCCTTTAAAGGACCAACTCTTCCTGTTCTTGAATCAACAACGAACATTGATTTTATAACTTCTTTTCCTCCAATCTTCTCTCTTTGGAGCATTTCCGGAAGCTGATTTGTAGAATGCAAAGTAACTATGATATTCCCATTAGGATCAAGTTTATGGGCCCTTTCAACAGCCTGAATAAACTGCTTTTCAACATGAACTCTGTTAATCTCTCGCCATTCAGTTTCTCCCTGCTGCCCAACTATAAATCCAGACGGTTCTCCTAAAGGGCCATGAAACGTAATCTTTGCTCCAACGAGCTTTGCCTGTCTTCTCGTTTCATCTAAATGTCCTTCAGGAATTGATTCAAAAATCTTAGAAAAAGTTCCTTGAAACTCAACTTGTTTTGCTCCTGTATTTAATTTATTACTTGTTTCTTTAAGCTGATTAGCTGTCCTTGGATCAAGAGCAAGAGCAAAACTCCGTGTCGGAGATTGATATCTATCAGAAAGAGACATTCCATATTTTGAATCAAGACTATACCCCCCTCCTTCATAAATGGATTCGTATACTCCCATTATAAAACGAATAAAAAAGAATATTTAAAATTTGTCATGTTCCTTCCATGGAAGGTTTCTCTTTTTCCCCTCTGTTTTATCTTCAATCCTATACTTTTCTTTATTTATTTGGTAATCTTCCATTTTATCTCCAAGTATTTCTAGATTCCTGAATAAGAGAACTCTTTCACCAAAATTCCTATCAAAAGAAGAGGCTTTAAACTTAGAAAACCCCCCAGTATCAAAATTCGTATATTTTTTTTGTGAATTATGGAGGTATTCCGGCATGCCAGAATAATCTCCACTTTTTTCTGATTCATAAGAAACAATTTTCTTTTTTTCTGACTCCATAGGAACATTAAACGTTTCATCTTTAAAATTTACGAGAGGCGTTTTCTGTCGCAAAACTGGGGGTTTCATCTCGTCACTATCTGAATTTGAAAAAGAAAAAAATTCTCTTGATTTTCTTAAACTTTGTTCTGTCTCAACTTTTTCAAGGATAGAATTAAGATTTTTCTTGTTTTTAAATTCGGATTTTAAAAGTTTAATTAATTTAACATCAATATCCTTTTTATCTTTTACAAAAGTCCTTTTTCTCTTTATTGTTTTTTTAACAGACAATTTTTTTACCATAATAAAACAAACAATTTAACCTTAACTAATTTCTTAATAAAAAGTTTTATCCCCCATATCATTAAACTTAATAATTACTATATTTATTAAAAATTTATCTTACAATGGCATATACTCTTTTATTTGCCTCCTTAATTCTGGATATGTCCAATTACGCTGAAATTCATAATAACTTAAAGAAGTAAATTTCTTATTAATTTTGGATAATTTAGCAGGATTATCAATTACATCAAGAATAATTATTTTTTTTCCTCTTAAATCTTTCAGGTATTTAATCTTTGCAATCAAATAATGCTTCTTTCTTGAAAATACTACAATGTCTGCCCATTTAAAAACAAATTTATTTAAAGGATTAGGTGCAAAAAAATTAATTCCGCCATATTTTGTCTCATATCCTCTTTTTTCTAAATATTCTGCAAGATATTTACTCCTATTCATTCCTTTAGCACAAACGCACAAAACTTTTTTTCTTTTTTTATTTATAGTTTTTCTATTTTCTGCCATTTAATATAACAACAATCTCACTTCCAACAATATCATAGTCTTTTTTAATTTTTTGTTCAATGTAACTTTTCCAAAAGTTACCTATATATTTTTTTCTACCAATAGAATAAAGTGGAAAGCTTAAAACAACGTATTTTGATTTTTCAAGCCAATGTTCTACGAGTTTTATTCCAGAATTCTTTTCTATTTTTTCAAGAACTGGAATTAAATTCAACATTAAAACAACATCATAATCTTTCTTAGTCCATGGCTTCTTAGATGAAAGAATATCGTCTTGGATAATATTTTTCTCTAAACTTATATCAACTCCAGTATAATCTACATTCACAATGAATTTAAAAAATTCCCAATCTTTCCCAGCACCTAAATCTAAAACATTCAGTTTATCTTTTTTCTGATTTGTTTTTTTAATAAAAAATTTCCATATCATTTCAATATCTTTTACTCTATTTAATCCTTTAAACATAAGAGAAACTTCATGAATCATTTGCTTACTTGATTTTAAACAATCCTGCCTATTCAAATTTTTTAAGACTATTTTTTTAACAAAATTTTTCTGATAATTTCTGTATTTCTTAGAATTTAAAATTTTTTCAACAAACTGATTTAGGTTCATTTTATTTTTATTATCTACTAAATAAAAAGCATCTATTTAATTTTAACTTATTTATCTTTTCTAAATCTTTCCATAAGCATTGAATAAAATCTTAAATTATGAATTGTTGAAAGCCTCACACCTTCTGGATTTTTGCTCTTGAAAAATCTGTAAATATCTGCTCTTGAAAAATTATTGCAAGCATAACAATCACAAACTTTAGAAATTGGATTTTTATTCTCTTTATTTTTCATATTTCTTATTCTTACATATTCATAAAAACTGCCCCTTTCATTAAGTTTTTTCATATTTCCAAAAATATTCCTTTTAAAAGTATAAAGTCTATTGTTTCTTGCCTCCCTTGTTGGGATAACGCAGTCAAATAAGGTATATCCTGAATTTACACAAAAAACAATATCTTCTGGTTTTCCAACTCCCATAGCATATTTTATCTTTTCTTTCGGAATTAATTCAGCAACATATTTTAATATGTCTTTTAAAAAAACGCCTTTTTCAACAGGCCACCCACCAAATGCATATCCATCAAAATTTAATTTTATAATTTCATAAGCGCATTTTTTCCTTAATTCAAAATTATTTCCTCCTTGAATTATACCAAAAATCAAAGGCCTCTCATTTTTATTTAAGTTTTTAATTAACTTATCAAATTCTCTCTTGCATCTAGCAGCCCATAAAATAGTTCTCTCAACAGATTTTCTCTGTTCTTCAAAAGAAAGATTCGGATAGGTGCAATCATCAAGGCACATAATAACATCACTACCAATTAAAAACTGAAGTTTAATGCAGTTTTCAGGAGTGAAAATAATCTTTCTATTATCAAAAGTGAAAGTTACACCACTATCGTCTATCTTACCACTTCTTAATTCACGAATTAAAGACATAACCTGAAATCCTCCAGAATCGCTTATTACAACACCAGAAAAGTCAATATAATCTCCAATACCATTTTTACTAATTTCATCTATTAAATTAAGTTTAAATAAATGGTATGTATTAACAACAAGTCCCCTTATTCCAGTATTATTCAAATCTTCAATACTCACTCCCCTAACACAACCAAAAGTTGCATCTGGAAGAAAAGCAGGAAGTTCTAAAATTTTGCCCCTAACTTCGAGTGTTTTCATAAAATAAAACCAAAATTAACCTCTTTAAATCTTTCTGAATTAAAAAACCACTAATTTCTTAAATGATACTCAATTAATAACATCATGAAAATAATTCCTTTTGAAGGGGGAAAAGATAGAAATCTTTCGTATATAATTCTAAACAAAAAAACAAAAGAAGCATTAGTTGTAGATCCATTTAAAAACATAGAGATTTACATAAAAAAAGCTGAAGAACTAAGAATAAAAATTGTTGGTGTAATAAACACTCATCTTCACATTGATCATATTGAAGGTAATGAACATTTAAAAAAAATAGGTTATAAGGTAATAAAATTAAATGGGAAAAATAAAATAAATTTAGGAGACAAAATTATAAAAATAATTAAAACTCCCGGACATAGTAAAGATTGTCGCTGTTTCCTAATTAACGGAAATCTTTTAACAGGAGATGTTCTCTTAGCAAAAAGAGTTGGTATGGCTTTTAAAGAAAAAGATACTCCTATTTTATATGAAAGTTTAAAAAAACTAAAGAAATTACCAAAAAACACCATAATTTGGCCAGGACATTATTATAACTCACCATATCCTTTTACATTAAAAGAAGAATTAAAAAGAAATCCTTATTTAAATTCAAAAACATATAACGAATTTAAAGAATTAATGAATTACTGGAGAGAATATATGAGAATAAAAAGAGAAAAAATAAAATATAAAAATCAACTCACGAATAACAATCATAAAAATAGGTTGAAAAAAGGATAAAATAAACAAATTTACATCAAGAAAATATTAGAAAACTCATCTGCAAAACTAAATTTAAGAAGAATGCTTAATCAATATCCTTATAATTATCATTAACTTTCAATCCTATAAAGAAGATGATAAAGTATAGATTCAAAGCAAATCGCCCAAGACAAAAACCTAATACAGACATAACTCCATACTGGAAAGTATTAGAAAAAATTATAGATGAATCAGACATTGTCCTAGAAGTACTAGATGCAAGAATGCCCCACCTATCAAGAAATGAAGAACTTGAGAACCTCATAAAAAAGAAGGGTAAACATTTAGTATTTATTTTAAATAAATCTGATTTAACTTCAAAAGAAAATATTGAAATAATAAAAAAAACGCTAAAAAAGGATTCTATAGTATTTGATGTAAATGGAAGAAGTGTTTCGAGTGTTAAAAAATTAAGAAATTATCTTCGGATTATTTCAAGAAAAAAACAAGAAATAAAAGTGGGAGTTGTTGGGTATCCAAATACAGGAAAATCATCTATAATAAATGCAATAACAAGAAAAAAGAAATCTAAAATTTCTTCAAGAGCAGGTACAACCCACGGGCAACAATGGATAAAATTTGGAGACATAATGATGATAGATTCTCCAGGAGTTATACCGATAAGAGAAGATGATGAAATAAGACTTGCGATGATTGGAAGCAAAAATCCTGAAAAAATAAAAAACCTTGAGATGGTAGCAAGCAAAATAATTGAACTCTTCAAAGAATCAGAAAACTTAGGGAGATATTATGGAATTGATATAAAAAATAATAATTCTGAGGAAATAATAGAATCAATAGGAAGAAAAAAAGGCATGTTAAAAAAAGGAAATAAAGTAGATGAATCAAGAGTTTCAATAATGCTGATAAGAGATTGGCAAAATGGAAAACTAAAATTGCAATAATTTGCTCCAGTAATATAAGGAAACTTTATAAATTAGAATAACTTAGTTAAAATATGGTTAAAAAAGGAAGCAAGGTTGTAAAAAAAACAACTATAACAACTGAAATTAAAGAACATAAGTCGAAGTCAAAAAAAACCAAATCTTCATCAAAAAAATCTGGAAAGTCAGAAACTGACAAATTAATGATAGAAAATTTTATCTCTTTACAAAAAGTCCTTACTAATCTTGCAGTAAAACTTGATTCTCTCGGGGACCAAATTGCAAAACTCTTAAGCTTGTTTGAAATTTCAGCCAAATCATTTACAGAAAAACAGGGAAGTGGAATGAGCAAAGAAGACAAAGAATTTCTAGAAAAACTAAATCAATTGATGGAACAAAATAGATTAATTGCAAAAGGACTTACAATGATAAGTGAAAAAGTTAATAATAATACTCCATTAAATTATCAGCAAACTAGTGAAAGGCAAAGGCCAAAATCAATGCCAAAAATTTGAATGGGCGTCGCAAATGATTTTTTATATGAATTTACAAGAGAACTTATAATTAATTCTGCCCCGTCATATATTTATAATAAAATAGTAAAAATGGATATTGAAAAGAAAAGTATTGAAAAAGAAATAGAAAATGCTCTTGAAAAAAATTCTGAAGGATTAAATAGATTCAAAGTAAAACCAGTTATAAAGATAATATCGCCATATAAAGAAAAAACTGAATTAGCTGAAGATGAAGAATCTTCTGAAAGTAAAAATTTAAATGCGGTTTCAAAAATGATAAATGACCCGAACATAGTAAGTATAGAGTGTCCTGGCCCAGGAAGATACATTATGATTAGGACTTACGCAAAGTCATTTCTTTCAAAAATATCATTAAATAAAGAAGAAATAAATTCTATACTTAACGATTTCTCAAAAGAAGCAAGAATCCCAAGAATTGGCGGAGTTTTTAAAGCAATTGTAAACAATCTTGTGATAACAGCAATAGACTCTGAATTTTCTGGGCCTAGATTCATAATCCAAAAAATTCACCCAAGAAGTTCAAAATATCTTTAAAAAATTATTTAGTTAAAAAAATTAATATCTATTATTAAATAAAAAATAAATAAAATCAACTAAAAATTATTATTTTTATAAAATAAGTTTTATAATTTACTATTATTTATCTCTTTTTCCTACCAATATTTGTGCTTCCACCTGATAAAGAATCAGGAGAGATGGTTGCTTCATTGCTCTTATCTGATGGATTGTTTGATGTATCAACTGCAATAACATAATAAGTCTGGCTCTGAGACAAATCAGTAATATCTGTATAGGAAGTTGAAGTAGTAAATGCAATTTCTAAATTATTTCTGAAAATTTTATACCCTTTCACAGCAACATTGTCAGTTGAAGACTGCCACGACAATTTAATATTAGAATTTTTTTGTAGGGATACTTGAAGATTTTTAGGAGCACTTGGAGGAGTTGTATCTATAATATCAATTATATAACTTGAATAAGAATCCGCAATAAAACCTCTCCTCTCTGTTCTAACTCCAACATTATAATTTCCTTCAACAACATCTGTTTTAGAGGTTATTAAAAGTATTGCACTACCAATTTCCCCAGGATTCAGATTTAAACTTTCTTGAGTCAAAGAGGCATTCCATCCGATTGGTTTTATAGATGTTAATGAAAAAGAACTTGGAGGGCAACTTATATCATTATTCTTAATTGTAAAAGTATAACTCAAACTATCTCCAGGGCTACCTATTTGTGAATTTGGAGTTAATGAAATTGATGGGGTAAAAATTTGACAAATGTCACTAACTGACAAGTTAATTGTTACACTATCTTCATTATGGCTCACCTGCGTAACATTAAAAAATCCATCTGGTGAAACAAATGTTTCTCCATCCTTAATTTTATATGTGAAGTTAGTCTTTGTCATCCCTCCATTATAAATGTGTATATTTGTAACATTAACATAATACGGCTTAATAGCAGAACTAAATCCTAAAGGTTTCCTATAAGAGAGATAATAATTATCCTTTTCGTAACTAAATATAATCCCGTGTAAAGAGTAGTTAGCTGATGGATTAATCTCAGAAGCATAAATAGTATATATGCCAGACACTGGATTCAAAATAAATTTATCTGAAGGAATCCATCCCATTTGAAACTTATGAGGAGAATTGACATGAATAATTCCCCCTGTAAAATGATTTCCCATAACGTCTGAAACATCGCCATATTCTAAACCTACATTAAAAATATCTTGTTCTTTTGTTGAAGAAGCATGATGCATTCCATAATTATGCCCCAATTCATGTATATAAGTTCCCTTTGAACCACACTTCCCAAGATTAAAAATTCTCCTCCCACCCAATTCAGCCCAGGCAAGAGAACCACCACCATTACAAGAAGGGGGAGTAATATAGATTATATGGTTGTATTGATTTAAATCAAACCCAGAATTTTGAGCTGCACTATCTGCAAGAGATTTAATTAAGTTATAAGTAGATGAGTCGCAACTACCTAAAGAACTAAAATTAATATTGTAAGGTCCTATAACATTTCCTGAAAGATTTATCTTTCCAAATGAAACTTCTGAGTAATAATCTTTAGTTGAATTTCTACCTGTAAAAATAAGTTGGTTTATTTGATTAGGAGAACAAGAAACAGAGGTATCATTAAAATTAGTAATTATTGCAAGTATCTTCTTCTCACCAGAAATGGGAGAGAAAAATAATTCAGATTTTTCAATATTAGACAACTCAGATACAAATACTTTATTTCTTTCTAATTTTGCCCTAATTTTAACAAAAGTTCCTGGAGGAAAATTTGGATTTATTTCATTTGAAATAAATTCTTTTGAGTGAATCTCAAAAAATCTTCCTCTTTTATCCTCAATAAAATGTTTCATATAATATTTTCCACTATCAAAATCCTCTACTATTGCACTTTTAATCTCTCCATCAAGAGTAATTTCAGTATTTTCAGCAAGATTTTCAGAACATTCAATTGGGAAAGAATGAACTTCTTCTCCAATCCATTTTATCTTTATTTCTCCAAGTCCTTTTGAATTGAGACAAACAACTTCATTAATCTTATCTTCTTTCAAAGATAATTTCTGGCATTCATTAAATCCAGATATTTTCTTCCCAGTTATACTTTCAAGATTAATTTCAAGTCCATTAAATTCAACATTGCACGGGCTTTTATCAAGCTGCCCAAATACCGGGCAGTTTCCACTTATAATCTGAATAAAACTACACTTATCTGTCTTTATAGGAGAAAGTTTAATTTTCTGATATTCTAAAATAAATAAAGATAATGTAAATAACAGGATAAACATAAGAATTGAAATCATTAGAAAATGTTCTCTCTTAGGATTTATTCTAAACATCTTTTTTTAATTGAAAATTTATTTTATAAAAGCCTGAACTTTTTTTCTTAATTTATTTTCTGAAATTTTTCCCAATTTATTCAAATTACCTTTTAATGAATGTTTTAAAAATTGCTTTTTATTTTTTTTACCTGCCATTAACACCTCTTATTTACTTAGGAACTAAGTAAAATTTATTTTTATAGGTTTTGGTTTTGCCATTTAATTAAAAAAGGACTATTGTAAGTATCTAAGCATTCCAGGTCTCGGTTCATAAATAATTCCATTCTCAAGTGCTTTCTGAATTTCAGTGTTGATTATGTTTGGGTCCTCATCAATTTCCATTATTAATTTCTCATGACTTACCCCATCCGGTTCTGAATTTTTAACAATTTTTATTATTATGTCAGAAATTTCAACTAATTTCTCCTTACCAACTTTCTTATCATCAAATTTCTCTAATTCAAGTTTTCTTACAAGAAGGTATCTCGGATCTTGCTTCCTTATAATTTCCGGAGAAATATATAATTCATCATTATAGTACCTAATAAGTCCTATAACTAAAATAGTATCTCCCTGTGATATATCTAAAAATTTTAAAACATCGTCTCCAAATATCTTTATTCTTACCTGCCCAGAAGCGTCATCAATAGTCAAAGCGATATAATGCTTTTCGCTGGAACTAAATTTCTCAACGACATTTGCAATAATATTCACTCTTGAAATTTTTTTACCACCAAACTCGAGACAATTAAATTTATCATTTTCAAAGATTTTATTTCCATCAAATAAATCTCCTATTTTAATTTTGTATGCAGTATGCCTTTTAAATTCATCTGCCATACAATCTAAAATTTACAAAGCTTTTTAAGTGTTTATGTTATAAAGTATCCAAAATTTTTTATTTAATTTACTCTTTGAACATATCCTTTTTTTGGATGAAAAATGTCTCCACTCATAGACAATTTTTCAATTGCCTCATCAATATCTGATTTTTTAATTTTTCCCTCAAGTTCTTTTTCGAGTTCTTCTATTGGAATCATTTTTCCAAGTTTGTTTTCAAGATTTATAATAGCTTCCTTAACTTCAAAAATCTTGCCTCTCTTTGATGCTGTAACTCCTGTAACAATTTTGTCAATGTCAAAACTCTGTGTTTCTTGATCAAAGCCTGCTTGCATAAGAAAAAATTTCATAAGTTTTATAGCCATTTCAGCATCAGACTTTTCAACTTTATCAGAAAGTCTTGATTTTGCCGACGCCTCTCCAAGTCTTACAAGTGCTTCAAGCTGTCTCGCTGTAATTGGAAGGGGTTTTCTTTCAATATCGCCACTTATAGGCGTGTTTCTCAACCCAACATAAAATTTTTTTATCTCATTTACCGCCTCATCAGTCAAAATAGGTTTAAATTTTTTCTTTGCATATGAAATGTATTTTCTAAATAATTCTGGTTCTATTGCTCCTCTTGAACCCTGAGTTTTATGTTCCATTAAAACATGAGTTGCAATTGCATCATCTTTATTTTTATCAGGAAGGTCTTTAAGCATAAAAATTACATCAAATCTGTTTAACAAAGTTGGTTGTATATCAATTTGCTGTGCTATTGGTTGATAAGGGTCAAATCTTCCAAGTTTTGGATTTCCGGCTGCAAGAACAGAAGTTTCAGCTCTCAATGATGCCTGAACATTCGCCTTTGAAATAGTGACTGTCTGTTGCTCCATCGCTTCATGCATTGCACTTCTATCCTGCGGGTCCATTTTCTCAATTTCATCTATACATACAATTCCTTTATTTGAAAGAACCATTGCTCCTGCTTCAAGACTCCACCCTTTAAGAAATTCATCTCTCACAACAGTTGCTGTTAATCCTGCTCCTGAAGCACTCTTTCCAACAACATATCTCCCTTTTGGAGCTATATTTGCTATAAAGTTAAGAGTAACAGATTTAGCAACTCCAGGATCTCCAACAAGAAGAATATGTATATCTCCTCTTTTCATTGTACCATCATGTTTTTCTTTCCTCACCCCACCAAAAAGTTGAAGAACAAGAGCCTCTTTTACTTCTTTATAACCATAAATACTTGGAGCTATTGTATTCGTAAGTTTTTCAAAAATCTGCGGATCAGCAGAAAGTTCCTTAATCTGTATTTCATCTTCATCACTAATCTCTAAATCCTCATAACTTTCTTCAAGAGGAATTATATTGTTCGCATCAATTGCAAGATCAAATCTTATACTTATCCCTTGTGTTAAAGGCACAGGTACTTCATTCAATACTCCAAAAATTTTTATTTTACTTCCTGGTGTTGTTCTCTCTTCCATCTTAGGATCAACCAAGTCTTCTTTTAAAAAAACATTTATTCTCCTTGGTTGTTCTCCTCCAATCAAACTCTCTGGAGATTCTTCAATTACAAGCCTCTGTGCATCAACCATCTGTTTTGAAACAAGTTTGAAGAATCCTTTCCTTCCGCACGAACATCTTGAAGGTTCTTTAAATTTTTTTTCAAGCTGTAATACACTAATTATCGTCCCGCATGATGGACACTCAAATCTCGCACTAACAACCTGAGGCCTTACTTCACTTGCCTGACGAACAATTCCTTCAACCCAAATAAACTTATTCAAGTGCTTTGACCTTATATTTCTTATTCTTATAAAGTTCTGTTTTGGAAGATTTATTATTCTTATCTTCGGATTTCTAATAAGTCCTATATCTAAAATTGCAGTTTCCAAAAGTCCGATAATCTCTTCGGGTCTGTCGAGAAGAAGTTCTGAAATTTTAGGGGAAAAATTTGCCAAATCTTCAAAATTAATATAAACTACATTCTCTATCCTTCTCGCAGCCTCACCAACCTGCTTTTTATAAGCTTGAAAAAAACTTTTTGCTTCAATCAAAAATTCCTCTGTTTTTAATCCTTCCATTAATCACATAAAAAATCTAAGGTTTATATTAATTTCTATGAATTAAATAGTAAAAGGTGTTGGAAAATAATTTATAAATAAAAGTAAACCTTTACTATAAGAGTAATATTGAGAGGATTAAGAAGACAGCTCGCAGACATTTCCGAACATACAAGTTCAACTTCCAGGATAACCCGCAATAGGATGTTTAATGAATAATATTTATGGTAGTTATAGTTAATATCTATAAGACGGCACTCTACTCTAAACTCTTTAAAACAATAAGGTAGAACCAATGTACTTTACTTCTCTTTCAAAGCTTCTTTTATGTTTTTATTAAGAATCAACATTGAATCATCAAGTTGTTGCTTATTCTTTGTTCCAGTACAGACAAGTTTTCCATTTGAAAATAAAAGAAAGGTTGCATTTGGTTCTGCTAACTTATACACCAATCCAGGAAACTGTTCTGGCTCGTATTCTGTATTTTCCAATGCTAAAGCAAGATAATTTAAATTTAATTTCATATCTATACTTCCAGAAGCTACAATATTCTGCACATTTATTTTTGGATTGTCAGTAATTTTAACACCGATTTTTGCAAGTTGCTTTATTACCTGACTAATAACCTCTTTAACTTGAACAATTGATTTTGTTCCAGTGCATACTAAATTTCCTGATGAGAAAACGAGAACAGCTGATTTCGGCTTTTTTATTCTTAAAACTAGTCCTGGAAATTGTTCTGGATTATACTCTGTATTTGTCTGAGTGCGAGCAAGTTTTGTAAGCGAAACTGGTTTGCCTAAAGAAGCTGTTGCAACAATGTTTTGAACAGAAAGATTACTTTTCATTTTAATAACTTTATAAAGAAATTTTATTTATAAAGGTTTTCATCTTAGCTTTAAAGCAAGTCCTATCAAAAATAAAACCTCTAAAATTACTAAAATGACCATAACAATAAGGAATGTGTTTGGATTAAATTTTTTTGTTGATTCTTCAAACTCTCCTACATCATCGCTAATTCCGAGGGGGATATACTTCGGCTCATTTCCACAATTACCTGTCGTCAAACATTCTTGTTCTTTGAATGTTAAAGGTTCTGAAATTATTACATGAGCCCCACTACTTCTTCTCCTAGGAGAATCATCATCTTCATTATCATCATTATCATTATCGTTATCATCCTCCTCATTGGTATTATCGCAAGCATCTCCTATTCCATCTCCGTCACCATCTAACTGATTTGGATTTGAAACTAAAGGACAATTATCATTTACATCTAAAATTCCATCTCCATCACTATCTCTGTTATTGGTATTATCGCAAGCATCTCCTATTCCATCTCCGTCACCATCTAACTGATTTGGATTTGAAACTAAAGGACAATTATCATTTACATCTAAAATTCCATCTCCATCACTATCTCTGTTATTGGTAT
>JAWCQE010000004.1:93987-100727 GCA_038869895.1 Candidatus Pacearchaeota archaeon
TTATCGCAAGCATCTCCTATTCCATCTCCGTCACCATCTAACTGATTTGGATTTGAAACTAAAGGACAATTATCATTTACATCTAAAATTCCATCTCCATCAGAGTCGTTTAAATCTTTTCCATGAACTAAAAAGAAATTTCTTCCATCTTCTGATGCATAAGCACTTTTTCCAAACCAAACAACAGCAATTCTTGAATAAGCATCATAATAAGAAGCTGTTGGCATAGCATTTTTAGGAATACCTTTAATTTCAGAAGTTATTTCCTTAAAAGGAGCAATTGTATTCAAATCCAAATTTCCCTGCCAGCCAAAAACTCTTACTTTATTATCAATAAAATACCATCTCTGAACTTCTTTTAGATTATAATTGCTGAAAAAATAAGCTGTTTTTAATTTTGCATTAGGCAGTTTCCATGTTTCCACTTGCTGTTGTAAACTTCTGAATCTCCATGTATTAGTAGGTTGTTCCCATATGTAAAAATCATTATTATTATCTTCTAAAACAACTCTTCCCTCTTTTAAATTAAAATAATATCCACTTACAGGCTTAAAAGTGGATGGCAATCCTGCAGAACTTTCTAATGGTCCACTCCTATCAATTTTAACAAAAGTCGAATCTGAACTTCCTCTTGCATATAAAACTCCGTTAGCATCAAATAAACTTACTCTCCCCCCATTATGTGGGTGATAATATCCAACAACTGGGATGAAATTTGGAGGAATTCCCTGTGAAGTAAGAGACTCTTTTGAAAGAAGTTTAAATTCTCCACCATCTACACTTATATAATTATTTCCATTTTTATCCCACAAAGAGACAACATTATTATTTAAAGAATGAAAATAACCAACACTCGGCTCAAATGTAGCAGGAAGTCCTGCAAAAGAAGAACCTGCTGCTGAAAATGGTATGACAAATAAAAACAAAATTGCTAAAAAAAGATGTTGTAATTTCAAAAATTTAATTTTCATTACATATCACTTTAAAGTGACACCTTTATAAAGATTATTATACTAAAATATAACAATAATTACTTCAAAATTACAACACATTACTCAGTTTTATCGTCGAAATGAGTGGTAAATTAACTAGTAAAAAGTTTAATCCCCTCCAAAAGAATGCCTTGCTTCTCTTTTTATATCTTCGAGTGTTGCAATATCATGGGTTCTTCTATCAGGCCTATAGTGAGTTATTCTTGGAAATCTCATTGCATATCCTGACGAATAAGTCGGAGATTTTTGAATATTCTGATAAGTTACAGAAACAACTATTTTTGGTTTTACTTTTACTCTCTGTCCTTTTTCACTTAAAATTAAAGGTTTTAGAAGGTTAGTCATTTCGTGATAGGTTGTCCCTTCTTCTGATTCTTTTTCTTTTAGTCCAGAAGAGACTTTTCCAACATCTAAATACTTCCCTTCATGATGGCACGCAACAATATAACTCGTTAGCCACCCTGCCCTTTTTCCAGTGCCGTATTCTGCAGAAGTGATAACTAAATCAAAATCATGTTTCTCTGGCTTCATTTTAACTATATAGCCAATATATCTCCCTGGCTTATAAGTTGCATTGAGATTTTTAATCATGATGCCCTCTTCACCTATTTTTAAAGCTTCTTTATAAAATTGCATAGCTAGTTTCTCTGAGTCAGTAATAATTTGAAATGAGGGTTTTATCTTCCATTTTTCATTTGGAATAATTTTTTCAAGTATCTTTCTTCTCTCTTTAAATGGCTTGCTAACTAAACTTTCATCTTCATAATATAGAACATCAAATACATTAGCTTCAACGGGAAGTTTTTTTCTTAGCTCTTCAATATCATATTTCCTTTTTATTCGTTGGGAGATTGCCTCAAAGGGTTTATACTTTCCTGTTTTAGGATCAAAACCAACAACTTCAGAATCAAGAATAAAATTTTTTCCTTTAATGTATTTTTTAACTAATTCTACAAGATCAGGAAACTGATTTGTAACCTCTTCTAATCTTCTCGTAAATAATTTTATTTCATTGTCTTTTTTTGTTATCACTACTCTAAATCCATCATATTTATGTTCAATAGCGCATGGAATTCCGCATATTCTAAATGCTTCTTTAATATTAGTTACTTTTATTGGTAGCATTACATTAATTGCTTTTCCTGGAACGAGGGAAACTTTATCGAGTTCTTTAATCCCTTTTTTTAAAGCTTTAAAAACTTCTGCAAAATCATTACTTAAATCGTAGACTTTTTCAATCTTTTCTGCAAGTTCTTTTTTGTCTTCATTTTCTTCTATAAAAGCTTCTGCAAGGGCATCTCTTAAAGTATTATCTGCAACTCCTATTCTTAAATCTCCTAAAAGTGTTCTAATAATCCATTTCGCTTCACTGCTGTTACTTTGCATAAGAATTTCAGAAACTAAATTAATTTTCTTCTCTACACTTCCTTTTCCTTCCATTTCAAAAATTTTATACAGATTATTAAAAACTTTGCTTATACTAAGTCCACTTCGGTAAAGTGTTTTTTGCTTGCTGCTTTTCAAGAGTTTTTCAGCAACCTCTCCTAAATCTCCTATTTTATTAAATTCGCTAACAACTTTTTTAGGTTCAATTCCAGATGATTTTGCAATTATTTTTATTACAAGTTGTCTGGAAATTCCAAATTCCCTAGCATCATAATCAGGAAGAACTTTACCTCTTAAAAGATAAATCCATTTTTCATCATCATCTTTTCTTAATTTTCTTAAAAATTCGCCTAAGATAAATATTTTTTCAAGTCTTCCCGATGTTTTTGAAAGATGTTCATATACCTCACATATTTCAGAGTATTTCATTAAAAAGAAAAGAAAAAAGAGTATTTAAGGTTTTAATCTATCTATACTGCTTTTTTTAATTTATGTCAAAAAATTAGCAAATTCTAAGATAAAGTCTCTTCAAATAAATTACTTGGTAAGCTATAAATTTCACATAAGGTAAAAAATACACAATATATTTTTAAGGATTAAATTAATTAAGTAAAGTTAAAAGTTTCAATGTTTTACTCTTAACCCTCTGGATTTAACTCCAGAAGATGTTAATCCTCGGAAAACACGATTTCTGTTTTTGCTTGTTGCTATCCAATTAATTGTTTTGTCACTTTTTATCTCTGGTTTTAATGGATCTACTAAAATAACTTCATAAAAATAATAGACTCCATCTTTTCCAATCCAATAAGAATTTAAAACTTCCAAATTCCTATATTTTTGTCCAGCTCTCCTTTCAGCAATATTTTTATAGTTTAAATTTAAGTTTTTCCTTATAGTAAGATTTTTTACTTTTCTTCCCTTACGTGGCCTTGAACGTTTATGTCCCCCCCTTTTTAATTTAACTCTTACAATTATAAATCCTTTTTTCGATTTATATCCTAAAGTTCTTGCCCTATCAAGTCTCAAAGGTTTTTCAACTTTTACAATTGAATTCCCCTTTCTCCATTCTGTCATCCTTTCCCTAAGTATTTTTTTATCTGGATTCTTCCAAGCCTCTCTAATAAAATGATACATTCCCTTTGCCATTGTTATTGATAAGGAATTTGGTTTTTAAAGTTTTGTTTCTATTATCTCTGGTGTGTTAAAGATTGGTAAATCAGCTAAAAAAATTTAACTTGCCATTTTAATCAACTCCAAGAACCAATTAGGGGATTTAAATTTTAAAACTAAATAATCACTTTTATATCTAGGCTTTTTATGATTCATCTCACATTAATATCTTTATAAATTTTATTAAAAACTCCATTAATTGCCCCGAAATACCTCACAGTCATAAAAACAAACATCCAAGGGAAAAATATTTTAAAGTCTTTTTTTTTTAAAGAATTAATACAATTACCTACATCTCTCTCCTCATTGTAAGTTGGGATAATAACTGAAATCTTCATCTTCTAAAACCTTGTTTTTTGTTTATAAACCCTCTCCAAAACCAATAAAAACATTTCAAATTTAAAGAATTTGCCAATGTTAATCATTTCCACCATCCCGGAAAAGAAAAGCCATAAACTCTCAATAAACAACCCCCTGTAATTGCATTCCGGAGTCTTTTATATCCTTCTGCTTTTAGGTAGCCTAGATGAAAGTGTTTTATCAATGATCAGAATATCCAATTTTCCCTGATTTTTTTAATTTTAAACATCTATCCATATCTCCCCCACTATTCAAAAAAGTTTTTTCATCAAATAATTCCACTTTGAAAAGAACTTTTTTCTTATAAGCGCAACTTTCTCGCCTAATAATGGAGTATATATTTCTTTAGTTTCATCATCATAAACTTTCTAACAATGCCACTATCCAATAAATTTATATAGTGTTAGGAAAATATTATAAGTATGAAAATAGAACAAATAAATTGTTGCAGAGTTTGTGGTAATAAAAACTTGATATCTTTATTAGACTTGGGATCGCATTCTCTTTCAGGAGTTTTCCCTGGTGAAAATGAACCAGATCCTATAAGTGTACCTTTAGAATTAGTGAAATGTGATGAAAAAAAAGTATCACATTATTGCGGGCTTGTTCAATTAAGACATACTCCTCCTTTAGAAGAAATGTATGGTTCTAATTATGGTTATAGGTCAGGGTTGAACCAAACCATGACTAATCATTTAAAAGATATAGTAAGTGATATTTTAAAAAAAGTAACTCTATCTCCAGGAGAAATCGTATTAGATATAGGCAGTAACGATTCTACATTACTTGGTTTCTACCCAGCGTACGTTAAGAAAATAGGAATTGATCCGAGTGCAGAATTATTCAGAAAATATTACCCTCCAGATATTTATTTAGTTGCTGATTTTTTTAATATAGATAATTTCAAAAGTGTTGTTGGCAACAAAAAAAAGGCCAAGGTAATTACTTCTATTGCGATGTTTTATGATCTTCCAAAACCAATAGAATTTGTTAAACAAATAGCTCAAATCCTTTCTCAGGATGGGATATGGGTTTCTGAACAAAGCTATATGCCTTTTATGATAGAAAGAAATTCCTTTGATACTATATGTCACGAGCATCTCGAATATTATGGTCTTAGACAAATTTGTTGGATTTTAGATAAAGCTAATCTAAAATTGCTTGATGTTTTTTTTAATGACATAAACGGAGGCAGTTTTAAATTTTTAGCAACTCATAAAAACTCAAAATATGAATCAAATTTGACAAGAATAAATACACTTCTTCAAGAAGAAAAGGCTAAGGGATATCATACTTTAAAACCTTATTTAGATTTTAAAGAGAGAATTGACTCTATAGGCCGGCAGATAACTAATTTTCTGAATTTTTGTGTGAATCAACAAAAAACAATTCACGGTTACGGCGCATCAACTAAAGGAAATACTTTGTTACAATATTATAAAATAGACAATAAACTCTTACAAGCTATTTCGGATAGAAATCCTGATAAGTGGGGAAAATTTACTCCGAAAACAAGAATACCTATCATTTCAGAAGCAGACTCCAGAAAATCTAAACCGGATTACTACTTTGTTTTGCCATGGTTTTTTAAAAAGGAATTCCTGGATAGAGAAAAAGAATTCCTAAATTCTGGGGGGAAGTTTGTTTTTCCCTTACCTTATTTTGAGGTTGTAAACAAGACAGGCACTGAAATGGGAGGAGTTTTATGAGAAAAAAGGCTTTAATAACCGGCATTACTGGACAGATAGGAAGTTATTTAGCTGAACTTTTGGTTGAGAAAGGATATGAGGTTTATGGCTTAGTTAGGACGTCTTCAACTATGATACAAAGAAAAAGAATAGATCACCTACAGAAAAAGATTAAATTGGTTTATGGAGATTTATCTGATACTTATTCTATTGAAAGAGCAATAGAATCTATAGAGCCTGATGAAGTTTATAATTTAGCTGCTCAATCACACGTAGGCATTTCTTTTAATTTACCTGAGCTAACTTCAGATGTTTGTGGAATAGGCGTGCTTAGAATTTGTGAAGCTTTAAAAAAATTAAAGAAAAAAACAAAACTATATCAGGCATCTACTTCCGAACTTTACGGAGGAATTTATGATTTCCCTGTTAATGAAAGTGTCCCCTTTAACCCAAAAAGCCCGTATGCCATTTCTAAATTATATGCTTATTGGATAATTAAACATTATAGGGAAACTTACAAGATGTTTTGTTGTAATGGTATTTTGTTTAACACGGAATCTCCAAGAAGAGGAGAAAATTTTGTAACTCGGAAAATAACTATTGGTGTATCTGAGATAGCTAAAGGTAAAAGAGATTGTATTTATTTGGGCAACTTAAATGCTCGAAGAGATTGGGGTCATGCTAAGGATGCAGTTAGGGCTATGTGGGCAATTCTTCAAGCAGAAAACCCTGATGATTATGTTATTGCTACTGGTGAAACCCACAGCGTCAGAGAATTTGTTGAAGAGGCTTTTAAACACATAGGAGTAGAGATTTCTTGGAGGGGAGAGGGGTTAGAAGAAGAAGGTTATGATTCAAAAACAGGAAAAGTTTATGTCAAGGTTGATCCTTATTATTTTAGACCTTCAGATGTTGATGTATTAATAGGAGACTCCCTTAAAATCAGAAAAAAATTATTCTGGCAGCCATCCTATTCTTTTTCTGAATTAGTTAAAGAAATGGTAACCCAAGACTTAATATGAGAAAAAAGGCTTTAATAACCGGCATTACTGGACAGATAGGAAGTTATTTAGCTGAACTTTTGGTTGAGAAAGGATATGAGGTTTATGGCTTAGTTAGGACGTCTTCAACTATGATACAAAGA
>JAWCQE010000005.1:0-44184 GCA_038869895.1 Candidatus Pacearchaeota archaeon
GAATTGAGGTTAAAGTGTTGTGAAGCTGGGCGGGAAATGTCATCTCTTTTTCATAAAATATTTAGAGGTTATATCCTTGACGACGATAAATATAAATGTTCACAAGACACAGAATTAACAAATGGAGAGATTAAGGGGTATAATTTTGTTTTAGAAAAATTTAAGGAATATATGTTGCAAAGAGGAAACTAGTGAGCTGTAAAGTAAACGTCTGGAAATTTGAACAAAAAAATTAAGTTTTCTTCACAACCAACTTGTTCTCCTTAATTTCTGCTTCCAATTCTTGTCCTTCTTTCCACTTCAATTCTTCTATTAGGTTTGGAGGTATAACTAAAACCCACTTAGCATATTCCACATCTCCAACCTTTCTAGAAAGTTGTTTTTGCAGTTTCATAATCTAAAGTAGAATTGACTTATATTTAAACTTTTAGGTACCAACTCTACAGTAGTTAATTAGGTACCGAAAGATATATAAATAGTAGGTACCTAATATATGGTATGAAAGTAGAGATAAAGTGTAAGCATTGTAAAAGTAAAAATTTCCGACGAGAGGGAACTAGAAAAACTGATAATCGAGGAAAAATACAGAAATACTACTGCAAGAATTGTAAAAGGTTTTTCACTCATGACGATGGTTTTTATCGAATGAGAAACAAGCCTGAGATTATCACAATGTCAATTGACATGTATGTTTCCAACTTATCAAGCAGAAAAATGAGAAACCAATTAAAGAGGCATTTTGATCACAAAATCAGTCACGTTTCTATTTTGGATTGGGTTAGAAGGTATACTTTGAAGGTTCACAAATTCATAGAGAAACAAGGTTATAATTTAGGGAATAGTTTTTATGCTGATGAAACTATGATAAACAGAAAGGGTAAATTAGACAAATTTTGGTGTTGTTTAGATTGGGATACAAGATTAATAACCGGATTTCATTATAGTTTATCTGCTAATCCCGTTGAAGCTCAAGAATTTTTAAATAAAGCAATAAGCAAAGGAAAACCAAGATATATTCAAACTGATGCAGGGGTTTTCTATCCAAGAGCATTTAGAAAACTCTTTTACTCTAATAAGATTGGCGGTTTAACAATAGAACATAAAATACAAAATTATCAAACTACAAGAATTCATAATTACAGAATTGAAACCGTCTTTATGAAGATTAAAGACAGAGTTATAGATTTTAGGGGATTGAAAGCTCTTTGGTCTGCTCCTATCCTAATGACTGCGATAGTTATTCAACATAACTTTATTGAAAATCATTCTACTACCGATGAAGTACCATCTGAAAGAGCAGGAGTTGACTTAGGGCTAGGAGAAAATAGGTGGTTGGATTTGATTAGATTAAGTAGCAAAATTTAGATCATAATAGTGATTTTACAATTTTCTCTAAATTTTCTGTTGTGGTAATTGTATCATCACGATATGCTATGTTTCCGCTTTTGTCAATAATAATAGTAGAATCCAAAGAGCGTATACTATACTGATTTATAAATTCTGAATAAAATCCAAAATACCACTCTCCGCCAAATTTTGTTTTAAAATTCTTCAAATCCTGCAAACTTGAACGTTCTGGTTGAATATCTAATGAAATTACAACTAAACCATCATCAACATATTTTTCATAAATTGGCTTTATTTGTTGTACCTGTAACTTACAACTTGGACACCAAGAAGTCATCGCTTGAAGAATAACTACTTTGCCTTTAAATTGCGATAATGTTATTTTTTCTCCTTCTGTTGTTTGTAAACTAAAATCTTTTGCTTGAACTTGGACAAGATTGTTAGAAGTTTCTTTTACAGCATTCCCTGTGAATTTCGGAATAAAAAAGAAACTAGACAAAGCTAAAATTACAACTATTCCAATTATCAAATATGACTTTTTGATTGTTATTTCTTGCATATGTCACACACTCCGTTTAATTTCAAAGACGTGAAATATAGAGAGATTAACATTATGATAATAGCAATTCCTACAATAAGCCATTGGTATTCAACTAAAAAGAAAACAGTTCCAATTCCCAAAAATCCAAATACGGCTGCTAAACAAGAAGCACAAGACGCTGTTCCAAATAATGCAGCAACAACCGCAGAACCTCCACTTATTGCTGTTCTGCCCGCAGAATAAAGTTTAGCTTGCTTATAAGAAAATATCTGCATTACTATAAGCAAAGATGTTAAAGTTGATAGGATTGCCAAGAGAACATAATCTCTTACTGTAAATATAGTCAATTGAAGCGAAAAAGAATTAGCTGGAATAGTGAATACTGGTATAGAAATAAAAACTGCAAAAATTAGCAGAATCAAAGATATGAAAGCAATAAAATAACTTTTTCTGCTTAATACTTCCTTACTTGCAGTTATGATATAATTTGGATTTATTTTCATTTTCTCACTCCACGCAACAAGCCATTTCATCTAAATTTTGGTCAAAACTTTGTGCTACTTTTTTAATCATCTCACTTAATGTCGGAAAAACATGGACGGTATCTCTAATGTCATAAATTGTCATCTTGTTCTTGATTGCATAAGTTGCGGTTGTTATTATGTCAGCAGCCATTGGTCCTATTATATGAACACCAATAACAACTTTTGTTTTTGGATCAAGAACCATCCTGATTAAGCCTCGTGCGTCTTTGATTGCTGCTGCTTTTTCCACATGGTCTAATGATATTGTTCTACACAAACAAGTATTATATTTTTCCATAAACTCTTCTTCAGTAATACCGACTGCAGCAACTTCTGGAGAAGTAAAAACAGCATGGGGTACTTCATTGTAATCTATTTTCTTGTTTGCATTTTCAAACATATTCAAAATAGCAAAGTTGCCTTCTTTGGCTGCTGTTGTTTCAAGAGGCATTAATCCTGTTACATCACCGGCAGCATAAATGTGCTTTTGAGAAGTTTGCATAAATTCATTTACCTTCACAAATCCATTTTTATCAAGTTCAATACCTGCTTTTTCAGCTTCAAGAAATCTTGTATTTGCTTGTAAGCCTGTTGCCAACATCAGTTTTTCAGCAGACAGGGTTTTTCTTTTTCCATTAATTTCAACAATCAACTTTATGCCATTTTTTGTTTTCTTTACTTCTTTGCTATCAGCTTCTGTATAAATTGTAATTCCTTCTTCCTGAAGATATTTTTGCAATTCTTCTCCGAGCATGGAATCAAATCTAGGAATTACTCTTTCTGAACGTTGAATAACTGTAACCTTAACTCCAAAATGATGGAAAATTTGCGAGAACTCCATTCCAAGAGGACCACCACCAATGATAATAACCGATTTTGGTTTTTTCTTTAGATTGAAAATATTAACATTCGTAATAAAATCAATTTTCTCAATTCCTTTAATTTGGGGAACAAAAGTAGAAGCTCCAGTAGCAATAAGAAAATGTTTTCCTCTGAATGTTTCATTACCTACCTTAATGGTATAAGAGTCTACAAAAGAAGCTAATCCTTCTTTGAAGTCAACATATTTCTGTTTTTCTATAACTTTCTCATAATTCTTACTTCTAAATTTTTTAACCATTTCATGAGTTTCTTTTAATGCTCCAATAAAATCAGCTTTGCCTTGCAGCTTTATTGCTCTGAACTTGTTTCTTATTGCATTGTGATATTCTTCTCCTTGATGAAGCATTATTTTTGATGGAACGCAACCGACATTTACACATGTGCCCCCAAGAGGTAGAATTTTTTCATAGTTTATAAGAAGTATTTTCTTTTTTAGTTTGTTTGCTGTATTTGCAGCTGCAAAAGCTCCTGCACCTCCGCCTATAATGATTAAATCATATTCTTTAGTCATTTTTATTTTCCTCTTTTAAAAAAGAATCTGTGTGAGATATGAAATCAAGTGCATATGAACTTAATTTTTGTTTTATTTTCTCTATAAATTCGTTTTCTAATGAAAAGGGTAATTCTTCAGTTTTTATAATTCCTCTTAATTTTATCATTATCTTTTTCAGAAAGCTCATATAAACAACAAGCCATAACAGAACCAACGGCCCCTAACCCAAAAAATACAACCTTAACCATCTTTAATTACCCCACAATTTTCTAATCTTTTTTTGTATTTCTGAATGTGTTTGTCAAACAAATCAATTATTGGAACTATAGTTTCCTCATCAAGAGCGTACTTTCTGAAGTTGCCATTTGGTGTAACTTTTACGAACCCGCAATGCTCCAGACATCTAAGATTATGTGATACTCTGCTTTGCTCAAATCCTGTTTTATTACAGATTTCTGTTACTGTGAGGGGGTTTTCTCTCAATATTTGGATTATCTCTAATCTTGTTCCATTTGAAAATGCCTTGAAGAATAGTCTGTGCAAGTTATCCATATGATAAAGTTCTCATATAGATTATTTAAATCTTTTGATTTGGTCGGTGTTTGTAATGTTTGAGAACTTTCAAAGGAAACTGCAAACGCCTAATTACCTGACGCTAACTTTACAGCTCAGAAACTAGATAGTTTTAAAAACTATTTCTTATAAAATAATTTAAACAAAATAAAGTAAAGATAAGGAAAGTTATAAAGAAAACCTTGGTTGTCTTTAGCTCCTGTGGTGTAGAGGCCAAGCATAAAGCCCTTTCGAGGCTTTGACCCGGGTTCGAATCCCGGCAGGAGCATTATTAAGTAAGATATTCTATGTTCACCCAAAACACAGACTCTCTTAATAATATACTAATCAACCCTAAGTAACAAACTCGACCTCTCGACAATTATTTAATAATACCTAATGCCATTATTGGTGCTCCCGGAAATGCAACAGAGTAGTCAGAATATCCTAAAACAAGTCCTTCATCTAAAGTGATAATAGTCTCAAGAAGTTTTCCGAATGAATTATAAACTTTTGCTACTGGCTCTCCTTTTTTGATAATCTGTCCTGGCTTGACTAAAAATCTTATAATTCCACTTTTAGTACTTTTTGGTTTTGAAGAATATTCAAGAATTTTCCCGCTGATTTTTTCATCTAAGGTATCGATGGAAAATTTTTCAATAGGAGACACCATTTTCAAAAAAACCAATATATTCCATATTGCTTTTACTCCTTCATAAACATTTTTTTCATTTACGACATACGATTCTCCAAGTTCAACAGCAATTGCAGGAATATTATTTTTAAGAAGATTGTACGTCAATGTCTTTTCTACGTTTTCTGTATCTAATACAACCGGAAAACCTGTTTTAAATGCAAAAATTTTTGTTTTATCATAAGTTTGAGAACTTCCAATTTGTGGGTCTATTAAAATATAAGGAATAGAAGCTTTCCAGTCATTATGTAAATCTAAGACAAGATCAGGAATTGTATTGGAAATTGTAGTAAAAATCTTATCTGCCATTCTTTCAGCTAAAGAACCTTCTTTATCCCCAGGAAATGCTCTGTTTAAATCTTCTTCAGTTAATGTAATATATCGTGATGAAGTTTCAAAACCCATCGGATTTGTCAATGGAAATGCGTAAACTCTTCCTTTTAATAAATTCCTCTTCAATCTTTTAAAAATTTCCTGAACAACAACAATTCCTCCAACTTCTTCTCCATGAGTTCCTGCATTAATCCAAATTGTAGGACCAAAATTTACACTTTTAACAGACATTATTGGTATTCTTCTTCTAAATAGATCAGAGCCTGTTAAAATCCCAATAAAAGAATAGTTTATTTCAATCGAAGGATTTTTTATTCTTCTCTTTAACTTTTTCCTTAATTGTCTTTCCATTTTTTAACATAGTAAATAGCCATTAAATAACTTTCTTTCCATCATTTTTATAAAATTAGTATCCGGTAATCTTACATTATCTCTTTTGTTAGTAGTTCAATTTTGAGCCTCTCCATATAAAACTTTAGCTTTAAAGCTTATTAAGAAAAAAGCAAACATTGCAAAACTAAACATTAAAAATATATATTTTAATGGAAAATATAAAAGGATTAGTGAAGGTAATAATTTTCCAATAAATCCAAAAATTTCAAGTCTTGTATTGTAAGGACCGTAAAATCTTTGTTCCTCTTTTGCCGTTGAGATGTCAAAGAAATAAGCTTCAGTTGTAGGTTCAAGCATTGCTAATCCTATACTTGCAATAACTAAAAGGGCTAAGACTATAATAACCTTATCAATGATAAAAAAACATATTAGAGAGACTATAGCTGGAATTAAAAATCCAATTTTAAATAATTTTCCAAATCCAATTTTACGAGCCATTTTTGAAAATTTATATTCAAGAAAAATTAACGGGAGCGGAATTGCAAAAAGAAAATATCCTATCCATAAATTATTAAGTCCATTTCTTACCATATACAATGGCACAAAAAGATAAATTAAAATCCACCAAAACCCAACTCCCCCACCAAGAAAATAAGCTATAACCCTATCCTTATTTCTAAAAAATTCAATAAAATTTTTCATCAGATTTTTATCAACTTTTTTCTGCTTTCTGTTATCTTTTATTTTTTCTATTCTAAAAATAAAAATGGCAATTAATATAAATAAAGATGCAAAAAAGAAAATTACCCTCATACCAAATTTATTTGAAATTATTCCTGCAAGCATCGGTCCAATAATAAAAGAAATATTTATGAAAGTAAACATTAATCCTTCATTTCTAGGGAGATTTTTTTTGTGAGATTTATCTTTAATTATAAGTCCAAAACTTGTAATCCTCAATGTTCCAACAATGGTTATAACAAAAGCAGTTATCAAAAAAATTGTAAATGATTCTGTAATAAATAGTATAAAATATGATAGTACAAAAATGATTAGTGTGCCAACAAAAATTTTTGACTTGCTATTTTTTTCAATAAATGGAATAAAAACAAAATATGAAACTATACCAATAAGTGTGAGTAATGAAGAAATCAAACCGACTTTTGAAACATCATTTAAAAAGCTATCAAGATACACTGCCCATATTGTTATTACAAATGAAGTAGCAAATGCAACTATCAATCCAACAATCCCAAGTTTTGCTATTCCTGTAAAACTGCCTTCCCCATTGTATTTTCTTATTAAAATTGACATCCTATTATACTTTTATTTCATATGAATATATCTTATCATAAGGGATTTCAAGTTCTTCAGATTCTTTTTCTGAAAGTCCTTCCCATATTTTCCTGAATAATCTTATTGAATTTCCATGAGCACTTATTGCTACATTTGATTTTTCTTTACTAATTAGTTCTTTAAGGCTTTTTATGAAACTTGCAACCCTTTTTTCAACATCTTTAAATGATTCTCCTCCAGGAGGCCTTGAATTAAAGTCTCTATGCCACTTATCATAAGAATCAAATCCATATTTTTTTGCAATTTCCAAATGTGAATATGAGTTCAATTTACCATAATTTCTTTCCTTAATCCTATCATCTTCAATTATTTTTTTGCATTCTGGATGGAATTTAAGAACCTCTCTTAAAGTTTGTTTTGATCTTTTTAATGACGTATGAATTGCAATCTTAAATTTTTTATCTTTTAACCTAAATGCAATCATTTTTGCGTCGCTAAATCCCTGTTTTGCTAAAGGAATATCTTTCCATCCAGTAAATTTCCTATCCCTATTATAACTTGTAAGTCCATGCCTGAAAAGATAAATATAAAATTTTTTCACCATTTTTTGAATTAAGGAAAGTAGGATTTATAAACTATGCAGTTTTGCTTTTTATATGAGGTGGGGATTAATTTTTAGTTTTATAATCTTATTAATTGCTATGGTTTTTGGATTTGGTTATGTAACCCACTATCCAGGACATTTATACTGGGAGAACAATAAGGCAGGTTTTGTAGCAGGATTAATTCACGGAATTATTGCCCCTATAATGATGATTTTAGCTATATTTACAAAATTTACAATGTACGAATCAAATAACACTGGATTTTTATATAATGTAGGTTTTTTGATAGGGTTACTTTTAGTCTGGGGAAGTGGAGCAAGCGGAACAACACATATTGTAAAGAATTATTATAATATTCGTAAGGAAGATAAAAACTCAGAAAGAGAAGAAGAGGAAAAAATAGAGAAAATTGTTGATAAAAAACTTAAAGAACGTGATAGAGAAAAAAAAGAAAAATTCCGTAGGTTAAAAATATTTAATTTATTTAAAGGCAAATGAAAATCTTTTTAAACTCCTCAATTTTGTTATAATATGAAAGATTATATTTACATTATAGGTTGCTTGGCAATACCAATTCTATAATTTTAATTTAGTGAATTTTTCTAATGTTTAATAAAATGACTAAAAAATATAAAGATATGGAAAAAATTGCAAGGAAAAATGTTTTTCATAATTCTAAAAAGATTAAAGGAACCAAAATAAACGGGTATGATTTCAATAAAGGAATAAATTATCAAAAAATTATAGAAAAATTTTCAACAACAGGATTTCAGGCAAGCAATCTTTCTAAGGCAATTAATATTTTAAGAGAAATGATTTCAAAAGAAGCTTTTATTTTTTTAGGATACACCTCTAATATGGTAAGTTCTGGTTTAAGAGATGTTCTTAGATACTTAACTGAAAATAAAAAAATTAATATAATTGTCACAACAGCAGGAGGGATTGAAGAAGATATTATCAAATGTCTTGGGGATTTTGTCCTTGGCGATTTTAATGCAGATGGAATTAAACTAAGAGAAATGGGAGTTAATAGAATTGGAAATATATTTGCACCCAATTATTTATATGAGAGATTTGAAGAATTTTTTCAGCCTATCCTTGAAGGATTTTATCAAAATCAAATTAAATCTGGAAAAGCAACAACCCCTTCTGATATAATATGGAAACTTGGAGAAAAAATAAATAATAAAGAAAGTATTTATTACTGGGCTTGGAAAAATAAAATCCCAGTTTATTGCCCTGCAATAACTGATGGAGCTATTGGGGATAACATCTATTTCTTTAAATTTAAACGCCAGGACTTTATTCTGGATATTGCAGAAGATGTTAAAAGATTTAATGATTTAACAATTGGATTAAAAAAATCTGGTGTGATTATTCTCGGCGGGGGAATTGTCAAGCACTCTATTTTAAATGCGAACATGCTTCGTAATGGGGCAGACTATGCAATTTATATGAATAGTTTTCAAGAATATGACGGCAGTGACTCTGGAGCTTTACCAAATGAAGCAGTTTCATGGGGGAAAATACTACCGAATGCCAAATCAATTAAAGTTTTTGGTGATTCTACAATTTTATTTCCAATTCTTGTTGCAGAAAGTTTTGCAAGAGGATAATTAATAGGTAAATTTAAATATGTTCTTTGACTTCTCAACTTATGATTGAAGTAAATGATAAAAACTTTGAAAAAGAGGTAATTGAAAAATCAAAGAAAATCCCTGTGCTCGTTGATTTCTGGGCAGCCTGGTGTGGGCCATGTAGGGTTTTAAGTCCAGTTTTGGAAAGGATGGAAAAAGAACTAAAAGGAAAATTCATTCTTGCAAAATTAAATGCTGAAGAGAATCATAAAAAGCCACAAGAGTATAAGATTATGAGTATTCCAAATGTAAAACTCTTTAAGGACGGAAAAATCGTCGATGAATTTGTAGGAGCTATTTCTGAAAGCCAAGTAAAATCTTTTTTAGTAAAAAACGGAATTAAATAACTAGGCATAAATTTAAAAATAATAATTACTAATTATTAATAATGTTTAAATTAATATTCAATAAACTCGTAAAGAAATGACGAATACTTTAAATATTGGCAAAACTAGTTTAAAATTATCTAATAGTGAAAGACAAAAAATTTCTGAAGTTATCATAGGAAATAGGGTACCACATGAATATTTTATTGTACAAGGCACTGGAGAATCTGATTTCGGTTATCATCCTGGGGCATATGATATTGCTTTAGAAAAAGCTGGAGGGATACATAATTTCAACCATATAACTTATTCATCTATTCTTCCAGAATCAGCTGTAAGAATAAAATCTGTTCCAAAAGAATATTCCCATGGAGCTGTCTTAGAATCAATTAGTGCTGAAGCTGGAAAAGATATTGAATATCCAAAAAGACTTACAGCGGGATTAATTATATCAAAAGTTTTCCGTAATGGAATTTATCTCGGAGGATTAGTTGCAGAATATCATGGAGATGCTACAAAAGAAAACTGCAAGAAATTTTTGAAGGAAAATATGCAATCGATGATTAAAAGAAGATATGGAGATGATGTTCAAACAAAAGATGAATTTTTTATAGAAAGTATAGAACCAAAATTAAAGTACGCCTGTGCAATCGTTATCCTTGGATTTATAAGTTATAAATGTCCTATTCTTAATATCAAAGAAGATTAACAAAATTATTAATCCCATTACAGCATATAACTTTAGATTCTTTGAAAACATAAAATTTTTATTAAAATTCATTAGTAAAAGTTTATAAACTAAATTTTTCTCAAGATTTTATTAAATTAAACTTACCTGTAAATCTATTTAAAATGAAGCGTTCATCACGAAGGTGGAAGAAAAAAAGGCAGATGCGTTGGAAGTGGCAGAGAAAGAAGATTAAAAAAGCCAAACGCAACAGAAGACTAAAGAGAGAAAGGGCTAAATAATTCAAGTTTTACAATATTTATTAATAATCTATACTATTAAAGTTATATAGCAAGATAAAGAATTTTTTATAAATATATAGAACTTACGTGTAAATTAATTATCTCTATTCTTCACTATAGTAATCTTTTTAATCCAATTTCATCATACTAATTATGATGGAGGTTGATACTAATATCTGGACTGAAAAATATCGCCCAAAGAAATTTGATGAGATGGTTGGGCAAGAAGATATTGTTAGGAGAGTCAAAAGTCTTACAAATTCACTAAATATCCCACATTTATTATTCGCAGGGCCTGCCGGAGTTGGAAAGTCAACACTCGCTTTAATTGTTGTAAAAGAACTTTTTGGAGACAAATGGAAAGAAAATTATCTTGAACTAAATGCTTCTGACGAGAGGGGAATTGATGTTATAAGACAGAAGGTAAAAGATTTTGCGAGAACAAAAGCAATTGCAGAAATTCCATTCAAAGTAATTTTCCTTGACGAAGCAGACGCCTTAACTAACGAAGCGCAAAATGCATTGAGAAGAACAATGGAAAATTATACTTCCAACTGCCGATTTATTCTATCATGCAATTATTCCTCTAAAATAATAGACCCAATTCAGTCAAGATGTGCTGTCTTTAGATTCAAACTTTTAGAAAAAAAAGATATTGAAAAAATTATTAAAAGAATAGCAAATAACGAAAAACTTGAGATTAACGAAGAAGCTGCCAAGACTTTATTTGAAGTTTCAGAAGGAGATTGTAGAAGAGCTATAAACCTATTGCAGACAACAGCTTCAATAAGTAATACAATCACAAAAGATTTAATTGATATTATTGTTCCAAGTGCAAAACCAAGCGATATAAAAATAATTCTTGAATATGCTTTATCTGGAGATTTTAAAAATTCAAAGGAAAAACTTCTCGATGTTATGCTTAAAGAAAGTATTTCTGGAACTGATATAATAAAAGCAATTCAAAAAGAAATTTGGAATTTAAGTATAGATCCTGAATTAAAAGTTAAACTAACTGAAAGGACAGGAGAGATAGAGTTTAGGTTAGTTGAAGGAAGTGATGAATTTATTCAATTAGAATCTTTGCTGGCAAGTTTTGTAATGGCTGGAAGAGGAAAATGATTCAGAACTGGACTGAAAAATACAGGGCAGAAGAATTTGATAAAATCAAAGGGCAGAACGAAGCTATAAATGAAATAAAATTATTTATAAGATATTTTCCAAATATAAAAAAAGCACTTTTGCTTCACGGCCCTCCCGGAGTTGGAAAAACTTCCCTTGCTTATGCAATGAAAAAAGAATTAGGCTTTGAAATTTTTGAATTAAATGCAAGTGATTTTAGAAATAAAGAACAATTAGAGGCAAAACTAAAACCAGCTTCAGAACAGGCAAGTCTATTTTCAAAAGGCAAAATACTTCTTGTTGATGAGGTTGATGGATTAACTTCAGAGGATAAAGGAGGACTTTCAGAACTTCTTGAGTTAATTGATACCACACAATTTCCGATGATTATTACTGCAAACAATGTCTGGGATGCCAAATTTGGAAATCTAAGAAAAAAATGCAAGATAGTCTCACTAAAGGAAGTAGACTATAAGGATATTCTGTCAATTCTTCAAAAGATTTCTAAAGAGGAAAAAAAAGACATAGACAATCAAATCATGCTTTCAATTTCAATTAAATCAAAGGGAGATGTAAGAGCAGCAATAAATGACTTGCAAGTTGTTTCATCAGATGACACCTACCAGAAAAATTATCTAAGTTTAGATGAAAGAAATAAAGAAATTGATATTTTCAATGCACTAAAATTAGTTTTTAAAGACATTGTAAGAGAAGAAACTCTTTGGATTTATGATAAAGTTGATATTCCGTTAGATAAAATTTTCCTTTGGATAGAGGAAAATATCCCTTATGAATATTCAGGAGAGGAACTTTTTAATGCATATGAAGTACTTTCAATTGCAGATGTTTTCCGCGGAAGAATTCAAAGACAAAGACATTGGAGATTTATCATTTATGAAAATATACTTCTAAGCGCTGGAATTTCTGCATCAAAGAAAAAACAAAAAACAGGATTTACCAAATACCAGAAACCATCAAGGATTCTAAAAATCTGGATGTCAAATGAACATAATAAAAATAAATATACAATAATTTCAAAATTCGCAAAAGCTACTCATTGTTCAAAAAGGAAAGCTATGAAGGAATTTCATTTGATAAAATATATACTTAAAAATAAAGAAATTCAAAGAAAACTAGATTTAAGTGAACATGAAATTTCTTATATTAATAAAATTAAATGATATCATATCTTTAAAGTATAAAATATAACCCAATTAGATAGTTATTTTATGAAGGAAGTATACCATAATATTTAAATATATATTTAAAAGGTATATCTTAAAATATCCTAAACATTAACAAATGAGTCTCTACCATATATGGTTAGATAAATTCCTTAGAATCTTTTCAGGTATAACAAATGATGCGGATTACATCTCTAAATTTTCTCCACAGATTTTAGAAGAGGAAATCATTAAGGCAATTAGTGAACTAGACAATTATTATGAAGATTATGGGAATAACTTTCCTAAAATGGTTAGACCTAATATGCGTGATATAAGAAGTAGATTGCATGCAAAATTAAGGGAACTGAAGAAGAAAGATCAAGATAAATATAGGAAGTGTATTGGCCGATGGGAAGAATACCTGATTAACCGCTAGTCTTAAATATTCTTGTTCTTTTTTATATTTATGTCTTATGATATAATTATAGGCAGAGATGAAAGCGACAAAAAAAAGTTCGGTGATAAAGGACTTTTAAAAATTGGTAAAGGATATGTTAAAATGGGGCAATATACTTCCTTATCAAATAATATTCTTTTAGATGTTGCAAGAAGCCATGTAATTTTAGTTTCTGGAAAAAGGGGGAGTGGGAAATCATACAGCTTGGGAGTTATAGCAGAGGAAATCTCGAATATGCCTTTAGAAGCTAAAAAAAATATTGCCCCTTTGATTTTTGATACAATGGGTATTTTCTGGACAATGAAATATCCTAATGAAAAAGAGAAAGAACTTCTTAATGAATGGGATTTAAAGCCTGAAAAACTTCCAATAAGAGTTTTTGTTCCATACGGACATTTTGATTCATATATTGAGAAAGGAATTCCTGCAGATGCATCCTTTGCACTTAAGGTTTCTGAAATGACAGCTGAAGACTGGGTAACTTTGTTTGGATTGGATATCGTAAATCCAATTTCAATCTTGATTCAAAGAACAATACATTCTCTTAAAGAAAAAAAAGACTTCTATTTGTTTGACATTGTTGAAAAAATAAATTCATACAAAGAAATTTCATTTGAGGAAAAAAATGCAGCTATAGGACTTTTTGAAGCTGCTGCAACATGGGGAATTTTTGCATCTGAAAAACAGCAAGAGATTTTGATTGAAGAAATTGTCAAAGCTGGTGAGACAACTATCATTGATATAAGTGTTTACAATTCAGTAGGGGCTTTTAATGTCAGAGCATTAGTTATTGGACTAATTTCAAAGAAACTCTTCAACGAAAGAATGTCTGCAAGAAAACAAGAAGAAATTGATTCAGTTAGACATGGAATCGATTATTTATCACATAATATAAAAAGAAAGTATCCTTTAGTTTGGATATTTATAGATGAAGCCCATGAATTTCTTCCAAAAAATAGCAAGACTCCTGCAAGCGATGCTTTAATTCAGCTTTTAAGAGAAGGAAGACAGCCGGGAATATCTCTTGTACTTGCAACTCAACAACCTGGACAAATACATAGAGATGTTATGACTCAGAGTGATGTTGTTATTTCTCATAGACTTACATCTAAACAAGATATTTTATCTTTAAATGAAATAATGCAGACATATATTTTAGATGATATAAGGCAATATATCGATGAACTACCAAAACTTAAAGGAAGTGCAATAATCTTAGATGATAATTCTGAAAGGATTTATTCAATGCGTTTAAGGCCAAGATACACCTGGCATGGAGGAGAGACACCTACAGCAGTAAAGGTTGAGAAAAAGCTATAAATTTACTATATTTTTTTAATTCAATAATATTTATAACTATTAGTTATAATATTTTTTAATGCAAAGAAAATATTTTTCCAGACTTGTTGCAATATTAACATCAGGTGCCACATATTTTATTAATCCTTTTAACTTGGAAGCTCAAACTTTCAATACAATTAGAAATTCAGAACAAATCATAAATGAATATAGAAAAGAAACAGGAAAGTTAAAAAAAATTGGATATGAATATTTTGGAAAAAAATATTATTTCCTAGAAATGGGTTATCCAGTACCTGATTTTGAATTCAGTTATAATCCTTTAGTTAATTTAGATATTCCACTAAAAAATCCTAATGCATTAAATAAAGGTGCGGATAAAAGCGGATGGGTTCCTATCCCGATAAGAGGGAAAACTTATTTTAGAGGAGAATATCATTTTAAAGATTTAGACTTGGATATTGATGGAATTCTTAATACAATGTTTAATTATTACATAGAAAAATTTAATCTTAATAAATATATCAGTGAAGAAGCGACAGCTTATTGTGTAGTTGAAATTAAAGAAAAATCTAAAATTCATGCTGTTGTTTTTGATAAAAAAGATTTCTCACTATTATACCACCCAGGAATCCAACTTGCAAGTAAAATTTATCCATCATTAAACAAAGACTCAGATATAAATCAACTAAATAATCCTTTCGATATAATGCCTATTGAAGATAATAACACACTTTACTCTCTAGTAAATGTACCTAAAAATAGGCTGGAAAAATTAGTCGGGGTTTTTAATGGTACTTTTTGGAATGATGATTCGACAAGAACTATAAATGGTATTCGCCGTTACCCTGGACTTATTATAAATGAAATTACAATAGATGAGCCAATTGATGATTTGGGTACAATAGCAATTTATTCTGATGGAAGTGTTAAAGCTGGTTCATTTAAATCACTTCCAAAAGAAAATATTATCTTTTTAAGGCAAAATGAATTTCCTGTAATTGAAAATGAAAATTTTGTTAATGATGGACTTTATCCTTATAATTATCGAGAATTCACAGATGATATATTAAGAAGTTATTTTTTAGTAAGCAAAGATAGATATTTCGGATATGCATGGACAACTTTTTGTCCTCCAGCCCTTTCAGGAGAACTATTTAAAAAAATAGGATTTGATGGAGTTGTTCTCTTGGATATACATCCAGCTATTGCAAGTGTTATGCGTTCTCCTGTTAAACATAAAGATTTAATAGAACCATTTAACAGGAAAAACTCGTATTATTTTGTTCCAGATGAAGGAGAAATTGTCCCATGGTATAAAAGACTACTACCAGAGACTTTTGCAAATCTTTCCGGTTCAACAATCCAATATAACTACTTTATCCCAGTAGAGGGGGAGAAATTAAAAGAAGATTTTTTCAGTGTTTATATAAAAGATTAAGCATCAACAACTCCTTCTTTTGTTTTTTCCTTTTTCTTATTATTTTCAGGAGATTTTGGAGTCCATCTAAAAAATTCTACTCTCGGCGGACTTAAATCAATTATCTCTTCATAATCTATTTTTCCATCTGGCTTTCCATAATCTAATATATCTGCAGGCAACTCTGTCCTGCTATTTATTTTTTTTCTTCCAACATCATGCATACTTTTAAGGGTTCTTCTTAAATTTTCAATGCCATTTATGAAATATCTTTCCTCATCCATTTCTCCAATATATGAAGGATATCTCTTTATTTCTCCGTCTCTAAACTAGTATATAATTAATTTTCTTCTGAACAAATTATCTTTATAAGAATCTATCATTATAACTTTTGAATCTATTTGATTATTGTTGTCTGCGTCAACATCTTCAATTGTAATGTTTTCAATTGTATGTCCTTTTGAAATATGTGGAGCTATCATTGGATTTTTCAAAAGATTTTTATCCTCTTCAGCAAACACAGAATTATAAACTAATAAACAACATGATACACTTTTCACAAAAACTCCATCAATAATCAAACCAAAATAACCTCCTTTTTTCATATAATAAAGGGGAATAAGGATTATATATATTTTTTGATAAAAAAAATCATAAATTATTTATCTTAAAATTTAAAAAAAGGCAAAATGATTTCCATTAATTTTATTTTTTTATATAAATAAAAGTATAATATGAAAGATAGTAATGGAATTAGTATGTATAAAAGAATAAAAAATATAATTGGCCAAATTCTTTTTTCCATTTCTTTATCATCTATGATTTTATTTATCTCATATTGCAAATAGAAAAAATTAAAGAAAAATGTAAAAAATCCAGAAACTTTCCTTTGAATACCTTTATTTTCTAAAGCCTGGTTTAATATTTTTCTTGATTTAAATGCCATAAATAAAAATAATAATATATCTAATATAATTAAACTAACGGATATAAAAAATAAAATAATAAACTGAATTGGAAGATTTGAAAAATTAATCTCTGTCCCGATATCAGACATTTTAGCAATTATAACCATTCCAATGATAGAAAAAATAGTAAGTAAATATAACACCAAAGAAATTACTACAGATAATTTTCTTAATTTTGCCCGTGTTTGAAGATTATTAAATTCTTCAGAACGTTTTATATACCAAATAAATGGATAAATAAATATGGTTATAAGTGACAAAATAACCAAAAAAAATACATTTTTTTTCTTTGGAATATTCATTGAAGATTCATCAATCTCTTTTATATCATCCATTATATATTTTATAGAATATAGTTAATAAATTTAGTGGTTTTGATAAATTGATTCAATTAAATTAAACTTAAAATCTTTAAACTACAATAAGTTTTTTACCATTATTGCCTTCATCTATTTCATAAACCTGGTTAAGAATATCTGCAAAAAATAAAATTTCCTTTATTTCTCCTGAGGAACGAAGATTTGAGACGATTATTACTCTTCCGCTTCCTATATCAAGGCTTTCAACATCATATTTGGCTAATTCTTTTCCGTCGGCAAAAATTCCTACTGTAGAATTTATCGCAGATGAAAGTCCGGCATTAAAAACTTCAACTTCAAAATAAAGTCTATTCCCATATTTTACAGCACTTGCCTTCTTTATTATAAGGTCTGGAAGTGTTTCTGTTTTATAATTATTGTTAATTATATCTACTATTTCTTTCGTAATTTTTTGATTGCAATCTGATATCTCATACATAATTGATTTTTTATTTAAAGAGTGTTTAAATCCCAAAACGTGGAGTATCTCATGAATTCCAACTATCGGAATAGGGCATTTATTATCCCTATATAAAAGCACAGTGCCGTTCGTTATCACATAGTAATTTGACGCATTAATTATTGAAATTGGACCTCCTTCTCCAGCAATAAAGTATTCTTCTTGCGGAGTTTCTTTTTCACCACAGGTAACTTCAATATTTCCTTTTTCCATCTCAATAAAATTTAATATTGTCTCATTATCAAGAATTTCAAATGCCTTTCTTATTAAATTTGCGCGATTTTCATTGCAGTTTTCCTCTATATGAAAACTTATTATCCTTTGAGGAAATCTAAGGTTTGGGTAAAATAATGCTCCATCTGGGAAATCTTCTGTAACATTTTCACCTATTATACCGGTATTATTCTCTTCAACTCCAACAAATAACTTTTCTTCTCTGGGAAAAAATTCATAGAAGATAAAAGCGGATATAAAAAGTACGATAAATACTAAAAAAAGTGAAATTAACAATTCTTCTCTCATTTTTAAATAAAGAAATAAAGGCTTTTAAATTTAAGCAAAATTTAAAAACTAGGAGGGATAACTCATTTAGTCAAATGCCCTGGTAGTTTAGTGGCTAAAATACGACCCTGTCGCGGTTGAGTCCCGGGTTCGATTCCCGGTCAGGGCGTTCCCATAGAGTACTTATAAAATCAAATTTTTAAAATAAGTTCATTGTTAGTTAATCATATAAATTCTCATAAAAGATAAGATTATACTAAGATAAAATAAACTTTCCAATGACAATTGTAAATTCTATTATTTCAATTTTCTTCGTATCTATCAAGCTTTTTCTGAAGGGAAGTTGTATTATCGTATCTTTTTTCCTTCCATTCTTTAAGTTTTCTTCTTAGTTCAGGAATCTCTTTTCTTGAAATTTACTTTTTTCTGATAAGTCTCTTTATCAACTTCATTTCTCTTCTTGTTGATTTTCTCTCCAATTTTCTCTTTTTTCTTTCAGATTTTCTTAATATCTTTTCTAACTTTCTTCTAGTCCTTCTTTCAGCATGCTGTACAACCCATGAATTTATTGTCAATATGATTGCCTTTAATTTTCAAATTTAATTATCTCTTTATCATGTTTCTCTCTAAGGTTAAAAGGTTAAAGTAAGCCATTTTAACTTTCCTCGTTCTCATTCTTTCAAAGGTGTTTCTATATTTCTCAATCATTGCATTAAAAAGTTTTTTCTCAAGTGAGACAGATTCATAATATTTTTCTCTCTTACATAAACTCAATTTTCTCTTCAAATCAGCTAAAGGTTCTGAAACTATCTGTGGTTCAACTATTTCTCTTTCTATTTTCTCAACCCTTTCCTCCCGAATATATAAGATAAATGAAACTTAATTCTTGTTTCTGGAAGATTTATTTTCTTCAAAATACCTTCTTTAATTGAGATAAACTTATCTCTTATTTTTAATCCAACTTTAATTTTTTCAAGTTTGAAATCTCTTATAACAAGGCTTCTTTCGTATATCATTAAAGTAGTTAAAAATATCATCAAAGTCCACAATAATATTTTTACAAAATATAGGTAATCAAAAAATTCTTCAATAATAATACACTCCCCACAGGCGCCTCCGCAGTCAATATCATCTTCATCAAAATTTTTAATCCTATCAAAACAATATGGACAAACTCCCTCTGACTCAGTTGTTGTAAAGGCTATATCAACTCTTTTTATATTATCAACAACTCTTTCCTTAAATCTGCTTACAAATTCATTTGTTTTATTATCATAAATCTCAATATATTCTTCAAAACACCATTGTCTTTTTTCTATTCTAATCGGAACTGAAATACTGCACTCTCGATTCTCCAATAAAATGTCATCTTCATCATCACAAAAAGTAATTTCAGTGCATGTTCTAGACTGAAGCGCCTTAAGAGAAGGTTTTCCGCTTAAAATCTCTTTTATATTATAATCTGTTTCACACGCATTCCATTCATCACACTTATATTCAGGAATACATGAACATTCCTCTTTCATAGGTTTAAAAAGATTTGTTCCACATTCATTTAAATCAGTGCATGATGTGGCATACTTATAGTTTCCATCACATTTTGTCCATGAGCAATACCATTTTTCCTCACATTCTAGTGTTGCATTTGAACTTATTGTTACATCCCAAATTATATTTTGTATCAAACCATCAACCTCAATTTCAGCTTTTACTTTTGAATCTTTTAAGAAAATATTTGAGAATGAGTTTTCGACGCTTCCACCTCCTGAAATAGAATTTTTAAATTCAGAATCGATATACCATTTAATAGATATTTGAGATGAATCTTCTTTTGTGGCTTTAACATAAAAATTAATACTAGTTTTATTTGCGACGATTAAATATGTGTTCTTAGGTGTATAATCAATTAAAAGTCCTGCCACACACTGCTGAATTTCCTGTGGTTTTCCTTCTTCAATATCACACTCATTTAAATCAATACATTCTCTAATTTGGTATGGTGAAAATTGTATTATTGTCCCATTGTTTGAATTAAACCCTGGCGATAGATTTGGATTTTCTATACATTCCCCCCAATCATTGCATTGCCAATTTGGTTGACAACTGCATGGCCTTATTTCTGTTTCATTATTTCCACACCCGTCGCTTCTTGTCCTTTTTTCTTCCCCATTTTGGCATGAACTCCATGCACTCCATAAACTCCATGAAGGGATGCATTCCATCCCCCCAGCACCAGACGAGCAACTCTGAATTTCAACCTGTTTACAATTCGTACTATCTATTTTTGAACGTGTCTTTACACCATTTGAACATCCACTAAACTTACTAAATTTTCCAAAATCCCCGGCACAAATTTCAACATCAGAATGAATAGCGGTGCTTAAAAAATTCAAATAATTATCATCACTAATTAAAACCTCCCATCTTATTTGTGAGCCGAAACTTTGATTGACGCTAATATTTGCAGAATAAATTCCTGTTCCTATTTTAGTAATATTATTTGTTCCAACAGGATAAAAGAAATTTCCATTTGGATAAACAATTTCGGCATTATTTGTTGCATTTGCACTTATATTTTTTGGGTCATAAGATAAAGTCCCAGTATTATTTATTTTTGTTATATTTATCAAAAGTGTTGCATTATCTCCACTATAATAACATGTGGAGATTCCTGTAGCACATCCAAAAGTTCTGTAATTACCGACAGCCAAAGAGGTAATATACCTTACAATAGAAATATTAATTTCAGAAGACAATGAGTTCTTTGTATCCTCTGTCGATATTGAATAATTAACAAAAATATTTCTTGAACCAACGCTTAGAGAACTTTTTGAAAAATTAGCAGAACAATACCCAGAAGAATCTGTTGTTGAGTTTCCAAATAAAACACCATTATCATAAAAATAACACTCTGCTTCTTTAATTGATTCGTTTGTACCTCCATCAAAAACACGTGCGACAAAGGTTATAGAATTTGAAACATAATTTTTATCATCTTCTCCAGGAAAGGAATCATTTCCTCTAATTATTTCACTAAAACTTTGATGTGAGGTTATATTTATCGAAAGAGTTCTTACCATTGATAAAATCCCGAATCTTCCTGAAAATATGCCTGTAGTATATTGCCCAACTGTTTTCACTCCGCCAATTAATCTTTGAGAAAAACTTTCTGAAGAAGCATTCCCTTGTGAAAATGAATCTAGTTTATTGTCACTTGAATAATTTCCAGAACTTCCTTGAAAAGCATAAACATTAAATAAAAGAGTTATAAAAATTACAAACACTAAAATTTTTCTACATTTCATTTTCTCTTTTTTATTATTATCTCCTCTTTATTAATATCTAAAAAAATCTCTATTTCATCACCTGTCTCAATACCTAAATTTTCAAGAATTGTATTAGGAAGAGCAATGCGATTAAGTTTCTGAATTTTAGAATTTCCAAATTTTATCTTACTTTTATCTTTCATACTATTTAAATACTTTTTATATACTAAATTTAGTATTTAAATATTTCTAAATTAATCTATATAACTTTTAATAAAAATAATCTTTTAACAATACATATTTATTCTCTTAAACTATTATCTTCATTTTACTGAGTCTCATTTGTGTTAGTAATTTCTTCATGATTTTCTTCACTTTTTACACTATTCTCTCTGTTTTCTGAAATTTCTTGCGATTCTAGTGGGATTTTTTTCTCAAGAAGATTTTTAATCCCAATATATCCTTCAAGTTTCTCTGGAGATTGTTTTGATTCGAGAAGTGATTTAGCAAGTCTTTTTGAAAATTTCGCTCTATCTAATTCTATCTGGAAATCAAGATTATCATTTGAATATGAATCGTATGAATTTTCAAGCCAGTATCTTCCCGCCTCAAATCTTATTACTATCCTATCATTAATTTTATATGATTTTGTTATCTCCACGGCATCTACTCCTGTTTTGCTTTTTAAAGCAAATAATTCTTCATCTGTAAGGGCATAATCTTCTATATTTTCTGATATAATTTGAAAACTCTCATTATAAATTTCTTGCTCCGGAGAGTTTACATCCAGTATAGATGACACAGAAGCTATCAAAATTCCATCATATAAAATTTCAACACTAATCTTTCCATCTGCTGGTTTTATTTCCAAAGAGGAGAGATTAACTTCAAGAATTTTTATAAAATCGTTCCCCAAAAATTCATTACCAAATCCAGTTTGTCCGCTAGAATATTCTGTTGTTATTGTGGCAGTATTTCCAGAAATTGAAAGAGTTACATCTTGTTCTGAAGATATTATTTCAGCTGTTTCTCCATCTTCAAGCTCGTAAACAAAAGGTTTATCTTTTGAAACAACTCCACTTATTTCTCTTGATATTTCAGCAATTACACTTCCAGTTATTTCAGAAACATTTCCAGTTATTTCAGAAACATTTCCAGTTATTTCAGAAACATTTCCAGTTATTTCAGAAACATTTCCAGTTATTTCAGAAACATTTCCAGTTATTTCAGAAACATTTCCAGTTATTTCAGAATTATCTTCAATTATCCCTCCTGAATTGCTAGTTGAAGTTATCCTCATTATAAATGATATTCCTTCAGAAGAATCTTTTACTCCCTTAACTCCATAACCTTCACCACTTCCACTTATTGAAACTCCTTCTACATAAAAATCACCAGAAACTTTTTTATCATCAACTACCTCTGACAATTTATATTCATAATTTGAACCTCCCAAAGATATTTTTAGTAAAGAATCTGCAGGAATAAGTTCTCCTGATTTTAAAGAAAGAGATATTTTTCCTTGAAGAGTTTCATTTGGATGGTATTCTGTAATTATGTTTAACACCATCTTGCCTGTCAAATGTGTACTTAAAAAAATAAAGAATGCAAGACTTCCTGCAATTATAAAAAAAGCAACCCAAATTGAAATAATCTTTTTTTCACTTTTCTCATTTAAATTATCCCTATCAATCATCAACTTGTTGTTTCTACAATTGTTGTAGCATCCCCCCAATTTACTTTCCCAGATACCTGAACAAAAACAGAGATTACATCACCTGGAGAATAAGTTACTATATCTTCTGATTGTAAATCATAATCAATTTTTTTATAATCCGCAGAGGAAATTATGTTATGAAATCCCACATCCTTTCCGTTTTTATATATAGAGATAAATATTTTTCCATCTCCTGAAATGTCTGCGCTTGTTGAAATTCCAGTTACACTTCCCTCTCTTAACATTACATAACCTTTATCTTTTGATGTAATAACTCCAGAAGAGGTGGATAAAAATCCTGATTTTTCTGATTCACCTGAATAGCCAAAATATAAATTTTGAATATTCTTAGTGTAAATTTGCTCTTTTTTTGCAAATTGAGTTGTTGCATAGGTTAAAACAAAGATTTTCTTTGATTCATTTGCCTGTGTATAATTAACCTCGTAAATCCCAACTTTGTTTTCATCAATATTTTTAATATCTATATTTTCTGGAAGTTCACTCTGATTAACTACTAAAATATCAGAAATTTCACTCTCGTTTATCCCTTCCTTTTTCACGAAATCTTTAATAAATTTCTCGGTATTCTCATCTACTTCTTTAGTAACTTCCTGAGCTATAACACCTGATAAGACTAAAATTACTACTAATAAAAAAAATCCCTCTTTTTTCATCTTAAACAAATTAATTATTTATCCCGTTTGTTCTTGTTCTTGCTGCAACCTTTTAATGTCAACAAGAGTAACAGACTTCTCTCCATCAACAAGATTTACAAATCCTTGCTGTTCTACAACATTCATAATAGTTCTCACTGTATTTTCCTGTGCTTTTATTTGCTGATTTACAAAATATCCTTGGATTTTTGGCCCCAAAATAGTAAAATATAGTAGGGCAAAAGCAAGGATAATTATAATAACCAAAGCAATGGCAAATTTTTTATCTCTCATATTCCCTCCTTTTAATAAAATAAGTAAGGTTATTTATAAATATTGTTCTACTAATAAAATATAGTAAAATTTATTTATAAATAATATAAAATTTCTAAAAGATTTCCTAACTAAAATTTTATAAAACTTCTCCAAAACCTATCAAACGCCAATGTCCATATATATTTCTGGCTATTCCAACACTATCTCCTTTAAATGCGACAACAGGGATATTAAGTTCAAAATTTAATTCATTATTTTTAGCAGAACTTATTTTCCCAACGCTAATTGATGTATTTATACTTAACATAAGCAATTCATTTATTTTAAAATCCTCAACTTCCTCATGTTTTTCCATTCCAAAAACTTCTTTAAAATGTTTCGCTTTTAGTCTTATTTTATTGGTAATTTCTGGGAGTTTATTTTTTAATCCAGCAACACAACCGGAAAGATTGTCTGTTTTCGTAACTGACATATCAAGTTCTGTTTCAATTGAAAGGCTTCCTCCAGGAGTCGCTTCTATAACATTAAAATTTCCTCTTTTAATAGATAGTATTTTTGTGTTGACTGTTTCATAATGGATTTGGTTTCTTTCTTTAACTACGATTCCTGGTTTTATTTCAATTTCATCTCCAACTTTTAATCTGCCTTTCTTCAAAGCGCCCCCTAAAACCCCTCCATGTAAATCTCTAATTAAAGTCCCTGGCCTGTTAATATCAAAACTCCTTGCGATAATAAAAATTGGTGGAGACTTATCATCTCTTTCTGGAACGGAAATTCCTGCCAACGCTTCTAGTAATTTATCTATATTTACCTCCTGCTGAGCAGAAATAGGAATGATTGGAGAATTTTCAGCAATAGTCCCTCTAATAAATTCTTTGATAATATAGTAATTCTTAAAAGCTTCTTCCTTAGATACAAGGTCAATTTTATTCTGAACAATTATAATTTTTTTAATTCCCTTTGTCTGAAGTGCAATTAAGTGTTCTTTTGTTTGTGGCTTTATTCCTTCATTGGCAGCTATAACTAAAATTGCAGCATCTATTATTGCAGCTCCTGAAAGCATTGTAGCCATAAGCATTTCATGTCCAGGAACGTCAACAAAAGTTAAATATTTAAAAGGTTCCCCTTCTTTCGTGCTGTAATTCTCTTTATTTTTCCTCAAAACGCAGTCAGCATAACCGAGTTTTATCGTAATTCCCCTTTTAAGTTCCTCAGAATGTGTATCTGCAAACTTTCCAGTAAGAGCCTTAAGGAGAGTTGTCTTCCCATGGTCTATATGTCCAACTATCCCAATGTTCAATACTTGAAGTTTTGAGATATCAATTTGTTTTTCCATTATAAGTTTAGAAATAATTCATTAAAAAAGGTTTGGGTTAATAAGTAAATTTTAATCTACTATTAATTATTTAAGCTTCTTTTTCCTTTTTATCTTCCTTATGAAAAATCTCATCAAGTCTTTTATTCCCAGATTTTATAACAACCATATTTACCTGAATAGTTGCAGAAGAGATTTCATTTCCCCTAACTGTTTTTTTTCTTCTAAATCCCTTGTGTGGAGTTTTTCTTAAAAATTTCCCCTTTGAAAACATTACTTTCCTTAAATTCGGGCCTTTTTCTTTTGGATGTCCTGGAAATCCAGATTTGTCACTTGTTCCTCTAATCTGAAGTTCATATCCCTGCAATTCTCTTAAAATTTCACTTCCAGAAAAAACATCTCCAATTTTCATCCCTATTAAACTTTCACTCTCACTTTCAAATCTGTATGTTTTTCCTTTTTCCGATATATTAATTTTGAATAACATACATCATTGATTAAAAAGGTATTTTTAAACTTTGCTGAATGTATGGCTTTGTAAAATAAGTATCGTTTGTAAAAAAAGTCTAACAAAAAAATTAATCCTTTTTCTTGAGTTCTTTCTTAATTAATTCAGATAACCATTCAGAAATATCTTTTTTCTGTTTAATGCAGTAGATTTTAACCTCTTGCCATAAGTCCTCATCTATCACCAAACTTGTTTTTTTCTTAACCATATAAAGATATACCTTTAAGGGTATTTAAATATATGTGTATTCTGGTATATATGTAGTGCAGTATAGATATATTTATATACCACCATACCTATATACTTATATGAAAACACAAGAAATAAACATAAGAAATTTAAGCCGAGAAGAACGAGGCAAGTTAATCTTTGAAAGAGGCAGAATAGCAAAGAAAAACGACTTTTGGGTTGTTGGCTCTCAAACTTCTTTCAAAGCATATAAAGTAAGAATTGATAGAGAAAACCCTATTTGCTCTTGTCCTGATTGCGAATTAAGAAAAAAGAAATGTAAGCATATCTACGCTGTTGAATTTTACATTAAAAAGCAAATTGATGAAGAAGGCAAGATAACAACTACAAAAGGAGTAAGAGTAACTTATAAGCAGGATTGGAAAGCATACGACACAGCACAAACAAACGAGAAAATTATTTTTATGAAACTGCTTAAAGATTTGTGTGATAATGTTGAACAGCCAGAGTATAAATTCGGCAGACCAAACTTACCAATTTCAGAGATGATTTTCTCATCTGCTCTTAAAGTTTATTCTACTTTTAGTTTAAGGAGATTTATGTCAGATGTTAAATAGCAAAAGAAATGGGTTTAACTGATAATGTGCCAACTTATATGAGTGTTAGCAATTACATGAACAAGGAAGAATTAATACCAATTTTAAAAGAATTAATAACCATAAGTTCTACTCCATTAAGAGAAATTGAAAGCGATTTTACTATTGATAGTTCTGGTTTTTCAACTTGCAGATTTGCGAGATGGTTTGATTACAAATGGGGAAAAGAAAGAAAATATAGAATGTGGCTTAAGGCACATTTATGCTCTGGAGTAAAAACAAATATCATAACAGGAGTTAAGATAACAGAAGGGCAAGAAAACGATAGTCCTCAATTAGCAGAGTTAGTAAGAAAAACAGCAGAAGTTTTTAACATGAATGAAGTAAGTGGAGACAAGGCATACAACGGCAGAGAAAATTTTAAGGTTATTGAAGAAGTTGGTGCAACTCCTTTTATTCCATTTAAGAAAAATGTAACAGGTAAGCGAGGTGGCTGTGCTGTTTGGAAAAAGATGTATCATTATTTTTTATACAAACATGATGAGTTTTTAGAACACTATCACAAAAGAAGTAATGCCGAAACTTGTTTTCACATGATTAAAACAAAGTTTAAAGATAATTTGAGAAGCAAAAGTAAAACTGCTCAAATTAATGAATTATTGTTAAAAATTCTATGTCATAATATTTGTGTAGTTATTCAGGAAATTTTAGAATTAGGAATAAAAGGCGAGTTTATCGTTGAGAAAGAGGTGAGAGAATGAGAAGTATATACCAGAGAATGTAAATATTTATATACTTCATTTCATGTTTCATTAAATGTCAAAGAAAATATTTTTAAAAAAAGATGGTGAAGAAATGACAATTCTTAAAGAAGGGTATATCCCTGATTTAGCGACTGGAAAACCTGTTGATATTAGAAAACCAGAAGAACAAGTAAGACAGGAATACGAGAAAATTCTAAAAGAAAATTATGAATACGATTTTGAGCAGATGGATATTGAAGTTCAAATTCAAAGAGGAGAAAAACATAATAAGAAAAATGAAAAAGAAAGAGCTGATATTGTTATTTACAAGACAACAGATAAAACAAAGAGAGACCAAAACAGAGATATTTTAGGTATTGTTGAAACGAAAAAGCCAACAAAAAAGGAAGGATTAAAACAATTAGAGAGTTATATGACTGCTACTTCTTGTTTGTGGGGGGTTTGGACTAACGGAGAAGAAATTGAATATGTTTATAGAGATATAAAAACAGGAGAAGTAAAAGAAGAATTTATTTTTCAAATACCCCATAAAGGAGAAAGTTTTGAAGATATAGGTAGAATAACAAGAGATAACTTAAAACCTGCTAAAAATTTAAAACCAATCTTTAGAAGAATATATTTTACTTTATATTCAAACACAAATATAGCAAGAAAAGAAAAATTAGGTAGCGAGATGATTAGGATAATTTTTTGCAAAATTTATGATGAATTATATGATTTAGATAAACCATTAAAATTTAAGATAGGATTTAATGATACCGCTGATGATATAAAAAAGAATATTGAAGATTTATGGGAAAAAGTTAAAGACTATCTTGTAGAAGATGGTGTTTTTGAGAAAGAAGAAAAAATAGTTTTAGACCCAAAATCTATAGTTTATGTTGTTTCTGAATTAGAAAGATACAGCTTAACAGAGACAGATAAAGATGTTGTTGGAGACGCATTTGAGGTTTTTGCTGAGAGGCAATTTGTAGGAGATAAAGGAGAATTTTTTACTCCGAGAGAAGTTGTTAAGATGGCAGTAAATATAATAAATCCACAGCCAAAAGAGAAAATTTTAGACCCAGCATGTGGCTCTGGTGGATTTTTGATTTATTCTCTTGAACATATATGGAAGATTATGGAAAATAGTCCTCAATATAAAACATCTAAAAATTTAGATGGATTAAAAAAAGAATTTGCGAGAAAGTATTTTTATGGTATTGATAAAGAAATTGATTTAGTAAAGATATGCAAAGCATATATGTCAATAGTAGGAGATGGTAGAAGTAATATAGTAAAAGCAGATAGTCTAAAAAGTCCCGATGAGTGGGAGATAGTAGCAAGAAGTGTATTAGCAGAAGATGGCAAAGAGAAAAAGAAAAAGTTTGATGTTATTCTAACTAATCCCCCTTTTGGCAGTAAAATCAAAATAAAACACGAACACATCTTAAAAAAATATGATTTAGGACATAAATGGGAATTTAAAAATGGAAAATGGATTAAGACAAGTTCAACAAAAGAGACCGAGCCACAAATACTTTTTATTGAATTATGCTTAAATCTTCTTGAAGATGGGGGAAGAATGGCAATTGTTTTACCAGATGGAATTTTTGGAAATCCAACAGACGGATATATAAGAGAATGGATTAAAGACAAAGCTGAGATTTTAGCTGTTGTTGATTGTCCACATACGACCTTTATGCCTCACACTCATACAAAAACAAGCGTTTTATTTTTGAAAAAATGGGGCAAATCAAAAAATCAAAATTATCCTATTTTTATGAGTGTAGTTGAAAAATGTGGACATGATAATAGAGGCAACGAAATCTATAAAAAGGATAACAAAGATGAGATTAAAGACGAAGAATTTACGGAAGTTGCTGAGATTTTTAATAAGAATAAAAGCAGAATAATAAAAGGATTTGATAGATTAGGCTTTACTTTATATGAAGGAAATTTGAGAAATGGAATTTTAATTCCAAGATACTATGACCCAGATACAATTAAAGAAATAAAAAGTTTTGAAAAAAATGGAGATTATGAATTAAAAAGCATACAGGATTTGATTGATAATAAAATTTTGGAAATCAAAGGTGCAGGTTCAACAGCTACAAGTCAAGAATATAATATTTATGATGATATTCCATTTTTAAGAACTTCAGATATAGGTGCGTGGGAGACAAGAAATTATGCTGTTCAAAATGTAAATGAATTAACATACTTGAAATATAAAGATAAGCAAGACTTAAAAGAAGGAGATATACTCTTTATTAAAGATGGAACTTATAGGATAGGGGAAACTATAATTTTAACTAAATTTGATTTAAAGATGTTAGTGCAAAGCCATTTCTTAAAAATAAGATGTCTTGATTGGGAAAAATTAAATCCTTATCTCTTATTATATTTACTTCATGTTCCAGTAGTAAGAAAACAGATAGATGAGAAAACATTTGTCCAAGCCACATTATCTACTATTGGAGATAGATTAAATGAAGTGGTATTACCTATCCCGCTGGACAAGAAAATAAGAGATAAAATTAAAACTGAAATGGAAAAGAAGATAATGGAAAGAGCAAAATTAAGGAACGATATAAAAACAATCTTTAACACAGAAATATCAAAACTATAAATTTTCTGTAAAAAAAGTAAGCCCATTTATTGACTTATTTTACAAAGCCTGAATGTATCTAAATTTAAAACTTTAAATAACCTCAAAAAAATGCCATTAAAAATCAATAAATACTCTTATATACTAAATAATTATAAATGAGAAATGGAAAATGAAATTCTTTACGCATTTGTACAAGCAGCAACTGAATTTCTACCAATAAGTTCAAGTGGACATATGGCTTTATTAGGTAATTTGCTCGATAAACCTAATCTATTTCTTATAACAATCCTTCATATTGCTTCTCTACTAGCTGTTTTAATTTTTACAAGAAATGAAATATTTTACTTATTAACTTTCAAGCCGGGTGCTAAAAGACTCTGGTTATATCTTATAATTGCAACAATCCCTGCTACTCTTGTCGGATTTTTTTTAAAAGATTTAATAGAAAAGAGTCTAAGTTCATTTTTATTCCTTGGAAGTGCATTCATCTTTACAGGACTAATATTATTTCTCACAAAATTTCCAAAAAAAACTGAAATGCTAAATTATAAAAGTGCCATAATAATAGGACTATTTCAATCACTAGCTTTATTCCCTGGCGTCTCCAGAAGTGGAATGACAATATCTTCTGCTCTTTTCTCTGGAATTCCAAAAGAAAAAGCAGTTAAGATTTCTTTTCTGCTTTTTATACCTTTATCTATAGGAGCAGGAATTTTAGAGATAGGAGAAGCTTATTATTCAACAGAATTAGCCATTGCATTTATAATGTGTTTTATTTTAAGTTTTATTTTCCTTCACGCTTTAATCTATATAATCAAAAAAGACAAATTTTGGTTATTCTCAATTTATTGTTTTATTATAGGCACCATCTCCTTCATTTTTTATTTTACTTAAATCATGAATAAATCTAAATTTTTTCATTAATTCTTCCTTCATTTCTAAAAATTCTTTAGTTTCATAATAATCGATTAATTCTTTAAACGGCTTAATCTTGCCTTTACTTGAATAAATAATATTAAACCCAAGCTTGCCTCTTGAATAAAGCCGAATTGGGAATTTCCTCATTGAGATATTAAAAATAGTATTAAATGGCGCAAAAGATTCTAAAGATAATATCAAATGAGTATTTAAAAAAATTCTCCCAAAATCACGGTCATTTGAAATAACATTAACGGGTATTTGTTCATATATGGAATCATAATAAGCTGCAGCGACTACTCTCTCATCAGTATCCTTACCACCAGAACATAAACCACTAATCTTTAGATTGTTACTAATAAGGTTAATCATATCAGTTAAATAAAAGTAATGTTCATCCTCAATATGAACACTGATACTTTTTGTCCTTTCAACAATATTTTCAAGAGACATTTTAATTGATTTTAATGCTCTTCTTTTTTCTGTATGTCCTCTTGAACCATTACTCATAACCCTACTATATGATTTAACAAAAATGTTTTTTAATTTTGATATTTCACTAGCTACTTCAGGAATGACTAAAGAACAATCATAATTTAAAAAAGATTCAAATTCTTTAAGTGAATTAAGATGTTTAATTAAACTATTATAATTAATTCCAGCAATAGTAATTTTCCCATCCTGAAAAAAAATTGATAAAAGTCCTTGTCCAGGAGGATGGATACTACTTGTGTCTAAATAAACTAAAGCCCCTGTTGAAAATATTTCTTTCAATGAACTACCATAAGGACTTAGCTGGAAGGGGGAGTCTTCATACATTAAATTAATCAAAAAGCAGGATTTTTAAAAATTATTATTTTCTAAAATTAAAAGAATCTCTAGACAAATTTAATCCATCTTTGTTATTAGTGTCCATAATCCTACCAGAATGTTTAACTCCATCACTTTGACTTTCTTCTGCTAGATTTCTTTCTGATTTTATATTTGAGAATGTTTTTTTAGCGTATTTTTCTTTAATTTCATTTAATTGCCTTTCCGTCTCCCTAAGTTTCTTTTCAGTAGCCTCTAATTCCTTGTCGATAAGAATAATTGGAGGTTTATCATCAGTATACATAGCTGCCTTCATCATCTGGGTTCGTGGATGATTTTTAACAATTACAAAAATAAACATTCCAATAACAAAGATTAAAATTAAAGCAAATAAATAGGATTTATACTCCTCTAAAAAGGAATTTGAATCTAAAATTACGTTCCCAGAAACAGGAGATAAATTTTTATCAGTAATAACATTGCTTTTATTTAAGTTTTCTTCTTCAAATAAACTACGATTTCTTTCATGTATCTCCATTGGCTCTTTATTTGATTGAACAAGAGACTTATTCTTTTCATCAACAAGATAATATAAAACTTTTTTTTGTCCAGTAATAAAATTAGCTAGCCTTCCATAACTAATCGTCTCTCCATTCCTCTTGACTAAAACTTGTACTCCTACTTCGTAATTGTCTGTAGAAAAATTAAATGAATAGATGCCATCAAATCCAGTTCTACCTACATGGCTTCCAAGAGAAACATACTTTTCTTGTGGCTCCAAAATTGTAACAATCACATCATGGGCCGGAAGAGTATGAAGTTCAACTTCAGTTACAATACCACTCACTAAAGGAAATAAAAATAAAACAATAAGTAACACAATAATCTCTTTTTTCATCTTGTTTATAATATTCATAAATTTATAAATCTTTATGTAAAAAGTTTAAATTGCTTAATTAAAATTTTGAAAATCTTCATTTTTATCATTAACCTTCAATACTATATTTGTTGAATCAGTCTTTTTCGAATTAACTATTACTAATATTATTAATATAACTAAAAATAATATAAATATTGAACCAACTATTATAATTAAAATTTTCAAATTATTGCTTTTAGAAATGCAAGTTTGTGTTTCAGATGGTTTAGTAGAATTTGAATTGCAGTTATTTAAATCTACACATGTCCTCTTTTGAATTTTTGATTTTGGACACTTTTCAGGAGCCCATAATGTACATTGCCACACTGGAGTGCATAGGCTGTTTGTTTGAGTTACTTGAGGAGTTGTTTCCTCTTGAACTTCCAAAGATCCTGGAATGATTTCTTTTACAGCAGAATTCTCAAGTCCTGATACAACAAATTTATTTGATAAAATTAAGCATGAAAAATTACTAAGGTTTCCTGGACAGCTAACTAAAAATTCATTATTTGAGTTACATGCAGGGGTTATTTCATTGATTGAATTTACATAAGCTTCTTTTATACAAATACTTGTACCATTAGCAATCCTATCTACATAAAAAGTCTTTTTTATATTTAATCCGTTAAAAATTAAATATCCAAAATTATCTGATTGCGATTGTTTGATAAAATTAATTCTATCCACATTTATGTCAGCAATAGAAAAGTTATAATCAACAGATAACATCATTGAACCATTATTTATTATTTCAATCTTTTGCATACCTGAATAATTTCTAGTTATATTTAAAGGTTCTGAATTAACCATAACCATTAAATTTGGATATGTAATGATGAAGTTAGTTATATTGCCTTGAATTCTTCCTGTTACATTTGAACTTGAGGGATTTCCCACACACGAATATGTTTTATTTAATGGCCTAAATAAAATATTTGTGCAAGAATTTGTATCATTATACCACGAAGTAAGATAACCTGAAACACATGAAGTATTAACAAGAAAAAAAGATGGTGTGCATGGATTTGTATATCCAACATTTAATAAACTATAATTTTTCTCAGAACCAATAAAAGAATTTAACTTAATGTTAATTTCTCCCCCAAAAATTTGTCTTGTGGAATTTAACTGGAAATACTTCTCATTTATATTTGAATTATTCAAAGAAAATTGTCCAGATTGAATTATCTTATAAGTTTGTAAATAAATGTTACTAACATCGTTATCTGATATATTTCGCGAAGTTAAATAAATATCATCTACTAAAAATATATCTCCTTTAGAATTTTTGAAGTTCTCTTCTGGATTTGAATCTATTAACGCCAAAGCCTCTGGAGTTAATGAAACTTTAAGTGCATAAAAAGAATAGTCTTTATTATTATAAAGTCCACCTGTTAATATGTAAGCGTCTGAATTAACTAATTTATAAGCGAAAAATCTATTGCAAACCTCCCATTCCATATCTTGAACATTTGAGGCATTAACATACTTTGCCCCGCTAAAAGGTTCTATAAATATGCTATCCCAAAAATCCATTATACTTGAATTTGAACAATTTGTTGGGAAGGGAATCTCAGATTGTGATGGAGAAAATTTGATTTGAGAAAGAGTATTTGAAATATTATTTGATATAAATAATATTAAAATAATAAAAACAAAAATTATTATGAATGGAGCAATTTTATAAGCTTTAATTTTAACCCTCCCTTTACCTTTCTTCATTTATATAAAAGAAAAAATGAGTTTATAAAAATGCCTCTTAATAATTTATACTAAATTTTATAAACCTAATTTATCTGGATAAAAAATGAAAGAAAAGAAAAACGGATGCGAATTGTGTAGAGGAAATAAAGATTCGATAAAAAATCTATATAAAACAATTCAAAAAAAATATGATTTGCCCCCATTTAAATATTTAGATGAAAATTTTGATATTTCAAAATATGACTGGAATAAAAATACTTTTTTAAGGGACATAAGGAAAATGATTGAAAATAAATTTTACACAACGCTCCAGTTTATTGAACTATTGCTTAATCCTTCAAATGGTTCAATGTTTCATTTTTTCCTTGTCAATGGAATGAATGGAATTGAAAAATCTACTCTTAAAAATTTGTTTGAAAACTTAGGCGAGATTGAAATAAATTCAATAGCATTAGATATAAACTTTGATGAAAAAAAAGAAGCAGAATTTATAAAAAACTCATGTAAATCTTGGGAAAAAATCAAACCAGAACTTGAAAAAATAATAGACTCAATAAAATCAAATTGGAAAAAAACAAATAAAACAAAGGGTAAAAGCTACTTTGGATAAATTATTAATCTTAAGATAACTTAGTCAAGATTTCCTCAATTGATATTTCCAAAAGTGCAACAGACATTTTTAGATTAAAATTTTTTAATATCTTTGGATGCACCTCCCCAAAAAATCCAATTGATTTTCCATCGAGAAATACCTCGGCAATACGTCCATCAATAAATATCTCGGGAAAATTTCTGGTTTCATTCAATGAAAATTCAATTTTAAAAGAGTTAGCTAAATAATTGAAAATCTGTTTCATTTTTGTGAAATTTCCAGGAGATATTGCAATTGCCAAATGTTCTTCTTCGTTAAGATGATTAAACACTTTTCCAATTTGAAAAATCTCTTGAGGATATTCTGAATCACTATTTTCATAAAAAATATTTAAAAGATTAGTTGAAATATCCTTTCTTAAATATTCATATTCTGTTCTTGAATTTTTAACTCTGATAAAATCTTTTATATTGCCACAAGATTTTTTAATAATTTCCTTGGTAACAAGATGATAATTCAATGTTTCAAGCATTGATAATCCTGAAAGAATTTCTGAAAATCTTTTCTTTAAATCTTCTCTCCTATCTGTTTTCCCGATTGTTGATATTTCTGGAATTGTTGGGATAAATTTATCATACCCATATGCAATTGCAATATCTTCTATTAAATCATTTTCATGCATGATGTCAGCCCTATAAGGAGGAATAATTGCAAATCCCTTAATATACTGATGCCCCATTTTTTCAAGAAGTCTTTTGGCTTCTTTTTCACTAATATTTATACCAAGTAATTTATTAGCATTTTCAAATGAAAACTTAATCTTTTCAGGAGTTAAATCAGGAGTAACAAAAGTACTTTTTGATTTTATTTTCATTTGATAAATTTCGCCGCCCATTTCACTTAAAGTATAAATAATTATATTAAGGATTTTTATTAAAATTTCAATTTCATTTCCAGAACATTCAACAAATATGTCTTTTGTATCAAGACTAATTTTTCCAGTTTTATGTGAGTTAATTATTGGGGGCATACTTAAAACCTCGCCACTTGAATCAATAAAAATCGGATATTTTTCATAATCCTCAAGTAAATGCCTATATTCTCGTCCTTTAGGATGTTGAATAAGAATTTGCTTTGCATTTAATTCCTTATGAAATTCCAACGGCTGGAATTTAATATCTTCTGGGTATAATGCTTTATAATAAATTGGAAGAATTATTTTTTCCATAGGATATATTCCTATTGCCGCCTTTTTTCTATTTCTTCCTAGGGTATTATGAAGTTTCTCCTGCATATCTATTATTTCTTTTATCTTTTCGTCGTTAAAATTAAGGTTTTTAACAATAGCACATGCGGTATAAGGCCTTATATTTAAAACAGATTTATCAATAACTATCTCGTAATTTTTTTCAGGTTTTTTAATTTTAATTTCTTTTAATCCTAATTTTTTTCCAGTATAACTTTCCAAAGCTCTTATAATTCCATAGGATGAAAGCATATCTGGTCTATTTGGAGTAATTTCAACTTCAATTTCATCTCCATCTATTTTTTCAACTCCAATTCCAAAAGTTCCCAAATAACCATCAATTTCAGAATTCTCAATATTTCCTATTAGTTTTTTCAGTTCTTTTTTGTTTAGTTTTACAACTGCCATTTATTTTGTCTTAATTTTAAAATTCCTAAGGTAACTAATATCATTCTTATATAAATCTCTTATATCATTTATCTCATAATTTTTCATAACCATTCTGTCAAATCCCATCCCCCAAGCAAGAACAGGAATAAATTCTCCTAATAAAGGAACAACGACTTCAGGCCTAAAAATTCCAGCTCCTAAAACCTCAACCCACTTATTATTTTTTATATCAAAAACATCTGCTTCAACACTCGGCTCTGTATAAGGGAAAAAATGCGGACGGAATCTAACCCTATCAAAACCCATTTTATTCAAAAAAGCTTGTAAATATCCAAGTAGGTGGGAAAAACTTGCATTTATATCAATGACAATTCCTTCTGTCTGATTAAATTCAAATAAGTGTCCTTGGTCAATCGTTTCATTTCTGAAGCACTTTCCAATCGCAAAGAATTTTCCTTTTTTATCTTTTATATCCCTCAATCCTGAAAGAGTCTTTGCAGAAAGGCATGTTGTATGGGTTCTTAAAACAGCCTTTTTTGCTTCCATGTCACTCCAAGAATACCGCCAACCTTTGCTTCCGGAAATTCCTTTTTCATGTGCCATTTTAACATCTCTAACAAGTTTATTATTCGGCAAATCCAAATTAGCATCAAGAAAAAAGGTATCTTGTAATTCCCTTGCAGGATGATCTTGTGGTGTAAATAAAGCATCAAAAACCCAAAAACTACTTTGTATAAAATTTCCAGACATTTCTTCAAATCCCATTTCCAACCATATTTTTCTTGAATAGTCAATCTCATAACTTATAAAATGCCTTCTACCACCATATATTTTTGGAACTTTTGATTTTATATCATACCTCCTAAATTTTTTTCCCTTCCAACTTCCATATTTAATCATCTCTGAAGTAATTTCTTCAAGTAAATCTTTAACAGAATCCAAATCATATTCAATAATCTGCTTCCCAAGTTTTGTCAGTGAAAAGCTAACAATCTGTTCTTCCTTTACTTCAATAATATCCTTTCTTTCCCTCAATTTTTCGAATGTTACCTTATCTTCATCTTTTAATTTATCATAATACATTGGAAGCTCTTCAAGAAATTTCTCTTCTGGAGTTTTTTTTACAACTTCTTCTTTAGTTCCAATAAATATTATTTTGCCACTTTTAATATCAATCAAACCCATCTTTTTGAGAACACCAATAGCTACTTTAAATTCATTAGCAGAAAGTTTTGCATCCTTACTTGCCTCATTAATTTCAAAGATTTTTTTTTCAACTACTGATAACAAACGCCTCTCAGGAAGTCCTTTTTTTAAGTAATATATTCCATTTGTTCCTAACTCTATAACTTTTTTTTTATCAATTTTTAAATCAATTATGCTTTTTGAATTTAAGAACTCCATAGCTCTTAATACACTTACCCTATCCAATCCAGATTTTTTAATTATATCATCAAAGTTATTTAAATTAATAAAAGGAATGATTTTTTTCTCTATTGGGGATAAAGTCTCAACAATGTCCCTAATATTATCTTGCTCATTTTGGCTTTGATTCATAAATGATTTCAGTTAATTGGATTATTAAAATTTGCTATTGGTAATTTAACTAATGGTAATTTGATTATCGATTGCATATTTAGCCGTTCTAGTATCCATTCCCAAACTTATTAAGAATGGAAATAAATCAAATTTAGAACCTAATTTCTCAGTATTGGCCAAAATTATATTGGCTTTATACTTTCTACATAATCTTATATTTTGCATAATTCTTGAAAGAATTATAGATTTCTCAAAATCATCAAATTTGTACAGGCAAGAAAAATCAATGCAGATTTTAATATTATTTTTCTCTGCAAGTCTACAAAAAACATGATTAAGTCCAGAGTTTCTTTGTTTCAATCTATCTTTCTTAAATCCATATTCAACTCCAATAATTGCATAAACCTTATAATTTTCTAAAATTTTTCTGTTAAAATTATCTTCTTTGGCAACAACCACTGCTTTATCATTTTCCTTAAAAGCTTTCTCAATTTCTTTAAGTGCTCTGGTTATATTTTCAGTATTTATCAATTTCATTTTATAAAGATACTAGTTTAAAGTTTTTAAGTTTAATTAATAAGCTAAAAGATTAAATAAGTTTGTGTATTTTTATAGATTAATTTTGATAAAGAATGAAATAGGTTGAATAATTTATTATCTTAAAAAGATGGTTGGAATAAATAAAATATAAGGTTTTACACAAATAATATATAGTTGGACAATATAGAAATTATATAGTCACCCGCAAATCAAAGTTCCAACAAATTCTTTTTCATTTAAGATATTATCTAAATTCATCAAATTATTTCCAATAATATATGTCTTTATTTTTTTCTTCATTATTATTATTGATGCTTTTTGGTCAAGGACAAAATGCTGTCCAGGTTTAAAATTCAATTTTGAAGCAATTTTATGAAATTCCTTCCATGAAATTTTCTTTATTAATTTAGCACCCTTATTAGTTTTAGGATTACTAGTATATAGTCCTGCAACATTAGTTACATTAATAAACATTTTAGATTTAACATTATCCGCAATTTGGGCGGATGTACTATCACTTGTTTGATTTGGTTTATAAGAAAGTGCTCCTGTAAAGACAATACTTTTTCTTTCCAGCATTTTTTTTAAACTTTCCATCGTATGTGGGATACCTTCAAGGCAGTCTTCGCCAAAAAAATAACTTAAAAATCTTGCATTGGCTCTTGTGATTGAAATTCCTGCATAACTCTGAAGTTTCTCACTGGCATTGGCTTCTCTTAATCCTTTTATATAAATTCTCGCTATAGCCCCCCCGCCAGTTACAATAATAAACTTATAATTTGGATTATTTTTCTTGATAATTGCCTTAAATTTTTTTAAAAAGGAAATATTGATTACTCCCTCCTTTATAATTTGACTTCCGCCTAAACTTATAACAACAACCTCTTTCATAATAAACTATCTGAAATGAGATATTTAAAATATTTGGTTAATTGATGCCTTGGGAATCTTGTTAATTTTTATATACTATAATTATTTTAATAATCAATGAAAAAAGTTCATGTTTATACTATTATACTAATTAGTTTAGGGCTAATGATTTTGCACTTAGAAATAATTTTAAGTCAGAAATATGCCCCTGAAACAGTGCTCATTTCTGTGATGGACATTAAAGGACTTCCAGAAACTAACGCAAGTTGCTTTGGAGACATTATTTCAGAAAATATAAATTTTGAAAAAAAACCCCTTATCCCTCTTGAAAGCGTTTATAAATTCTTAGATCCAGAAATATTTTACTTAAAAAATTCTAAAGGTTATTATTATTTTGAAACAGGATTTAAAAAATATCGTGGAAAATTTGAAATAAGGATTGTCTGTTATTCTCCTAGATTTTCAGGAGTATCCTATACAATAATAAATAACACAAATAATCCGTGCCAATTTAGAAGTGATGGAAAAGTGGCATTTTGTTAAATTTTACTACCCATTAGATAAATAAAAAGACTTAAATTCTTAAATTTAGAAGTTTTGACATCAAATTTCAACCAGATAAAGCTCCATGTAAAAATAAAATATATTAATTATAAAACTAGAAAGACTAAAGTAAATTGTTGGATGTTTTTACAAATTAATCTTAATAATCTTTATACCATAAATGGATATTAAAGAAGTAAAATGATTTTTAAAGCGGAATGCTTTAAAAAAATAAATGCAATTAACATTAATTAGATTTTTTAGTTTATCATTGATAATTCTTTTAGTTTATTTTTTAAAAATAGGAGATTTTAACCTAATAATAATTAGTTTTACTTTTTCGCATTTTTTTATTGGTTATCTTTACTCCTATAACCAATACAAAGAATTGACATCTAAAAAGAAAGGATATTTTATTTTAGTATTTTTAATTTTGGTAAGCATTATTTTATTTTATTTTTATCCTGAATTTATTCATGTATATTTTTTGATACATCATGTACTTAATGAAGCATACCTATCTACAAAAGACTTAATTTTGAGGAATTCAAGATTTTTTAATATGTTTATAACGGGAAGAATTATTTTCCATAGTATTATCTTTGGTTTCATAACAAAAATTTATAGTTCATTTGAATTTTATAAATCCTGGCTGTTAATAACCTTTTTTATAATTTCATCAATATTCTTTATTTCATTATTATTTTATATCAAAAAAGACGCTAATAAAAAATATTTTTTCGATAATGTAATCTTCGAAATCGTTGGAATTGCATTCGTAATTTTTTCGCTTTTTTTTGTTGCTAATTTCCCAGCTGCCAATTCTAAACTTTATGTTGTAGCATATCACGTCTTTTTCTGGGCTTTATATCCAATACCAAAATTAAGAAAAATAGGGAGGGATAATCAATTAAATAAATATTTTATTACAACGATTACAACTTTCATTATTTTCTTAATACTTGGCTACATAATAATCTCGGTTTTTAATTATGAAACACTATTTTCATTATTTTTTATATTTACATATCTTCATATTTCTCTTTCATTTGCTTTATCTGATGCTCAACCATTATGGATAACTAAATTATTTAAAAATAAATAGTTTTTATTAATCATAAACATAAACGCCTTTATTATAAACCTCCTTATATAAATCCTCACAATTAATTTTTTTCTTGCTTAATAATAAAGTATTTCTATTAAAGAGATGTATTTTCTTTAGATGAAGATTATATCTATCTCGCACTATTTTCATTCCATTGCAATCCATCTCCAAATACCTATTCACCGCCATAGGATCCCCTCCACCAATATTGCTTCCTAGGATCCCAAGAACCTTCATTCCTGTGACTGGGTAAACTGTTATTGAAGTAAGGCTATCAGAGGCAATAATTGTATTTTTTGGATAATTTTCTTTAATAAACTGCAAAGCATTATAAGTATTATCGTCAAGTAAAATTGCCGGCGGATTTGTTTCAAAATTAACAAGAAAATAAATAGCAAAAACTAAAGAGACTAATAAAAGAAATATAAAAATTTTGACACACTCTCTTATTTTTAATGAACTCGCAATTTTAATAGAAATAAATTCTGATAATAGTAAAGCTCCAAAACCTCCCAATAAACTTAATCCAATTAAGTAAAAGTAAAATAATCTTTTAAAAGGAACTAAAATTGTAAATCCAAAAATATAGAATAAATAAATTTCAAGTATAGAAAATAAAAACCATGAAAAAAGTATTTTTCCCCTTTTTGATTTTTCGCTATATTGGTTAAAGGTAATAAATAATAATCCTAATAAAGCTAAAAGACTCGATGGGACTCCAAAGAAAAATAATGGGGAAAGGTTTTTTTGTATTGCACTCCAAGACTGATCAAAAGTAAGGAATTTCCACCATCCTAAAAAATGTAAGACTAAAAGAGCTACAAGAACAAATATTATGTTTATTATTATAAAATAAACAAAAAATTTTCTCTTTGAATTAGAAAATTTAGTATGCATATCATGGTCTATTGAAATAGCATAAATAAAAACAACTCCAAGAAAAAATGTCAAACTCGGAGGATAACTAAACAAAGCAATCAACATCGTAATTAAAAGGAAAATTAAATATCTATTAGTGTTATATTTTGAATTTTCCCATTTATAAAAGAATATAAAACTCAAGAGAATTATAGTAGTCCCAAGTGTTAACGGAATAAAATACCAATGTGCCATAAAATATCCCGTAGATTTTATAGTACCAAAAAGAAGCATGGAAAAGAGAGCAGAATAATAATTTTTAAAATAAAGGTTAGCAAGATAAAAAATTAGTAAACTATTTATTATCATAAAAATTATTACAAAGTATTTATAGTATAAAACTGGTTCACCCGGGAATATTAAAAAAATCGCTGCAAGAAGAAAGTGAAATCCTGATTCAAAATTCAAATGTTTATCCTCTGTAATAGTATACGGATTTTTAAATGGTAATTTCCCCTCATCTACAATTTGTTTTGCAAGAGAAATGTGAACATATTCATCAGCTAAAATTGGATATGGATTATAAAAATGCGGAAGAAATGCAAGAAAGCAGTTTATTATAATTATTAAAATAATTAATAAAACAAGTAATGTTTTATTATGTTTTATCATATTTAGAATAAGTTCCAATACTATATAAGTGTTATTTTAAAAGATGTCTTTTATTTAATTCTCTTAATATTATCTCTGCCGCAAATTTATTGCCATCAATATTCCAATGAGTATCTCTTAATGCATAAAGTGTTTTTCCATTTTTCGTTTCATTTTCAAAATATGGAATTAAATCAATATAATCCACTTTTCTTTTCATTAAAAATTCGCTCAAAATTTCTTGTGGTTTGTAAACGTCATAATCAGATTCGTTTAAATTATACTTACTATATAGTTTATTTCTCAATTCTTCATTAATTTGATATTCGTCTGGTAGGATAAAAACTATCAATGTTATATTATTTCTTTCACAAAAATCTATTATTTCTTCAATTTTCATAAGAGAATTATTAACTCTTTTATCGATAATATCGGAGTAATTTTTTTTAAAAAAATTAACCCTATTTTTTCCTATTTGAAAATATTCTTCTTCTGAAAATGTTCCACCATCATTATGCCTCTTGGATTTTTGCTTATTTATAACATATACCTTAAAAAATTTCTTAGAGATAAAAGAGTTTTTAAGAATAAATAAAACAATATGATTAAAATGTCTTTGGTTTCCAGCTATAAACATTATATTCTTATATTCCTCTTCACTAAATTCATGAAAGTCGTTTCCAACATAAAAATTTAAAAAAATGTATCTTGGTTTTTTTATTTCACTATATTTCTTTATTATTTTTTCATATTGCCGCGGCTGATATTGTGGCACCCCTAAATTAACTACATTATAATTTGAAAGATTATCATCTATCAAAGTTAAATAATTATTTTTATAACCAACATTATAAATTCCATAAGCAAATGAATCTCCAATAGCATAAATTAAATCTGATTCATTTAATTCTGTAAAATCCAATCTTTCTTCCATAAATGACTTAGATGCAACATTAATTTTTTTATTAAGTATAAAATCAAGTTCCTTATCATATATCAATAAATCATCTTTATGCAAATATCCATCTAATACCCTTAATGCTATCTCCGCAGCGATAATACTTATAAACAATACAAATAATAAAAGAATAATTTCTTTTCGATTCTTTTTTATTTTTATAAAAAATTTATGCAAGTAATTTTTACCTTTTTTATTATTTAAATTTCTTTCTAAAAAATTAATTAAATTATATGAATAAAAAACAGCAAAAATCCCCATTAAAAAAATAAAAATATCAAAAGCTTGAATAACAAAATATTTCCAGATAAAATCAAATTGCTTGTCTGGAGAAAAAAAATATTCAATCGTTAATGGATTAATAATTACAGCAAAGG
>JAWCQE010000006.1:0-35831 GCA_038869895.1 Candidatus Pacearchaeota archaeon
GTATTTTTCTCCCGGACTTAATGTTACAGAACCATATTTTATTATGAGATAAGCACTTACAAGAGAAATATTTATCAGAAAAATACATATGATGGATATCGCCAGAAATTCTTTTAGTTCCCTTTTAAATGTAATGGCATACATATTATATGTTATAATACATATTTTATAAAAGATATATTGTTTTATATATTTTTTGGTTAGATAAGTGAGGGAAATTTATTTTGTGCTTTCTACTCTTTCCCAAGCATCACTATATTGTTTGTTTAGTATTTTTGTATCTATAAAAACTTTTATCCACATGTATATCCTTGCTAAAATTAGTTCTAATGTCCAAAAAACCTCTTTTAAGGAATGGGGATATCTAATTATTAACAATATTCCATTAAAAAACTCATTTTGAAATGATTTTACTCTTGGAGTTGTCTTTATATTTACATACTTAGTTAGTGTTTCATGGCCCTTGCTTGTTCTAATCTTTTGTTTTATCCAATCACTCCAGTTAGTAGGGTTTTTAACATAAACTTCTGCTTTTTCAGCATAACCTACTTTATATCCAAGGTTCCAGAAATAATATGGAATAACTGCATCTTCTGCTACATCTAAAGGGATTTGTTTTATTTTATTTTGTCTAAAAGCAAATAAATATCCTGAACATTCTATAAAATTTTCTTTTATAAATGCCTTTTTCCTTAAATAGTGGGCAGCATTAAATAAAAAATTTGCCCAGTAACCATATTTATTGTCTCTGTTTTCTAATGGTGTTGGTTTTCCAGTTACACATCCTATCTGTGAATCTAAAAATAAATTGCATATCTCATCTATTGCAATATCATTTACAAAAACATCTCCATCTGTTAAAATTAATATATCTGTTTTTATTGAGCTTAATATCATATTGATGGCATAACTCTTTCCCTTTCCAGGGTCTTTAACAACTTTTAAATTATTATGTCCTTTAGCATATTTTTTAGCTATGTTTAATGTTTCCTTATCTGGAGCGGAAATTAGTATTTTATATTTATAATTTGTCTTTTGGTTTATTAAAGATTCTATTGCTTTTCCAATTTTTGGTTCCTTAAAAGCAGTTACAAGAACTGTGATATCTTGTTTTATAAACAATTCAATTTTTCTTATTACTTCCTTTATATCTATATAATCCATACTCTTGCATTTAGGTTTATAACAACATAAGCACTTGGATTTTGCAACTACTTTATATCCTATGTCATACATATCTAATTCATTAGATGATGTAGGCCCAACCAAACATATTGTTTTTCTTTTTAAAGCCAAGGCTATATGGAGTCCAAGACTATCGCTTGTTATAATAATTCTACAAATACTTAGTAAAGCACAAAATTCGAAGAGATTATTTTTACAACCTGTATCTATAATAGGGGATTTTGATAATTTAATTATTTCCTTATTTCTTTCTATTTCATTCGGTCCTCCAAAGAGCAATATTTTTACTTTTTCACCATATTCTTTGTTAATATTATCAATAAGTTCAATTGTTTTTTTTATAGGTAATGCTTTTGGCCACCTATCAGAGGATCCAGAATTAATTCCGATTATTAAATCCTCCCTATTTAGATTATGTTTTTTTAAAAAATTTTTTGCAAATTTTTTCTGGTTATCATCCATTTTTAGGAAGGGTTCATATCTGTTATATTTTACATCAATTATTTCCGACATTATTTGCCTATGTGTTTTTTTATTTTTTTTCTTTAAAATATTATTAAGTGGTTTTTTGCCTAACATTGACATATTAAACCATTCTTTGGCAGTGTCTGAAGGAACTATGCTACGGCCATTAAAATAAAATCCTATGATTTCTTTAGTGTTTAAAAATGAAGCGAATTTACATAATTCAATAGATTCTTCTAAGTTAATAACAATATCAAATTTTATTTTTGATATAGATTCTTTGTCATCTAATTTTACAATTTTATAAATATAAGGATTATTTGTCAATAAAGGTATCCCCGAACTTTCTACTATCCAATATATTTTTGGGTTTTTATTTTTATATTTGTCTTTTAATGCCTGTGCAACGAAACTTGTTCTTAAAACATCTCCTAAAGCACCAGTCTTTATTATAAGGATATTCATGTTTTTTATAAAAAAGTTAAATTTATAACTATTTTGCTGTTATTTAATTAGCCCGCAAGAAATCCTTGGCTTTCAAGCCAATGAATGAATTGCGGAGAATATTTCTAGATAGATGATTATAATTCAGGGAGAGTTTGTTGTAGCTCCCTGAACAAAGGATGTTCTAGTTGTAACTTTATCTTACTAAATAAATCTTGTGGTGCGCGACAACGCGCTTCGCGCGGAGAAAAATATGGAACAACAAATACAACTTAGCGAGAGCTATGCAGAAAAATATGAAAGGAGCAGTTACAGCATTGGAATATCGATGTGGCACTTTGAATGGTGCACAAAATATCGATATAAAATGTTTGGCAAGCAGGAATATAAAAATTTGATAACTGCTTGCATAAGAGAGCAGCATCAATGCACGAAATAAAAATAATTGAACTCAATGTTCAACCAGAACACGTGCATTGTGTTGTAGCAATTAGCTTGACTATGAGTCCAAGTCAAGCTTTACAATATTTGAAAGGAGTTTCTTCAAGATTGTTCTTTCAGCTTCATGAAAGAGCAGAATTAAGATATCCTAGACATCATTTATGGAGTCCAGGAAAGTTTGCAGCTTCTCTTGGATTTATACAACTTGAAACTGCAAAGAGTTATGTAAGAAATCAAGACGTCCATCATTCGTAGGAAGTCTCGCATTTTAGTGCGAGGAGGACGTCACATTAGTTTGGAAATTAAAACATATAAATTCGTATGTTAATTATTAATATTAATTCTAACTAAAATCATAATTTGAATGAGTAATTCTATTTTTTGTGTTAATAACTTTTCTTTTTATCGATTTTAATACTTCTATATCATTGCTATCAAATCCCTTAAATATGAAAACTAATAAAATGTATAGTGATAAGAAAATTATGGCAATAATTGTAATTGTTATGATGTTAATTTCTAAAAATTTTCTCATATATACTAATATTATTGTTGGAATTAGAGATGCTATAAAAATTATGAACATTTTTCTTCTGAAAGGTAAAATCGATGTATAGTAATTGGCTTGAAATAGAAATAGTAAACTTAAGAATATTGTTGAAATTGTTGTTGCGAGAGCTGCTCCATTGATTCCGTATTTTTGAATTAATACAATATTGAGAATAAAATTTATTATAGAGGCTATAATAATATTATATAAAGCAATCTTACTTTTTCCAAGCATTAAAATAAGATGTTGCGATACTCTTGTTATTGAAATAAAAAATACCCCAATTGAAAGTATTCTTAAGGCATTTTCAGCTACAATGTACTCTTTCCCAAATAGAATATTTATGGCAGTTTCTGGAAATAAAAATATTAATATAAAAAATGGCAAATTTATAATAAAAATCCATTTACTAATTTGTTTGCTCAATTCTTTTATAGTTTTTAGGTTTTTTCTTTTTTTGTTTGAGTACTCTTTGATTATTAATGGGAAGAACAACTGCATAAATAATTCTGGAGCTATATAAAATAAGAGAGCAATTGGGATAGCTGCATTATACCATCCAACTTCTATAGAGGATTTAAAGAATCCTATACTTAATGTATCTATCCAGTAAAATATGTTATAACCTATGGCAAAAAACATCATTGGCCAGGAATATGTAACTATTTCTTTAATCAATAAATGTTTTTCTTTTTTCTTGATATTTGCTTCTAGGAAAATTTCAGGTGTTTTAAGATAGCATATTATATATGCAAGGAACAACATACCAAGGATGCTTATTGTATAGGAAAAAGCTACAGCATTAATATCAGGGAAAGCCAAGAATATAAATATTAAAATTAGTGATAATTTTAAAATATTCTGAAATATATTAAAAACAAAAGTGTGTGCATTGATCAGTTCAAATCCTCGCAAGACAGATAAAAAAATTCCTGCTATTGTTGTTATCGGAACTAAAACACTAAATATTTTTAAAAAAACAGCAAGTTTTGTGTTATGGAAAATGTTTCCAGCAATAAAGTCTGATATTAAAAACAGAATTATCCCTAATAAAATGCCGGATATTAAAGATACGGAATATGAAAATCTGAAAGTATACTTTATTTTATCAACATTTTTTTTACCTTTGCTTCTGTAGTAAGGTATAAATCTTAAAGCCCCTTCAGTTAATCCAAGAGATGCAATTGCAATGACCAATCCCACAATAGCTAATGCTAAAGAAAATAACCCATAGACTTCTGCTCCATAATATCTTGCTATGATTACTTTATATAAATAGGTAAATATTTTTGAGATGACAATTCCAATTAAAACTATGGACGCAGTTTTTACCACCAATTTTAAAGAGTCAATCACTTTATTTTTATCCATATATATTATACTTTGCAGGCATATTTAAAATATTACAATAAATATTATAAATTGTAGTCTGTGTCTATTAAAGTTAAAACTATGTTAATATGAAAAAAGAGAAAATAAATTGGCCTAAATTAAGTATATGCACTTGTACTTATAATGGTGAGAGAATTATTGAAAAATATTTTGAAGGGATATTTTCACAGGAGTATCCCAAAGATAAAATTGAAATAATCTTAGGAGATGGAGGGAGCAAAGACAAAACCTTGCAGGTTATAAAAAAATATAGGAAAAAGTATCCAAAAATAATAAAATTTTTTTACAACAAAAAAAAGTTTTCTATGGGAAAAGGGTATGGGGTGGATCAGGCAACAAGAAAGGCAAAAGGAGAGGTGATAGTCCTACTTGATCAGGACAATATCTTGGTTCAAAATGACTGGCTTAAGAATATGGTTAAAATTTTGTTAGACAATAAGGATGTGACTGCAGTTCAGTCAGGGCTTTTTGTTCCTAAAAAAGCTAGTATTATTGATAAATATATTAACGCAATAGGAATAGAAGATCCATTTGTAATACATTACTCATTAAACGCCCAAATTGTTTTAAACCCAAACAAATTCCAATATAAAAAAGAAGAGAATCTTTATATTTATGAAGTAAATGAGAAAAGATTTTATTATGGAGGAAGTAACGGATTTGCGATAAGGAGAAAAGATTTTTTTGAGAGTGGAGGTTTTACACAGGACATAGATAATTTTATGAAAATGGCCAAGTCAGGCCGAAAATATAAGATTGCAGTTTCAAATAAAATAAAATTATACCATCATTCAACTACTGATTTGAGACATCTACTTAAAAAAAGAGTATATTATATTAAACATTATTTACTGAAAAACTTTGAAGAGAGAGAATTTTATTGGTTTAACTTAAAGGAGAATTCATTCGGGCAGAACATGAGATTTATTTATACAGTATTATTTAATTTATTATTTTTTCCAGGTTTGATTCAAGGCGTGAGCATGGCAATAATAGACAGAAAATCTTACTGGCTAATACACCCTTTTATTATATGGATTATAACTGTTAGTTATATTTACGCATTTTTTTATGTATTAATAATTGGAAAGCAAAGAGAAGCCAGTATTTAAATAATAGATTTTAATCATAGGCAAGAAAAACCATAATTGAAATTTATGGAGTTAATTTAAGGATTGATAAAATACTGATTGCAATACTAAAGATTAAATTAAACCTTTGAACAGATGAATAGACAAAAGAGAGTATTCCATTTGTACTAATAAATTAAGAAATTTAAATAATATTAAAGTTCTAAGTGAAAAATTCAAAGTGTAGATATGTTTTTATGTTTTTATTTATATATGATAATGGCGAAAGAAGAGATGAGTTAAAAAACTTTAAAAATTAAATTGAAACTGAAAGCGATTATCTTTGTTTGAGTAATAAATATATTACGAAGAATACAGAACAAATTGAAAGAAGGACAGATAACAATATGACAAAAAAAGAAAAGCTGTTTAAAAGTCTATCTGAAAGAGATTTTATTTCATATTTGTATATATAGTTTGACATATCTTTATAAAGGTATGGTGTAAAATAAAAATAATTCATCCTATAAGTTTGAGCTAACAATGTTGGATTTAAATAAATTTTTTTGTAATAAATGGCATATATGGGTTGAGATTCTTTTTTTCCAAAAAATTCATTTCCATAAAAGATTTTTTCTTTAATAGTTTTACTCCTTATTGTATCTTTTTGTAATTGTGCAAAGAAATCTTTCATACTCTTATTAAGTTCTGGTTGTTCTTTTATATTTCCCCATCCACAATCCTCTTTAATACATTCTATAAAGTAAACATCTGTTGCAGATTTTAATTCGTCTTGAATTTGTGAATTTGTTGAGAAAATAGTTGCTGCTTTAATCACATCCGAAATATAGTATGGAGTTCCTAACCAAAAACTTCTTGCAGTATAAATCCTTGAATCAAATACAATTAAATCATTCACTCCAATATTTTCATTTATAAAAGATTTTAACTGGGATGTTGGACTTTTGACGATATAAGAACTAGGAGTCCCAAAAGAATTACCAAGATTAAGGATCATTATTGTTATAATAATAAATAAAGTAAAATACCTAATATTTTTTCTTTTTATTTAGCTTCATAATATTTAAGAATATTATAACTTTGGAAACCGATGTGATTTAGCGGGAAATTTTGATATAATGCATAAATAAAATCTAGGAATTGATGAAATATGAATCCTATAAAAATATAAAAGAAGAATAAATTGAATATAGATAAGATTAATATAAGTGTCAATGCTTCTATTCCATGGAAAATACATGGAATTGGCTTTATTTTTTTAATTCTTTTGCTTTTTGGGAGGGAGATAATTTTTAAGTGGTTTTTGATAAACCATTTATGGGCATTAAACGGATTAAAATCTTTTTTGTTATATATAAAATAAGTAATGGTCAATATCTATCAGAAAAGATGACAAAAAAATTATTGTAAATCCAAATAATCCAATATTTGTGAATGCCTGGTAAATTATTAATGAAAAAATAAATCCAAAAAGAATGTGGTATTTTGGAAGCATTTTATTCCTCTTCAAATCTTTCGAATTTTTTAACCATATCTGCAAAAGCGGGCCTTGTTATTAGGATTCCAATTGTCAGTCCTAAAATTGTTGTAAATGCAAATCCTCTTAACAAACCGGCTCCTGCCCAGAAAAGCGGAAGAAGTGAAAAAAGTGCTGTAAAATAAGCTGCCATTACAATGAATAGTGCCCCCCTCATTTTTGATTTTATATTTCCAGAACTTTTTGAGCGCGATTCATCCAGTATGACTATTTGTTGATCAACTCCTGTACCTATCATTATTAAAATACCAACTATGCTTGGCAAGTCAAGATTCCAGTTTAATATAGAAGCTACTCCGAGTAAAATTATGATTTCTGAAAAGCTTGTAAAAAGTAGTGCAAGAGATGACTTTATCCTTCTATATCTTATGAAAATTGTTAGAGAAACTAGAATTAAAGATAAAATCCCTGTGAGAATTATTAAATAAGAGAACCTATTCCCAAGCATTGGAGAAATAGTGTCTAATTTTATAATTTCTAATTTGTATGGTAGGCTTCCTGTGATTAAGATTGTCTGCATTTTTTTCATTGACTCTTCAGCGTCTTTAAATGCAGATTCTCTGTCAAATCCATTCCCAGAACCTTGAATTTGAATTTGTGTTGTAACTTGGCCTTTAAGATTTTCTGATATAAACAAAGAGGTAATAAAGTTATCATCGACATAAAATTCAATCTTTTCATTTAAATATCCGGGATTTGAAAAGTCTTTTTCTAATTTTGAGGTTACATCAGCATGTTTTTTTGCTGCTTTTTCACTTAGGTGAATTACAAATTCATAGTTACAAAACCAACTTTTATCTGAAGATTGTGTACACTGAGTTATACTTGCGCAGTTCGCATCATTTCGACATACATAAGTGATATCATTTGAGCCTCCAACAAAAACAGTTTCATTTGCAATTTTTGCTTCAAATTTTCCCTGTTGCGATATTAAATTCTCAAGGTCTTTTGGAGTGGCTCCAGCTATTTCGATTAGCATGAAGTTATTTCCAGATAAATCAGTAACTTTTCTTATACTTACATCACTTATCCCATAAACGTTTAATCTTTCTTCACTTATTGAGATTAAGTCATCCATTTCATCACTACTTAAAGTTTTTTCAGGATTGACTAATGCTCTTGCCCCCCCTCTTAAATCAAGTCCTGTTTTAATTTTTGTTTTAGGAATATTTGTAACTACAATTTTTGGGATAGAGTCAGTAAAAAAGACATGCTGGTTGGTTTTAGTGCCAAAGATAACTTTAATCTCTTCTTTTTTATCGCTTGAAGATTTGAAAAGAGCTGAAATTTCTCTAGAATAGTCTTCAAAATTTTTTATTTGTTTATTATTTATTGATGTAATTATATCCCCTTCTTTAAGTCCAGAAGTTAAAACACTGGAATTTACAGGAATATCTTTTACAATTACACCAGAAGTTGTTATATTTTTTAAATCTATTATTAAAAATATAGATAATAGTAAGATAATTATCATTAACCAAATTCTCCATGTAAGATTCATTTTTTTCTTTCAAAATACCATTTAATTATTCCAGCATTAAAAAACCAAGTATTAAAAATATCAATAATGAGTCCTATCGATAAAATTGTAAAAATCTGGCTGAAAACTTTTGAGAAAGAGGAAGTTATAACCAATCCAACAATTACCACAAGAAGTGAAGTTAGAGTCATTGTAATTCCTGTCTTAAATGAACTGTATATTCTTGAATTTATTGTTCCTCCGCTTCTTTTTATGACTCTTGTAGTTAGCAGAATATCAGAATCTACACTATATCCTATAAGCATTAAGAACGCTATAATACCTGCTGTTGAAAGTCTTATTTCGAGAATATTTATAACTGTTAGAGTCATTATTATATCTCCTAAAGCTGCAAAAACAACTGCTATACTTGGAATAAAATTTCTGAAAATCACGAAAACAATAGTTGCCATAAGTAAGAATGAAATTATAAGTGCAAACTTTAATTGGTTGTAAAAACTTCCGCTTAAAGCGCTCCCAGTGAATTCTATTGTGCTATTTTCGCTGTTAAGTTCAAATCCAAGATAGTTCTCAAGAAATGGTTTTATTTCATTAACTGGCGATTTCGTAGTTATTATTACTGCAACTTGTTCACCTGTTGTTATATCAGAAATTTGTCTTATAATTACTTCATCAAAATTTGATTCAAGTTCTTGTTTTAATTTTTTAATTTCTATATTTGTATTTATCTGTATTGAAGTTCCTCCAGATAGTGTTATATCTTTTAATATTAAATCTCCATGTTTATTATTAAAATCGTAGAGATAAATAGCACAAATTAAAAGGATTATTAATGGGATAAATAAAAAGATTTTATAATATTTATTATAAAATAATTCAAAATCGAATTTTTTTTCGCTGGATTTTTCTTTATTTTCTTCTATTATTTTTTCTCCACTATTATTTTCCATTTTTAAAATGCGCCAGCCGGGAATCGAACCCGGATCATCTGCTTGGAAGGCAGAGGTTCTACCATTAAACCACCGGCGCTTTAGTGGTTATAGTTATCTTAATGCAATTTTAAAGGTTTCTATGATATTAAATATTTATTATTTGAAGAAAAGTAATATTCTTAACGCCCCCGGCAGGAATTGAACCTGCGACCCCCACATTAGGAGTGTGGTGCTCTATCCGTCTGAGCTACAGGGGCATTATCTTAAATAGATTAATTATATATAAAGTCTTTTAGGGATTTGTTTTAAAAATCAAAATATGAATTTTATAATAAATATTTAATATGAATAAGGTTTTTATATATTTAAGTAAAATATGGAAATGTAAAGATATGTTGAAAAATGTTAATAATTTTTAAGAAAAATAGTTATTCATGGAATGCGGAGGAAAGGATTCGAACCTTTGTAGGCACTAAGCCAACACGGCCTAAACGTGTTCCGTTTGACCACTCCGGCACCTCCGCATAACTTATGTACCAAAAGAAGAAATAATTTCCTTAAAAATTTATTGGAAATTTATTAAATTGTATCTTCTAATTTATATAATACTAAATAGAAATATATTTAAATTAATTGAAAAAATAAAGATTTATGGCCGGAGTAAAATCAAATAAATTAAAAGAAGATTTGTTAGAAAAGGAAGAGATGAAACTTTTAGATTCTATTAGAAAAAATAATGAATTTGATGATGAAATAGAAGATATTTACGAAGAAGATTTTTCGGATTTAATAGATGCCCCTTTTGACGAGGACTAATTAACAATTAAATAAATTTATTTTATAAGGAATATTTTGGCTTCGATAATGTTAATTAAACATGAAACAATATAATAATTAAATTAAGTTTTTTATCAAAAAATAAAAAGATTTAAAAATAAATGATTCTAAGAAATTTTAGACAGCCATAGTATACAGGCTACACCTGTTCCCATTCCGAACACAGAAGTTAAGCTGTATACGTCCATTGTGTTAGTCTCGCAAGAGGCGAAGCTTGGATGCTGTCGCCTTTTATCCAATTTTTATCTTTAATAGTTAATTTGTTGTAATTTCTTAGCAGATTAGCCTATAAATTAATAAATTAAATTTATATTATGGCGGACATAATATTTACGAATATTTTAATTATTATTAATGTTCCAAATCTTTCTGTTGTTATCTATTGAATTTATGTGTGCAATAAAATAATGTTTTAATTACTCTAATTAGAATTTTTTAAATTTTGTAGTCAACTCTAGAAGATCAGTTTGGCCCAAAAAAACTGCCCTACAACAATATCTTTCTAATTCAAGTTCATCTAGGACTTTTTTTACTTCTTCTCCTTTTTCAATCCTTGCTTTAAACTCTTCCCATAAATGGGCAATTGGTTTTCCACATGAAAAGCACCTAATTGGAATAATCATATAATTAGTTGAAAAATTAGTTTTTTAAACTTTTTGCTTATTTTTGAAAAATAGATGTTATAAAATTCCTTTTATATGGATTATTAAACCTTTTTTCGTTTATATATTATTTTGGAATTTTAATTTTTTTATTAATTTATGAATATGTTTTAGAATTTATTTACTAATGTTGGTATTTTTTAAGAATTTAATTTTTGTCATTCTTAATATTATTTTAATATATTGATACAATTAAAAAATTATTGGCAAAAATTAAATTGTATATCTTCTTTTGACGAACAATAAACTTAAAATATCTAATTTCTTGATAAATTAATGGAAGAAAGTAAAGAATGGTCTTTTAATAAAGTAATAACAGAGATTAGGGAACTGTGGAAAGATAGGAGGCTTATTGGCAAATTTACAATAGAAAATATTCCTAATTTTTTGACAATTAGCCGTTTTATAATTACTTTTGTAATTATATATTTAATATTAGTCAGAAAAAATTTGATTATTGTAATAATTGTTTTTTGTATAGGAGCACTTACAGATTATTTTGATGGCAAGCTTGCAAGAAAATATCATTGGGAAAGTGAATTTGGAAGAGTGGCAGATATGATTGCTGACAGATTTTTATGGGTTGGAACTGCAATTGCTTTTTTGTTTACTTATGGAATAATTGGCTCATTAAATTGGGTAATTGGAATACAACTTTTTTTTATTTTAACTAGGGAAATAATTTCCGCCCCATTTGTATTAATTGCATTTCCTTCTGGAACAGCACTTCCTCCAGCGAGATATATTGCAAAGCTTACTACTTTTCTCCAAGGTTTTGCACTTCCGGCGCTTATTCTTAGTATTTTATATCCATTTTTTATTTATATCTCTCTCCCACTATCAATTTTATGCTTTATAACGGGATTCATTTCAGCATTATATTATTTAAGAGATATACATGCACCACATAAATCAATTAAGGAAAATGAAATGATAAAAGATATAAAAAACATAAAAAAGAAAGTTAAGGTTAATATAAAAAAGATGAAATAATTATTTTGAACTTATACTATTAATAATTATAAAACAAAGGTTTTTAAAGTTCTTTGTGAAGTTGAGATTATGGCGAGTTTGATACAGCTTAAAAATGTTGCAAAATACTACCCAATGGGAGAAAATGTAGTTAAAGCCTTAGATAGGATTAATATTAAAATTGAAGAAGGAGATTTTGTTGCAATAATGGGCCCTTCAGGAAGCGGCAAAAGTACTGCAATGAATCTTATTGGAAGTTTAGATCTTGCAACTAATGGAAAAATTTTTTTGGGAAGCCATGATATAAGTAAGTTTTCTGAATCCGAACTTTCTCAAATACGTGGAAGAAAGATAGGATTTATTTTCCAGAACTTTAATCTGATTTCAAATTTAACAGCGATAGAAAATGTAATGCTTCCAATGGTATTTCAAGGTATTGAAAAAAAAGAGAGAAGACTAAGGGCAGAAAAACTATTAGATTTAGTTGATTTAAAAGATAGAATTAATCACTACCCAACTCAATTATCTGGAGGACAACAACAGAGGGTTGCAATAGCGAGGGCGTTAGCAAACAATCCAGACATAATTTTAGCTGATGAGCCAACTGGAAACCTTGATACAAGAACAGGAGAACAAATTATTAAATATTTAAAAAAATTAAATAAGGGAGGACGAACAATAATTATTGTAACCCATGAATTAAATGTTGCGTTAAAGTATGCTAAAACAATTTATTGGCTTAAAGATGGACAATTAGAAAAAGTGACAAGAAATAAAGATAGAAAAAATATATAACACTAAACTATATTAGTTATAACTTAATAAGAGTTACAATAGAAAGATTTATAAAGTGCTATTTTTTGAGGATAATATGGAAAGAAATGATAGTCGTAAAATAAGTGAAGTATTAGCTAGATTAGAAGGAATGGGATTAAAGGTTGATCCAGATGAATTAAGCCAAAGATTTGGATTGGATGATGTGTATAAGGAAATTGGTTATAAGTCTGGAAAGAGAGAATAAATTAGAATAATCATAAAATGAAAAATGGATTTTTAAATTTTTTAATAATAGTTACATTTTTTTTAATATGTTTTAATTTTACATCAGCTCTTATCATTAGTGATGTGCATCAAGGCAAGTTCTTTCCTGGAGAACAGACGTCACTTGACATAACAATTCAAAATAACCTAGATGAAGATGTCAACGATGTTTCATTTAATCTAATATTTGAAAATCTTCCATTTATTCCAATAGGTTCAAGTGAAATAAGTTATAGCGAAATACGAGAGGGAAAATCAAGAAGTTTTAATATTGCTATAAAATCTTCGCAAAATATTAAGCCAGGAAATTACAATCTCCCTTATTCTTTAAGTTATAATTATGGGGAAAATAAAGTTATTAAAAAAAGTGGAAGTATTGGAATTGTAGTTGATGGGAATACTGAACTAGATTTGAATATTGAATCAAAAAATAATGTTGTTGGAGAAAAGGGAACAATATCTATGAAAATAGTGAATAAAGGATTTAGTGACGTTAAATTTACTAGTTTAAAAATAATCCCCCATGGATTTTTGATTTTTGGAAGTGATAGTAGTTATATTGGAACTATTGAGAGTGATGATTTTGAAACAGCGTCATTTGATGTATTATTCAAAAATGAAAATGCAAATGTTGAGGCAGTTATCACATATAAAGATTTTAATAATAATGACAAGGTTGAAAATATTAGTATCCCTCTAAAAGTATATACAAGGCAAGAAGCTTTAGAAATTGGTATCATTAAGAAAAATCGGGTTTTTCTTCTTGTAGGAGTTTTATCAATTTTAATCGTATTGATTATTATTTATAGAAAGATAAAGAAAACCTTCAAGAAAAAACAGAAATCTTAGGAGATTAACATATGCTTTCTGATTATTTTTCTTTAGCATTTAAGAGTTTAAGGAGAAGAAGATTACGTTCATGGTTAACCATGCTCGGCATATTTATAGGAATAGCTGCAGTTGTTTCTTTAATCTCTCTTGGTCAGGGATTGGAAGATTCTATAAAAGAACAATTTGAAAGTTTTGGTTCTGATAGGATTATTATTGAGGAGAGGGGGTTACAAGGCCCACCTGGAAGTGGAACAAGTAGGCAAACAAAATTAACTTCTAAAGATGTTGAAGTAGTTAGAGAAGTTAATGGAGTTGAAGGAGCAGCAGGAATTTTAGTGAAAACAGCACAGGTAGAACAAAAAGACGATATAAGTTTTGTATTTATTTTTGGTATTCCTCAAAACGAAGAGGAAAAAAAGATAGTTAGTTTTTTTGATGTGGGGCAAGGAAGGAATTTAAGAAAATCTGATACTAAGAAAGCTGTCGTTGGAATAAGATACACCGAGGGAAAAGTTTTTACAAATGAGTTGAAAGTAGGTGATAAAATAAAAATTGAGGGAGATAACTTTGAAATTGTGGGGATTCTGGAAAGAATTGGAAATCCTTTTGATGATTCAGCAATTATAATCCCTAAAGAAGAAATGAAAAAATTGTATAACCTTGGTGATGAGGAAAGTTCAATACATGTTAAAGTTGAAGATATAAATAAGATTGATATAATTAAAGAGAATATTGAGAATGATTTGAGAAAATCAAGAAATGAGAAGGAAAATAAAGAGACATTTCAAGTTAGGACTTCAGAACAGATTTTAGATACATTTTCAAATATTTTTGGTATTGTTCAGGCAGTTTTAGTTGGAATTGCAGCAATATCCCTTTTAGTTGGAGGAATTGGAATTGCGAATACTATGTATACTTCTGTTTTAGAAAGAACAAAAGAGATTGGTATAATGAAGGCCATAGGCGCTACAAATAAGGATATATTCTTGATGTTTTTAATAGAATCTGGGATACTTGGTCTACTTGGAGGGATAATTGGTATTGTAATTGGACTCGGCTTGAGTAAATTAGCTGAATATTACGCAGTAGCAAAATTGGGAACAAATTTATTACAAGCTTCTACAGATCCATTTTTAATTTTCGGAGCACTTTTGTTCAGTTTTTTAATAGGTAGTATTTCTGGTATATTTCCAGCGTGGCGAGCCTCAAAATTAAAAATTGTAGACGCTTTGAGATATGAATAATTAAATGAAAAAATTTTTATAGAGAGAAATTAAAAATAAAATAGTGAAGGATAAAACTTGTCATTAAAAAATCTCAAATAAGATTTATTTTGAAATATTATTAATAAAATAACTTATAATATATTAAGATTAATCTCTCAATTTTTCAATTAAACTATCTATCTCTATTTTTTCAATATCCTTTATTATAATTTCAGTTGTATTAAGAATGCTATTATTTTTTACAATTGCTGAAAAATACATTTCACTTCCTAAAATTTCCTGTTTTTTCTTAATAAAAGTTTCTGGATTTTCAATTTCTTCTTTTGAAATTCCAATTTTTTCAATTTCATCATTGAAGATGACTGCTCTGATATTTCCTGTTCCGTCGTCTAAGATTACTGAAATTAAAGCTCGCTTTTCAGGAACAATATTCCCATGGGTAATACATTCGTTATTGATTGGTTTTTTTCCACATTCTGGGCAGACTTCAAAAAATTTCGGCTCGAAAATTTGTGTAATGAAAGCTCTTAATTTTACTGAATTTCCACTTTTTAGTTCTGAAATTTTCCTTTCAGGTATTTGCTTTTTCATGACAACTCTTTCAAAATTTTCTTTTCCAGGGTTTATTATTGAAAAATTTCCTAAATGTAATTCGTCATTCCTTACAGAGGCATTTATAATTTCAATAATATCATTCATTTTTAATTTTCCATTTTCAAATAAAGCGATTTGGTTCGTGTCCCATAATACAAGTCTTATGTTACTTGTGTCATCTGCAAGAGTCATTGACGCGACTTTTCCCTCTATACCATTTTTTGTTGTAAAAAAATTTATTCTTGGTTCACTTATAATTTTTCCTACAACATTTATTTTTTTCATTCCAGAAGAAAGTTCTGAAATCTTCATTTTTTCTTTTTCAAAATTAACTCCAAGTTCAGAGGCAACTATCTGGGCGCTTCCCTCTTTTGAAATTAGTCCCGATAATTTGGCACATTTTGCTTCAACTTTTCGGTTAATTTCATCGAAACTTAATCCAGAAGCTTTGGAAATTCTTTCAATAAGTTGTTCATATTTTTGCATCATTTTCCTCTTTTCCTTTAGATAGCTTTATATCTTATCTATTCTTTTTTAGAAAAGATTATTTTTAAGCATTGTGATACTAAAAAACATTTAAAAACTAGATTAATTAAAACAATTAATGGGAAATGCAGCGGTAAAAATAAGGATAATGCCAGATTCTCCTAATTCGGATTTAAAAATAATGGGAGAAAAAGCAAAAAAGATTATAGAAAAAAATCACGGGAAAATTTACTCATCGGAATTGGAGTTAATTGCATTTGGATTAAAAGCAATAATAATAACATTTTCTATAAAAGAAGAATTTGAACAGGACCCTTTACTTTACGAATTGAGGAATATTAAAAATGTAAGTTCTGCAGAAATAATTGATTTTAGAAGGATTGGATTTTAGTTTTTATTTTCCTCTTGGTTTTAATTCATTGTCTAAATTTTTTCTAGAATTTTTGTTTTTTCTCGTTTTTTCTTTTTTGATTTTGTAAGGATATTTTTTACAAAAAAGTTAAAATTTAATATTTTCTCCAGTAATTTTTTATTAATTTAAATGACTATTAAGAAATTAAATTAGTTTGATATTATGAAATCTTCATAATTTATAAAATTACGATTGGCTAGTTGGATTTTGTTTGTATAAAGCGAACCAAATAAGTCCTATTGGAAACCAAATATATTTATGGACAATAATTCTGGTAGTAGGTATGTTAATATTTAATAGAAGGGTGCTGCTTATTTTAGGAGGCAGATATAAGAAAATTTGAAAGAGTTTCTATAGAAAATAAAATAGCAAATTTACGGGTGGACCTTCATAGAATAATGAAAGATTTTGGCCCATCTCCTTCTCCTGAACAAAAAAGAACAATAGAAAGAATAAGAAGAAGATTAAGACATTTAGGGGCAAGATATGAAACATAAATAGATGACTAATTTACTTCTTATCTATTTTTTATTCTTCTAAACCCCACAATATTTTTTCCATGGTATATTGGAACTTCTGCAGGTTGTTTTGAACTATTTGAAAAAAACCTCGTAAATAAAACTCCTACAATGCATAACCCCCCACCAATTATCAATAAAATGTTGCCATCGATATTTGAAATTTGTGGGATGTTTTTTGAAATAGATTCATTTATTGGTTTTATGCCAGTGACTAAAACAATTATCCCCATTATAATGAAAAAATATCCAAGACTCTTTTTCATAAAAGCTATAATCAAGTTAAGATTATAAATCTTTTTGTGAGAGGTTAACTTATTTAAATATTAAAAATATATTAATTTTATATCAAAAAGGATAAATAATCCTTTTTGTTGATAAATAATGACAAGAATTCCAAAAGAGCAATTAAAACAGATTAGAGAACAACTTTTAAAGCAAGTTGAATTTCTTCCAAGTGAGCAGAGAAATTCTTTGGAGTCACAGATAAATTTTATGTCTGATGATGAACTCGAGGAGTTTTTAATAAAAAATAAATTGATTAGTATTAATGGAGAGAATCAGTCTCCATTTAGACTTATTATTGAAGGAAAAATGCCCCACTTTAAGATTGCTGAAATTGATGAAGCAATTGCAGTTCTTGAAATAAATCCAATTTCTAACGGACATGTTATAGTTATCCCAAAAATTCCTTATAAAATCAATGATTTACCGAATGAGATTATAGCGTTTTCAGAAGTCCTATCAAATTTTATGAAAGAGAGATTGGGATGTAGAAAAGTTGAAATTGCAAGTTCAGAAATTTTTGGAGAGGCGATAATAAATTTAATTCCAATTTATAATGATGAGAATATAAATTCAAAAAGAAAAAAAGTTTCTAATGAAGAATTGAAGGAACTGCAGAAAAAACTCTCTTTTTTTAATTCAGAAGAAATGAAGAACCCTGAAAAAAAAGAAAAGAACCTTAAAAAAACGAGAAAGATTCCATTGAAGAAACTACCAAAAGTCCCAAAGAGAATACCTTAAAAATTAAACTTCCAAAATCCCCAATCTCCATTTAAGAAATAATAAATATAGGTAACAACTAAAAAAGCAATTAAAAATGCCGGAGTGAATGGAATACCATCTTTAATCCTTATTTTTTTCCTATGTTTTTTTAATAAATCAACTTCGTTTTTAGTAAGTCCTTCCCAATTTGGTTTTATCATTATTCCGTTAATTTTAATCTCATCAATTATCCAGTCTCCAGGAGACAATTCTTCATATTTTTTTTCAACAATCATGCAACTTTGCTCAACAGATTTTGTATATATATATAGGAAAAAAAGTCCAATTGCAAAAAGAGGGAATATAAGAAAAATAAAATCATAACTTACTAAGGAGTAAATTATAAAAACGCTTGAAAAAGCTAATATCCCATAAAAATAATCTATATTTTCTATATATAACTTTTTATAATTTTTTACAAAACTTTTTTTGTTTTTAATAGATAAGATAATACTATAAATTAAGCTATAAATAGCCCCTCCGAGCAAAAGAGCAATAATGAATATTACTATTATAAGGAAATTGTCGTAAAAGTTATCATCTAAAGGCAATATTGCTCCGAGAGAAATTAAAAGTTTTGCATCTCCTCCAGCGAATAATCTTCCATAATATAATATATGTCCTAAAATAAAAGTCATTCCAACTCCAGCAATCCCAAAAATAAAGAACATATAATTATTAAAAAAAACTCCATAAAATGCCCTGAAGGCAAGTGCAAAAATTAAAATTGAAAAATTGAGCCAGTTTGCAATTTCTCTTGATTTAAAATCCTGAATAATGGAAATTGAGATTCCAAGAAGTCCTATAAAAATTAAAAATTCCAGCATTTATTCCTTAAAAAAGATAGCTTTATTAATCTTTTCAACGTATTTAAAAAATGAAAAGTTGGAATGATAGGGCTTTAAGGTATTTATTTTGGGGGATTATTGCGTTAATAATTCTTCTTTCATATCTTATAATAAAAGATTTTCTTATAGCTATTGTTTCTGCATTTATCTTATCTTATCTTTTAAAACCTTTAAATGATAAACTTGCGAAATATGTTGGAAAAGTTGCTGCTGCCATGATTGTTTTAGCGGGAGTAATATTAACTACATTATTCATAATAGGATTGATAATCACTTCACTTATTTCCGAAGTTTCAATACTTTTATCTCAAAATCTTGTACAAAGTTTTCTTGATAAAGTAAATAATCTCCCTTATAATGAAACACTTAATAAGTATATTAGTGAAATAATAAAACAATCTGGAAGACTTATAATTAATTCTATTAGTTCGACAATAACTGAAATTCCAAAGAGGGTTATTAGTTTGTTTGTTATTTTTTTTGTTTCTTATTATTTGCTAGTTGAATGGGATAATTTAAAAAGAAGAGTTGCTGAAATTCTTCCATTCAAGAATAGGAAGGAAATAATAAATAATGTTGAATTGATAACAAAGGATATTTTGATTGGAACATTTTTAATAGCGATTATCGAAACTATTATTGCTATAATTGGATTTTGGATTCTTGGAATAAAATTTGCGTTTTTATTAGGGATAATAATAGGAATGTTTGCATTTATTCCTGCTCTTGGCCCAATGCTTGTGTGGGCCCCTGTTGCAATAATAAAGTTTGTTCAAGGCGAGATGATGATTGCTTTAGGAGTGGTTATGATTGGAATAGTTCTTAGCGTACTAATAGATTCTTTATTAAGAATAAAATTAGTTGGAAAAAGATCTAAAATACATCCAGTAATTATGCTTCTTGGAATTTTTGGTGGAATTCCTTTGTTTGGTCCAATAGGCTTCATTCTTGGTCCAATGATCCTTGCAATACTTTTGACAATAATTAATAATATCCCAAAGATTGAATAAATTAATTTAAATAAAATTATTAACAATTTGGTTTTTATAATAGGTTAGAAATTCTTTTGAAATTATTTAATCCTATTTTTCCCACCTTTTTTATAAACTCTATTTCGTCTTTTTGCCTTTTTATCGTTTTTTGTTTTTCTTTTTCCTGCAAATGCATAATCTTCTCCCATTAAAAATTGAATGAGAATAAATATTTAAATTTAATGTAATCCCTTATTGCAAAATTTAGGTTTTTAATGTATTTAAAATTTATACAATTAATATAAATAGTTTATATTTTATAATCAAAGAGTTTTTTATATAGGAAATTAATTTAAAAATACTTCAAATAATATTAATTATTATTTATCATAAGAAATGTAATTTTGGGGACTCTCATTTAGTTGATTATTTTCCTTTCCTTGTAATTACCCATGAAGCCGCGGCAGCAACAACAAAAAGTAGGATGGCTCCATAAACTCTTTCAGAATATAAGAATTTGTCAATGTATGGTTGAATAAATGGATTAAACACAATTATTGCACTCCATAAAAACATGATTATAAGTATTCCTATAAACCCCCATGCAACTGATGGCTTGACAATATCTTCAGTCTTTCCAGCGAAACCTGCTATCATTAAAAGAAAAAATAGTGAAATAATTAAAATAGCAAACCAAGGGATAATTGTTTGAACATAATTCACTCCGGGAGCAAAACTTATAAAAATTATTCCAAATATAAATGAAATAAGAAGATTAACGAAGGGATTTCCTTCTCCTAAAACTTTTGTTTTAATCAAGACAGCATAAATAACTGTAAATACAAAAAGAAATCCGAATATTGGCATGTAATATGCTAACCATGAAATATCTAATGTTGTCATTTTATTTATTGTCTATATTCTCTTTGTGGTAGCGGAACAGCCTCTTTAGAGCCCGCTCCTACAACTATTGCGATAAATACTAGAATTATTATCCCTGCGATAATGGCAGAAATATTTTCCTGCCAAAAACTTCCAGTCCACCAAGAATAATCATTAAAGCTTGTTAACAGAATTATGATTGCTAAAACCGCTGCAACAGTGAAAAAAATTAATCTTCCTCCACTTGGTTTTGATAAGTCAACAAATAATCCTCCAAGGATTATAAAAGTAAGGATAATTGAAAGTCCGACTCCAAGTTTTGGAAAGATTATCTGGAAAAAAGTTGGTACAACATCAAATTGCAGTGATAAAAGTGCAATAGCAATTGAGATTATGGCATATACTCCCCTATTTTCTTGAGGACTACTCCCCCCCATTATGTTAATTTTGTAGAGTATTGCATAAACGAGTGCAAATATTAATAGACCTGGGAGAACGTAAAAAAATATTCCCAAATCAGCCCATTGCTGTAAAATTACTCCAATAGGTTGAGCCATATTTTATAGAGATAAGTATTCTTTAAATATGTTTCTACATACTTAAAAAATAATTTCATTTTATTACTATAATTAATTTAATATACTATATATAGATTAGTAACACTAAAGATGAAAATTTTAGAATTAACAAACTATACGGCTGGGGGATGCGGGGTTTTTTCGAGAGTAAAACAGGAGTCAGGACTTTTGTCTAATAAAGGACATGAAGTATTGATTTTTTCGTCTTATTTTGAAAAAGGTACAAATAAAATAATGCCTTATGAAGAAAAAAATGGAAATGTATTAATTAAAAGATTTCCATCAATAAAATTGGGCGGCGAAAGTTTTATGTTTTGGTTTGGAAAAAAAGCATATAATGAAGCACTTAAATTCAACCCTGAAATAGTAATAGTTCATTCATATCGGCATTTACATACAATTCGTGCATTAAGATTAAAAAGTAAACTTAAATGTAAAGTTTTTTTAGTTACTCATGCCCCATTTGGTAGAGATAGAGGATTATTTCAGAATATTTTTGTTTTTTTATACGATTATTTTATCGGAAAAAGAACGTTAAATAAATTTGATAAAATTATCACAATAACAAGGTGGGAATCTGCTTTTTTGGAAAAATTAAGCGTAAAAAAAGAAAAACTAGTCTACATACCTAATGGAATCAATGACAAATTTTTTAAAAATACGTTTAAAAATACAAAAGCAATTGGACGGGATATTTTAATATATACTGGAAGGGTTTCTCCAATAAAGAATTTAGAAGCGATTATATGGGCAGTAATTTTTTTGAAAGGAAAAATTAAAGCAGAGATTCTTGGACCATGCGAAGAAAAATACCTTAGGAAATTAAATAAACTTATTGAAGAGAATAACGTAGAAAAACTAGTTTCTATTAATAATAAAGTATATAATCAAAAAGAACAAATTGATTTTTTGGATAAGGGTAATTTTTTTATTCTGCCTTCTTTAAGCGAAGGAATGCCGCAGGTTTTGATAGAGGCAATGGCTCGCGGAAAAATATGTCTTGTTAGCATTAATCCTGGAACAAAGGAAATAGTTAACAATGGAGTTAATGGATTTTTGTTTGATTTAAATAATAAAAATAGTATAGTTGAGGTAATAAATAAAGTTCTTCTTTTGAATAAGAGAGAGAGAAATAAAATATCTAAAAATGCAATAAATTCTGTTAAAGGACTTAAGTGGAGTATCTTAATTGATAAACTTGAAAATTTATTTTAAATTTCTAGATTATTTAAATATTATAGAGAACAAATAAAACTCGGATAAGTGCCACAAAACTAACTATTGAATTTTTATTCCTTTTGAGAACATTTTAATAATAGGTACTTAATTTTCTGTATTCTTTTTTACTTTAAATTTTGAGGTATATTTTTGTACATGTGTTTAACACTATCCCTAGGAATGGCCATGAGATACATAATTGTAATTAATGTGGTGAGAGTTTACTTTAATAATTCGTCTGACAAATCTTTTTAATTATTTTAAAATATTAAAAATAAAAATCCGAATGCTATAATTATAATTTGAAATAAGTGTATTACAAGAACGACTTCCCATTCATAGGCTTTTTTTGATTTTTTAACCCTTTCAATAACGCTTATTGCTATGTGTTCTAGTCCGTAATATTTATTATATTTATTTTTTATACTTCCATCTTTTTGAGGTTTGCCGAACGATTCTTTTTCTAATTTTCCTCTTAGTTTTAATCCAGTTTCTAAAATATAAGGAATAAAAATGAAGACTGCGAAAAGTTCGAAATTTCCAAGTATTGCCATTAAGGCGATTAATCCCCCGACAGGATATGTTAAGACATCTCCTGGAAAAATTTTTGCAGGATATTTGTTAAATATTAAAAAGGCAAATAATGAAACTATCATACAAATTGAAATTATTGCTAGCCATGTACTTCCTGTAATTAATGCTATGAATGCAAGAGCAGATAAAAGCAATATCCCTTGCCCTGCTTCTAATCCGTTATATCCTGCAAGAAAATTAAAAGTTGTTGTTGCTCCTACAATTCCTATTGGTATAAAAATTAATGGATATATTATTCCTATGTCTGTCGGACCTAATAACGGGATGAATATTTGAGAATTGCCGGCATTTATTACCACAATCGGTATTGAGGCGAAAAAAACGAGAATGAGTCTTACTTTTTTCTTTAATCCTCCATGTTGCCATCCTAACAAATCATCTATTATCCCTATCCCTGCAAGGAGAAGGATGGTTGTTGTAATAGCAAAAATCTCAATAAGATTATCTCCCTCATTTGTAAAAGTCTGAATTGCGACATAACTTAAAGTTCCTAATAAAAATCCCATTACAACAATTAATCCTCCAGAACCAGCGGATTCAATTTTTTCATTTTTGTTCATGTCTCTCCAAATAAGTCCTATTCTTTTTGCTTTTTTTATCCAGAAAGGTATAACTATTATTGTTGCTAAAAAAGAAATTATTATTGGAATTAAAATCAGAACTTCCATTTTTAGTATAGTTCTCTTTTATTTAAAAATATTATCTTAGTCTTTCATCAGGATAATACGTGATAAGGAAATCAGGATTTATTTTCATATTTTCAGGATATTCTATTTCCCATATTTTGATAGGACCAAGGAAATTGCCTTGTAAATAAACAAATTCCCCAATAGGCAGTCCTTGTGCCTTTATTTGAGAAATTATTAAATTTGGTTCTGTATGTACAAGCTTAAAGTTTCCTTCTTCTCCAAAGAGATATTTTCTTACTAATAATGAGTTTATAGTTCTCTTACTTAAATAGAGTAATGCCCCTCTGTCATTTTTAATAAGTCCTTCACCTTTTTGAGAGAGGGTCTCCATTATAAAAACTCCTGCTTCATAACCTGAATTGTAGTCAGTTAATTTTCCTTTATAATAAATGTATCTTAATGGAATATTTATTTGATTTCCTCCATTTAATACTATTAGTTTTGGTTGGTAAAACGTTCCATTTTTATCTTCGAATATAAGGATTCCTACAATTCCTGAATTTTCTTTTGCAATTTTCATTTCACTTCCGTTATTATTAAATATTATATCTTCATCAATATTTATTCCTCCTGAATAAAATATAATGCTTCCATTACTCATTTCATTTGTATATTTTTCATCTAGGAAGAATGTAGGTATAAAACTGAACCTATCATAATTTTCATCAGCGCCTATACTACTGAATGCAGGATATTTTCCTATGTCAGTAGAGTCGATTAAAAGATGCGTTGTATTGTGAGCATACATAAATTCAAGAGCTTTTTTATCATCAGGGGCTGTTAAAACATGTCTTCCCATTAAATGATTCCAATATCCAATTACATTCCCTCCATCGAGGACAGTTGCTCTCCTACCTATACTTTGAACCCAATATCCATAATCCCACCAGTGGCTAAAAACAGCATTTTTATTGGTATTTTCTCTTACCCAATGCATTGCTTTCTGCCATTGTTGATTGTAGCTTGAAGGATAGGATACACTTGCCTGAAAAATACTTGATTTATAAAATTCAGATAAAGAATGTATTCCCGATGCAATTAATAATATTATAATTATTAAGTAAATTGTTTTTATTTTTTTATTAAAATAATTTTTTATAGAATTTATTATAACGAAACTGGCCATTATACTCATTGACGGGGCAAGTACCATCATAAACCTTACTCCAGATCTTGCGCTGAAAATTGAAATAAAAAGAAATGAGAATAGCAATATGAACGCAAAATTATCTGGAAGAAGTTCTTTTTTATTCTCTTTGTTATATTTAAAAATTATATATATTCCGAGAATAAAAAATGATAAAATACTTCCAAGATATAGCACATTGCTTGTTAGGTTATTTCCATTGAGTGTACTTGTAGGAGAATACCTAGTCAATGAAATCCCTAAAATAAGAACTATATAAGCAATACAAAAAATTTTTCTTTCTTTTTTTTCAAAATTTTTTATTAAATTATAAAAAAGGACTATTGAGCCAATTAAAAATAATAAAAAGAAGATTGGAATTCCATTAATTTGTGGTCCAAAACTTTCAATCCATTCAGTAAAAAAAGGCTGTTTGTTTTCAGCAACTGTTTGTATGAATCTTGATCTTGTAATAGGATTTATAAGATTGTTATATAACTCCAAAAATTGATTTTTTATAAATTCAAATCCAAAGAACACTACCATTAAAACTAAAATTATTGGGATAGAAATTATTGGTGGCAAAAATTGTTTTGGAATTTTAAATTTATCTTTTAATATTTTTATATAATTTATTTTTAATAATTTCTCATAGAAATAAATGTCAACTATAGAAAATAATAAAGTTGCATAAATTGGAATGAGGGTAATTGATGTAAAATATTTTAATGGATATCTTGTTGAAAAATACATTATTATTGGCATGAATGTGATAATCCATGTGAAATGGGCAAGAAGCATATTTTTATTCATCTTTCCTAATATATATATTATAAATACTGCTATCCCTGTTGAATAAAAAACAAAAATTATCCCTCCCCAAATTAATCCTAAGATTGCAGTGGATATTCCTGCAATAATTCCATAAGTAATTATTTTCTTGTAATTTTTTGACTTAAATGATTTTATTAGAAAATAAAATGAAAGGAAAATAAATAAAAATCCAACAGATTCTTTTTCTGGAATTCCAGCTATTGTTCTTGGAAGTATTATTGGAATTGTTGAAAGAAAGAATGATGCAACTAACGCAATTGAATTAGGATATATTTTTTCTTTAAAGCTGTCTTTGAATATTTCTCTTGTAAGCAAGAAGAAGGCAATTATAGTTAGTCCAAACATAAAAACAGGAAATATAACTGCAGAATATGTGATTGTTATTTCACTTGGTTTTCCTGGAAGTATCTTTACAATCCCTTCTGGTAGCATTGAAAGAAAATTATGAAACCATGCTATCATATAAGAAAGAAGTCTTGATTCTCCAAAGGTATTATATCCTAATGGAATATATCTCATATTATCAATTAAAAAAAGTTTTCCATTTTCTACTATATATTCTGCCCACCTTAAGAATAGAAAAGGATCCAAATCAGGGCCCAAAGTCCACTCACTTGTAGTTATGTCTTTTAAGTTATTTATGTTTCTTGTTCTAATAAACAAGGATATATAAATAATAACACCAAGAATAAAATACGAAATCCATAAATATTTTTCTTTTAAAAATTTTATCAGATTATTTTTTTTCTCCTGGATTATTTCTTCATCTAATTTTTGTATTTTTTCTTCTTCTATTTTGGAAGTCCCTAGATTATTCTCTTCCATTTATAATAATGCTAAATGTCATTTATAAGTTCATCTGCACTTAGTTCTCTATTTACGGAACCTTTTTCACCACAATTTGGACATAATCTTGGAAGGGTTTCCATTTCTATTTCAAATTGGTAGTTGCATTTCCCACATCTAAATTTTCCCATCTTTTATTTAGAAAATCAGGTATTAAAATATTTTCGGCGTTATAAACACTTCAATTAAAGCGGCAATTACAAGTATTATAATAGCTATAATTATTAAAAGAAGAGAATCATGTAATATATTCCAGAATTTTTCTGTTTTAAATTCTTTTTTTATTATTGCTATTCCTATTATTCCTCCTGAAAGAGTTCCAAGAAAATACGCTGCTATTTCTGGAATTCCATGTATAAGGTATCTTGATAATGATATTGGAAGATTTGAGAGACTTGATTTAGAAAATATTACCACTGCGGCACTTATGACAGAAGCATTCCATGCTAAGATAAATATCCCTCCTGCTCCAAAGATTATTGAAAAAATAATTGTAAAAACCAGAACATATAAATTATTGGTGAATATCCCCCCAATGAGGTCAGTGCTTGTTGCAAATCCTACTGCTTTTATGCTTCCTACTCCGTATTGTGAAATACACCCTTCAAAATTATTTGGACTATTTATAATACAGAAAGTTTCTATTTGTGCTCTAAAGTGATCGGCGTTTCCTATTATTATGTAAAAAGTCGAAAATGCGACGACAAATCCTATAAAAAGCCATAAAAGGCTGTGGAGAGCTTTTCCATGTTCTTCAAGTAGTTTTATACTTTCATCTATCTCATCATCTTTTTTTTCTTCAAGTCTTAGCATATAATAGAAAAATGGTATTGAAAACATTACGGTAAATGTTACAATTAAAATACCAGAATATTTTGCAAGGACAATATCTTTTGCAAATATCCAATTTACAAGGAGCACAGACAAACCAGCATAAATAAATCCAACGAAAAACATCTCCCATGGTCTTCTTTCAGAACGTTTTGGATTAAGTATTAACTCAAATACCATTTTATATACAATAAAGAAGATTATTTAAAGATTTTTCATTAAAAAATTAATTTTTCCTTTTATCTTTTTTATTAGAATCCATATCATTTTTAGTTTTTTTAACTAAGTTATCAACTTCAGAGTTTATTTTATCTATATTTATTGCGATTTCATCTTTTACTTTGTTAAACTTTTTTATCTGGTTGTTGATTATCAATTGGATTTCTTTTATATTTTTTGGAACAAGAATTTTTTGTCCGACATCAACTAACATTTCTTTTTTTTCAAGTTTTGTCTTTATGTATATTCCTTTTCCAATTTCAGCGAACATATCTTTTTCTTTAATTGAATCAAGAATAGACATGTTTTTATTTAAAAAATTAAGTTCAAAAATTTGTTGGTCTATTGCTTTTAGTTGTTCACTGAACTGAGCTACTTGCTGTTCGAGCATTTGAAGTTTTATAAGGTATTCCTGCTTTTCCATAATAAGTAATTATAAAGAAACTATTAAAATCTTTTGATGGAATCCAGTCTTATAGAAACAATAACATTATAGAATTTTACATTTAACTTTTACAATAATTTTTTAGATTCATTATAAGAAATCTGTAGTTAAAAAATAATAAATTTGCATTTTATGTTTTATTAGTTATTTGAAAAGTATAAAGGCAAAATAATCCTAAATAAACAACTTTATTTTTTACCAGAAGGTATTTTCATTTTAACTGGAATTAGTCTTTGTAATCATTTTGTTAAACTATATTGTAAAATTATTTAAGATTATATTTAAAAACTATCTTTTCTATTTAATGTATGGAAAAAAGCGGAAAGGAAGGAAGTTTTACACTTATTTTTATTGTTCTTTTTATCTCTATAGCAATTGCTTCATTATGGGATGTTTTTCCTTTCATAAAGAATTTAGTCCATTATATGCTTGATCCACTAATTGGAAGACTTCTTGACTGGAATATTTTGTGGGGAATGACGATTCTGATTTTTATTGTAAATATTTTTATGACTCTTATTCAAAAATATGCGACTGATCAGAAAAAAATTAAAGAATTAAAAAATGAACAGAAGAAAATAAGTGAAGAAGCTAAAAAATTTAGAGATAATCCTCAAAAAATGATGGAGATAAATAGAAAGAGTCTTGAATTTATGCCTTTAATGTTTAAACATTCTATGAGGCCTATGATTTATACAGGGATTCCTTTAATATTGCTTTTTAGGTGGTTTATTGACTACTTTTCTTCTTCATCTCTTGAAGGATTTAAATTCTTTGGATTTTTCAGTTGGTTTTGGTATTATTTGATTGTTTCTATAATATTTAGCATGATTCTAAGAAAAATTATGGACGTACATTAAAAATTTTTAAATGGTTTTAATGTATTTAATTATTTTGATTTTTGTTTATTATTAACTTTTGACAAATTTTCTCAAGCTAGGATGCATATCTGTTGCGTGTTGCTGTGCTATACTTTGATATAGTTGATAAAAAATCATAATTACGAGAAGAAAGGAAGTTCCTACGACGAGGGTTCCTACAATATCACTTATAGCAGCAAGAAGTCCTATTGCTATCCCTCCCATTATTGTTAATGGCATGATATATCTTTCTAAGACAGATTCAAGTATTCTTTCATCTTTTCTGAATCCCGGAATTGTCAATCCTGACTGCATGATTTTTTTTGCTTGGGATTGTGCATCCATCCCAGATGTTTTAACCCAAAAAAATCCAAATAATACACTAAAAAAAATGTAAAATATGACGTGTCCTATTGATTGTAATATCATAAAATGCGTATAACTTTTTGTTATAAATGCATTAAGTAAATTAACTCCTCCAATCCATGAAGCAAATCCACTTACTGCAATTCCTTGATTGTTTATCTCTCCTAATATTGTTGGTTTTCCGAGCCAATTTTGTATTAATCCTGCTCCGAGTTGTATATTTGCAGCGAGAGCTGAAACTAATATTACAGGAATTACTGAGGTGTAAAAAAATGCAAGTGGCCATTTTATTCCATATCCTCTTAATCTATCATAACTTAAAGGTACCTCAATTTTAAGAGATTGCATCCATACAACTATTAAAAATATTAATATTGTGACAAGTATTGTTGCAGCAGCTGCTATGGCTCCTGTGGGATTATTATTCATAATAGAAGTTATAAAAACCCATATTTGTCCAACTGGTTGAAAACCTCCTTTTATTCCCTCTGTTCCGAAAAATTGAAGAAGACTTGTAAAGAGCCTTAGTGAAACTCCTCCTGCTATGAATAATGAGATTCCAGAGCCAAATCCCCATTTTTGGACAACATCATCCATCATCATTATTGCAATCCCACCAAGAATTAATTGTACTATCATTAACGTAACCCCAATGTTTCCAAGAGACGAATCTGGAGATAACCCTCCCATAAGTACAAATACAGATGATTCAAATATTATGAAAAATATAACTAAAATCTTTTGCAAACCTTGAAAATATTTTTTTCCTTCTTCTTTGTTGGTATCAATATTAATTATCCCACTTCCAACTAATAATTGTAGGATTATTGATGCAGTGACAATGGGTCCTATTCCTAATGAAATTATACTTCCGAAATCTGTTCCAAGTAAAACAGCTAATTGATCAAATCTTGTCAAAAAACTTGGACCCAAGCCATAAAGTGGAATATTTGAAAGTATAAAAAAAGCTCCAAGGATAATTAATGTCCATTTAAGTTTATCGTTAAACCCAAGCTTTTCTTTTGGAGATTCAACTTCTGGGAGATTTTTCATTACTTGTTTTAATCCAATCATCTTATAATGATGAAAAAGATATTTTAAAAAACTTGTGAGAAATGAGATAGATAACTATATAGTAATTACAATTAGATTGCTTATGGGTTAAAAGATTATTTAAATAAAATGTAATAACTTGTTTAATAAATTATTCATTAAATATCTATTTAGTTTTTTATCCTTTTATCTTGAATCAATTATTTCTTATTTTTCTTAGTTATTAAGTCTAAGTGGCTTTTACTCATACTCTTTTATGTTTTTCAATAGTTTTTCTTTTTTAATAGCTTTTATTATCAAATTAATTTAATTTATGATGAACAACCTTGATTTTAATAGATTTTTAGAAACAAAGGAAACATGTGATGCCTATTTTTATAAATCTCTTCCAAGTAAAGTCTTCCTATTATTTGCTTTAGCTCGTTTAATTCCCCTTTCTAAAATTTCTTCAACTTTTCTCTCTAACTCAGCAGAAACTTCCAATGTGGAAACACTAGTTATTGTTTTCTCTTTATCAATTTCTTCAATAACTTTTTTTATATTATTCTCTTTAATTAAGCGTCCCATTAATTTAATATCTAATAAATATATTTAAACATTTTTATTATGTATGGACAATAATTTACGCTTTAGTTAGTATGGTAAATTTACTTTTAAAAGTTCTAATTCTATATTTAAATTTGGCCAAAATTTATAAGCATTAATTTATAAGCACTAATATGGAAAACATGTTTTCTTTTTTAGAGTATTACTGATTAAAATGTGAAGTCTACTAAATGTCGCATCAATATCAACGTCTAATAAGAATCGACTTTGCTCAGCAATTACTTCTTTCAATGTCTGCATTGTCCCCTTATCCAATAAATAATCAAAAATTTCGTCTTTGTTTATAACTCCATATAATAATCAGGCCAATTTTTTATCTTATTAACTTATTATTCTTAAATCTTTAATAAGATTTTTAGGAGTAATTACTTCATTTTACATCTACTTCTAATGAATAAACCTTCCACCATTTAATTTTTTATTCCTCTCAAAAAATTCCACCTTATAAATTTTTTATTTTATAAATACTTTTAAGTGGTTTATTTATTTCCTTCTGGTTTCATGAAAGGAAATAAAATAACATCCCTTATTGATGGTTGGTTAGTGAGAATCATCGTTAATCTATCTATGCCTAATCCGTAACCAGCAGTTGGAGGCATGCCAACTTTTAATGCAGTTATAAAATCTTCATCTATGGGCATTGCTTCTTTATCTCCTTCATGTAGGAATTTTGCTTGTTCTTTTAATCTTTCATTTTGTTCAAGGGGGTCATTTAATTCGTCATATGCTTTTACTATTTCAGCACCATCAACAATTAGTTGAAATGTATTAATTATCCTAGGGTTATTTTGATTTCTTTTTGCCAAAGCAATCATTTCAACAGGATAGTGAGTTAAAAAGGTTGGTTGGATAATTTTTGGACGTATGGTTCTTTTATATAATTCATCAAGAAGTGCCCCATAGTGTTTGCAGTTATTGACATTGATAGTGTTTATTTTACTTCTATATATGGCATTTTTTAGCCTGTCGAAATTATTTTCTCTTGTAATATCAATTCCTATTTCTTTTTTAACAATGTCGATGAATTTAAGCCTTTTAATTTTTAAGAAATTAAGTTTTTTACCTTGATATTCAATAGGATTTTTTATTTTAAGTTTATTTAAAATTTCTTTAATTAAATCTTCTGTAATTTTCATAAGGTATTCGTAATCTGCATAAGCAATATAAAATTCCATCATTGTAAATTCAGGATTATGTGTTGAATCTATTCCTTCATTTCTAAAATTTTTGCCGATTGTAAAAACTTTTTCAAATCCCCCAACAATTAATCTTTTTAAATATAATTCTGGAGATATAGATAAAAATAAGTCAATGTCAAGTGCATTCAAATGTGTTTTGAAAGGAGTTGCAGAAGCTCCCCCATAAACACTCTGTAAAGCTGGAGTTTCAACTTCATTAAATCTTCTTTCCTTTAGAAAATTTCTTATTATATTAATAATTTTCTCTCTTTTTAGGAAAACATTTTTTACTTCTGAATTCATAACTAAATCAAGATATCTTTTCCTGTAGCGTTCTTCTTTATCAATTAATCCATGCCATTTTTCTGGTAATGGGAGTATTGCTTTGCTTAAAATTTCCATTCTTTTAATCAAAATAGATAATTCTCCACTTTTTGTTTTTATAATATTTCCATTAATTCCTATAAAATCTCCTGTATCCACATATTTTTTAAACATCTCAAATATTTTTTTTGGAGTTTCTTTTTCCTGTGAGATTATTTGTATTTTCCCAGAAGAGTCTTGAAGAGTTGCAAAAGAAATTTTTCCCATATCTCTTTTTATCATTACTCTCCCAGCAATAGAAACTTTATCTTTCGTTTTTTTATCATTCTTTAATTTTTTATATTTTTCATGAAGTTCAAATGCATAATTTTTAACATCAAATTTATGAGGATAAGGATTAATTCCAATATTTCTTAACTCTTCAATTTTTTTCATCCTATTTTCAATTATCTGATTTTCTCTTGACATAAATAATAAAAAGAAAATATGTTTAAATATATTTGGAATAATTTTCTTTTTTGAAAATTTATATTAACCTGATTTTTCTTTTATAAATTTGGAATATAATTCATTTTACAAATTATTATGAATATTATTTAAATTAAGTAGAAATTCATAAGGTTTATAAAATAGCTTTTTTTAATGGTAGTATGGAAGATAAAAAAACAAAAAAAGCATCAAAAGAGGATGTCATTAAATTTAACTTTCATAATAAGATTAAAAATTTATTTTTTAGACAAAATATTTTTTTAAATAGCATTGATGAATACTCGCTTGAAAGAGAAAATAAGTCTTATCCTCTCATTAAATACGTAATTGGTTTTTATTTTATTTTTTTTATCATTTCGTTAATTATAAGTTTAGCAATAAATAAAAATTTCTCTCAAATTACACTTTCATCTCTTATTTCTATAATTCTTATAGCTATTTTTACGCCAATCTTTATTTTTCTTTTAATTTCAATATTAAACCACTTTTTAGTTATAATTTTTAGAGGTAAAGAAGGATTTTTTAACACTTATAAAGTGGTTTCTTTTGTATTTATAATGGGGGTAGTATATTCATTTTTATTAATGGTCCTCAATTTTCTAATCCCTTTTGATTATAGTGGATTGCAAAATTCACTTATGACTTCGTCAAATCTAACGGATATTATAAAAAATGGATTTAAATTTATTTTTAGTGACTTAAAGTCTGGAGTTAATACATTGGTTTCTTTTGCTATTTTAATCCATATAACTTTTTTTTGGATTAAAGGGATTTCAAAATTTCATAAATTAAATTATATTAAGGCTATATTTATTGTTATATTAACAGAAGCATTTATATTAGTTTACCAAGTTTTAAAAATTCTTCAATCTGTTGGAACAGCCTTCGGCTGAAATTACTTTTTTATTTAAAATTCACTTTATTTTAGGTATATTTTTAGAAATAGTATAATTATTAATGACTTTGATAAAACTTGCTAATAAATTCTGAATTTACTTTTTGTTTAACAAAATATTTTACTAAGTATGTAAATTTAAAGTTTTTATTTATAATAAACACAAAAACATAGATTTAATAAATATTAATTCTTCAGAGTTTTACATGAAAAAAGCATTGAAAATTATAATTAAGGGAGTTGTGCAGGGAGTTTTTTTCAGAAATTTTGTAAAGGATAATGCAGAAAGGCTTAACATAAAAGGTTTTGTGAGGAATTTAGAAGCTAATAGGGTTGAGATTTTTGCTGAAGGAGAAATTGAGAATATTGATAAATTCTATGAAATTTGTAGGAAGGGGCCTAGTCATGCGAAGATTAAAGAAGTTTTAATTGAGGAACAACCTTTTCAAGACTTTAAAGAATTTAAAATATTACATCTTTAGTTAAGAAAATTCATAGAATTTTTTGTAATAAATTTTTTTTATTTTTTAATATAACAAATCTTATTAAGAATGTGATTTAATGTATTTAATGAAAGAACTAAGAATATCCAGTGGGAATTATGATCTTAATAAATTTCTTTATGGAGGTTATGAAACAGATATCATAACAACAATCTATGGGCCAGCTGGAAGTGGAAAGACCAATTTATGTATATTGGCTTCTGTAAGCCAGGCTAAAAAAAGAAAAAAAGTTATTTTTATTGACACTGAAGGAGGATTTTCAATAGATAGGTTTAAGCAGATCTCTGGCGAGAATCATGAAGGATTTTTAAAGAATATTTTTTTACTAAAACCCTCTTCTTTTAACGAACAAAAATTGGCTTTTGAAACACTTCTTAAAGAACTGAAAAGAAACTCAAATATAGGATTAGTTATTGTTGATGGTATGACAATGCTTTATCGTCTTGAATTATCAAGAAAAAGAGATGGAAATAAGGATGATGTGCTTTTTTTAAATAAAGAACTTGCTATGCAAATGAAGATTCTGGCAGAAATATCAAGGAAGAAAAGTATTCCAGTTATTACAACAAACCAAATTTATTATTCTTTTTTGAGTGAGGAGGAATGGAGAGAAAGAAAGCCAAGAGAAGTAAATTTAGTCGCAGGAGATGTAATAAAATATTGGAGCAAGTGTCTTATAGAATTAAAAAATGAAAATGGAAAAAGAACTTTGATTTTAAGAAAACACAGGAGCCTTCCTGAAAAAGATATGCAGTTTATAATTACAAATTATGGAATAAAAAAAAGAGGATTTTTAATTTAGTTTTTAAATAAATAAAAAATTGACAATTATAGCGTTATGCTTAATTAGTTCGCTTTATTAATTGTTATTTTTAGCCTGAGTTTTTTGTAATCAACATTTTGTTTTATTATAGCAATATTTATAAATATTAATTAAGTTTTAATGTAATGAAAAAAAAGAGCGTGAAAAAAAAAACTACTACTATTTCTAAGTTAAATACTTTGAATTTAAATTCAGCTATAATTATTTTTATTATTCTTGCTTTTGTTCTTATTATTATTTTTTCATTTTATTACCTAGGACAGCCGAAACTTTCTTCGACGATTTCCCAATCAGAAACTCCATTGCAAAGCCCTCCAACTTCTGGATTAGTATTACATCTTCCTTTAAATGGAAATGCAAATGATGTTTCAGGAAATAATTTACATGGAAGAATTTTTGGTGATACTTCTGCTGTTGGAGGAAAAATTGGACAGGCTTATAAGTTTGATGGGAATGATGATGCGATAGTTGTTAATCATTCTACGCAGTTCAATTCTATTTCAAATGCAA
>JAWCQE010000007.1:0-32112 GCA_038869895.1 Candidatus Pacearchaeota archaeon
TTCTTTATTTCTCTCGTACTTACCAATTGGATCATAAGTGCCAACCAGAGCAGCAACAGACTTATAAAGATTTATATATTCTTCTATTGGATTTCCACCCAAGAGATTTTTATTTTCTTTGTAAATTTTATTAGACTCAAAGACTCGATTATACAGAAAATTAACATCTTCAATTATTGGAACACCTCCTTCTGGCAGAACTGCAACCGGCCTAAATATTGGAGGCAAAACAGGAACCGAATCCCAAAACCAATCGGAAGGATGTTGCCCCGAATTTTTCATAAAATATAAATATTTAAGTTTTAAAATATTTTCATTAAGTTTTGAGATCGGGGTGTCGGGAGAATCAACGATTTTAGAAGCCTCTTTTATCTCCTCATCAATATTAAATTTTGAAAAATACTCCTTTAATCCTTCTATTCCAGTCTTATTTTCTAATTTATATTTTTTGCTTTCTATTTCTCTTTTTCCACTTAATATTTCTAAAAATTGATTATTATTAATATTTAAAAGTTTTACAAATACTTTTTCCATTACTGGCGATGGAATCACTGCATCCAAATCTATTTTTGACCATAATCTACCCCCATGACCCCCAGTTCTTGTTTTGTCAAAAAGACCTCCTTCTATAGGTTTTAAATCTTCAGTGTTCCAATCAACCGTATTAGTGTTTGTTAATGTTCTTCCCTTTGTTAATTCATCTATATCTTTTTTAGTTAAAGCGAAAAGATTTATTTGCTCGTTCCTATAAACTGGATTGATTCCAGAAGCTTTTATCATTTCTAAAAATTTTTCAAAAACGAAATTTTGTTCATTGACTATTGGAGGTAATCCCATCATTATTCTAGTCCAGAAATTATCCTGTCTTTGGCTTTTAATAAGTTTCATCTCCATTAAATTTTCATATGCGCCGTGCGAAATTAAAGAATTTATATCCAAAATTCCAGCTACTCTTGCCGATTCCTTACCTCCTTTTGCCGGCATTTGTTCCAAAGTATATCTTCCAATATTTCTCCCTTTTACTTTGCTTTCGGATGTAATATGTAATTTCATCATATATCTATTTCCAACAAGAACATTTTCTATATATTTTCCTGAAATTGGGTCGTAAACCGTTTCCTTGTCTTTTATTCCGCTCTTTCTCTTTTCCTCTTCCACCATTTTATTCATGCCATTTTCGTTCCATGATGGAACTACATATCTTTTCCCTGTTTTTTCCGCTATTTTTCCCAAAACAGCTTCAAATATTTGACTTACGTTTCCTCTGGATGGGAGGCTTGCCGGAGAAATGATTACATCTATAGTATTCCCTTCTTCATCTTTCAGCATTTTTTCGTCTGGAATTATTGCGGACACTACCCCCTTATCTCCATATCTTCCCGCCATCTTATCGCCAACTTCCATTTCTTCTTCGGTTCTTACTATAATTTTTAAAAAGTCTTTTCCTTCAATAATATCCACTACTTTTCCGGGTTTATTATGATCCCAAAATATTGCTCTATCTATGGGAATTATGTTTTGCAATCTATCTCCTTTTCTGACCCTTAATTTTTTTGGTGGAACAAAGGCCATAATTATAGGGTCGCCAGGCTCAAGAATTTGCCCTTTCATTATAATTCCATTATCGTTGTATTTACTTAGTATTTTCGGATCTTTAATGTTGTTGGGGAAAACAACCATATATTTAGATTTAGAAAAAACTACATCTTCATCTTTTATAAATTCTTCTTGATAGAAGTGTTCAGAAGTTAACTTTTTAGCGAAGGACTCTGAAATCACAAAAGCATCTTCATAATTTAAACCATAATAAGGCATGTATGCTATTCTAGCATTTACTCCGTATGAATCTAATCCATCTGGACTGCTGAAATTAGTGTAAAGAACTACATCACCTTTTTTAACCCTTTGTCCCTTTTTCAGATCTGTTTTATGATAAAATCCTGTTTTATTATTATTAGGTTCCAATGAGATAATTGGATATTTTTTTTCTATTCCTGAATCGCCCTTTATAGTTATGTATTTGTCGTTTATAGATGATACAACTCCATCTATATCTGATCTTACTATCCCCCTCATTTTTTCAAACAAGCTTTCAGCGGGAACATTGTCTACTCCAGACATAACATTAGGAATTTCTGGTTTTAGAAGAGGGAGAGCTTGAAGTTTCATCCTGCTTCCCATAGATATTCGTTGTGGGAACGAAGAGCCTTGCATGGGGATAAAGAATGAGGTTGGACCAAAAAACTCTTCAAATTTATCCAAATAATAGTCAACTTCCTTTTTATCAACAATATCTAATTTCCCTCCTCTAATCGCTTTAACAAATCTCGAATTCCTCTCCATTTCTCCTGGGAATGCGATGACATAATCCATAAGCTTCGTGGATGGAATTAGTTCTTTCTTTTTGGTTTTTGCATTAATCATTTCTCTAAATAGTATTCCTTCTCTATCATCAACGAATACATTTCTTGTTAATCTTACATCGAGACCAATCTTTTCCTGTTCTGGTGTTTGGAGGGGGTCTATAAATCCTACAAACGTGGGTTGTACTGATCTAGATTCCAAAGTAGCACTTTCTATATCTTCAATGCTTCCCCTTCCAATTCTTGTAATTCTGTAAATTTGATCAATTCTTTCTGAAGGATTAATGTCTTGTAAAACTTGTCCTAAACTCGTTAGTCTGAACGAAGCATCTATTGTTTTATTAAAAATCTTTGGTTTTACAAATTTTAAATCCCTTTTCATTAAGGCCTTAAATAATTTCTTTCTTAATTCAAAATTGGAAAATCTTATGGATTCCGCCAAGAAATATGCCGGTGTAACAACCCTTTGAAAAACCAAATCATCTCTTGAATCTCCAGGATCAACACCATTTCTCACATTTATCATTTTTTGAATAGTAGCAATAATTGCTTCATTATTTAGATTTTCAACAGGTATTCCTATTGTTTTCGATGTTACAATAGGATCCACTTTTGAATTTAAAAATAAATTTTTTAACTTCTCTCTGTAATTCTCTCCTGGAGCAGACACTATCCTCGTAAATTTTTCAAGATTTCTTTTACCTATTAGTTCTTTATTTCTGTTATAAAATTCTCCAAAAGCCAATTTTAATTCTTCATCAGACATCCCTATTTCTTTGAGAATTGGTAATAGGGGAAACGAACCTCTTTTCAATTTTAAATAGAAGATACCTGTATCAACATCTAATATGAAATTACTATTTTGGCTTCCTTCTGGGTTAATCATTGTTACAATATCACCAACATTTGAAATTTTAGTGTATATTCCTGGCTTTAATCTTAATTGATTAGCCAAAGACAAGTTAATTCCATTAATTATAAATGTTCCTCTATCTCTAAGATATGGAACATCTGCAACCACAATTCTCTTTCTCTGTAGTTCTTTATTATTTAATTTATCATACAGAACTACATCTGCTTTCAGAGGAATTGTCAAAGATTTATTATTGAGAAGAGTATTTAATTCATCATGTGGAGAATATTCAAAATTTTTAAATTTTTTGGGGTAATCTACATTTTCAAATTTTATAACATAGTTATTAAGTTCTTGAGGCTCTAAAGATTCTATTTCTCTTCTTATAAATTCAAAAATATTTTTTCTCAACTCTTTTATATCATCTATTCTTCTCATTCTATTTATTTTATTTATTTATCAAATAAGACCTCTTCTCATAGTTTTATCTTTTACTTCTCCTTCTAATTTTCCTAAATCATCCATAGCTTTAATCTTTAAAATATCCAAATTTGGTTCGCTGATATCTATAACATCATGTTTTCTCATGCTTTCTATCTCATCCTTTAATTTATTTTTCATCAAATCAAGAGAATTTACTTTAAGTTTTGCCTCTTTTAGACCATCTGCAAAACCTTCAATTAATTTTGTAGTAAAAATGAATGGTATTGATGCTATTGCACCACTACCCAATTCTAGAACAGGAACTAAAACATCAACGAATCTTTCTAACAAATTTGAACCCAACCACCAAATTTTTTCTGCTGTGGGGCCAGCTCCTCTACCAAAAATTAAATAAAGAGCGGTTCCGCCCAAAGCAGCAATCCCCAACAAATTCCAAATCCACCCTTCTTTGTATATTCCAACAACTCTTCTTATATCTTTTTCATCAAAATTTTTTAAATTTTTCTTCAAAGACATTTCTATATATTCTGTTAATTCTTCTCTTAGACGATGAGGAAATAAATTAGTAACTACAAATTCAGAAGTTTTCTCTAATTTTTCTAGAAAGTCTGATGCTGAATCATCTTTTTTAGATTCTAAAACACTTTCTTTACCTTCATTATTTGATGATGGAGATTCTTCTTGATGAGAAAGATTTGCTTCTTCTACTTTTTTAAGAAAATCTTTTTCAGACTTTTCTCTTTCAACTTTAGCCAACTCTTTTAATAAGTCTTTATTTTGTAATTCAGAAATCCCCAATTCTATTTGTGGATTTTGTTGTTGTAACGATGAATTAGTGTTAGATTTTAATTTATTTAATTCTTCTTCCAACATTTGTCTTTTAGTAGGAAGAGAATCGTTTATGGCCTCCTCTTCATTTCTAAATTTCCTTAAAACTTCAGAAGGAGATTTTTCTCTCAATATTAAATAGTCTAGAAAATTACTCTTTGCTGATAAATTTTGATACTCATTCCATTTCTCTCTCATTAATTTTGTCGTATCGTAATCCTCAAATTTTTTTAAATCTAAAGGGAATTCTTTCTTGAAGTATAATCCTCTACTTAGTTTGAAAAATAACGAAAACATTAGATAAGAAATTACACTAACAAAAGAAACTAAACTCCAACCAGATACTTTTAATAAACTCCCCTTTAATATGAATTCTCCTATCTGTTTGAATACTGGAATATCCCATTGAGACTCTTTTAGAATGAAATCAACCTCTTCTTTAGGTGATGTTTGTAAATGATCTCCTACATTGAATTCTGAAGATATATCTTTTAAAATTTTAGATTTTAATCCTTTTTCGGAGGAGACTTCCTTTAAACGAGACTCCAAATTCCTTGTTTCTTTTTCTTTTAGAAGTTTTGACGTAAGTCTTGTTGAGGAAACTATTTCAGACAAATCCCTTCCTATTGAAGTAGCGACGCTTTTACCTATCACTTTATTAGTTAATTGTCCAATAATAATTCCAGATAAAGCAGAACTTACAACAATAATCCCAACCAGGGTGGCTTGTGATATTTGAGCTTCTTTTCTTTCAACGCTAAATATTTCATCTAAATTATTGATTAAATAATCAACATCATCTACTTTTAATCCTATTTCATTCAACAACTCGTTTTTATTTTTTAATTCATTAAGAAATTTTAAAACGTTATGTCTCTCATTTGTGTATGTCATTTTATTAATTTGTTATATTCTTGGAAATTTTGAATAATATTGGACCCATTCCATATATATAACAATCTTTATTTTGTTTCTTCCATTTTCGTCAATATTTTCAACCCATTTCCTATCTATAAAATTTAATGAAAACCATCCTGATTGTATTCTATCCATAACCCAATCAAAGTGTTCTTTATCTTTTTCATCAGAAATATCAAATATTTTGCTGTAAAAATATTTAACAGGAATTACTGTGTGTGCTTCTTCATTTCTTATATGGAAATATGAACCTACAACAGGAAGTCCGTTATATCCAGGCCAAACTAATTCATGTGGATGCCAATTACTTTGTTCTCCATAATATTTTCTTAATATTGATTCTTTTAAATATGATCTAAAACCTGGTTTTATTCTATCATAAGAAAGAGGATGATTTATAATTTCATCGAATCTGAAATCATTAATATTGGAAATTGTTTCTGTCATCGTTAATAATTCTTAACTTTCTGACTCTTCTCTAACAATGCTTTCTTCTTTGGACATTTCTCTCTCTTCTTTCTTTCTTTTTTCCATCTCTTCCATCAATTTTAATGCAGAAATTTTTTTTGATATACTGTTTTTTAATTCATTAATTTGTTCCTGAAGCACTCCTGCTATATATGCCCTAGCAATATTATTTCTCATTGGTTTTAATACTGACCAATTGTCAATAAACATGTTGGAAATCATTCTGTCAACAAAATTAGATACCATTCTTCCTGAAGCAAATCCCACCCTCTCCATCTCTCTTCCAACATATATCGGACTTCCTAATAATGTAAAACCAGCATTTCCAGCAAATCGAGCTGGTTTAGTATTTGAAAAATTTTTTAATCTGACTTTTAAATTTTTAAGATCTTCTGCAACTATCCAATCATCTGTCACTTTTTCATCTGCATCTGCCATTTTTTATCTCCAAACAAACTCTTATGTTTCTTGATTATAAAAAAATAGAACAAATGATTTTATTATTGCGTTTCTCCTTTCGTCTATGGTTTTTGAATCATAAAGTGTATTATTAGATTTAAACCTTTCCATTTCAGCCCTCGAATAACTTAACATGTAATTTAAAAAATGCATAAGATTATATACTTCAATTTGTCTTGAACTTGAGCTTATCTTTGAATTTACAATATTCATAGCATAATTATTTAAAACGTTTACCCAAAAATCCCTTAGTGTTTGTACACTATTTATCTGATTTTGAGCATTTTTTGGTAAGTTCATCCATCTAGCCTGTCTGAATAATTCATTATAAATTAAAAATGTAAAAAACTGAACCGGATCCATAAGTCTCTTTTATAGATTTAAAGGTTTAATTCTCTTATATAAATATTTAATTTCTCTTTTATTTCATTAGCCAATTTCCATCCTCTACTTAAACTCATACCTGCTTTTTTACTTGCTTCTTGTAATGGTAATTGTTTTTTTCCATACATGCCAAAAAAATTTTCCATGAATACTTTTTCTTCTGGAGATAATTCGTTGTATATGTAATCTAATATTTTTATTTTATATTTCTTTTCAATTTCTGGTATTAAAGTTCCTACCCCCACACCCCTCTCTTCACCATCTTCATCAGAGGTAACTGATAGTGAACTAGATACTACTGGCGATTTTGTAGACTGTATTCTTTTTAATTTTTTAATGCTGACCCCGAGTCTTTCAGCCAATTCCTCTTCACTTGGTTCTCTACCAAGTTCGTTTTCAAGTTCTTCTTTTACTATTTCTATTTTATTTCTAATCTGCAAATCTCTTTCCGTAGATCCAATTATGTTTTGCACTTTGTAAACAAATCTAGGCAAGTTTGATAATCTATACCACAAATAAGTGTTTAGTTTGGATTTATCTGGGTCAAAATCCATCAAAGCTTTTGCCACTAAATTTTTAGCATATGCAATATGCTGCAAATCTCTAGGATCTCCACCAAATACAGAAATCTTTCCTATCCAAACCGGTTTTGATAATTCTATAAGTTGATTGAGTTTGTTTTTATCTTTTCTTCCTCCTTTAACCCATTCTTCAAATATCTTATAGAATTCTTGCTGATTAAATTTTTTACTAAGTCCCTCGGTTCTTTCATCAATAGACTTTTCTATGTATTCATCTATATCAAATCTTTTATTATAAATTTCTTCATCTTCTTCTTCTTTAATTTCCATCTCATTATTTTCATTTTCTTGCTCTTCCAGTAAGTTATTTACATCATATTTAAAAATTTTTTCATTTTTGTGTGGCATGTTTAAATTTTTAAATTTTAAAATTTGCTAAGGTAATATCATTGGTAGTCCAGGCGGTGTAAGTGATGGCTCATAAAGGTAATGTTCTGGTGCTGTAAATACCGGATTATATGGAAGTTCTCCTTGTGGGTCGAAAAACTCATGTATACCTCTAACAGCGTGTAATTCATACTCCGTCATAACTCCATAAGAGTCCTTATCAGAAATAGCGGAATAGTAATAAGTAATAGAAGTTATAGTGCCTATTAGAGGAAATCCATCCCCTACCTCCTGTATTGAAATATTGCTTCCACAAGAATTATCTAGTCTAATCCCGGCAACTCTCAATGAAATCGTTCTAGACAAATTTAATTCGTTAACATAGAAAAATCTGGAATATTCAGTAAGAATTGATCTAAAATCAAACTTAACTCTCTTATTCTTTTTGTTAAAATCTTGCACAATAGAAGACCACATCGTGCCAACATATGGGTGAACATCAGCCAATCCTAATTCTGGTCCGCCAGATAAACTAGCGCTGGCTGCAATATTTATAAATGATGGAGCCATCACTGTTCTGAGCATCCCAACAGGCAATCCTATGTAGGAACCTCCAAACATTACAGATTGAGTATTTTCTCCCAAACTGATTCCTGGAGTTTTAGTATTTAAATAAGTTATTATTCCTCTCAACGCTCTTTTTAAAGTTCTTCTTTTTGATAGCCCTATAACGTCACTGTTCATAATTGTATATGGTCTTCCAGTTATGTTGTAAACACTAAAAACTGAGAAATTCATAGGCATAAGTGCTATATAGTTTATAAGGGGAGAAACATGAAATTGGTATCTTTTAGCAACAAACAACAAATGCCTAAGTATTGAATGGTTTTCGCTTTCCAAAAACGATCTTACAAATATAGGATCTCTTTCCTCATTTAACACCAAATCTTTGATTATCCCTAATAACAAGAAAACATTTAATTTTTTAATAAATAAAAATGAAATAAATGAGTACAATGCGAGAGTTAAATCTCTAGTAAATGCAGCGTTTAAGATTTTAAGAGCAGGATGATTTAAATTTGAATAAGCTACTGCTGCCGCCATTGCTACAGATGCTCTATCAAGATGGCAATTTGATAACATTAAATACATCGGTCCTAATATAGACCAAATATTGGCTGTATTTAAAAAATTCGTAAGAGCGAATGTTGAAATAATTGCCGCCGCTCCTTTTCTATCCATAGCAGCAAATGGAGCAGAGTTAAAACCGCAAAGACTTATGTTAGCCAAAAATCTGGTATCCAAAATACTTTCCGGCGAAGTTAAAGATGATATTAAAGATGTTTGTTCTAAAATGAAAATCCAATGCATTAATATAACTTTATAATATGCTGTTCCCATTACAACCTCATAAGAAACAGACACCGGAGTTCCTATAAATATTGGAACTATACCGGATGAAAATTGACCAAAAGGAGGAGAAATTAATAGGTTTTTGGCTGCCACGTATATTATGGCGTATTCTTGAAATTCAGACATCAATAAAGAGTACGATGGAGATAAGTTTCCAAATGGAAGTTGTTTGCCTATGGGAAGATAGACTTCGGCTATAGGCACCTCTCCGTTTAAAAATTCCATTAATGAATATCTTATTCTGAATTTCATTATTGGTATTTCTATACCTCTAAAAACCATAAAAGCATAAATTGTGGATTTTACTAGTCCGGAGCCTATCATGTATTGTCTTCTATCATCCTATTGCTGAAAACGTGAATGTTCCCCTTACCAATTGAAATGGATAATCCGAGGACGTTGCGATAAGGTTTATTTCCGCACCAACTAAAAATCCAACAAACAACCTGCTTTCTATCAAAATAAAAGATGGTCTTAATCTTATAACTGGATTATGTATTTCAGCGTAATTTATTGAATTTGTAACGTTAGAAAAAGGCAAATTAGAACATTCCTTTAATCCACCAACTGCCTCAACAATTATATTTGCCGGAAAACTTCCAAATGTAAAATAATAAAATCTGAATCCTAATGAAGGTAGAACTACAGTGTTGTTTTTTCCCATTAATTTAACATTAACTATTGCCATTGAAGATAGAAATAAAGAAGCATAATCAGTAGTAAACCATATCTTTCCCTGTCCTTCTCTATTGTATATACTAACGATATCGTGATCTGATGAAAATATATGCATATTTTATTGGTTGTTATGTTTTATCTTCTACTATTACAACCGGAAGTGGAATTGGTATAGGTAGTTGATTTTGATTTCTATCAAATCTATCAGAAAATCCAGAAGTTGTTGCATGTCTAGAATCTTGACTTCTCAGCTTCAGTTCATCTTCTCCAAACCTTCCCAAAAAGAAGTCCCCGAAATCTGTCGTTCTAATATTCGAAGCAACTCTATTTTTCTGTTCATGAGTTTCTCTATTTCTCATTTCTTCAGCAGACAATTCAATTATTCTATTTAAATTTCTAAATTCTCCTATTTCATTAAATGAAAACCCTTCCCTAGAAGTGGCATATCTATTTAAATCTACGTTTAGATTAGGCTGTTGTATATTTAGTGTAGTATTTTCTAATCTTAAATTTTCATTATTATTAAAAAGTCTATTATTAGAGTCTAATCCTTCTTCAAAATTCAAATTGATTTCATTATTATTTCTTTGAATCTGGAGATTTTCATCAATGTTAATATTTCTTTCTAATTCGAACGGTTCCAAAGCCAATTCTAAATTTTGATTATGCTGTTGTCTTTCTGTTTCAATATTTAAATTTTCTCCCTGTCTCGTATTTTCATTAATTCCCAATCTTAATACTTCTGCTAAATCTGTTATATTATCTCTAGTTTCCGTTCTTAATTCATTATTTTGATTATTTAAATTAAAAACATTATCATTACTTCTTAAATCAAAATTTAAATTGTTGTTAAAGTTTAATTCATTATTATTATTGTTTCTAACAACATTATTTAAATTTTGTGTTGTAATGTTTTCATTTGTTCTATCTGGAATATTTAAATTATTATTTAAATTTGAATTAATAGATAATTCAAATCCTTGATCTGGTGTGAAATTTTGAAAATTTTGTTCTGGTTGATTTTGGGATGGTGGATTGACTGTTTGGTTTTGTATTAGGGTAGTTGGAATAGGGGAGTTTAAATTTCTAAAATTTTCAGAATTTTCAAAAACATTTTTATTTATAAAGGGGGATGATAAATTGGGAATTTGATTGTCTTTTACCTCTTCAGGCAATTCATCAGCCAATTGATTTAAAAATTTTAATATATTAATTTCCCTCATCTCTATTTTTATTCCTCTTGTTTAACATTTCTTTCCCGGCTTCTATAGCTTTGAGAATGTACTCTTCCTCTGGTATATCAGGAATTAGGTTGACTAAATTTTTATATTCTTTAATAATTTTATTAAGTCTCTCAACCATCGACATAATATTTGATACGTTTTCTCCCCCACTTATTACAGAACTTAAATAAAAAATCATAGTTTTTTTGTAATCTATTTCTTTCTCTATACAGAAATAATTGTAATATAACAACTTAAAGTTTTCTATATAATTTTTATTTATTAGAGATGCGTTGTTAGAGTAGAGCTTTACTATAGGAAATAAGTTAGGAAAAGTTAAAAAAAATTTTTTTTCACCAATTCAGAACTTATAAGACTCTTAATTTTTAAAAATTTAGAATAAAAATAAAAAAGTATAGAAAATGACGAAGAAGAATTAGAAATTGAAAAATTATAATTATTTAGTAGCTTGTCTATGGAGTTGCTATTGAAATTTTCAAAATTAACGGATTTTATTCCTTTATATTCTGTTCCATTTAGTTCACATATTGAAAATATCATTTTTAAAATATTTAATAATTTAGACTGTTCAATATCCACGTATTCATCATTATCAGTTTTAAGTTTAGAGTGCTTCTTAGACAAACCATCAAGAATTAATTCTTCGTCTATTGTTAAATCTCTAAATGTAACACTGAATGTAATTTGATTTTCATTATCATTAGAATTTAAATTTTTAATAAACTTAATACCAAATAATGAATTTTCATCGAATACACAATTTAAAAACTTTGGTAAGTATAAATTTTTTAAAGTTTCTTCATCAAAATCTTTAAATTCAACAATTTCCAATCTAAATTCTTTGTTTAACATTTTAATTTAATTAAATTTCTTAGTTGCAAGGCTTGAACACAGGCCATTTTTCCTTTATCTTTTCTGTTTTTGACTCACCAAATTCATTATTTCCTGTATTTGTAAATCCTACTTCCTGCTTATATATTTCATCTTCATCTTTTTGAGTTCCCCAAGGGCTGGATTCGCTAATTGGATGTTTTTCTTCAATCCAATCTTCATGCTTATCTGTAATATTTTCTGTTACATATAATCTATACCATAAAGGTTCTGGTATGAATGCTGGGCATGAATATTCATTGAATGCAAAAACTTCCAAATTATGAAAAACTGGGTAATCATCGCAAATTACGCTATCTTTTCCATTTATATATACTTCTATCGCACTTAATATTATACGACCCTTCTTTTCATCATCATCTTCTTCTATAGGAGAACATATTTTTATATATTCTCTGTTTATAGTGATGTGTGATACTTCAGCGGCAGTAACTTTTTCTTTAGCAGCTCCTGTTTGATTGCTTAAATTTAAATTACCATCGGTGCATGAAATATTAACATTTTTTCCGTGTATATCAGTATCTCCCTTTGTTGAATTTAATTTTAAATCTCCTTTTGTAGAAGAAATTTCTATGTCTTCTCTAGCTCTGCAATATATGTTATTTCCTCCCCAAAGGATTGTTTTGTCTCCAGATTGTATAAAAATTTTAGGTGCTCTTATGTATATGGCATCCTTTTCCATTCTGAATTCACAACCAGCCCCATTTCCCATAACTGCTGTTCCATCTTCTAATATAGAGAAGAAAGTACCTTGATCTGAAGATGTTAATTCTACTTCTTCATATGATCCATCCTGTTTAAGCTTTTTAAGTATTTTAATTTTCTTGTTGGGATCACCTTTTGGACTTATAAATTTTCTAATAGAGTTTGGATTTTTTATCAAATAATCTTTCGTTCTGCCTTTTAAATTCTTTAAAAGCTCAACATTAAAATAAAAATTTAACTTATCTATTATTCCTGAAGCCAAACTTGATACTTTGTTTTTATATTGATCATAGCTTGAATGATTTTTTAATTCAAAAACAATTTCTTCGTTCATTAAATCAACTGTTGAACTATCATCTCCATCAAGATCATCAGGATTTTTTACTCTGACGTATACTAGTTTTGGAAAAGACTGTAAAAGAAATAAAGCTCTTGCAACTCTTATAGAATGTGTTCCCGCAGCATTAATTGTTTCTTCAGTTAAATTTAATAATTTTCCTTCGCTCGGAGATAGTAAATATGATCTATTTATTTTAGAAACATTTACTCCCCAAATATCCTCATCAAATCTTGCTAAGTTTGCAAATTGCCACCCACGCATGAGATGCGTTTCAAAAACTTTACTTATGGAATTTTCTTTTATTATTTTGGCGTCTTGAAAGTTCTCTAGATTTTTTGCGAAAAGTGGGTCAGACTTTATCTGTTCTTCATAGTATGGGCACCACTTTTCAAAATTATGAAATTTCTCCCTTAATAAATAATCATTATAAAATGCCCATATACCACAAAAGTCGCTGGCTCTGAGAAAAGACATAAATCTGTCCAAAAATATCATAGAACCAGTTTCTGTGCTTTTGCAGAAGTCTGATGGATAGCTATCTACATTCATCGCACCACTAACCAAGCTTCCTATCCCCATCGACACCAAATACAGTAATGGAACCAAATCTTTTAGAGTTATGGATAATTCTGAAATTCTATCACCAACAAGATCATTTTTTAAAAGAAGAGGCTCAAACCAAGACCCAATAATATATCCTCTTCCTTCCATCGAGTCATACATAAAAATTACTAAGTCACCAACATTAAATCCTGACTGATCCCTTACTCCAAATAAATTGCTGTTTTTAGAAATTGAAGAACAAGAAATAGCTGTTTGGTTGTAGGATAATGGAATTACTAAATAGAAATTTGTTGTGGGATACGCCTCAACAACTCTTCCAAACATTAATGTTAGTCTATTGTATATATCCTCTCTCTGGGAAGAAGAAACACCAAATAAATTGGGGGCCAGATCTTCGTAGGCTCTTTTTACATTTTCTTCATGTTTGTTTTTTTGATTGTATTCATCTACGTTTGAAATTTTTTCAAAATTTTCATTTCTTTCCTGTTTTTTTCTGGACATTTATACCACTACTTAAAATATTTAACTTCTCCCGGAGTCACAAGTTCACTGCCTTCTATTAAATTTTTTAAATCACTAATCGGAACTTCTGACTTTAAGGATGGCTTATTTAAGTTTTTTGGACCGAGGGTAGCCCCCAAGAATCTCATAGCAGCCTCCAGCAATCTATTTTCAATCGGTTCTTTTTTCATCAGGGTATTTACCACTCCAGACAATCCAGAAAATAATAGTGTTTGCGGCATGTTTCTCATCATAAAATTGGAGAATTTCTCTGCTTCCAAATTTAATTCTTTTATCACATTAATTGTATCAGAACTAAATATCAATTCTACATTTCTAAAATTCTCGAATCCCAATTCTCTCGAAAGCATATCCAATATCTGTCTGCTAGCCAATTCCCTTACTTTTGAATTTAGTCTTCTTCCTGCAAATAAGTTATTGACAAGCAATTCAGCTCTTATCTTCCAATCAGACATAGTAGATTCCATAATTGCTGGTAGAGACTGGAGGGGTAAAGCTTTAGCGTTTTCGGAATTATTGATGAAATAAAGATTTGCAACATCTGGGTCTACTCCAGAAGAAATTATAATATTTAAAACCTCGACCGGATATACTACAGAGGCTTTTCCCCTTATTATGCCATCAGCCAGATTCCAGGCAGCACTACCTGGAGGTAAAATCCCATCAGCCCTCATTCTTAACAAAGCTCCATAAGCATTACCTATTGCTGATTTTCTAGCCCTCTCAAAAAGTACAGAAAATTGTTCAGCCAGTTTCTTTCTCGATACATCGCCTGGAATAATTTTTCTTCCGATCCTTCTCAAAACAGCATTACTGAATCCTCCTTGTTGCTGATAGTATCCAAACACAAACATATTCTTTGCTGCTTCTTCTCCTGTCTGATATGGAAACAAGTCTTTGAATACACTATATACTTCATAATAGTGGTTAGGGGTGGCATCAGGAATTAAATATACGTCTTTAACAAGATATTTAGCGGCAGACATTGGGAGTATGAAATCTTTTAATTGTTCAGAAAACACCTGTTCGTTAAATACATCTCTTGGTGAAATATATCCGTGCAGCATTCCTAATTTGACTACAGAACCTATTTCTGATGGTAGGAAATTCCCCAATTGCTTTCCCCTATCAACAATATTTGATAGAATTCTGGCCGCCTCTATTGCTTCTTTTCCAGCCAAAGTAGGATCAAATCTCATAGCATCATAAATTTCACCGATTGAGAATGTGACGCTTTCTGGAAATGCTGCGTAGTATAGATTTGATAGAGACCTTAGTGGAGCAACTATTCTAGATAAAAATGGAATATATAATCCTAATACACTAACAACAGAAGAAAATCCTTCATAATCCTCTGGTCTCCCGCCAAATCTTTCAGATAATGAGACTTTAATTCTATCTTTATCAATTTTTGAAGCTTCTATAAAAACTTTTGGAGCAACCCGTCTAGTTTCCACCATATACATGTACTCTCCCCATGACTGTCCTTTCTTTGGGAAATATGCTTCGTCTAATCCAAGATGTTCCATGATAATCGGAACCATTTCCCTAAAAGTCTTTTCATAAAGCTGAAATTCATCAGGCCTATAATCTGGATATAGAGGACTATATCTGTAGAGAGGAGGCTGACCGAATTGATACGAAAGCTGGGTTTTTACGGTTTTAGGTAAAAAAACATTAGAATGTATTCCTTCTTCTACATCTAACACTAATCCAGTTTCTTGTTTGTCGTAATTAGATTGTCCTTCAATTCCCGTAATATTCGAAAATACATTGGAGATATTAAATTGCGCTTCTTTTACTATAAAATTTAATTTTGATTTAATTTTAGTAAAACTTTTATTGCTGTCTTCGCTTGATATAAACTCTATTGTTAGCGGTGCATTATTCATCAAGTATTCAGCATTTTTGAACATTACAATTCCATTAACAGAGTATTTTCCTTTTTCCTTATCTATCGGCTTTATAGACAAATCTATTATTTTCCAATTCTTAAATTTTTTATTTCCAAATTCATTTATTATTTCATTTGTTAAATTTTTGGGGAATTCAAAAAATTTATCTTCTGGTAATGAGTTAAAATTTAAAAAAATATCTGGCATACCTTCAGGGAGAGGTGTTTTGGATATATAATTTTTGGATCCTCTCCCTATAACCAGAGGTACAATATTTCCTAACCTATCTTTACAAATTGTTGTTTTAAATAATTTGTTTTCTATTTTATTAATTTTACTAATTACATCTACTATAGAAATTTTTAAATTATTAAATAATAAAGAACGTTTAAAATTAAAAATATTTTCCTTAAATGGCTTTTTTGTTGTAATTATTTCATTATTACTATTTTGATTTTCTTCTATTGATTCTTCTTCTTTTAAATTCATGTTGGTTTTTTAAGTTTTATAATTTTATTTACTTCCGTACCGTCTTCAAATATTATTTTAATGTCAACAATAAATATAATTGGATCGCTTGTATCCAAAGAATTTAAAATTATATTAGAAATTTTAACGTTTCCTTCTTTTTCTAAATCAAAATTCACTTGTGGTACCGTATTTTTCAATATAAATTCAATAAATAATGATAAATGATATTGATCAAAAGAAAAAACAGAAAAAAAATCATCAAATAAACTATGTTCCGATTTAAAAAATTCGTTACTTTTGTAATCAAAACCAGAAAAGATGCTCAAAATGACTTCTTGTGATACTCCTTCATAATAATTTGTTAAATCTGAATCATAATCTTTGGTAACAAATTCTTTATTATCGTATTTCCATAAATCTATATCTTTGTGTGATAATTTTCTAAATCCTATATTTTTTAAATTCAAAAAACTTTTTGATGCAAAGTCAAAGAAAGGCATTTATTCTATATTTTTAAATTTGAAATTAAATTTTTAAAATCTATAAGATTCCAACGTTTAATTTTTAATTCCTTAATTTCAAATCCAGCCGTCTTTTCTTCATGCAAGGAAATAAATACTGGGTTTCTCAATCTTCCATCTTTGGTTTTTTCCAAAAATTTCAATCTCATAACTCTACCAATATATTCTTCTGGATTTTTTAACATGTCTTCTTTTAGTCTGTGATCCATCCCCGTTCCAACAGCTCCCACAATCTCTCCGTCTGGTGTAAAAGACCATAAAATCTTACCAGCCATTTCTTTTCTTTCTTCACTTGTTCTTTCTTCTGGTATTATGTCTCTTATATAAACATCTACTTCATCAAAAAATTTCAATTTTTTAGGCTTTCCATATTCAGGCCAAATTATTATTCCATCAGTGTATAATTTTTTATCATTTTTCAACTTTTCCCAAAGTTCTTTTGCTTTATCCTTACCAAATACAAAAACAGGTTCTCTAAACTTTTTTTCATCAAAATTTTTATTTAATTCGTTTACAAGAGATTGAACCATTTTGAGTCTTTCACTATATGGTACTTTATTCCAATCTATATCCTTTCCCCTAAATCTAATAACATCAAATACATACGACTTAAATTTTATATTATTATCTTCAATATAGTCCAAGGCATTCTTCAGTGTTGAATTTAAAATACCACTCAATTCATTCGGCGACAAAGGTACTTCATTTCCATCTTCATCTTGTTTTACAGCATATACTTCTCCAAGAAATATAGTATCATCAAATAGATCAGATTTTTTAGTAAGCTTTGGAAAGTAGCCAAAGAATTTTTCTGTATAAAAAATTGGTCTATTTATTCTTTTGCTTTTTCTGTGTGATAATATTTCCAATTTATCTTTTAAAATTTTAAAAATTCCCAAAGCTCCATCAACTTTAGCTTCTATGGTGTCAGAAGAAGTTATTTTATTGAATTCTTTTTCAACATCCTTACTTTTAATATTTATATATGTCCGTTTTGGTGGTGGAAATTCCGTGGGAGTGATATTCTGCAAAAGCCATTCTTTATTCATAAATTGTCTAGGTTTTACAAGAACAAACCTTTCAGGATACCTTCCCATAGTAGTGAACAATAGTTTATCTTTCCCCGCCTCACTTATCAAAACATCTTCTTCAGAAACTTTTTCCACTTTACCTGCACCATATCCACTTTCTATTTCCCCCTCGAAATCTTTATAATCGAATTCGTGGAGAGGTTGTTGTATTAAAAGTCTTTTTACTCCTTTATCCTCTGGTCTTGGGATGGGGGGTTCCTTTTTGGTAGAAAAACTTATTAATCCTGTATCTTCATTACCCAATCTTATATCGTAATGCTTTCCAGCCCTTCTAGCTAAATGCTTTTGAATTATAAGTTTAATTCTGTCTGATGGGGAAAGATCAGAAAAATCCCCATATTCATTTTTAGATTTTATTCCCGGAGCAAATTCATCATTTGCTTTCTTCATTTTTATTACTCCATATTTTTGTTTATTCATTATTAAAATATATCAATTTTATAAATCATTATTAATTATTCTACAACATATTCTGCATCACCAACGAAGAAAGTTAGAATGCTGATGAAAAATGAATGCTGAATTTCAACCCTACCCTGAATAGATTGCACAACGGGAGATTTAAACTTTATTCTTTGAGTAACTGGTGCCCCAGTACATGGCGAACTAGTATGAGAAATGACTATATCTCCAGTACTACATCCTTTAGACAAATCAGTAAGCCAAGCGGTTCCCAGAGGATTTATTCCAAAAATCGTATATATTTCTACCACACCTCTTGGAACCGAAGATGCTCTGATAAGTTTTGATGAATTCGAAAAATCTGGAAAAATTGCTACCTGTCTTCCGACGTTCCACGCAACCATAAATGCTCCCAGCACACCTCCACCAGCTACATCAACCAAATATTGAGATGCAAATACATCCTTATCAATAGTATATGGGTTGGGATTTGTAAAAAATGAAGATGAAGGCATATTTTTTTACCTCTTTATTATTTATTATGTAACATCTATTTTTGATATCAGTCCAAATCTTGCTCTTATTCTTACTAATGTTACGTAAATTCTTGAAGATTCGGGGACTAATCTTTGTTCCCCAACAAAATCTACATATAAATTTTGCACTACTCCATTTAATGCTAATATTCTTGTCAATTTATTTATTGCCCCGGCTGTCTCCCAACTCAGAATTTCAGATTCAGCCGGCGTTCTACCAAAACAAAATGCTATATAAGACATATTCATTAAATCCATTGTAAATCTGGTAGTTTCAGTAGTTGGGTAATATGAACTATGAACTTCCCCACCAAAAGGATTTACTTTGCTTATTTCCGACTGCCTTCTCTGTATCAATATAGCTGGTCTTTTCTCTATTAAATTATAATCTAATGCTGAACTATCTCCTATAAATAATCCAGTGTTTTCATCATCTGTATATGTTCTTGACTTAAATGATTGATGCTCAATATTATTCCCATCAGAAAAATATTTCTTTAAATAATTTATTAACCATCCATGAAAATGAAATCTGCTTATAGCTTCACACAAGTTTGGTTCTATTGATGATAAATCAATCATTTTAAATTTTAATTAATCGAAAAATTTGTATATTGGGTGTGTGGGGGGCAATAAGTTTACTAATGCTCTATAAAAGATTGGAACTTTAGAAACTTCAACATCTCCTTTAACAGAATGGACAAAATAAAACATTCCGTTATCCTTATTGTGTATTATATCTTCAAAATCCAGCATTGGAAAACCAGTCATCAGCACCAGATTTTTTTCATCATATATGGTTCCTCTACTTAATGATACCTCTTGGGCTGTATACTTGAATTGAGCATCTTGTGAAAAATTTAATACAAAATGCAAATTTGACGTCCAATACCCACCAACTATACCAGTTCCGAAACATTCCATGCAATCAGAATTTGTAACTTGTCTCGTATCATGATCAAAACAGCTACAAGGTAAACCAAATCTCTTCTTTTTCAAAATTATGATATTATATTTTTTAAGTCTTTTAGGAACTAAAGTATTTCTTCTCATCATAGCTCTGACATAATTCCATTGTTTATACGTCAAATTACCAAAAGTTGTGGCAATTTGTGAGTAATAAACGTCTTTTGGGGTTGTCAGCTTCACACGATAAGCGATATAAAATCCTTTATAGTTCTGTCTTTTCACATTATCTGCGAGGTTTATAACGTCATTCTGTGGAGTTCCAACATCTAACCAATTATTTGGGTCTCCATGATTTAGATTTGCCTGAAGCTGGAATGTGTATGGTCTGGGATCAATAAAATTTGGATGGAGTTCCCAAAATATTGTACTTCCACCAAGTGGGTTATATGCTACATTAACATGTAAGAAAACCTCATTTTCGTATAAATGGCTGGTAAGACCCATTTTAATTAATATTAAGGTGTATATCCCCAACCCCTGACAGCTCCACGAGTAGATACAACATTGTAAAGTCTTCTGAGGTTGTAGAAGACTTTTCTGGCACTGACTTTCTTAAACCACAGTTGATATTTGATTTGCCACGCTCTCATGTAATTTTCCTCTTTGGCTTTATCGTCGAGCGTCAAACCACCGGCATTATAAGGCAATCTGTTTCTTCTATAGTGTTCAGCAGCCATTTCAAATAAGAATAGTTGCGCTCCATCCACCCACATATCAAACTCTATATCATTAGACGTTGTTGTATACGGCTGAATTGGTGGGGGGATGGCATTAATTTGTTGTATGGTTCTTAAAATTGCCATACATATATCAGAAAGTGAGAAATCATACCATTCGATAAGCTCATTTTCCAATGGATCGCTATCCCTCAAAGACATCCTTATATCGTCTACAGTAGGGAAGTGTGAGGTATTTTCTGACCTTAATGATCTTTCGTGATATATAAACAATTCATTATCATATATCAAATTACCAGAATCTGTTTCTTTTAAAGCTACAGACATTAAATAAAGGCCGGGTCGCATTGTCTGGTCGTTTAGAGTTACTCTAACCTTACCGTTGGCAGAATCTATCACAACAGCATTGCCAACATATGTAATTGGATTGATAAGAGTAGATTCTTTACATATAACGTCTAGAGAGTGTGTATCACTAGAACTTTGACCGTTATTTATATTAAAATCATCAAAATTTACAGCATTATAATTGTTATCATAGAGAATAGCTTCAAAATTTATTAAAGATTTTTCTTTTGATCTTACCGCCCTCTTTTTTCTTAATAATTTATCAACATCCTGTCTTGGGATTTCTATGTATGATTTTGTATCGGGCATTTGTTAATTTACGTCTTTAACAAATTGCTTTATTGTTCTTAGTGGTATGGAAAACGAAATTGAACTTAAATTTCCAGCAAATACAACCCCCACCAACTCAGTTGTATTTTCCAAAAACACCCCCCCTCCACTACTTCCAGGCATTACTAAAAGATTATACTGATCACTTAAAAATTTAAATTTATTATCAAACCCCATTAAATCTATCTGCCTATACTTGAAGGCTACATGTCCTCTAGCATAACTATGATGCAATTCATAGAAATAACTACCTATATGATACACCGGACTGTTTACTTCATAAGAATCACTATCTGAAATAACTATATCTCTATTAAAAATTTTATCCAATTCTTCCGTTTCGATATTTTCAATATTTAGTAAACACAAATCCACGTTTCCTTCACCTATTTTCTTTAAAGACAGATTTAACACTAATTTATTTTCCTCGTTATCACTATTTTTATATAATCTAATCAATTCTATTCTACTCTTTTTCTTTTTTATTTCTTCGATAACATTGGAAGAGTCTTTTGAAAAATCTGATGGATTTACAAAGATATGTTTACATGTCAGTACCAAATATTTATTTAAATTTTTAAAATATATAACCGTACCAGACCCCGCTATAAAAGAACCCTCTCCTTCATCATTTTTAAAAATTTCATAATAAAATTCTTCATCGCTGTGTTTCCCAACATTGAATATGTAATAATAATCATCATAATAATCTAATGTTTCTTCGTCGTTCTTTATAAAATATCTTATAGTTACAGAATTTTGGAGAGCCTTCGATTCAATTAACTTACTTACTCTGTTAAAATAATTATTAGTTAATTGTTGACTCTTGTTTTCTCGTTCGTTAGATTCTAAATTTTGTTGAGCAACAATTATGTTATTGCTATTATCTAATACTTTAGTAGAATTAATTAGAAACAAAGAAGACATTAATAATAAAAAAGAAGAAATAGTAGCAGAAATTAAAAATGATGTTTTTGACTTAGTATTTTCTGGTTTGAAAAAAAGTTTCACATTTTGTCTCCTGTTTTTGAATTTAAATTTTTACTATACATATTAACACAATTTAATTATAATAAATTAATATAAAAATAATAAATAAATTGTTTAAAATTTATAATTTTCGATTGAAGACCACAACAAAATGATAGAAAACAGCCTTGATTTATCACTGTTCTTTTCTTCCAAACAAGCGTCCATAAAATTCTCAAAACACTTTAAATCTTTAGTTCCAACCATAATACTTCCAGACTATATTATGATGAGCTTAGGCGTAGAAAGAATGTACTTGTCTTTGAGAGATTTTTCCAAAAGTATAATTATAGATTCAAGGTTGTATTGTTTTGATAAAATAAGAATGTTTCAAACTATTAATACAATTATAGGAGATGTAGATGGAATAACAATTGATGTAGATAACAACGAAGAGGTTTTTGAGGAGATAATAGAAAAATTCTATATGAGAAAGTCATGTAGCATAGACCTTTTTGTAATTTGTTCCAAATCTAAGTTTGGAATTGAAAATAGTAATTCTTATATAAACAAAATAAATAAACTGTTCAAATATGGTTTTAATTCTTTCATACTAAAAGAAGAAACATATAATGAATTAAAAAAATTGAATGTTCTTTACAACAAAAAAATATACTTAGATTCCAATAAATTACTGTTTAATGATATGATAAACATATCTCCAAATGATGTAATAGATTATGAATTTTTAGAAAATTTAAATTCCGATGTAAATTTTTATAAGATAGGGAGTTTAAGTTTGGTGTTGAAAGATAGAAATATATTCGATTCAGAAAACGAAAACAGAATAGAAGAAGCGGTTGATTTTCTATTAAAATCAAAAAAGAGACGTCTGGAAAAATTTTTAAAAAATCTTAAAAGTAACAACTAATAATAAATGTCAGAATTATCAATACCAGAAAATTTAATAAGAGAAAAGATTAGCAGGCTTTCTGAATTATTAAAGAATTTTAATTTCGATGTTGAAGGATCTAACATATTGGGAAATTTAATTTTAAAATCCTGTGCGGTTCTTTCAGCTTATAATGAGATGTTTCTTAATGACAAATTGAGGCTTTTAGACATAGAAACAATAAAATCTTTTCCAAACATCATAAGTGAATCAGAAATAGATAGACTCGGAAATGTGTTTGGAATGGTAAGGTTTGATGGTTATAAAAGTTTTGGGAAGATATTAGTTAAAAGAAGCGAAAATTCGGATATAGTCGTACCTCAAGGAACAAAATTTTCCATAGGTACTGAAATTTTTGAAACTATTAAAACTTTTAATGTAAAAGGAAATGTAAACAGTGTTACAGAAGATAATGATGTGCCTTCTATACAGATAAATGCTTCAGTATATGGATTTGTTATTGAAGTAGCTTCTATTGCGAAGAAGAATTTCTTAGTTAAAAAGGGAACAGTATTTTCTCTTATAGATACAGCCACAATACCTAACGTTATTGGCATTGAGGCTTTTGAAGATTTTTATCCTGGGAAAAACAGAGAATCAAATAAGGAATTTATAGACAGAATACTTAATTTCTTTAACAATAAATCAATATTTAATGAAATTAGTGTAAAGAATTTGCTTGAAAAAGAATCTGGGCTTAACATAAAAGACATAGCAATAATTGGTCCTGGAAATAATATAGCGAAGAGAAATTTATATTGGCTTTTTCCAATAAATAGAGGATCGGCTGTTGATGTATGTATAAGAACTAACGAGAGTTACATCGAAAAAAGAAATCTGTTTGTCTGTACATTAGTGAATAAAGTAAGTAATTCTTTATCTTATTGGGAAGTAGAAATAACTAGAAATAAAGTTGCTGGATTGTTTAGAGTTTTAAAAGTTCAGCCTTTTCCAGACACAACAGAATTAAATCCTTTAAATTTTACTTATATTGATGAAATAGACAGCGCAAACAATTCATATAATTATTCTCCAGATATAGAGTTACCTAAGCACGCCAAATATTCAGTATTTATAAAAACCAAATTTAAATTTTTAGATGATGTTACAGACGTTTCTTCAATGAATTTGGGAGATAAGAAGATATATCTTTTGACATATTTAGAGCCAGACAATCTTGGTATAATATCAGACTTTTTCTATTCAAACTACAATATTAGAGAAAATAATGATGTTTTATTAAAATCAGCAATTCCTTGTCTTGTTTCTGTAAACTGCTCGGTTTCTGGTACTGCTGTTCCCAGTATGGAAATTGCTAACATCATAAAAAATACAATAGATAATATGTCGATGGGAGAAACATTGAGTAAAGAATTTTTAAAATTTGAAATTATTAAAAATTTAAATAATATTTCTGTAGATGCAATAGACATCGTTGCAAAAATTTTAAAACCTGATAATACTATACAACTTATAAATTCTGATACAATAATCATACCAAGCGAATTAGATAATATAATGAGCAAAGAAAATGTTTTCTTTCTAACTGACTATGTAAATGTTTCGGTGTTTTAATAATTAAAAATTTAAATGTCTATATTAAAACTTGATTTAGATAATATTTCTGAAACCGATTTTATAAATATTATACTAGGAAAGTTTTTTACTACTTTATATTTAGGCGATGAAAATTTAAAAAGAATATTTGGATCACAAATTGTTTCTTTTTTAGATACCAGAGATAGATTATCAAACATAGTAGAGATTTTATATTTAGAAAATAATATAAAAAATAGCAAATATATTTCTATAGAATTTAAAGAGGAAGATGTAAAACCAGATGTATTAAAATACGTTACATGGTTTAGTGTAAAATTCGAAAATATAAAGATAAATGAAGGATTTGTCAATGATAAAAACACAAAAATGCTGCTGTTGTTGGAATCTGAGAAGATAACGGAAGATTATATAAACAAAACAATCGTTCTAAATAATGATGAAGATTTTAAAATATCTTTCGATAAGCAAAAAATTTATTTCAAACAAAATCCTTTTGTTACTTTCTCTGGGTTTAAAAGATCTAGAATTAACGAAAAATTTCAAATAGAAAATATTCTGAATTTACACCTCATAAATGCAAAATACATAAACAAAAAAGACAAAAATATTACTAGTGAGATATTTAATTTCATAACAAAATCAAATAATGTGTTATCAGATAAGTATTATGAAACCTTAGTAAATTCATCAAAATTTTCAAATTCTTATTTTAAGCGTAAATTTCTTAATGATGTAATTGAAAAGATATTTGACATTGATTTAACTATTAATAAAAATGCTGTAAGACTGCTCCTTCCATCAAATTTAATAAATTCAACCTTAACAGGTATTTCGATTCCTAAAGAATTACTAAGAAGAAGAAATAACTCCTTATATACATCGGACTTATTATTTAAAAACGAAGAAGTTCCTTTGTATATTGTTGGAGATGAAGTATTTTTCGAGATAGATGGAGATTCTGCTGATGTAATAGATTTTTGGCTTCAAGTAAGATACAGAGGTATTTCAAACCCCCCAAATTTAAAAACTTTAATGGAAAATTATTATGGTATTCCTCTTCCATCCACCATAAATCCAATGAACTTTCTGCTACGTCACATACTAAGAAACGGGTGGAGAATATTGTTGGTAAATAATAATTATATTAAAAAAATCGAATCAATTAAACTTTTGGGAATTTTAACTAAGTTGTTTTGGAGCAAGAACTTAGGTCTTTTGGTTATTTTGGATAAAGGTTATAAAACTGTATCTTTCCTTGGAGAAGATCCTTTTGTTGGACATAAACTTTTTAATGAAATAGAAGAAAACTCAGTATCTATAAACTTTAGAGTTGCTTCTCCACTCACCTTAGATATATTGGAATTTACTGAGTCGATAAATTTTAATTTTTCAATGGAACAGGCTTCTATAGCAATTCCAATTTCACAGGTTTTAGATTATATTTTTGATGTTAGTCAGTCGAATATCGATATTTCTCTCGATATACAAAATTTAGATATTTTGATTGAATTGTTGCAACCTTTTATATTTTCTGATATGATTACAGTACATGCAAATACATTAAATTATACATTTAATTTGTTAACTGTATTTCCAACTATACATATAAACACTGTACTTAATTGCACGTTCAACATTTTAAGTCCAACAATAATCACATAAGGAGGTTTAAATGAGGAGAGCTAATTACGGTGGGATGATGGATGAGAATGTTTTGGGGGAGATTGTAATGGAAAGTAAGGAAGTTAAAAAGGGAACTGAAGAAGGAACAGTAAAAGATAAAGAAAGTTTAAGTAAAATGATTGAAATTTCTGAGGAAGTATTTGTAGATCCAAAGAGTATTTCCTTTGAAATTGATGGGGTTAAATTTGATGTATACTCTACTAATAGGCTTGCTATGGATAATTACGAGACTAGAGATAAAATAGTTTCTTTTGTTGTTAAGAAATTTAGTTTTATGAATCCAATTCAAGTCGGATTTCCAGAATTGGATTTCGTAGACTTAAAAGACGAAAAAAGAAAAGATGGATTTATTTTTAAAGCCACATACAAATTCCGTCCTGGATATAGATAAAAAAGAAGTAGTAGATGAATTAGAAAAAAAAGAAAATATTCTGTTTGACGAAAAAAATATAAAATATATATTAGAAGATGATGAGTCTAAATGTACGTCTTGTCTTTTATCTGCTTCTTATCTAATAGGAGATGAGATTCTTAATGAAAATCTGGAAAAAGAAGCTATAGATTTATATTTAACAAGAAAATTAAATATTAAAATACCTGAAAGAAATCTTGTAAAAATAATGGGTGGACTTTTGGTTATAAAAGACGATTCAGTTTTTAATTTTTCAAATATGTTCATACTTGGAGTCAATAGTGTAATAAACGGTCTTGAAACTACAATACCTGAAGATATAGGAAATGTAGATGAAATAACAAAATTTCTATATGAGTGTAAATTTTTATATCCTCCATATGAATTGAGTTTAGAAATTAAAAAATATATAGATCATATATTAAAATTTGAAGGATTCATAAAACCACCACAAACACTTCAGAAAATATGCGATAGCTACAATTTCTTGTGGGGAGAAGAAAAGAAATTTCTTAAAAACTTTGAAAATGTGGAATTTGAATTGGTTTCTCTAGCGAAAAAAGAGCAGGATAGAAAGGCTAAAAGTATAGATGAAAATGTAGAAGGATGGGTGGAGGAAATTGTGGATGAACTAAAAATGTTGGGGTTGAAGAAAAAGGATTTTGATGAAATTTTAAAGGAAAAATAGGTTTAGGTCAAAAATATCTAATTTTCCTCCTAAATATTTTAATATCTTCTTCAGCCTAAGCTTTGCCTCAGTTTTATTAAATGAGAAAATATAAAATATTACTACATTCAATACTTTATCTATTTCATTAGTTATTAAAAATTTATTGTCAAATTTATAGTTATCTTCATTATTTGTACTTAATTTCGAATAGTACAATACGTTTCTTTTATAAGCGAATCCAGCTAACGAAGGATCGAGATTTTCATCATAAATTATAATAGGTAGAGGAACAAATTTAGTTTTATCTATGGAGAATGAGTTGCTTATCGCTCCCTCTTTAAATCCAACCCCAAAATATAAAGATTTTAAAACATTTTGATTATAACTTTTTGCCTTGAATATTTTAGTCCTATAAATTAATTGTTTAAATATTAAAATTAAATATTTAATGAAGATAATTTTTTCTATATTATTTAAAGACTTGTAAATATTTGATGCGTATTCGAAGTCTGAAAGAGACAATGTTGATTTATATTTTTTAAACATTAAATCGTTAAATATTAAATAATTGTTTCTTATTTCACTCTCTTCGGAAATAGATATATCTTCTTTTTTCGACCAACTAAAAATAGAAATTTTATTTGTTTCGTTCTTGGAATTTAATGTTTTCACCAGTTCCAAATCTTCTTCATTATTAAATCTAAAAACTGCACCAGGTAGAATTAAAAAATAGTTTTCATCGTAAGATTGTAAATCATCAAGGTTTATAATTCTTGGGTTAGATATTGAGAGAATAAATTGTGTAAGGTTTCTACGTATTGTGTCCGAAACAAATAATTCTTTTCCATATCTAGTATTTGCGATATTTTTTAAAATTTTAAGTTTGGATCCATTTGATAAAGAATATGGAATCATTAATTTAAATTTTGAATTTGTATTTAAAGTAACAAGCAAAACAAGATCAGACTCGTTGTTTGGATAGTTAATAATTTCTTCTACTTCAATTATACAATTTATCCTTAGTCTGCCCTTGGAATTATAGATTTTAGAAGATAATCTATCAATAACAACGTCTTCTCCGGTAATATGTGAAAAAATTTTAACAAGAGATTTATTTCTGTATTTAATTTTGTATTTTTCTTCATAATATCTCTTAGAAATATTATTCAACGGCAGTCTTTTCCACCAATTTATAAATTTTCTTTCGTCAACAAAATACTTAAACAATTCAATATATTCCCAAAGTTTTTTAGAATTTAATACACCGTTATATATTTCTTCTATAGTAGAGAATCTTTTTGAAAGAAAAATATTTTGATCTAGATTATTTGCCGAATCTAATATTTCCTTATCTTTCCAAGAAAACATCATCCAATATACATCTCCAGAAGGCCTTGTTAAAATGTATGGCAAAGAGACTGTTTTTAGATCTATATCCTTAGGAATTGAATGAAATGAGAAATCACTTTTTAGATTGCTAAATATAGTATTATAAATAGATGAAAATAGAGGGGAAGAAGAAATTATCATAGATTTTCCTGCATTACCATAATTTGATATGCCTATTAAATTTTTATCAATAACTCTCGTTATGCATCTTCCACCCAGACCCCCTGACTCTGATATGTATATAGATAGATGAGATATATAATTTTCACAAAAGTAATGAGGAATCAATATTATATCGCTGTCTTGTTTTATGTTTAATTCCCCAATTCTTCCTTTGTATACGTATAAATAATCCTGATTTATAAATTTGTCGAAACAATTTAAATTTATAATAGTCGTTTCTAGTATTTTCCTATATATTTCCGGCAATAGGGAGAAAATTTGATTAAAATTTTCAATTTTGTAATTTTTTATAGAATTTAAGATTGTATTATACTTTTTCTGTTTAAAATCTTGTTCTATTAGAGAATATTCAAATAACTGGTGTTTTTTTACTAAGTCCAAAGATTTTAACAGACTATATTCATTTCCAAAAACTTTGCATTCTGAACACGAAAACCACAAATTTGTAACAACGCTGTAATAATTTAATGTGTTTTTTCCTCCACAAACACAATTTATTGCTCCAAATTCGTTTTCCCTCAATTCCTTAAGCAAATTAATGTTCTGATTATTTTTTTGCAAAACATCAATTAGCTGCTTATAATAAACCATAGAAAAATTTTAATACCGCTCAATTCGAAGGACCAAATCAAATATGGATCAATCCTTAGATTTAAACAAACAACGTTTAGTAAAACTATTAAGATTATATAAAGATGAATTGGAATTTGTAAACAGTGTTTTTGGGTGCGACCTGAATAATAGAAAATTAAATATTATTAATCAAAATGACTTAATAGAAAAGAAAGCTTCCATTAACAAATTTCCATCATATTTATTTGCATATCAAAAAGAAAACCTATTCCCGTGTCATACCAGAGAAGCTACTATACTCTCTTCAGCCTATTTCTTTGAATTTTTTAAAAAAGATAATAAAAATCTTGGGAAATATTATGAAATTATAAGAGATAACCTATATAAATCAGCTGAATATTTTGATTGTGTCGATGTCGTAAGGAGTATAGAGAATAAGAAAAAGGAATATGAAAATAAATCCAATAACTGCGTAAAAATATACAATGGAAGTGTCTCTTTCACAATAAATAATAGAACTGATTTTGATTTGGCTGTAGATTATCTTATTAATAATTCAGATAAAATTTCGTTTAGAGAGAAATTAGAAAAGTCCAATGTGTTGCTAAAAATAGCGTCTAATAGAGGTTATCATTTGTATGAATATCAAGAAAATGAATTGATGAAAATGGCTGGAATGGGTGATTGTACTGAGGATGATGTAAGGGAGTTCTTATTGAATTTAACTTCAATCATTAAATTAAATAAATTTATGAATAAGAATTCAAAAGATAACATATTAAAAGAACTTGAGTCAATACATAAAAATGGTGAAAAATTAAATTTGGATAGAAAGGATAGAATCAAATTAGCTGAAATTTATGAAAATGTTTGCAGAATTTCGAAGGTTTCTAGTTATGAAAAACCAGAAGATAAACTGTTTTGGATAACTGATAAGTTACAAAGAGATTGTGAAAATAGCTTGATATATAATAGAAAGACTAAAACATATTATAATAACGAAATAATTGAAAAATTAAATAAACCATTAATGATGTGTTATATGGGTAAGGAATTTGTTGATAAAGTTTATAAAGTTGGTGAATTTTCTGGAAATTCTGTATTAATGAAGAAAAGATTAAAATCTGTTTTGGAAAATGAATGTAGTGATATAGATTTATTAAAATTTGATGAAATGGTTAAATTTGCAAATCTTTAATATCTTGAAGTAGTTTAGTATCATCTGGAGATATTTGTGGCCATCTGTTGGTGTGACACCACAATGTAACGACAGCAAAGTTTGTTGCGTGTACAAAGTCATCAACCGTTCCATCTCTTTTTAACACAACGTATACATCTTGAAGTGTTCTTTCTCTAACCTCAGTAACTAAATTTAAAAATTGTCCGGGTATTCCCAATTCTCCCTCTTTAGAGTTTTTGTCTACAGCAAATCTGACTTTTCCGTTTTTTATCGCTGTACATAATAATGTTAATGACCGACTTTTGCTTAAATTTCTATATGGTCTTGTGGATGGAGAGCTTCTATTCAGAGAAACCATCTTCTTTGCGTGTCCTACATACCAATAAGGAATTATTCTGTGTCTGGGAATGTTGTTTTGAATTAGAAGTTCTTCTGTGGCCTCTCCTCTACCATTGAAATCATGGCAAATATAGTCTGGCTTCAATTCCATGTATAAACGATGAATATAAGTTGCTTCTTCAACTATACTCATATTTGTTGGTAAAAGTTGATAATAAAACACATCCACATTTCCTACAGGACTCATTCCAGCAAAAGATATTGCAGTTAGGCTTAAGTCTTTGTTTGCAGCAGCTTCTCCTCCTCCACCCCAGTCTATTCCCATCGCCACCATAATATAATTCCTTCTAATTAATTTAGCGGTTTCAAAACTATTAACATGAAGAGAACAAGATCTTAGAATATCTGTATAAGACACCAGCCCAGAAGCAGAATCATAGCTTTCTCCTAAAACCTCATTATAGAACTTAGATTCAGTATAAAATCCCGTACAACTTTGTTTTTGTTTGATGATATGCCACTTTTTAGGCGAAGCATAATGCATTGGAAGTATTACTTGTGGAACATGATAGCCGGCAAATTCGTATTTCCTATCAAATATTTTATGAACCCAGTTACCTAATCTAGGATTTAAAGGTTTTTGACATTTATAACACACTAATCCAGGTCTCTCCTCACTAATATCATCTCTATATGGACCTATCATTTTAATAAGGTGAAATTCAGTAGATGGAATATTCCAAGTTTTAAATCCATTAGTTGTACAATGCGGACACGGAATAATAAACTCAGCCATAGAACTATTACTCCACAACTTTTCAATAGTGTTCTCATAACTTCTGGCTGTTCCACAATATCCTATATATCCGTATTTTGAAGCAGATAATGTCTCAGTTATGATTGGAATGAATGTAGGATCAAAATCCTGAACTTCATCAAAAAATAGATTATCAGCAGAAATTCCCAATGTTCTGACTACA
>JAWCQE010000008.1:0-30257 GCA_038869895.1 Candidatus Pacearchaeota archaeon
TACCTATGTTTTCTTTGTTTATTAAGCTTACCATTGATATTATATACTATTTGAGTATATAAATATTACTATACTAATTAAGTATATACTAAACGATACAAATGTTTATATACTTGATAGTATTATATAATACTATGGAAACAACACAATTAAATTGTCCGAAATGCAACTTATACCTACAATCCAACTTCAAGATAAAAATAAGTTTTTAGAATTAATTAATAGAGGTTACAATGGAAAGTGAATTAAGAGTAACAACCAGTTTAAAGATTAAGCCATCAATCAGAGATAAGTTTAAAGTTTACTGCATTGAGAAAAAAATAGATATGTCTGAATTGTTAGAAAAATTAATTGAAAAAGAGGTAAAAAAGAGTGATGGAAATAAATAAAGTATATCTTATGGATGCCAAAGAATTATTGAAAAATTTTCCAGATAATAAACGGATAGTTATAATTACGGACCCTCCTTATGGAATAAATTTAGATTTAAAATGGCTTAGCGATATGAATATCGCTAGGGGGGAAAAACCAAATAAAGCAGACCATAATATAGAAGAAGATAACAAACCTTTTAATGCAGAACATTTATTAATTTATAAAAGAAGGTTAATTTTTGGATTTCCTTATATTTATGATGCAAACGCTACTGGATGGATAATATGGGATAAACAACCCAAAGTTAATGAACGGAGTATTGTTACTCCTGTTGAAGTAGCTTCAACAACTTTAAGAAAAGGTTATGATATTTTTAGAGTAATGTGGGGTGGATTTATGAGAGATTTAGATTTTAATGAAAAAAGATATGAACATCCTACACAAAAGCCAATAAAATTAATGAAAAGATTAATAGAAAAATTCACAAAAGAGGGGGATTTGATAATAGACCCTTATTGTGGTTCTGGTTCTACATTAGTTGCTTGTAAAAAATTAGGTAGGGATTTTATAGGATGTGATATTAAACAAGAGTATGTAGATTTAGCAAATAGAAGGTTAGAAGAAACAAAATTAGATAAGTCAAGGCAAGATAAATTATTATGAAAACTCCAAAAAGAACACTCTTAGGTATTGCCTATGTTCGTTTAGTGCAGGATGAACAAGGAGAAGTCAATTTTGAGTATGGTTATGATATTGACAAGAAACAAGTCAATTTAAACGATATAATGGCTTTGCAGAGCTTTTTAAGTATGCTCAAAGATAAGGCAGACCAAACTTACCAATTTCAGAGATGATTTTCTCATCTGCTCTTAAAGTTTATTCTACTTTTAGTTTAAGGAGATTTATATCAGATATTAAGATAGCAAAAGAAATGGGTTTAACTGAAAATGTGCCAACTTATATGAGTGTTAGCAATTACATGAACAAAGAAGAATTAACACCTATCTTAAAAGAATTGATAACAATAAGTTCAACTCCATTAAGAGAAATTGAAAACGATTTTACTATTGATAGTTCTGGTTTTTCTACTTGCAGGTTTGCCAGATGGTTTGATTACAAATGGGGGAAGGAAAGAAAATATAGAATGTGGCTTAAAGCACATCTATGCTCTGGAGTAAAAACAAATATCATAACAGGAGTTAAGATAACAGAAGGACAAGAAAACGATAGTCCTCAATTAGCCGAATTAGTAAGAAAAACAGCAGAAGTTTTTAACATGAATGAGGTTAGTGGAGATAAGGCATATAACGGCAGAGAGAATTTTAAGGTTATTGAAGAAGTTGGTGCAACTCCTTTTATTCCATTTAAGAAAAATGTAACAGGTAAGCGAGGCGGTTGTGCTGTTTGGAAAAAGATGTATCATTATTTTTTATACAAACATGAAGAATTTTTAGAACACTATCATAAAAGAAGTAATGCCGAAACTTGCTTTCACATGATTAAAACTAAGTTTAAAGATAATTTGAGAAGCAAAAGTAAAACTGCTCAAATTAATGAATTATTGTTAAAAATTCTATGCCATAACATTTGTGTAGTTATTCAGGAAATTTTAGAATTAGGAATAAAAGGCGAGTTTATCGTTGAGAAAGAGGTGAGAGAATGAAAACTAAATATCGGAATTGTTCTTACTATCGGATAGTCTCACAAGAATTAAATACCTTAATTTTATTATATTACTATGGCTAAAGAATTGAAAGAGGGATTTATTCGGGATTTTATTTCAGGCGAAATTATAAAAGCAACTCCAGAAGAAATTGAGGCAGTTCAAGTTTTTTCTAAAAGATTAGTTGAAGATTTTGGATATTCAAAAGAACAAATACAAACCCATCCACAATTTAGAGTAAGAAGAAGACCATCACAAGAAGACGAAACTAAAGGTTATCCTATTGACATAGCAGTTTTTAATAACAAAAATAAAAATGCTGACGATTTATTTATGATTGTTGAATGTAAACAAAAAAGAAGGCAGGATGGATTAAAACAATTAAAGATTTATATGAATTTATCTCCTTCTTCAGTCGGGATTTGGTTTAATGGAAAAGAACATCTTTATTTATTAAAAACCGTTGATGAAAAAAATAATATAAAATATATTGAAATTCCAACAATCCCAAAAAAAGGTCAAAGAATTGAAGATATAGGAAAATATAAAAGAAAAGACTTACAACCAGCTAAAAATCTAAAGGCAATTTTTAATGATATGAGAAACCATCTTGCAGGAAACATAACTGGAATCACAAGAGATGAAGCAATAGCAGAACAAATAATAAACTTACTTTTCTGTAAAATCTATGATGAAATAAATACAGATTTAGATGATGAAGTTACTTTTAGAGTAGGAATTAATGAACCAAAAGACCAAGTAAAAAAGAGAATTGTTGATTTATTTGAAAAAAAAGTCAAGCAAGAATATAATGATGTGTTTGACAGGTCTGATGTATTAAAATTAGATGCCGATGCGATAACCTATATTGTTGGGGAATTACAGAATTTTGCAATTATAGAAGCAGATAGGGATGCTGTTGGAGATGCTTTTGAAGTGTTTATTGGACCTGCTCTTCGTGGTGGAGAAGGGCAATTTTTCACGCCAAGAAATATTGTTAAAATGGCAATAGAAATATTAGACCCTAAACCAAATGAAATGATTATAGACCCAGCTTGTGGCTCTGGCGGATTTCTGATTGTGGCATTAGAACATGTCTGGAAGAAATTAGATAATGAAGGTAAGAGAAAAGGATGGTCACAAGCAATTTTAGAAAACAAAAAAAGAGATGTCGCCTCAAGATTTTTTAGAGGTATAGATAAAGATAGCTTTTTAGCAAAAGTAACTAAATCTTATATGGCTATTGTTGGAGATGGGAGAGGCGGAGTGTTTTGCGAAAATACACTTAAACCCTTTAATGAATGGGAACAAAAAGTTTCAAGCTCTATCAAACCAAATGCTTTTAAAGTTTTAACTACAAATCCCCCTTTTGGTGCGAAAATTCCAATTAGAGGAGAGAGTTTGTTGAGCCAATATGATTTAGGTCATAAATGGAAATTTGATGAAGACGAAAATATTTGGAAAAAGACTAATAAACTATGGGACAAACAACCGCCACAAATCCTTTTTATTGAAAGATGTATCCAGTTATTAGAAGATGGTGGTAGGATGGCTATTGTTCTGCCTGATGGTCTTTTAGGCAATATTAGTGATGGATATATCAGACAATTTATAAAAAATAATTGTAAGATAATTGGAGTTATTGATTGTCCCATTGAGACATTTCAACCAAGCACATCTACAAAAACGAGCATCTTAATTCTACAAAAAACTAAAGAGAATAAAGAAAGTTATCCCATATTTATGGCAATTGCGAAGAAATGCGGGCATGACAGGAGAGGAAACTCTTTAGTTGATGAGAATGATAATGCAATAGATGATTTTCCAGAAGTTATTAAAGAATTTAAAAAATTTAAGGATGAGGAAAATGTTGAGTTTTAAGATAATCTCTGATGAGTTGCAGGATAGATTTTTAGTTCCTTTTTATAAGGTTTTAAAAATTACTAAACAATATCCATTAACAGTTGAGAAAGTAGCAGAGCAGATAACTAATGGAATTGATTTAAGAGAATATAAGGAAGAAGGAACACCCTATTTAAGAGGGATGGATATTAAAAGATGTCAAGTAGATATGCTCTCTGCTAAAAGAGTTAATTTTCCTATTGATGATATTCCTGAAAAGATAAAATTAGCAGAAGGAGATATTTTAATTACAAGAAAAGGAACTGTTGGAGTAACAAGTGTAGTAAGTTCTGATTGTAAAGATGTTATAATTGGAACTGAAATAATTAAAGTTAGACTTAAAGTAGATGCACCAATTAGCCCAGAATACTTTTACACATTAATTAATTCCAAGATAGGAATGATGCAGATTTATTCTAAAATGACTGGAACGGTATCAAAGGGCATAAATCATCCTTCTCTTAAAACCGTAAAAATTCCAACATTATCTCAAACAGACCAAGATAAAATAGATTTATGGGTAAAAGAAGCAAAGAAAAAGCATACTCTTTCATTAAGCATATTGAAAGAAGCAATTAAATTGATTGAGGATAAATTTGGAAAATTTAAAGCAAAAGAAGAAAATTATTATAAAATATCTTCTGATGATTTAGAAGATGCAATTACTCCAAGATTTTATTATCCTCGGTATGTAAAAACAATAAATAAAATAAAAAACAATTTCAAAACCATAAAATTAAAAGAAATCGCAGATATATCAAAAGGGGAAGAAATTGGCTCTGAAAATTATAGAACATATTTAGACAAAGAGGAAACAGATGTCCCTTTTATAAGAACATCAGATTTACCTAATTTTGAATTAGATGATTATCCTGATTATTATGTAGATGAAAGCATCTATGAAAGTTTAAATCAGAATGTAGAACAAGGAGATATTATTTTCACTAAAGATGGCAAAATTGGGCTAACTGCCATTGTTACTGATGCTGATAAGTGTGTTTTGTCAAGCGGATTAAGTATAATTAAGCCAAAAAATAAAGAAGATACGGCTTACATCTTCACAATATTGAGCAGTTTTATAGGCAAATTTCAAGCGATACAGCATACAGTAATTTCTTCTACATTGCCTCATTTTAATATGGAAAGATTAGCTGAAATTGAAATTCCTATTATTGATGATAAATTTAAGGAAAAAATAAAGGAAAAGATAATAAAAGCATTTGAATTAAAGAAGGAAAAGAAATTATTAATAAGACAGGCAAAAAAACTAATAGAGAAGAAGTTTTTAGAGGATAGTTAATTAATTTTCTGTAAAAAAAGTAACCTAAATTAAGGACTTATTTTACAAAACCGGTAGTTATACATTGTTGTATTAGAGGGTGCTGAGGAAAACAAAAAAAATAAATTAATTTTCCTTAGATTTTCTGCCTTTAATTTGCTAACTGACAAGATTGAAGAACATAAACAGATTACCCATGGAATAAGTGTTTATGGGAAAGCAATAGAAAAATTTACTCTTTAGGCGGACAAAAAATAATTATTTCATGAGAACCTTTGATATTGCTCTCGCTTCCGTTTTCTACTCTGTTTTTCCCTATTCTTGTTTCCCCCTGCCCCATAGTGTATTGCCAAGAAGGAAAGAGTTGCTTAAATTCTTTGTAGTATTCTCTTATTGTAGGGCAGTCATTATAAGAGAGAATAAAACCCCCTTTATGCTGCTTTAATAAATCTCTTAATTCTTCGTGAGGAAAGCCATTATGGTGAACAGGGATATTCCTCATAGGATAAATTCCCTTGAACATTTTGCTGTCTTTTCCGATATAATAGGGCGGGTCTAAATACATAAAATCATTAGGATATTTTTTTATAATTTCTCTAAAATCGGCACATTCTACCTTTAGGTTTTTTGGGTCAAAATCCCTTATCTTTTCTATAATTGCCTTATACCTCTTTTCGTTTAAGTAAATATCAGAACTCCACCCCATAAAGCCAGGACCATAAGATAAATTGAAGTTATAAACAAAATAAACTGCAAGAGGCAACGGGTCTAAAGTAATCTCTTTTTTCCACACTTGGTTTAATATTTTTCTTACTCTCTCAAATTCTTCTTTAGTTGGCTTTAATTTTTTCAATTCTTCATAAAGAAGTTTTGGATTTTCTATTTGAAACTTCCAATAATTACAGAGTATATCAAAAATCTCATAACCTCTAACTTCTAAATCTAAATACTTGCTCATAGCTATTTCAATAGAACCCCCACCAAAAAATGGAGAGATAACTCTTTTTGTGTTATCGGGCAATAATTCAATAACATGACCAACAGCTAAACTTTTTCCACCAGCATAACGAATAGGAGAAACAGGAACTCTTTTATACTTATTCATACTCTTTTGATTTTTGCTTTTAATCTGCTCTAAAAATTTCTCTTTTTTCTCTTTAAGTGTGTTCTCTTTTTCCATTAAATCCTAATATTTGCCATATTATAAATTTTTCCTTGCAAGTGGCTTTGTAAAATAAGTCCTTAATTTAGGTTACTTTTTTTACAGAAAATTAATCATTAAAATATCCTAATAAATCCCTATTTTTCATAATTTCTTCAATAGTTTCTTCATCAATTTTGCCTTCTGTTTTTGCAGGCAATTTTATCTCTAATCTTTCTAATTTCTGCTTATAACACTTTCTACCATATCCATATCTCCATCTTTCAATATTAAGGATGATTGTTATAAATAAAAGAGTTGTCTTTTTCATATTTTTAATAGGGGTTAAAACGCCAACATTATCGTAAGCAGAAAATTTATAGTTATGATATTTAGCTGTTAACGGTTTTCCATCATAAGCAATAGTAATGCAATTTTGGTGAGTATTCTCCTCTGGAATATCATAAAATCCAGAAATTCCATTATCTAAATCTGAACAAGAAACAAGAGGTATTTTTCCTTCGTGTAATTCGTTAATAGAGTGATATTCTCCAGAATTAACATTAAATAAATTTGAGATTAAGAATGTTTTTTTATTATATCTTGTATTTATTTCTTTCACACTTTGTTTTTTTGGTGTTAGAGAACTTCTTATATTTTGAAAATTTAATTTTGTTTTAAAATGTTGATTATCCAAAATTTCAATTCTACCTAATCTTTCGGGAGTAATCTGTCTGCCATACATAAATCTCCATTTATGCTTTCGGATTATACTTGCTACATAAAACAGATATTCTATTGGATAATTACTTTTTGGAATTAAAATGAGACAATTATCATCAACACAACAAGGTTTAGTCTGAACAAATGCCTCTCCTATACTTCCTGTGCTTGGAACTGATATAAATGGTGGTTGATAATTTGTTTCTATATCAAAAAAACCATAAGCACCATTATCTTGTGCCTGAGAGGAAATTAATAGGGTTTCTCCATTACATAAGTTCTCTTTATTATGATATTCTTTTTGTCCATAATTCAACTCAAATAAATCAGTTATTTTCATTTTGATTTAACTTCTTTTCAAATTTAATTTCAAAAGCAACATTTTCTCTTATTAACTTTTCAATTTCTTCTTCTAATATTTCTTTTGTAATCTCATTTTCATCTAAATAATTCTCTGGTATCAATTCTAAATTTTCATCATTAAAATCAATAAGGCAAGATTTTTGAAATTCTGGAATATTCTGAACTTGCATATTAGGATTTGCTATAAATTGTTTTAACAAATCTTTAATTTTTGGAAAATCGTTTTTTGCTCTTTCATTTTGCAATCTAACACCTTTTTTCTTCAAAAATCCATCATTTAACGCCCTTATCCATAAAACTTTTTGATTTTCTGGGTGCTGAACTCCCTTTTTAACAAATAACCCAATAGTGTGTATTCCAACAGGATAAAATAAATCTTCTGGAAAAGTTACGACAGACAAAAGAGTATTATTCTGCAATAACTTTTTTCTCCATTCATAATATTCTCCAGATTTAACCATAGAAGAATAAGGTAATACAGAAAATAATAATCCTCCGTCTTGCATTTGTTTTAAAGCATAGTCAATAAATTTGTATTCTTTCTCATCGCTATTCTTTAAGGCAAATGGTGGGTTCATCATTACTTTTGTTATTACTTGGTAACCTTCTCTAAAATCTGGCGTATATGTTGCAGTATTATCAAAAGCAGTTACATTTTGTTGAAAACAATTACCTTCTCTTATGTTATTTTTTCCATCCCCTCTAAAAATCATATTTACAAGAGCAAGAGACCCTACTGCTGGTTCTTGTTCAATCCCAAAAATATTTTTTTCCTTAAACTTATTCATTTGCCTTTCATTTGCATGTTTTTTAACATAATCATAAGCAGAAACAAGAAAACCACCAGTGCCACAGGTTGGGTCAAAAATAAAATCGTTAAAAGTTGGATTTAAAACTTCTGTTGCAAATTGAGTTATATGTCTCGGGGTTAAAACAATTCCTATTTCTTTCGCACCATTTCCGTATTTCAAAAATACTTCATAGAATTTACCTAAAACATCTGTTCCAGAGTTCATAGCTGAACGAATATTTAATATACTTAATTCTTGGATAGTCTGAACTATTGCTTTTTTCCATTTAATGTGATTATCTGGGGATGGTGGTAAGATAATTTTTATCTGGTCATAAAAATTAGATTTTCCTTCTCTTTCTAAAACATTCTGAACTCTGGAATTAATATCTCTGATTAATCCTACTGGTGTTGCATCAATATTTGGCTGGGTTTCATCAATTAAAGAAAGCAATACAGCAGACATAACTTTTGCCCTATCATTTTTATTTATTGCACCAAGATGTAAATATTCGTTAATTTTTTCTGCCTTTTTTAAAAATAATTTCTCATCAATTACAATATCTTTTATATCTGGAGAATTTTGAGCAAGAATTATTTTAACTTCATCTGGTTTTAATAATCCTGTGGCTTTTTTTCCATTAATGGTAATCGGCTTCCATCTTCTCCCATCAAAAAATTCACTTTCAATTAAATAGCTATCAGTTCTGTTTCCAGCAATCCCACTAACTAAAACTGCTTTTATTTGAGAACTTTGATTTATTTTATCTGCATAATCTTCTTTGGCTTCTCTTAATGCTTGTGATAATTGCCTATGTTCTTTTTTACTCTCAATAATCCAAAATTTAGTTTCACTTAATTTAACAATATTTTCTGGTTTTGTTTGCCCAAGAAAATTTTTTATTTCTGGATGAGTTAAACATTCTCCTTGAGTATAAACTTGTCCATCAGCGTTTCTTGATGGATTTTTTGTGTTCCATCCAAGACTTTCTAAAGTTTCTTTTATAAAAATATAGGCATCAACTTCGCTATTCCGTGCAGGCATTTTTTTATTCCTCCTTCTCAAAAAATTATAAGATATTCTGCTATTTAAATTGTTTGGTTTTGTTTTCTTAACTTTACAATAGTGTGAGCTGTTAAGTTAACAGCACATTATTTGTATATTTTTATGAGAAAAAAGATGTTTAATTTAAAGGTTTTATTAATATTAAAAAAATTATTGTTTAATAATGGTTGTTGTTGAAGAAGAATAAGAAGGCTACGTAGTCTATGTATAAAATTTTTGATTTTTTGATTAAAAAAATTGTTTTTTTAAAAAAGCGTCAACAACAACAACAACCTACATTATTAAACAATTATTATTGTTATTGTTATTGTTATTGTTATTGTTATTGAAAGGGTTTAATTAAAATTAATATGATTTTTTTGATTTTTTTGATTTTTTGATTAATTTTCAAAGGAAAATTTGTTTTAGATACCCCCTATATCTTCTTATTCTACAACAACAACCATTATTAAACAATCTTTTTATACTCTTTTATTTTTTTTTCTATTTAAATATTATAAATAGAAAAGTTTATAAATAGTAAAAACTCTAATTATATATGGCAGAAGATAAAAAAGAAATAATATATAAATTACTTCAACAACTTCCCGATGAAAAATTAAGTGTAAGACAAATTTATAATTTACTTCAAGAACAAATGTCTTACCCCACTATTTTAAAATGGGTTATTGTATTACAAGCTGAAAAGAGGGTTATCATTGAGGATTATGGTAATATTAAATTAGTTAAATTAAATAAGGAGTTTTCTTAATATGGATTACAACAATACTAATAAAGATGGTAATATTAATAAAGATAATAATTCTGATAAAGATAATATATTTTTTGATAAATTAGAAGAGTGGGTTTATGAAAAAGAACCTAACGAAGAAGACATAATAAATAGAAAAATCATACATATTTCATTTGCTAAAGTGGTTTTATGGTTATGTTATAAATCTAAAAAAGAGGATATGATTTTTGTGAATGAATTAAGGAAATATTTAAAAGTTTCTAGAGCTAGAGCTTATGAAATATTAAATGATTTTGTGGAGATAGGGATTTTAGATAAGAAAGTTATTGGTAATTTGTCAGAATATCATTTTGTTAAAAATAATCACCATCCAAAAATAGATAAATATTTTGAAAAGGCTAAAAAAACATTAGGATTAGTATAATAAAATGGGAAAGGTTAGATTTTATATTGTTAAATGTAATAAATGTGGACAAAACCAACAAGGATTTTTATATGAAAAATCCTTAAAAAATAAATATAAAAAATGCGTATATTGTAATAATAATATTTCATTACAAAAATATATTATTAGGATAAAATGATAGAAATTCCATCTAAAAATTATGAAATATATAAAGAATTTAAAGGGAATTATAATATAGATACATCATTATTTCGTAAAAAAACCAATGCTAAAACCTTTACTGGTTTTTTAATAGGGAAAATGAAGGTAGCTTATGAAGAGAGAAATACAGAACTTGTTTTTATTATTCAAGAAATTTATAAAAAATATAAGGAATTTGAAGAAAAAGAAAAGGCACAAATTCGACTGGCTAAATGGAAAGGTAAATCTTCTCTAGAATTGATATTTCATCCTCAAAGTATTGAAATAATTACCTTTCAAAAACCAGACCAAGATAGTTCTCCTCAAGAAGTTAGGCATCAAATATCTCATAAAGAAATTAATTTAGTAATTGATTCTATTAATAAATTATCTTCTCATTATGAAAAAATACCCACAAAAGCCATAGGAGAACTAATTTATGAGAAATCATGGAATGAAATATTTTCAGATAGGAGCACTCATATAACTTTAAATTTAATATTAAGAGTTTTGGATAAATTAAATATGATAAAATATAGAGGAGGGTTTTCTATTATTTTACAAAAAATAGAAAATATTGATAATTTTGTAAAAGGAAAAGAAATAAAAAATGAGTAATTTAAATAAATTTTTATTTGGCAAAAAATATCAGTTATGGAATAAAAATCAAAAGGTTAAATATTTAGAAAGAATAAATATAATATTCTTTTTAATTATAGTTTTTTTATTTATTGGAATATTACTTATTTTTCTAATGTTTTTTTCAGACACTAATTTAAAAATACAAAATCCTAAGATTAATTTAGATGGATTAAATATTGATGAAAGAATTAAAGTAATGAATATTATTAATAATATTAAACCTTATTATTTATCTTCAACAACAAGCATAACAATAACAAAAGATATGGGAAAATATGATAAAGATAGTAACTTATTGGGTAAAAATGTTAAAAAATTAATAAGCCGAAGACATATTTATATTGCTTATGATAATGATATGGACGAATTAAAAACTTCAATCTGTCATGAATTACTCCATAATTTTATGTTAAGAGATGAAATTAGCCATAAAATCACATATGATTTACATACTTATTATCCCTGTTTTAAAAATTAATCACTAAATTTCTAACATAATATTTTTATTACCTATTTTAAATATTATTACATCAACCCTTGATTTATCAAATTTATATTTATGATATCTAACTTTATTACTTAAACTATAATCAATAAATGGTTTTTGTCCTTTATATTCTATTATTTTATAATTTATCATTTTATTAAGACTGTTTTTTACTTTATTATGTTCTTTATCCCTCCATTTATCTTTTGGGTATACTTCTTTCATAATCTCCCATGTTGTAGTATAATTATCCTTAACTTTTTTAGCAAAAATAGATAATATTTTTAAATCTTCTTCATTAATTATCATTTTTTTAAAATATTTCTAATTTCCCTTGCTTAAACTATAAATATTAATAAGTATTTCTTTAGCTAATGAAGGAATATTTGAATTAATGATTTCTTTTAATTGTTCAACTTTTTTATCAATTCTTCTATTTATATCAATAGCTTTTATTATATATCCTTTAAAAATAATATTTTTCTTCATTAATCCTATACCAATTTTATAATCTTCTTCATTAGGTATTAAAATACCATATTCTTTCCCTTCAATTTTAATCCTTTTAATATTTCTATTAAGTATATTTAAAAAAGCATGTGCAACAATAAATCTATATCCTTCCTGTAATTCCCTATTCCAATTAAAATCATTAATTCCTTTATAATCCTCATATTCTATACCCCTTTTCCACATTTTAAATATCTTATTTTTCCATTCTAAATTAAATTCATAATTAACAATCGGAGGTATATCAGGGTTTTTTCCACCTTGGATATTAAATAAAAATTTATAATAATCTATAATAACCTCTTCTTTTATATTAGCCTGTAATGATTTGGATTCATCCCCTACACCATTATTAATATATTTTCCTATATTTTCTCTTTCTTCTGGAGAATGAACAATCATAAAAGGAACGAACCTCCAAAATAAACCTCCTTCTAATTCATTAATATATCTTAATAAATCTTTATTAGTTCCACATATTAATGCCACAGATTCAGCATTAAAATTTATCTTCTCTTTTTTTGTTACTTTACTTACCCTTTTTTCTTCACCTAATATACCTTCTAATACCTTTATTATACCATATGAATCTGGTCTATCTAAAATTTGGCTAAAATCTTCTATTATAATACTTGACAAAGGCATAGAAGGTAAATCTGACTGGATTCCAGCCGAGCTAAATTCTCTATTAAAATAAGGATAATATGTAATTTTTTCAAATTTTGAACATATAGTACTCTTTCCAGAAGAAGGATTACCTAATAATAAAAGATTAATATTACTTCTAAATTTTCCTGATGTTGAAGGTATATCAGGTAATATAAGTGAACATGGAATTAAAGAAAGTATACTAAAAACATTTCTACCCGTATATATTAAACATTCCTCTGCCCAGTCACATATAAAGTTATATGGATTTTTTTTTATTTCTTCTTTATAAACAAATAATTGATTTTCCATATCACTTACATTTTCTCTTTATTTTTTGGCATTGTCTACTTGATTCCCCCCATTTAGAACAAATTTTTTTTATATTTCTTTCCTTACATATATTATTTTTATTCATTCTTCCTCCTCTATTTCATTAGTGTTATACATATTTTTTGCCATTTCAATTTGTTCTTTACTACAATTTCCTTTAAAAACTATACTTGTCCCACTCTTGGTTTTTTTTACTTTTATTTCGCAATTTTCTTGAGGCTTATTTGGAAATGATTTTTTAATATAAGGTTTATTAAACATTTTTATCTCCATTTTGGCTTAATAAAATAAATATAGCTTCCCACTCACCCGCATCCTGAAAAGCCTCTTTTGCTAATTCTGTTTCACTCATTTCAAAATGCCTATTTCCTATTTCTATTAAAGCCATAGATATTCCAGATGCATGTTTTATTTCACAATAAATTTGATTTTTACTTTCAGGAATAATTTTATACATCCATTTACTCCTAATTCTTCTTGCCTTCATAGCCAATTCTAATTGTATTTTATCCTTTGTTACACTATAACTGGATAAACAATGATTTTCAAAAGCATACAAATTTTTGATTAAAAATATAAAATCTTGAACATATCCCACATCTTTATTATTAATATATTCCGATTTTGATTTAAATAAATTAACCATTATATTTCCTCCAATTTATTAAAATCTATTTCTATCTCTTTATTTATTATTTCATTAGGATTTTTTTCATTACAATAACCTTCCATCTTAAATATTAACTTATTATCTTTCCTTTTTTTTAAATATACTTTACATTTTTTATTTTCTTCCATTTATCCTCCAAAAAATTTATTTATCTTTTGGCAACATTTATTAAAGTTACTTTTAATACTTTCTAATTTAGGCTCTAAATTAATATAATTTTCTTCCTTTTTAAATATTTTCTTTATAATCCAAACAAATATTATAAAGAAAATTATTAAAAAAATAATCAACAACCAAATCATTGTATCCCTCCTTTACAACCCGATTCTATTTTTTTTGCTATTTTTTCAAAATCTTTTTCATCTTCTTCTAAGACAGAATATCTCCCTACAAATAAGGCTTTACATGTTGATTGGTCTACAGCAATAGTCGCTTCACTTCCTGTAGCAAATTTTCCACCCTTTCCAGCTTTAAATTTCCTACAATGAAAAGTTCCATCTTCCTGTTTCTCACAGTCCATTCCATCTTTGCCCTTCCCAATAAAATCCAATACTCCCATATTCTAACTACCTCCTTTCAATATTTTTTCATTCATTTTATTTACATACCACTCTTTTTAAAAAATACCATTTATTCTTAAATTCACACTCTTTATTAAATTTTTGGTTGGTATACTCAGGAACCATATAATCTCCTTCTAATAAAGGATTAAGATAATAATAATATTCTTCTATGGTGTTGGCTCCAGATATTTTTAAATTACCTATAAATAAAGTAGGAAACCCATCAAAATGTTTTCCATACATTTCTATTAAAGGGTTATCAATTATTCCATAATTATTATATAAAGAACAATCTATAATCTTTATTCTTTTATCTATTGGCAATTTCATGTTTATTCTTTCTATTATAGGCATTACCTTTCTACAATAATAACATCCCTGTAAGATAAAAATCACTCTATTTTTATTAAAAAACTCATAATTCATAACTTCCTCCAACTTTCAATTTGTCCAAAATTTATGGTATTTATAAAATCATATTCGTCAGTATATTCTTCTTCTAAAATAGGTATTCCTTCTTCCCTTAAAGATTCAACTTCAGATTCTGTATATTTAATTTTTTTTATTACATTATCTCCGTTATAAATGAATATTATTTTATTTTCATCATCATAAACACCTTCTTCTTTAGCTACATCATTTATTTTAATAATACCTCTTACTTCAGGTGGAGGGATTTTTTTCTTTTTTATCAAATTAATTTCAATCAAATTCAATATCTTCATCTTCTTCATCCTCATTATATTTATGTTTAAATATTTCATAAAATTTTTCAGAGTTTATTTCTGGAGGGGATTTGATTGATTCTACTGGTATATCTTCATTACTTTTTCCCCTTCCAATTTTTGTAATATTTGTTTCTTTAAAACTGGCTCCCATTGATTGAGAAGCTATTTTTGCCTTTTGTCTATCCTGTGAACCCTTTAATTTTGACGAAATAAAAACATGCCTAAATAAAATATATTCAAAATTTTCTCTTTTTTCCTTTTCAGACATAGTATAACTAAGAATTTGATATGTTTTAATAGAATTATATAAAGGCATTATAATTAAATTAATTGTATAATCTATTAATTTCTCTCTAAAAGATTTAATTGCAATTGATACCATTATAGGATTAACAAGTCTTCTTGTTTCTTGAGCAAATCTTTCCAATTCTTTTTGCTCACTATCTAATATTGTTAAAAATAACCCACAATACTTTTCAATTGCATCATAACTATAATATTCTTGATTAATTTTATTTATCATACTATTATTGTTAGGTTCAATTATTAATTTTAATGATGTAAGACACGATTCAAAATAAGTTTTAGCTTCAAGTAGAGAAAAAATATTTTTTTCTTCATTTTTTTTAGATATACAACAATTTAAAATTTTATTTAGTAATATAGAGATATAATAAATCTCTCCAGATATTTTTTCTAAATTTTCACTATTATTTTTTATATATTCTATTTCAGTTCTCATTTTTATTCAATACTCTCATCATCTTCAATTTCTAAAAATTTTTTAACCCTTTCATGTTCATATTTTGGCAAATAAAATTTTACTATTCTTCCATCACGTCTTTTTTTTACATGAATTAATCTTACAATAAATTTATGGACTTGTGAAGTTGGTATTCCTACTGCATTAGATATATCCCTTGATGTAACTTCCCTATCCCTATTCAAATATATATATTTCAATACTCTATAAAGGATTGTATCTTTTCTCATTTTTTTTCAAAAATTTTATCACATATATGTGATAAAATTTTTTTTTCACTTTTTAATGACATCTCCAGGTTGAATTAATTGTTTAGGTTCTGGAGGAATTTCATTTTTAATTTCTACTTTTTCAGGGAGGATTGATTTATAAAATTCTAAATCATCTTTAATCGACGCTTTTAACTGGTCTAATTTTGGCTCTCCCGTCAATTCCAATTTTTTAATTAATTGCGTTATAATTTCATCTTTTTTATCTAATAAATTTTCATATGTTGACTTAATCTCCGTTAATTTTAATATTTGTTGATGCATTGTTCCTACTTTTTTATCATATTCAATAAATGTAGATAAATTTTTACTTAAATTAGTTTGTGCAGTATCTTTTAAACTTTCTGATACTTTCAAACTTCTTTTTAAATCATCAATTTCATTTTTTTGTTTTATTACTACCATATCTTGTCTTTCTAATTCATTTTCCAGATTATGTATTCTTTGCATTTTTTCAGCAATTATTTTTTTTACTTCATTTATTTTTACTTTGCTCCATATAATCCTTTTAATTAACCCCGTATTCTCATCAAATTCCGCGTCTATCGGTTCTGGTATTTCTTTATAATCTAAATCTTCTAACCAATTTCCATCTTTGTCTACAGGAATAAGGATTTTTTTATCTTTAATCATATTTTCAAATCCATCAGGTTTATACATGATATGGTTTAATGTTTTTCCATAAGATAAGATACTTCCATCAATATCTCTTAAACATAACTTACCTCCACTCATTATTCCAATACCTCCAAACTTTCCAAGGACTATTTCATTATTTTTATCTCTAAATTCTAAATTTTTAGCCCATTTGGAATAATAATTTGTAATTTTTCCCCTTGGTATTTTTCCAAAAAATACATAATAATAAAATTTATCTAAACTAATTATTTTTCCATATTTATATGACTCTAAATCCTCTTTTTGTTCATTCAGTTTTTTATTAAATTCACTTTCTTTGTCAATACTTTTTTCCTTATCTTTTTTAAGTTTTTCTTTTGAATAAATATTGGCAAGTTGGGATTGAAGGGCATTTAAAGTCTGTTGTTGATTTTTTATTATTTCATTATCTTTTATTTGAGACTCATTTAAAGGAGTAATTACTTTAATTCTATTTTTTTTCCACCTTGAAAAAATTCCCATTTTTTAACTTAAAATAATTTGTTTTTCTTCTTCTGATTTATTTTTTATAAATATAAACGCCAATATAACTAAAAATACTCCCCCAAATAAAAACCAAAGCCAATTATCTATTATAAGTTTAATTAATCCTGTTTGGTTTGTTTGGTATCTATTAATTTCTACTCCATCGGATTTAATAATCCAGCTTCCATAGGCATCTGGAATAAACTTAACTTGTGTTCCATATCCACTATACTTAATAATTTCTTGTGAAGTTGGGTCTTTTTGATAGTAAACCGCCCAACTTGCATTTTTTGATAGACTAAATATTTGTTCAACTCCTTTTTTAAATGATTCAGCATTATATCCTATGATTGTTTGGGTAGGCTCTACAGTTATATTAAATGTCGTTGTTTTATATCCTTTTGCTATTAATTGTATTTCATTTATTCCTACTGGTAAATTACCATAAAAATTTTCCCCTCTTTTTTCTCCATTAATAAAGATTGTAGCATTAATAGATGTATTAATTGATATAAATGTTGTAGAAGTCCATCCAGATTCAGGGAAGATAGTATAATTAATTTCTTTTGGAGATATTATAATTTTTTTTACTAAATCTTGATATCCAGGACTTCTCGCCCTAATTGTGTATTCTTTATTTGCCTGAAAATTATAAATAAAAGAATTACCAGATTTATTTAATAAAAAAGCATTAATTTCTATTTCAGGATTATTCACTAAACTACTAGTTCTATTATCAACTAATTGTATAGCTACTTCTTCATTATCATTTAACATATCTAATTCAGGAATAAACAATAATTTTAAACTCGTTCCCTCAACAAAACCTCCTTCTGTTATTCTTACTTCTTCTTTAAATGGGCTAAAAACTGGAGAAGATTTATAGTTAAAAGTAACAATAAAATTAGTATTGGCGGATTTTATAGGTTTAAAAGTATATGTATATATTCCTCCTGCAATATTAACAGATATCCCCTCAAAATTTTCATTATATAATGGTGTAATATCTAAATTATTTTGAACTCCGTTACATGTAAAAGAATAAGTTTGATTTAAATTCATGTTAGTACTACTTAAAGCACAATTAGGTTTTTGAGTAAAAGTTATATTTGTTACAGGTGTAACTCCACTTTGAACATTTATATCTAATCTGCTTTTTGGTAGATTAATTTGTCCGTAAGAATTTGTAGCTAAAATAATAATTTCTGTCGTATACGTTCCAGTTTGTGCTTCTTTTGCATCAATTTTTAATGGAATTGTTAATGTTTGTCCAGGATTTAAGACACCTAAATCTAAATCCCCAAATGTTACTATATCAATATCAGGATTAAATAATACAGATTGAATAGTAATACTTCCATTAGCATAATTTTGTGGGACAATAATTTGTATATTTTGGTTTTTTGTTTGCCCTTGTTGAACTCCTACAATTTTAGAAGTAGGAAAAACAACAACCCCTCCAGAGGTTTGAGGATTTTCTTGTTGTTGATTTTGAACAGGTTCGACTTTTATAAATATAGGGATTACTAAATTAAAATTATTAAATTTAATAACACCATAGTAATTACCTGCCGTCAAATTATTGTTCGGATTAATATTAATAGTCCTATTAGATGAAGATGGAATAAAACTTGCATCAATAGAAAATGAGTTCCCTTCTTTTTCTATATTAATTGTAGAATTAAGTGTATTCTCACAAGATAAAATTTTTGTTATTGGGTTTCCCTGAGTAAAATTAATTTCAATTTGGGAAGGGTTGCAATTAACTTGGGCATAGATTAATGGTAAAACTAACCATATCAATATTATTACCGCTCCAAACTTAAAATATACTTTCATTTTAAAAACTAAATACAACCGAAATAATTAATAAAACAAATAAAAATGCTATCGTCCATTTTATAGGTTTTTGAATAAAATTTACAAATTTAATTATTAATAATAACAATATTGATAATATAATTATAGCGATAATTTTAGATTGTATTTCTGTTATATTCATTCCCTGCTCTGAAATAGACTTTACTATTTGCCCAAATAAGTTCCCTATTTTATTTCCAAAAATACTAAGATAACTTTTTATTTGCTGATATTCAATCATCTTTAATTTTAAAATATTTTTCTCTTTATAAACCTTTCTATCAAACCCTTAATTAAAACCCTTACTATCTTTTTTTTCAGTTAAGTTTAAAAATATATGATTATTTTTAAAATTAGTAATCAGGAACTATAAAGAATAATGATAAATATACAATGGCTCATTAAATTAAAAAGAATATTAATCTACCCTATAAAAGGACGGATACGGGTAGGAATAACAAGTAAAAAGTATTAAAAAATAAAGCTATTAATCTAACTGTTTCAACTTTAGGTTGAAAAGTGTTGTGGAGAAAATAGGTAATAAAATTTTAATATAATGAAAGTTATTTAATCGTCCAACATAAGGAGGTAAGAATATGGCTTTAGATTATTTAGGAGTAAATATAGCTACCATTTTAGGAGTTATAGGTATAATTTTGTTGATTACAGGTTTTCTTACTTCACCTAAGAAAAAAGATAAAAGGAAAGTTTTGTTTTTAATTGGAGCTGGAGGGTTATTGTTAGGTGCAATTCCTTCATTTTATTCAATGCCAAGTATGACTTCTCCTTTATTTGAGAAAACATTTGTTTCTTTACCTAATACACAAAATCAACAAAATCCTGTCGTAGTTACTCAAAACTATCAACCAACAGCTACTTATGCAACTATTGATAGATTCTCAACAACATCTGTTTCGGGAATAAGTTATTATAGTTCAGGAAACAACCCATTTACAACTTCAGCTATAACTAATACCGACCCAAATTTAGAATATACATATTGGGTTTCAAATGAAACTTATTATGTTGAACCAATTAAATTCCAGGGTGGAGGAACAAAGAATATAGTTAATGACCAAGCTTATAGAAATGGGACTTTAACTATGACTGCATATGATTTAGTTCAAAAACAAAAAATTAGTGAGGAAACTCTAAATTCTTCTATGGGTGCAAATAAAAATGCACAAGTAGAATTGACTATATTAGGGAATGCAAAAACATCTGCATTGCCATTTGGAGGAGTAATGGTTGTTGAATTTAACAGCACTATTCCTACTGCTTCATGTGCAGGTGATGGAATTAGTCAGAATACAGGAACAGATGCTTTCCAAGTAACTTATACACCTTCTTTTACTTCATCAAGGTATTTAGTATATAAAGTAGAAAAAGGATATGATGTAAGTTCTGATGGTGGAAATACTGGAAGAACAAGAAATATAAGATGCGACTTTACTAATGGAGCAACTTCGGCAGAGAATGGGCTTGTCTATGTAACTTTTATCCCAGCAAATTATTATATTGCCAGTGATAAGAAAATATACTTAGATGTAGAACAGAAGATGAGTGGTTCAACAACAAGAACTGGTAATGGACTTTATCGGTTTTCTTGGAGATGGGGAGCTTAAATAATTTTATTTTTTTTCTTTCTTTTATTTTTTTTAGAAAGTTATAATAGGAAAAAGTATTATTAAAAAAAACAAATAATAATATGGTAAAAAGAAAAAAAAAGATAAAGAAAAAATTATTAGTAACAACTGTTATATTTATAATAATATTATTTGGATTTTTGTTTTTTAATAATAAACTTCTATTATCATCAATTCCTTCAAATAATTTAAATAATGGAATATATAATATGAAAGTTGATATTTTCCCCAAATCTTTTCTTAAACAATTTGTTATTACTACTACTAAATCAAACTATAATGCAGGGGAAGACATAATTATTAATGATTATCAAGCTGTTGATAGCAGTTGTTTAACATCTCTTAGAGCTAATTTTTTATTAAAAAAAGGTATTAATATTTTAGATGACCATTATGAAACTCTACCACCTTCAGCTTATGCTACAATGTTTTATACAGTTTCTTTTTCCAGTTCACAAACAAAATATTGGGAGGCAGGAACTTATACTATTGAATCTACATGGTATTGTGATGGCAAAAAATTAGATGTTAATGGTAAGATAACTCAAAATTCTGGTGCAACATCAATTTCTACATTTAACATTATTAAAAACACCAATAATACTCCATTATTAGAATGTCCAATAAGGAGTTCATGTGGGTTGGGATATGAATTAGTTAATCCCAATAATGTGGATTGTTATTGCAAAAGGTTATGGACTCCTGACAATGGACTATGTGAAACGGGCGAAACTCCTTCATTATCTCCAAAAGATTGTAGCACAGTTTCATGTCAACCAGATGAAATTATAATTGATAATGTTTGTGTAGATAAATCTTCAATATGTGCTGAACAAGGTGGGACAAAATTATGTCAAAATAATGAAGGAAATATTGGAGAAATAATTAATATAAAAAATTTTAGTCCTATATCAATAATAATTATTATAGCTGGGTTAGGGTTAATATATTATGGTTGGAGGAAATATGCGTAAAAAACAGAAAAAAGGGATTTTGATTATAGTATTAGGATTTATAATAATATTATTCGGATTTTATTTTAATAACAATCTTAATTTTTTACAAAATAATATTGGAGAAAAACAAAAACAAGTATCATGTGATGTAGTAATCCGCAATCCATTTGGTCTACCATTAATTAAGAATGGAGATTTAAGGATTGAATCATCTAATTGTGTTAGTCGGTCTTCTATAATGTGTGGATTGAATTTTGGTATTTTTTCAGACTCTGGAGAATTATTCTTAGAAGCAGGTGGTAAACAAACATCTGTCAGTGTTAATGTAAAAGAGCCATTATTACCTGGATATTCAAAAAATTCTTATAACCTTAAATTATGTGTCCCCCAAAGTATTACATCAGGAGAAATTAAATTAATATCATCAGAAAATCAGATTATTGATTCAAAAGGAGTAAATTTTTAATATGGTTAAAAAAATTATAAAAAATATTTGGATTATTCCTCTTTTATTAAGTTTATTTTATTTATCTAATTTAGGATTTGGGTTTATTGAGTTTATTCCTGATAATCTTCCTTTAATAGGAAATTTAGATGAAGGATTATTTGGAGCTTTAATATTATATTCATTAAATAAATTAAATATCATAAAAAAATAAAAATACTTAAATAAAATAATACCTTTTATGGCAAAAATATTTTTAAAATGAAATATAAAAAAAATAGTTTAATTATTTTTTTATCAATAATTTTATTTTTAATTATTTTTTTTTATTTTAAAGGATACTATAACATGCCAAATTTCCCATTTGCAATAACAGTAACACCCACTGCTGGTGGGCAATTTATAAAAAATTCTGAGGACCCTAACTCACCTTATACAAAAATATTATCAACCAATTCTTATAGATGTGATGCAGATGAGTGTATAGTAAGTGGTTCTATGACTGTTAATAAACCGATAGGCGATAATATAGTTAATTTTAGAGGAACTACTAATTATTTATCTTTTGATGCATCTGTTGCCTTTGCTATCCCTGGAACTTCTACATTACAAAGTTATCAACTTGTTTCTTCAACTATTAGCCCTATAAGCAATAATAATTGTGGACAAACAAAATCTTCATTTTTATTTAGTTTACCCAATCCTTATGTGGAAGTTCATTATTTAAATGGAAAATTATTTTTATGTGCAATAACCTCAACAGGAACATTAGGAGCAAGATATTTTAATATTGGAGGTAATGCAAACACTAATAATCAATTACAAACAGGAGAACAATGTAATCAAGGATTAATACATTGTGATTCAAACTTAGTATATTCTGCAAATTTTAATTTTTGTCCCAATGATATAAATTTTCCATTTTGTAGTAATTCTCCTTCAAATTTTGTATTATCTACTACACCCAATATAACTTATTTTACTGATGAAAAAAGAATTTTAAGGGGAGATGTAGTAACATTTAATCCTAAAAATAAAGATTTATCAGATGTAACTAATAGATATATAAGAACAAGAAATTATGATTTAACATGCAACAAACTTTTAATTTCACCAACTAATCCCAATGGAGAAACTTGTATTACAAATCAAATAAAATGTGTAATTAATCCAAATTCTGGAAATTGCCAATCAGGTTATACTAAATATACTTCAGGATATACAGTATGTCCTTATGGTAGTGAGATAGGTTCAGGAGAAGCTACTTTAACTAATCCAATTTGTAAAGAAAGTGGATGGAGTCAAATTTCAAATGGCGGACTTTGTAAAAAAGTTATTCCAAACGATTTCACTAAATATCAAAAATGTGATTCCACAAAAACAATATCCAATCCTTTAGGTGGTAGTTCAATATGCAATGTATTTGGTACTACTCAATACACTGCTCCTACTGGTCAAGAATGTTTCTTATTAGATTCTAATTATAAATTAACTCAAAATCATGGAACTGGATTAGGAGCATTAGCTTGTCCAACAAGTCAATGTTATTTAGGACAAAAAGAAAAAATTTCAGAAAATACTTATAGAGAATGTATAACCTCTGGTTTATGTTTAGTATGGAGTTCTGAAAAATATTGTCCTACTGGGTTAGTATTTAATATTGTTACTAATTCATGTGAATTGCCATCAGAAGGTACTTGTTCTCCTGGGCAACAACAATGTATTTCTGATGGAACTAAACAAATACTTAAATGTGTCCAAGTAACAATATCTGGTAAAACAGGGTATAGGTTTAGTTCTACCCCTGATTCTTGTCCAGGAGATACTTTATGTAAATTAACAAATGATGGAATTAACTATAATGATATTTGTTCATGTGATAAAGTAAACACTTGTAAAGAGGGTGAAATTCAATGTATTACATCTACAACTTATAAAGTTTGTGCTAAAGACCCTAAAGATATTAATTCATGTTTAGCATTTAGAGATTTAGGTGCAAAAGTTAGTCAATATGAACAATGCGTAGGGAATAAAATTATTCCAAGAACAGATATAGGATGTTCTTTCTCCAGCACCCCAGAATTTGCATGTTCTCAAGAAAAAGATAAGAATGGTATATTAATAGAACAATGTATCCAAAATCAATGCCAAATAACTCAAGATTTATTTACTGCAACTGAATCTGATTTCTTAAATCAAGCCACAAGATGTTTATCTTCCAATACCGTGCAAAAAGTTTCTAAATATATTGGAAAAGAAATTATTTCATATAGGTGGGAAAATGATAATTCTACCCAAAATTCCGAAAATGGAATATGTTTACAAGATTATTTATGTGCCCAATCTTCAATTAATAAAGCAGAATGTATTCCTTCTGGAAAATTCATTAGCATTATTTCTAATTCTTCATTTGGAATAAATAAACCAATTAGTAATATACAAGTTATACTATCGTCTGATGTTCCAAATAAGGCAAATAAACCAATTTTAGCCCGCATATTAGAAAATAATGTTGAGATTGCTGGAACAAGGATTAATACATTTACAGATTCGACAGGAAAAGTAACCTTGAATTTTAAATATAGTCATCCAAGAACAGCGGATTTGGTTATTGAAGTTATAGCTGGAGACCCTAATGGAGAAAATTTTAAACAATCTAAACCTATAAAAATATCTCAAACTCTCGATTTATTGTTAAATTGTCCTACACAAGCATTTGTAGGAAAAGAGGTTATATGCACATGGAAAATATTAAATTTAGATACTAATAACTTAGAATCTGTTTCTGATTTAAAAATTATAATTAAACAAGGAATAAATGATGTATCATATACCCCATTAAGCCAAACAAGCCTTTCATTTAAATCAAATATACCAGGAGGGGTTTTAGTAAAAATTGAAGTTAATAAAGGAGGATTTATTGGAGATAGTGAAGAATTGCTTGTAACTTTACAGGATGTTTCTCAAGTCCAATTTTTTGAAATAGATAATAAAGATATATCAACATATACAGGATTGGGAGTTAGTGTAGGAACTCATCAGATAAATGTTAAAATAAAAAATTCTGCAGGAGATTATGAGGATGTTCAATCAGTAACAGGTGTTTTAAGAACACCATCAGGAGAGGAAGTTCCCCTTACATTTACCAAAACTTCTCAAGGAATATTTGTATCATCTTATAATTTTCAACAAGCAGGAACTACATATACTTTTAAAGGATTTGCTGTCTTTTCCGATATTACAAAACCTCAATTACAATTTGAATATCCAATAACAACTTTAGCCAGTTATACAGAAAAAGAAAAAACTAATACTTATTTAATAATTACAATTATTTCTGCTATAATAGTGATTGTATTCATAATTATTGTTTTTATTGCTATAGGATTTAGACAAAATAAAAGGAGATAAACATGTGTCTTGGTAATCTTTGTGGTATGCCGGTATGTCCTGTTTGTGGACAAGGAATAATTAATTTTATTCATGCTGTTTATTTATCAATTGGAGGTATAATTAGTTTAGGAATAGCTACCATATATTATGCTTTTAAAAAACAATTATGGGTATTACTTTCTTTTATTCCACTAATTCATAATAAATTAATTAAATACGAAAAATGAACAAAAATTATATTATAATAATATTGTTTTTTTTAATTGTAATTCCCAATACTTCAGCTTTTTTCTTTAAAAATCATATTAAGTTTACCTTACAAGGTTTTGACGAAGTTGATAGTCCGATTACTGTTATGTGTAGAGATGGAAAAAACTTTGAATCTTTTATAACTGGCGTTTTATCAGCCGATGTTCCAGTTCTACATTATTTTGATAATAAAGCCGTTTCTTATTTAGGAACCCACCAATTAGGAGCGGGAACACAAGCTTGTCTTGAAAACGCAGGAAATGATGAAGAAAGATGCTTCTGCCATGGACTAACACTTCATTGGTTGGCTCAAGACAGGTGGTCACACACACAAGGAGGTTTAGTTCCAAAATATTTAAAAAAATTTTTAGGATTAAATTTTCTTGGTCATATGGTAATTGAAAGGAATTTTGAGAAAAGAAGTATGGAATTATATACAGAAAAGAAATTACCAATTATAACAAATGGAAAATTAGATTATTATGACAAAAATGCTTTAAATTACTTATTTGAAGAATATGGAGGAAATCCAAATTTAATTAAAATATTAAATCGTCAGGCAGGTATTTCTTTAGATAATGATGCAAGGATATTTAGGAGTGGATATCAAGGGGAAGGTTTTTATTCTACTGTATACAAAGATAAAATAAGCCTTCCGTGGTGGTTTTGGGGAATTAGTATTTCTATGATTTGTATAGGACTATTAATTATGGTATTATCTATTTTTGGAAAAAGAAAATTAAAATGGTTATTATTTTTTGAAGGATTATTAATATTTAGTATAGGGACATTAATTTTAATATCTATTATGACTGGAACAACATGGAAAATTACTACATTTTTAATTGAAATTCCCCCAAGATTTGGTTATCTTAAGGTTAGTGATAAAGATATAATAGAATTTGATAGATTAGCTCAAGAATCAACTAACAATTATTTAAAAACGGGAATAATACTAATAGAAGATGGTTCCGGTTTAAGTTATTATGATAAAAATGGCAATTATATTATTGGAGAATTAACTAAATCACAAAAAGCAGGAATATTTCTAATTTATGGATTTATAATATTTTTGTTTATATTAAATATTCTATTAATTAAAAAAGTATTCTCATATAAGGTGACAAGATAATGGCAAATAAACAAGATATAAAATCAACGATATTATTACTTATAACAACATCAGTTTTACTCGGAATTTTAATAGCAGGGAATAATTCTCTTTTATCACTTTTATCAGTTTATATCGCATTTATAATTATATCTATTGTAGCATATTATAATAATGACTTTAAAAAGGATTTAATTCTATTATCTAAAAAAAATTTAGGATATTCAATTATTTTTGCAGTTGTTCTAAGTGGTTTTTTTTATTTAATAGTTAAATTTATTCCTTATTTTAGTTTAGGATTACCAATTGTTCCAAATGCTATAGCTGACTCTTTAAAAACAATAATAATTATCATATTTGCTCCAATAGTAGAATCTGTTTTTTTTCAATCAGTTGTTTATGTTTTACTTTTAAATTTATTTAAAAGTAAAAGTTTTGCCTTTATTGGACAAGCATTTTTATTTGCTTTAGCCCATGTTTCAGCTTATGTTACTGGTTTTTATAATTATCCTGAATTTACTCAAGGACTCACTGCTGTATATGCAAATATCGGAGCATTTTTATCAGCCTTTTTGTTTGCTATAATTGGTATGTTCTTTTTATTAAGGGATAAAATTAATAATCTTGCTTTTATTATAACATTTCATGCATTAATGAATTTGATTATTTTAACATCTTTAGTAGTAGTTTTTGGATAAAATGAGGAGAAAAACAAAAGGAATAAATTTAGGAATTCAAATTATATTCGGAATTTTAATGGCTATTCTTTTAGTTGTAGGAACTAATTTAGGGATAAGCGCCTTTTTTCCAGAACCCATTTATGATAAATTTTGTCCCTCTAATATTCAACCATATATAGATAAAATAAATTCGCCACCAGAATTTAATCAAACAGCTCAAAATTTATTAGAACAATGTAATACTAATTTTAATAAAGCAGTATCTAAATATAAAAATCAAATATTTTATTTTTTTGTTATTATTGGAGTTTTATTTGCTTTATTAGGATTATATATAAGTAAAGATAATTTTATCTGGCAGATTATATTCACAGCAGGAGGGATTATTTTAATTATCGAAGCAGTTATTCAAAATTATCAAGCTAAAATTCCCTCTTTTTTTGCAATAGTATTTGCTTTTGTTATACTATCTATTTTTATTTCAAAAAAATTAAAAAGAACGGGATAAATTTATGGGAAAATTTCCTGTTATTTTTAACCATACTAAATAAGAAGTAATACCTACACCAAAAATAAATACCTGCCCTATTGTATCATGGAAAAATAATGATAATCCAACACCATAATATTTTGCTATTACTACACTCATCAAAATTCTCAAGCTATTTGCAATTAATAAAAAAGGAATAAATAAAAGAGATATAATCCTATGTTTTAATTTATACCCTGGAATTAAAAAAGTGCTAAAAATAAATATAATAAAAAGAACAACTCCAGAACATTCTGACGAGATATTAAATATTTTTTTTAATCCTCCCAAATCTACAATTAATAAATTATTATAAATATAGGTAGGAATATTAATAAAATTAGCTATAAGAGATACTGTATATGTAGTTATTTTTGGAATTGGATAAAATTCAAATTGCCATGTTATAATTAAATATAAAATAAAAATAAATAAAATACTAAATCTTACTATATTCCCTCTGCCCATTATTTAACTCCCTTGTTCCCCAAGAATTTTTATAAAGTGTGAACCAAGCATAATATTTATTTGGAATTAAAAGAAAAACATGCAAAAAAGCATAAATTGGAAATATAAAAAATCTTAAATCCTTTGTTCTAATAAAAGAATATACTCCTCTTATTAAAGCCACTCCTATTAATACAGCCAAATATCCAAATAAAAAAATAATTCCTGAAAATATTGTATTAAAAATCATTAAAATTAAAGATATTGTTAGCATAATAGGAAGAATAAATTGGATAATCATATCATACCAAGCATATGGGTGTAATTTTTTAGGTTCATTCCATAACATTTTAAAAGTAATTATTAATTCTCTTAAATATGACTTAGCCCACCTTCTTTGTTGAGATAACCAGCTTTTTAATGTCAATGGAACAGAAGTAATTACTTTGCTTTTTGGTTGATATTTTGTTTTATACCCTTCCCTTAATACTAAATTTGTTAAATATCTATCATCTCCATAACTACATTTTTGTCCTAAAAAATATTGATTTACATACTCCTCTTTGACTTTTCTTATTATTTTAGCCCTATAAGCTGATAAAACTCCACACATACAAAATACTGTACCAAATAAACTTTGACTTGCTCTTTCCTGATTAAATGCTACAAAATATCTTAAATCAATTAGGTGGGATAAAATGTTTATGCTTTTTCCTCTTACATTTGCTGTTACTCCTCCTATTTTTTCATCTTTAAATGGTTGAACTATATAATAAACTGCCATCTTATCAAGTGAAGCATCACTATCTACAGTAATAAAAATATCAATATCTTCAGGAATAATATCAAAAGCACATTTTTGAGCCTCTCTTTTTCCCCTATTTTCTTTATTATCAATTATTATAAGTCTCTTATCTTTAATAGTTTTTAATACTTCTACTGCCCTTTTATCCTTACTCCCATCATCAATAAAATAAACTTTAAAATCTCCTTTATATTTTTGATTTAAACATGATTTGACACATTTTAAAACATTATTAGGTTCTTCATTATAAGAAGGAATTATTATAGCTATTTTAGGATAATATTGCTTATCTTCTTTCTCATTCAGTTGATTTAAATATTCTCTATGTCCTAAAGATATTTGAATAAATAAATGGGTTAATGCTAACATTCCATAATAAGAAAGGAATCTAAATCCCATTTTTCTTCTTTGGTCTATCCCAATATGGAGAGGAACATTTAGGACATTTAATAGGGATTAATTTTTTTCTTGGCACCCATTTATGACCACACCTTTCACATTTATACCCATCCAATTCAATTTTTACTTTGACCATATATATTATTATTATTATTTTATATTTATAAAACTTTCTAATAAAAATACTCTTATAAAAGATACATAATAAAAAGGGCTTTGTAAAATAAGTATCATTTGTAAAAAAAGTCTAACAAAAAAATTAATCCTTTTTCTTGAGTTCTTTCTTAATTAATTCAGATAACCATTCAGAAATATCTTTTTTCTGTTTAATGCAGTAGATTTTAACCTCTTGCCATAAGT
>JAWCQE010000009.1:0-24414 GCA_038869895.1 Candidatus Pacearchaeota archaeon
TAGATAGATCTCTTTTATATAATCTTTATAAATTAGAAAATTCTGAGGTTAGGTTGCCTACATGCTATGTAATATTAGACAAAAATGATAATGAATATTCTAAATTCGATTTCGACTTGATATTCAGAAATTATAATTCTAGGAAAACAGTAAATACTTATCTAAACGGAAAAACTAAAAAGATTCTAATATGTCCAATGGAAAATGGTGTTAATGTTTGTAAAGATTGTCTTAATTGTAAATTTTGTTTTAAAACAATAAAAAAGAGAGGAAAAAGAAATGATGATAGCAGAAAACAAAAAGCTTGGTCTGATATGTTTTCTTGATGTTGGAGTTAATCTTTATTTGGACTATCTGTTTCCATATATAATCACTAAACATAAAACAATAATATTTGATAATGTAATAAGTTCATATTGTCCTATAGCAGTTCCATCCAAACTGTATGGGGAATTCAATAATGCTGTTGATTTGAAGGCTTTATGTTATGAAATGTCGTCTATAATCCCTTATTATATATTCAACACAATTGTAAGACTAAGCTCAATTGAAAATGTCTCAATAGAAAAAGTAAGAGTTTTTATTCCATACTATTTTAATACGCATCCAGATAAATTTGTTTCTTCAAAAGACAAAGTCATAGAAATCTCTTATCTGTTTAATGAAGAACTTGAAAAATTGCCTTTCGGAGTTGGGTTAATATTAATGATTTTAAATGATTACTTAGTAAAAGCTGAAGTTGTTGGAAAAAACAAATTATTTGACGCGGTTGTTAAATATTTGAAAAAAGCAATAGAAATCAGGCTTGATAAAAATTTAAATATTTATGAAGAGGCTCTTATAACCGTAAAAGACGTTAAAGATTTGTTAGATAAACATTTATCAAGAGAAATATTAGATAATCCAAATAATCTAAAACTTCTATTATTAGATTATGAACATCTGACTAAAGATAATTTAGAAAAACTCATGGATTCTGTGGATAATGAGGTTTTCGAGAGTATTTTAAAATTTAAAAATGAATTAAAAAATTATCATGAATTTTCCAGTAAATTAACAGAGTATATGGTGGAGAGCTATTCAGAGTTTTCCAAATCCGATTTATTGAATTGTTTAAATGAAATTATTGACGATGGAGTAATAGACGAATGGATATATAAACCACTAGGACGTTTGTTATATAAAATAAATAAAAATGATAAGAATTCAAAAATGTTTAAGCTGGGAAGTCTGAAAGGTAAAATTGCTGTATATTCAAAAAAAGATAACTCAATTTTCAAATTTAATGATTTATCCCTGGAAGATATCAATATGACAAATCTCGTACAAAACAGACAAGAACTTTCTATGCTAATTCAATCAGCATATGACGCAGAGAAAAACTGAGATGAAAACCATAAGGGAAGAAAGACACGAAAAAAGAGTCAAGATAAACGGTTTAGTTGTAGATGAAATAAAAAGATTATTAAAAAATAATTATTCTGATGACGAAATATCAAAATTGTTAGGAGTTACTAGTTATGTAGTTAAAGTGATTAGGGTTTTTAATGATAGAATCGGAGATGAAAAAGAATGGCTATAAAAGTAGTAAAAAACAACGACTATACTGATAAAGTAAAATATTTAAATAAACATCTTAAAGAAATATGGAGAATGGATGTAAACGATCTAATAATCATGTCTGATTACATAGAAACTTATGGAACTGTAGATCTCTATTGTGAGTTAATAGTAAGATTGTTGTTGGCTAAAGATACTTTTGAAAATAAAGCCATCTGGAGTAAATACATAAATATGTGTGAACAATTCTTCCAAAACAGGAAGTTAGCAAAACATTGCTTCTTAGGTGAAGATGACAAAGATCCAAAAGTTGAATTTATATATTCTCCAGAAGATGCTTTAAAAGCTTTTACATTAACAATATTAATTTGTCACACAATATTACATTATGAAAATAATAACAATAAAAAAGATTTTACTTCTTTGATAAATAGGCTGGATTATGATACTGCATATACAGATAAAGATTTCAGAATAAACGGAAATTTAGTAAAATTCTTATCTAGTTCTGTTGCTCCAACTGTTTTGGTAATGCTGGATAACAAACCGGAGGGACTCTGGAATGTTAGTAGAATTCAACTTTGAAAACTTTTCAAACTCATTGGTATTAAAAGATTCTAGTGATGCTCTGAATTTTAATGACATACTACTTATTCCAACATCTAAATGCTCAAAATTTCTGGTAACAGATTTGATTGACAAAATAAAAATCGGGAAAGACAACATTAAGAATTTGAGATTATTTGAATATATTTCATATTTTGTAGTCAATAAAAAAGATGCTTATCTATGGTTGGATAAATATGGAGAAATAACTTATGAAAAAACCATGGATGAATTAAATGGTAATAGCAGAAAAAATTTAGAAGAATTATATAAAACTTTAGTATTACTTTGGAGCTATTATGGAACAGATAATGTTGCTATAAATTCATATTGTTTAACGTTGTTCGATTATTCACTAAAAGAAATGTATGAAAATTACACAATACAGAATCATACATTTCTAATTATTCCAATATTTATAGCGTCTTCATTTAAGGGTCACAAAATAGATGTACCAGATTTTAAAAATATTAAAAAATATATATTCAATACAGTTACAAGAGAAAACTTTTATAGAAAAATACCTAAATATTTCAAGTGTAGTAAAAATTTCGAATCTGAGTTTAAGAAAAATTTGAATTGTATCATTCTTGAGGAGCTGGGAGAACAATAATGATTTCAAAAGTTCTGAAAAGAGATTTTACCCTATTTTTCTATCCAGAGTTACTATACGAAACCATAGTACCAATCGTATTTTATAATGATAATTATAGTTTTGATGAATGCATTAAAATTTTAAATAAGGATAATTTTAGAAACTTCTGTGAAAAAAGTGATGATGAAGATACAAGAACTGTATTAGGAAGCTTTTTCTATCATTTAGATAATGATACAAGAAAATATGATGAAAATAAAGAAAAATTTTTAGATGAATTAGATACAGTAATTTTATCAATGCTATCCAGGCATTTTAATGATAGAGAATACGGTAAAAAGGTCTTCTCTTTAGAAAGAAGCGATAATTTAACAAAAATGATATTAATGAATTTTTTAGAAAATGATAAAGAAGTATATGAATTCAAATCAAAATTAAATAATGAATTACAAGAATTCAAAAGTAAAGAAATATCCGATGATGATGTAGTAGAAGATACCGATGAATTAAATAAATGCTTTGAATTGGAATTCTTTGAAAAGATTAATTACTTAAAGTTGAGGTACACACCTCACGTTTAACATAATCGAGAAAAGAGAAAATGAAGAAAAAGAAAAGAGCAAAAGAAAAGTTCGTTTTATTCTCTAACATGGGAGGATTAAAGTAATGAACGTAGTTCCATTCATAGTAGCACAGACTGGACTTCCGGTTATTTTGCGTAGTGGTGCAGGCTCATCTAAAACTTCATTAATAGAAAAGTTCGCTGAAAAAATGCAAAGAAATTTTTATCCTGTATTCTTAAATTCAAGAGACAGGGAGGATGTGTTAGGATATCCAATTTATAATCAAGAATTGGGCGAGATCGAATTTAAAATGGATTCCAGTTTGAATATTAAACATCCTGCTGTAGTGTTTTTTGATGAACTTAATACTGCTCCAGAACACGTAAGGATTGTAGCTCAAAGAATTATTAATGAGAAAATTTTGGGTAACAATTTATTAACAGATGTTTGGTTTTTTATTGCTGGTAATCCTCCAGGAGTGTCTGCCGGAGCGCAGCCATTCGAACCAGCTATCGTTAATAGATGCGCTGTATTTAATTGGGAACCGCCAGTAAACTGGTGGAAAACATTTATGATTTTGTCTGGTAAACAGTTCTATTTCAACAGGTTGGAGGGTAAAAAGTTAAGTCATGAGACTTGGTCTCCTAACTTTCCTGTATTGAATAAAAATCTTTATGAGGAAAATTTAGAAAAGTATATCCCAATCTTCGTACAGTTTTTCTCCAACAACCCTCAATTCCTTAGTGAAGGTGATAAAACTGATCCATACTGTTCAATTAGATCAGCTACTAATGCTGTTTCTGCTTATTGCTCCATATTGTCTGTAGATAATATTGAGGGGTTAACTAAAGATGAAGCTTTAATTATGGCGTTGACATCGTGTCTAGGTGAGTCTACAGCCATTAAACTAAAAAGATTTATTACTAGCTTGGATTTACCAGATCCAATCAGTGTTCTTGAAGGAAAAGTTCCTCTTCCATCAGAGAAGGAACATGATAAAGCTCAAATTGTGATTATGTCTCTAGTTGCAAAATCTAATAATGTTGAAATGTTTAACAGAGTTATGAAATTTTTGAAGGAAGTATACGATAAAAGAAGTCCAGAATTAGCGTATTTTGCTATTGTAAGCATGGCTGAACAAGCCAAGAAATTACCTAAAGATAAATTGGTTATTCCAAGAGGAATCACAAACGTAATTTCTGATAAATTTAAGGTGTTTTAGGAGAGAAAGAATGCTGTCAAACAATAACAAAAGATACCTGTTTACTGCTTTAAATAAATTTAGAGAGCATCATCCATATTTCGTTGAAATAACCTTGTCTCCAATAGTTAGTATAAATGTTAAAGAAGATGAAATTTCCCCTATTCCATTCTTCAATACTTTCTGTTGTTTATCTCCGTCTTATCAAATAATTATAAACGAACATATTTTGAATAAAGTAGATAGCGATAAAAATAAAGTACTTTTACTTCTCTTCTCAATTATAAAATTAAATTATCATTTTGTATTGGATCATCAAGAAAGGGGAAGAAATAAGCATCCAATCCTTTGGCAATTGGCTTGTAACCTTTCTATTTACAGTATTTTACAACACGAATTTTCATTTCTAGGTTCAGAATTTAAAAGCAGTGTGGATTTTCTCAATTCATTAGGATTTGGTATTATAGATCCGGCTCTATTAAAATTGCCGGAGAAAATGGCTGCTGAAGAGTATTATCAAGAATTGGTTAAAATGATGGAAGACTCGAAAATGGATATTTTAGATGAACATGAAATTGATAAGGATAACAATAAATGTAATAGTGATAAAAAGAATGACGATGGTGATGATAATGATGATGATGGGGGTTTAGATAGCGATGAAAATAATTCTGGTTCTAATGAAAATAGCAAAAATGATAATAAGAGATGTGATAAATCGAATAAAGGTAATTCAAAAGATAAATCAAATGAAGATAATAATGAAGCAGAAAATGAAAATAAGGAAAATGATAAAAATTTAAATGATAAGTCAGGTAATAATAAAGATAATAATTGTAAATCGGAAGGAAATGATAGTTCGGATGATAATTCAGAAAATGAATCAAATGATCAAAATTCCGATTCTAGTAACTATGAAAAGGCTATTAAAAGTGAGAAAATTTCTACTTATAAATTAAAGCTGCCAGGAACGAAATCTAAGAATATGATCTTATCAAAACACATGTATTTGATGGATAATAGTAATGTTGAAAAATGCATGAATAAAGAATTAAGTAAATCTGTATTTTACAATTGTTATTATAAAAAAGCATTGTTTCCTGGTTTGGAATCTGGTGAATTAAAAGAATTTGTATCTAAGTTGGAAGTTAGAGACAAATTCCCTAAATTATTTGATACATTTTCAGCGTTTAGAGAAAAGATTCAGAAAAGAACTTTCTCTAAACCTAAAAAGAGATTAGGTACAATATCAAAATTTCTTCAGGGTGTCGTTCTTCCTGGAAGGAAATATGTTGGAACTAAGGTAGGAGTTATTATAGATTCTTCAGGTTCAATGTCTAATAACCAATTAAGATGCGCTTTAGGAATTGTAAATCTAAGAGTTCAAAGTAAAGACGATATTACTGTGTATGTAATCGATACAGAAATCCATCAAAAATTTAAAGTTCATAAAATTATTGATGAAATAGAGATAAAAGGTAGGGGAGGAACGGACATTATCCCCGCATTTAATGAATGTGTTAAGGATAAAAATGATAGAATATTAATATTGTCTGATGGATTTGTGTCTGCTTGGCCAGATAAAGTATCTATTCCAACTATTTTCTGCTTCATACCTCCTCCTGAAATGAACAAAGATGAAATTAGAAAATTTCTTGAAACAGTACCTGATTGGATACATAAGTGCGTATTTGATGATCATTTAGCATAAAATAAACATTATAGATAACAATTCTATTAATTTTACTAATTTTAGTTTTTAATTCCTTTCTATTTTATTTTCTTTTCTATCTGATTAAATAAAAATTAAATTTTAAAAATATTCGGAACATTATCTAATTTATCGTTAAAGTAAACTATTTATGAGGATAAGATGATTACAAAGAAAAATAAGTTAAATTTTTATAATGTCATTAAGGATAATGTTTTGATAGGTTCGAGCAGATCCAGAAAATTAAATTGTTTAAGGAAAGGAGGTATTGTTTATTTAGGAGATTACAGAAATGTTAAATATATGTCATTGTTCATGAATAAATGTTCATTAAAAAAATTAGAATCACTGTTTAATGATTTTTATTTTGATAATAAAATTATAAAAATTTTAGATTTAGAGTCCAAAAGCCAAAAATCAACATGTAATGATTCATATTATAATAATTTTGTGGAAATGCTGACATCAGATAGTGTTAATGATAAAAAAATACCTCATTCTATAAAATCATTCAACCCCAAAGAATTTTTTGGTGGTATAAGTTTCAAAATAAGTAGTAGTACTTTATCTAGAATATTCTTTTATAACCAATCAGCAAACAATAATATAATCTTTCATACCAACACTTCTCCATATCCTATAACAATGGCTCCTTTTATTTTTGTTAGTATGTTTAAAGAAATTAATAGAGAATTAAAATCACGAAAATTAAGACTTTTTCCAAGATACAAATTTAAACTTATGTTTGAACATCTTTCAAACTATATAACATTATTAATATGTCTATCGAATTATAAATTAGCAGAAAAAATATTAAATTACAAATGTTTAAAAAAATATAATTTAAAATTGGTGTTTGGATCTCATATAGATGAAAATCTTAAATACTTTTTACACAATTTAAATAATTTATTTGTAGAAGGTAAAAAATATCTTTGTGATGGTGAAATAAAAGATATTATTTCTCAAAATGATGAATTAAATGTAAAAACTGAAAATATAAATTGCTTTTTTTCAACAGTAAAGTTCTACGTATCTAGATTATTGAAAACTCTTAAAATATTAAAATATTTAAAAGGAGATAACTTCAATTTAGACAAACTACTAACAATAAATAAGAACTATCTGTTTGGCGAAAACAATCAAAATATAATCGGTAATTATTTTTACAGAAAATATTTTGTTTTGTGCGATTTAAAAGTTTCAAATCCAGAGATGTTTTTCTACTACGGTAATGATATTGAAAATAAAAATTATATATCAGAAGTAGATCTTAGAACTTCAATCATAATTTACAATTTTCTATCTGTGCTTTACAATTTTGATTACAATTTATTTTGCAATAATCCAGATGAATTAGTTTATACTAAAAGAGCTATTCGACCATCAATAAATAACAGTAATTCATTGGTTAAATGCTTATGTTTAGATTTTGACTCGTTAAAAATAAAAGAACACACCAGAAATTCATTAGATTATTATATAATTGGAGGTAATTCAATAAAAACAAGAAACAAGTTAATCTCAAATTACAATTACTTTAAACCGTTTATTACTATTGTAAATTCTAATAAAATACTGAGATATAATTCAGAGTCGATGGCTAGTGAATTAGAACTAGATAAAAATATCGGTTTAAATCATAAAAACAAAAATAAAATCTCCAATCTATCATATAGATACTTCGACTCAGTAGTTAAACATAATGTATCATTAAGAGATAATTCTGATAACTCAATCGCATCATATAACACAGAAGATCATTTGAAAGCTATCATTGGAGATTATGATATTACGGAATGGTATGCCCTAGAAAATATAGAAACATATAACACTAATTTCGTTTTTTCAATAGATAAATCTTCTATTTTAAAATGTTTGATAAACGATAAAATTTCTAGATCCAAGTTAGTAAAACATACAAATTATGAAAAGAAACACAATAGAAATGCAACAGAATATTCATATTTGAATCCAAAATTAACGTATTCGTCAATATTCAAGTTGGAAAAAAGTATCGATACTATAGTCAATGAGTGCAGCGCGTGCTTTAATATTTATATAAATAAAATGATTGTGGAATCAGATAGGTTGATAGAACTTCTAGTCGGAACTTATTTGATTCCGGTATATAATTTTATTCTTAAAAATGACGAAGCTAGTGATAAGTATGAGTACAAAAACATAAAAGAACTTGTTAAAAAATTTTATGAACTAAAATTGGAATTTTTGGATAAAAAACAAGAAATAATAGATTCCGATGAAAAATCTATAGAAGAATTTAATAAAATAATGGATTCGTTTGAGTTTGTTAAATATTTAGTAAAGATATTTTCAAAATTAAAAAATATGATTAATGACAGTTTGATAATATTAAAAGAAGAGAAATTTAAAAGAATTACTGAATTCATATCAAAAGATGAGCTTATTAAATCAGACTTATATCTCAATTTAGACAAAATAATTTTTTCTGATATTTTTGAATTAATCTCTTATAATTTTTATCAAAAATTAAGAGTTAACTCAATAGTAAAGGTCTTCTTAGATAAAAGAAGATCATATGATTATGATACAACATTATTAAATAATTTTGATTTATTCAAAACTAAACTATTATGCTTTGAAAAAGGTGCGAGCATATGGAATATAGCTGATTACTTCCAGTTTCCAATTGGTATATTAAGATATGAATACTTTCATGATTTTAAAAGACCAGATATTATTATTCTGATTTTGAGACTAAAAATTAAATTTTTGATGACTATATATTCGATTTTAGTTAACCCAAAATCGATTAAAAATGAATGGAACAGCAAACTGACTGACACATTCTCAATTCTAGAAAAAAGTAGATATGAATTATGTAATAAAATAATAAATGAAAAAGTAAAAAATTTAATTAGAAACAGCTTAAGTCCGTTTGTTGGGATAAAAGAAAAGGAATGCGATTATAAAACTGTAACTTGTCAAAACATAAAAATGAGTCTTTTGGACAATAGACATAATTTAAATATACAATATAGAAATTTATATAAAAAGTTTAGGAAGGTATTGAACTCTTACAACTTTTATATAAAAATAACTAAAAGGAAAAAAAAATGAGGAGAACATTAACAAAAGAAAAAAGGTTCATAGAAAATTTCGGTAAGTTTGATGTAGAAAAGGGTGATCTTTGTGAAAGATATTTATTTAAAGATTTTATATTGGAAGTAAATGGAACAAGTGATAAATTTGAAGATGGTTGCAGAATGTCAATATTGAGTCTTTTAATGTATCCTGATACAATAGACACATCAATAGAAGATAGATTTTATCCAGAAGTTCAAACTGTGTTTTTTTCAGATATCGTGAAATTCAATGAAGAAAATAAAACTGATGAATTATTAAATTTTACTAGATACATGGTTCCTAGACTTCATGAAACATTATCGTCATTAGTTAAATTCTTACCTCAAAACACAGTAGCATGTTTTAAAAAATTAAAAAATATTACTGTATTGGAAGCGGTAATTGGATTGACAGGAATTTCATCTTATTTTATGGTATATACAGAAGATAAAAGTAAAAATTGTGAGGATTGCTTGTATAAGTATTTAAATAATGCATTAAAATATAGAGATTATATGGAATATTCAATAAATGATGAAAATAATGAAGTAAAAAAGGTGTGCAGTGAAAAATATGGTGTCGTTACTTGTAAATCTGAAGATTTTTGGAAGCCTATGTTTCTAACAATAAGATCTAAAAAGTTTGATAAAAGAATATCTGTTTTAGATGTATTCGGTTTGTTTTTCAATTCTTTATCATTTTTGGACAATTTTGTTGTGAAACAGAATTAAAAATATAAAAAATTTGTTGTATAAAACTAGTCTTCATTTGAAAGAGGAGGTTTATGAAACAGATTTATTAATTTATAATGTTTATTTAAATTTAAAATATACTTAAATTTGTGGTTGGCAACATCCAAATTATTAAAGGATTAAGATTAGGAATGTCTGGGAAAAGCGTAAATCAGGTATTTTTAGAATTTATTGATTCAGAAAAAAATAAAGGAAATAAACTTTCTAGGGTATTGAAAAATTTAAATATGAACTATATTCAATATTCTAGTTTAAAAAATAATAAATCTAAAAATTTTGTTTCGAATATCGTTTCTTTCTTAAAACTATTAAGCAATTTGGAGGATAATGAATTAACAACTACATTAAAAAACCTTTTTTCGTATTATAATATGGAGGTAAGAAGCAAATCACTTATTGAATTAAAAGAAAATAAGAAGTCGGGAGAAGTAGAAAATAAAAATTTAAAAAATAAAGATGAAGAGTTTAAATATGTATATTTAGAGGATGAAGATGAAGAGGACGAGGACGGAGAGAATTATGTCCTCGATCCAAACAAAATGGTAAGATATTCAGATGACGATGATTACGATGAAGAAGAATATTTTGGTGGTGGAGAAGAAGAGGAAGAGGAGGAAGTAATAATTTAGTTTTTTTCTCTCGGGAGGAGGGGAACGGATTCCCCGAATCCCAATTTTTATCATTTCTAGCTTAAAATGAAAATCATAACAATCGATCCGGGTAAATCTGGGGCTATATGTGAATTTGAATATGAATTAGATGAAAATAAAAGAATTAAAATATATAACTTTGAAATCTATAGACTCAATGACAAAATAGATGAAACTTGTAAAACTTTGAAAGAAATAGTTGACAAAAATAGAAATTTATTGTCAAACAATGAGGCTAGAATATTTCTAGAAAAAGTACATTCAATGCCACATGATGGAGTTTCTTCCTCATTCAATTTTGGAGTAAGTCTTGGGATAATAATAGGATCTTTGGAAACTTTAGGAGTAAAATGTGGTTTCGTATACCCGGGTCCTTGGCAAAAGGCGATAATCGACCTTCTCAATCTCAATAGAGAAAAACTAAAAATGATGAAAAAATTTCAGAAGAAAAAAGAAATGTGTTATGCTATTTCAACTTTAGCTAATAAATTAGGTTTGGATGTATCAAAATTAGACATTAAGACATCGGATACTCTAGGAATGGTGTTTTATGTGTTAAAGAAAGAGGGATGGAATTATGCTGGGATTTGAAGAAGAAGACGACGAAATGGAAAAAGAAGAAGAGGAAGATGTTTTCGGATTATTTAAAGATAAAAAATTTGATTGGTCTGATTTAAAAGATAAAAAGATTTTTGATTTGGGAGAAAATACCGATGATTTAGATGAAATGAACATTCATATGAGGATGCTGGAAGAATTGTTTAATATAGAAAAATTATATGAAGTAAAAATTCCGAATAAGACAGAAAATATGGAATTGTGGATGGAGCTTTGCGATAAAGTTCCAATTAGACTAAGAAAATATGAGCCGTTGTTCAGAGTTAAAATTTCTAAGCCTGAGAAAATTAAAGAAATAATTTCTGTATTCAAATCTCCAGAGGAATTCGTAAATTCTCTTATAGACTTATCTTACAGCAAAAGCGTAAATCTATTTGAGAGCTATAATAATGATGAAGTCTCTATTTTTGAGTTGTATGAGAGAACAAAAAGTAGGAAGAAAGAACTTAATGAAGATTTTAATTTTTAAATAATTTTTATTTCTATTTCTATTCTAATTCTACTTCTATTTCTGTTTTTCTATCTACTAATACTATATTGTTAATTTTCAGCTTCAGTCAATAGAGGAGGTGATTATGAGAAAAAACAGAGGAGATTTTGATAATATAGTTAAAGATAATATTCTAATAGGTTCTAGCAGATCTAGGAAATTAAATTGTTTAAAAAGAGGAAGCATTGTTTATTTGGGTGATTACAGAACTGTTAAATATATGTCATTGTTCATGAATACAAATTCATTAAAAAGGATTTCTAATATCTTTAATAAATTCTATTTCGATGGAAACATATTCAAAAGTTTAGATATTTCTGATATTGAATATTCTTCATGTTTTCTGGACAAAAATGAATGGGAGTATGGACTTAGTAATGAAGGATATAAAATATGGTTTGTAAATAATTTGGTTGATGAAAATTATGATGATGAAATAATAGGCGAAAAAGAAAAATTCAATAAATTAAAAGAATCGTTTGATCCAAAAAAGGTATTGGGAAATTTAGAATTTAAAATAAACAGCGGATCCTTATCTAGAATATTCTTCTATAATCAATCAGCAAATTATAATGCTATGATTTACTCAAAATCTGTTTATGGAATCATAGCAGCTCCATTCTGTTTTATAAATTTATTCGAAAAAATTTATGATTTAATAGAGATGAGTAAATTGACAGATTTTATTAATTTCGATAAAAGAAAATCATCATTTGAAATTCTATCTAATTATATAATTCTTTCAATTTTATTATCAAATTATAATCTAGCCAAAAAGATAAAAGACACAAATTTATATGGATCAAATCTAAATATAGTATTCGGTTCTGAAATTAATGAAGGAATAGAAGATTATATACCGGAATTAAATTCAATATTCATATACAAAAATTATAAATACAATTCAGAAAATCATACCAACAATGGAAATGATGATATTCTAAAATATGTTTTTCCAAAAACAAAATATTACATATCAAGATTATTAAAATCTTTAAAAATATTAAAATATTTAAGTGGAGAAGGATTTAATTTGGACAGATTATTAAGTTTAAACGAAGAATTTTTGTTAGACGAAAACAAGATAAAAATTGATGAATATTCAAAAGTATATAATTTATTCTCAAGATGGTTTTATAGTTGTAGAGAATTAGTGGGTAATGAAAGATTAATCAAAAATATGTTTTCAAAAGATTGTAATAAAAATACAGTTTCCAAACTAAAATTAAAAGAATCCATCATAATTTATAATTTTCTATCTACTTTATATAATTTCGAACCAAACATATTTTGCAATAACCCTAAAGAATTATTCTATTCTTTAGATATTAACAGAGAAAATACAATAAATGCTGGAAGAAAATGCATGTATTTAAATTTCGATTCATCTAGACTCAATGATTACACAAGTAAAGTTATAAATGACATATCAAAAAAAAATAAATCATTAGCGTCTACAAAAAGAAATAAAACAATCTCAAATTACAATTACTTTAAACCGTTTATTACTATTGTAAATTCTAATAAAATACTGAGATATAATTCAGAGTCGATGGCTAGCGAGTTAGAATTGACTAGTTATCATGTTGGCAGATGTGAAAATAAAAACTCACAATTAAATCTGATGTCCAGATATTATGATTCAATCGCCAAACACAACGTAGCATTCAGAGACAATTCTGATAATTCAATTGCATCTTATAATACAGAAGACCACATTAAATTTATGTATCTTTATAAACCGTTGACACTATCAGCGAGTTCCTTCGTCGATTCTATAGAACCTTTTAATACTAATTTTGTATTCTCGATAGATAAAGAAGCAATTATCAGATCTCTAATAGAAGATAAAATTTCTAAAAAAATTGATCACAAATGCAGCATACTTAAAATTAAGTCATTATTTGACTTATTCAATTATAGATATGAAAAATTGTCTAATAAATTAAAAATTAACTCAAATTATCCAATTTCAAAATTTATTGAAATTTGCGATTCATGCTTCACTAAATACATAAACAAGATTCTTATAGATTCAAACAACATAATTGAATTGTTGGTTGGATCAATACTTCTACCTTCTTATCGTAAAATTCTAAATATAAACTGCAATGAGAAAAGTAGAGTATATAAAAATACTGATGAAATGATAGATGAATTCTTAAAACTTGAAGATGAATTTAAAAACAAAAAATCTGAATTGATTATGAATAGATTTAATAAAAATTTTAAACTAAATAACTCGTCATTTTCATATCTTCTTGATGAATATTATGAAAATATTATGTACTCATTCAAATTCGTTAGATTTTTAATCAAATTAATTTCAAAGTTAAAAGTTTTAACAGAGGATAAATTGTTATATTTTAATAAAAGTGAATTAAAAAGATTAGAAAACGTTTTTGAGATAGTCCTTGACGAAGAAGGAGACAATCCACACAACTATAAAGTATTGTTTACAGATATGATAACTATCCTTACTCCAGATTTCAATTATGGACAATTTAAATCAATCGAACTATATCATTTGTTTAGAGTAAGATCGATATTTAAAATTTTTATGGATAAAAGAAGAGCATATTATTATGAAAGAATGTACGGTAAAGGAAATTTGAATGATTTTACAAAAAAATTACTCTGTTTTGAAAAAGGAGGTAATATCTGGAGTACGTTCGATTACTTGAATCTTCCAACTTTATATATCATTCCAAATAAATTGTATGGTAAATTTGGAAATTATGATGCCGTAATGTATAACATTTCACTAAGCCTTAAAATAAGAATAAGCCTATTAATAAGGCTATATATGATATTAACTGAAAGAAAGCATAAAAAATCTAGTTATGCAGGCAAATTATTCAAGAAATTATTGAATGATCATGCAAAAAAACAAAGCAATATTTATAACATGATGTTTTATCATATCATGAAAGACACATTTAGGAATTCCATAGATGAAAAAATTTGCAGATTGGTAGAAGACGATTTAAGACCTTTTATTGGGATAAACGAAAAAGACTGCAATTATAAAACTGTAACTTGTCAAAACATAAAAATGAGTCTTTTGGACAATAGACATAATTTAAATATACAATATAGAAATTTATATAAAAAGTTTAGAAAAATTTTAAATTCTTATAAATTCTCAATAAAAATAAAGAACTCAGAACAATTGGAAGAAATTGATATAAATTAAATATTTTCAAAATTTGATTATAAACTAGTCCAAAATATATTTTGTCGATTTTAGTTTCTTTGAGTTTTTTTAAGGAACTAGTAGATGTCGAGTAAGCAGCTTGTGATTTTGGGAGCAAATGATTTCGAAATGCGAGAAATAAAAAATCTATTACTTGATAATGGTTATACAGTTTTTCAAGGGTTGGATAATTCTACTCTGACAGAATGTAATAAATATTCCGCATACCACATATTCGACATTCACAATCATTATAGATTTGCAGATTATGAAATCATATTTATAGAATGCAGACCTTATGGAGGGTTTCCAAAATCCAACTACATATATATCGACCATCATATGCCATATAATGAAGGATTTGATTATGGAGGAGATAAATTTATGAATGCATCATCAATAGGAAGAGTATATGAATTAATAACTGGAGAAAAGATAAGATATGATCATAATAATGGATGGATGATAGGTAATAATAAAATAAAAAAAGAACATGTGTTCATAGCTGCATCTGATCATTGTATGGTTGCAGCTATGAAAGGTCTATGCTGCGGAGTAGATAAGGATGAGTTTCATATATTTAGAAAGTCATACTTACCAGAAAATTCTAAAGTAGGATCATTGTTTATAGAATCAGAACTTAGGGAAGATGTAGAATTATTGAAAAGATTTCCAAAAGCAAAAATAGGAAACGAAAAATTCATAGTAGTAATAGGTTATACACAAATAAGATATATTTTTGATGCGTGTAATGAATTAGAAGAAAACATGGTATTGGTTAGACCGTTCAAATCAAACATACATGTAAGATTTTTCTCGTTTAAAGAAAATTATATAGAAATTTTAAATAACACATCTAACTTAATAGCTTGGTCATCGAAAATACAAAACTCATTTAGAGGAATTCTGATCGGAGATATTTCAAAGAAGGAGTTTAAAAGAGTCTTCGGTGATGAATTCAGTAATATATTAGCTTAGAACAAAACAAATTATGAGGAGTATAAAAAACAATATGGACACAATATTCGACGAAAAAAACAGCCTTATAAGACTTGCTGAATCTCAATATCCCAGCAGCTGTCAATATTCTGTAATAAAAATTTTAGGCTCATTTTTTGATGATGGGTTTATTAAAAATCTTAATAACAGAGTTATTTCAATATCCTCTGACTTGAGAGTTTTAGATTTATCAATGAAAGAAATTGATGGTGGATTTAAAAAGAATCTTTCTGTACATCTAGGATCAAAAATTATTAAATTGATATATACAAAATGTAAGTATGAAAGTTTGGAAGTTTCTGTAAATGATAATCCTAACAATAACAGTAACCTGTTCGAAAGATTCTCGTTAATGAAAAATAAATGCTTCAGAAATCTATTTTCTTTTGTAATATTTGATTCAAATAAATGCTTTATAAAATTAGATTCAATACATACAATAGTTAAGGATTCAGGTAAAAAATCAGCAAGGCTTAAAATAAAATTAAATGAAAACAGCATTGAAGAAATAAATAAGTGTTGTAATTTTAAAAGAAATCCGTTTCTTCACGAAGAAGAGCTGTTTGCAGACAGATTAATAGAGGTGCTATATGGTCAAGCTTCTTAATAAAGTATTAAATTATTTAAAGTTAGGATTACTTTATTTTCTATTCTATCTCCCAGAAGTTCTTATTTTCTTCCATTTAGTTTTAGTTAAAGTTTTGAGGTTATTGGATAAAGCTTTCACTTCAGTGTTGGAATTCTTAAGATCGAAAAAGATGTTCTTTAAAAATAAAATAGAAAAAATAAAAAGGAGTTTGAAAGAGTATTAACATAAATGATTATAAATTTAAATAGAAATCCAACTTATTATATTGTGGAAAGAAGAAAAAACGGATCTTATTATGTAGTAATATGTGAAAGTGTTGTGGGGCTGAATATGATTTTTAAAAATTTTAATGGGGCAAGACTGATAACAGAGATTAAAATAAGATCAACATTGAAATTTCCTCAATACGAATTCAATTCAAAAAACGAATGTAGTGTTAATATTAATTTATTGCACACGCCCTATTTTTGCATGAGATATTTCAAATACTTAATGCCTAATACGGTTATGATAGATAAAAAACTGAATTCAAAACTTACTTATAAAGATAAAGAATTTATAGCAGAATCTTATTTCAACGTTTTTAGTAAATAAAAATTTTTATCTAATCAACATTATTTTATTTTTTATTTTGCTTATTTATCTGTGTATTAATGCCTTCATAAAACGCCGCTAAATAAATTAAATAAAGGAGAAAAAAGAGAGAAAAAACAAAAAAAAAGAAGGTAACCATATGAAATTAATTTTTAATGATAATCATAATATTGGAGAAAAAAATACACGATTAGTATTTAAAAATGTTATAGATAATGGAAAAAAGTCATTTATGATAATAAATTGGAACAGAATAAAGAATATATATAATACTAAAAATACATTCAATATATTCATAGCTGATGATGAACAAAATTTCAAGACTCTAGATAAGGAATATGAACCTTGTATTAATTTTTTAATAGAGATATCGCTTATCAAGAGAATAAGCTATGGTGGAATAACAGAGATAACATGCCAGTTTAAGCAACTATTGATATATATCTATATAGAAAGATGTTATAAACTAAAAGAGAAACAATTAAAAGTATATAAACTTAATCGTACATTTGCGTTGGAAATAAAAGTAGAAAATGAAATTAATAAGCAAAATATTATGGTTTCATAATTTAAAATTAAAAATTTTAATAAAAAATTATATAAATCCTGATATCTAATTTACTTACAATGCAATTTTGCTTCCCATCCAATCCGCATCTGATCTGAATCCATAAATCAAATGATGATAAGGAAATGATAATGATAATTAAGCTAAAAATTAATGAAACAAGAAGAACTAAAACAATAATACCAAGATATAATCTACCTTATTGCATAGTAAAATGCGTTAACCACATACAATCAATGCCCTCTAATCTCAAACCAATAAATCTTATCGGCATAACTACAGAAAAATACGAGCATTTCGGAGGAAACATATTCGACCAAATATTAAAGTATTTTTTTGTTTTTTATAATTACGAAAATGAATCGAGCAATCAGCAAGGAAATTGCACAATATTAAATTTACAAGGCACTTGCTTCGACACTCACGTGTACAATTTTATATCAAGCTATTTTAAATCTTTTGATGACAATTCAAAATTTTTAATAATTCATTTAGGATGCGACCCAAAGGTTGGAATTTTCGTTATTTCAAAAAATAGAAAATTAATAACAATAATTTCATAAATTGTGAATGGGGAAAAAAAATAATGATAATAAAAGAAAAAAAATCACACAAAGCCACCAATCTCTCATATTTTCCCATCAAAGAACGATCAATAATACTTAAAGATAAGCACTATGTATCGTTGGAAATTAAAGCTTCTTTTTATATCGAGAAAGAATATAAAGGGTGTTTTGTCGATATAACAAGAAAAAATTGCGATAAATTGTTTCTCATATACAATACATCAATCTACTCAGAAATAAAATTTAAAAGAATGGTTGGTAGAATCGAAAACAAACAAATAATAATGTTGGGGTGCAATAGTGGCAAAGGCATAACAAGAATCATAGACGACAACGTTATAAATAAAACGTATCCAGATTACATAATCTCTTCAAGTGGAGAGCCAATATCTTTGCATTTGGGAAGCTGCTACTCATCATTCTGTGTTGTCATATCAACAAAAGCCGTCTTCAGCGAAAAAGAAGGACTAAAAGAAAACAATGAAGACGATAAGGATAATGATTGTGGAGTATACATCAACTCAATGAGAACATATCAAGAGCTTGAATCGATGTAATTTATAATCATCATCACCACATTTCAAATCTCAATCTCATCAATCTTATCCTTATTAGGTACCAAATAATCCAAACTCTGATTGCAACTAGAAATGAAGCAGACAAATAAAAAACGAAAATGCAGATAAAGACTCAAAATTTAAAAATAAAACTAGTTAAAAATAAAAATAGCTGTAGAAGAATAAGAGGAATAAAGGGATAAGCAAGGATGAAGAGGGATGCAATAAAGATAACGTAGATGAAGAGGTAAAAAAGAGAAATGTGGATTGTAGAGAAAGAGGGGATGAAGAGAAGAGACATGGAATGAGGAGGGACATGGAATGAGGAGGGACATGGAATGAGGGGAAAGTGTGAGGGAAGGTTGTGGAGGAGGACAAGGACAGGGGATGAGAGATGGGACATGTAGGAGAGATGTGTAGGAGAGAGATGTAGGAGGTGGACACTTAGGTGGGTGGAGATTTGCAGTCTCTCACCTCCTCCCACAATTCTCCATAACTCATGTTGTACCAAAGACTTAAATTCTTTTTTTCTTTTTACCATCTTCAACACCCCCCCATTCTACAGTTGCAAAAATATATTAAACCTCTAATTACTATAGTCAATATGTTTTAGAAAAAAAAAAAATATGAAATAAAGAAATAAATGTAGTAGATATCAAAAAAAATATAGAAGATATTAATAAAAAAAAATAAATAAAGAAAAGGGTTGTAGAGATAGAGATAAATAAAACACAAAAAATAAGAAAATAAGAAAATAAAAAATAAAAATTGTAGTAGAGAGAGAAAAATATACAAAACACAAAAAAATAAGAATTGTAGAGATATAAAGAGAAATATACAAAACACAAAAATAAATAAAAGATATTAAAAAATAAAAAAAAATAAGAAAATAAAAATAAAATATAAAAAATATAAAAAAAATATAATAAGAAAAAAAATAAATGAAGTAAGAGGATAATGTAAGGATATGTAGGATATTAAAAAATTTAAATTATCCAAAGGGGGGGATTTGATATAACAAATAAGGTTTAGAAGTAGATACACAAGAAGTGGGGGTCTATATTAAGAGGTTTTAGGTTTTATTTTTTTTTATTATAGAGGTTTTCTTCTTTCTCTTTCTTTTCTTTCTTCTTTCTTTCTTTTTGCTTCTTTTTCTTTCTTTCTTCTTTCTTTTCTTTCTCTTTCTTCTTTGTGCCATTTTGGCAGTGGTGGTGGTTTGGAAATTTGGATATTTACCCACAAGGGGGGAAATTGATTCTATGGCGTCTAATTTGGCCTGTATTGAGAGATGAGAATTTAGGGGTATATCTATACCTTTTCGTTTATCAAAACGCAATCCATACCGTACTGAGCCACTTCCCAATCGAATAACGGGTTATGTGTGGATTGTGCTGTGAAATATTAGAATGTGAGCATTTAAATTTTTAAAAATATCTACATTTTCTACTTTTTATATTTTCTTTTATTTCTATAATTTACAGCTGCTCCAATAAGATTTTTTTGGAATTAAAGTTGTTAAAAATTTAAATCGTAGATTATATCTTGTTGCATCACAAATTTGATACCCAGTAATAATTCGGTTTTTCCATAAGGGGGGATTTTTTGTTAAATTTTATAATAAAATAAGTATTGATTTATATTGTTGATTATATATGTAGAGAGAGAGAAGGAAGGGAATAAATGGAATTAAAGACAGAAATATTGAAGAATAGAGCATACAAAATACGATTTCTTTTTAATTTGGAACATTTACGGGAAGTAATATCTGATGAAAAAGCCAATAGTAATCTTCGTCGTTTGCTGTTTTTTAAAAATTTTGATAGTGAAAAAGATGAAGATTTTAAATCTAGCAATCGTTGCATGATATCTATTCTTATTGATGTAAAAAATCAAAAAAACAATAAATATAAATTTATTAATGTAAAAATGTCTAAGATGTCTTTAAATGTAGATTTCAACTTTGTTCGACGCGAACATGATTTTAATAATTTTAATAGCGGTAATGATTGCAGAAATTTCGTACTATTTTTTGGTGGTCGTGATTGCAATGGTGTTATGTCTTATGATGTTTCCTTATGTTACGGTTCCAAAGAGCTTGACATGCGATTTAGATTTATGACGTTATATAGGCAAAATGAAATTAAGGAATATAGAAATTATGAAATTTTAAACTTTCAAAAGAATTAAATTATAAATTATAAAAACAAAATAATGATTGTGGAGGAAAGAACAGGTGATATTTAATACAGAGATGCTGGAACCGGGAAAATATTGTGAGGATCGTTTACGTAGCTTGTCTAGGGAATTATACAATCCATATTCTAAGCCTAACTCTTCTCGAATTTCTCTTACTACCCATTTAATAGTTTATGAACACATTAAATGTTTTCCAATAAAATGTATTAAAGACATTTGTATATATGACCGAAATATTAGTCGTTGTTTATTATCATTTTGGGTAGATGTTAAAGATAAAAAAAGTAATCAGGATGAAACAAAAAATAAAAAAAATAAATATCAATGTGAAAGAGAGCTTTGTAAAATCGCTTTAATTTTTGAATTTAATTTTATCCCTACTCAAATAGAATATGATTTTTCTTTAAAAGAAAATGGTTGCAAATATGAATACGCTGATTATTTTTGTGGTTATCTTGATTGTCCGGTTATAATATGTGATGTTTATCACAGTAATATAATGATAAAAATTGTTCTAAGAACTTTGTCATTTTTTAAAGAAGACTTATTTTGTTGAAGTTGTGGAATTGATATTATGTGTGAGTTTAAAAATTTAAATCATCAAATCAAATTATGAAAATAAAATAATAAAATAATGAAGGTAAAAAAAATGATACTCAAAACTGAGAAAGTTATCACTAAAAATTTATATGAAGATAGTCTAATTGATTTATCTGATAAAATTTATCATTCTAATTCTACACCTTCCTCCTCTCATGATATTAGTTTAATCACTTTTGAAATTTTTGATCCTAATTTTATAGAATATCATGTTAATCGTTGTTTGTTATACTTCTGGATAGATATAAGAAATAAAAAAGATAATATTTACGAGTTAAAGACAAAAAAACGCAATCGTAGAGGAGACGTGTATAAAATATATTTAATTTTTGAATTTAATTTTGTTAATAGTCGTTGGGAATATGATACTTGTGGAGGGTGTGGATATAAACATGATTGGAATAATCCGCGTTATTTTGATTCAAGAATTGAAAAATTTGAGATTTATCGCTATCGCAGAAAATTAAGAATTTTTCTCAGAACTATTTCTTTATATAAAAACGAAATATTGCTACGTAGAGCATAATCGAGCAGATTATAAGTAAGTTGAACTAAATTATATAATATATTGATGGGGGAATAGATGTGAGATTAAAAACTAAAAGTTTAAGAAGCACATTGTACAACAATTTTTCTCTCTTTGGTTTGTTTGAGCCATTGAATTATAAAGAAAAAGAAGACTTAAAACTCAAAAATAAACATACAATAATTTTTAAAAATATTAAAAACGATGAAGATTTTAATTATCTTTGCTGCATAATACCATTTGAATGTGAATTATATACTAAAAAAAGAAAAAGTATAAAAATTCAACCCTTACGTCAATCAAGTCAATCTAAAATATGCTTATTTGTTGAATTTATATTTACTCGCTATCCTCAAAACTTTGATGTTTCTAAACATAATAGCTACATTAGTTTTGCTGAGGATTTGTTCTTTGGTGTTATGACTAAAGAATACTCAATATGCTACTTTTCTAAAATCTTAAACGTTTCTTTGTCACATTCTTCCACAATTTTAACTTATTTTATGAATTTTTAGTAAAGTTTTTTTATTCTTGATTTGGAGCAAAAAAGCAAAAAAAGAATAACACCAGAGAAAAAAAAGGAAAAAAAAATGATAGTCCAAACAAAAAACGTAAAGGATTGCTTTTTTGGGGAAGGAAACGTTACAGAGAATCAGGAATATCTTACATCAGTGTGCTACAATACTAACATTAATAATAAATTTCACAATGAAGTAGCAATTTTCTATGTTGCTTATAAAAATTCTAAAGATTCTAAAAATTTTATTAGATTTAAATTCATATTTAGCAATTATCCCATAGAAATAGATTTTGGAAAGATTAGTATGTATTTTTATATTCATGCAATAGGTGGTAGCGATGGATTTGATAGTTATGAGCCACCATCCACAGTATCTAATGTAGATGTAAATTTAAGTGAAAAAATAAATTTATTTGTTAATATGTTTTATACGTACTATGACATACATTATAAGGTATTTTCTGTTGAGCTTTTGAAAAAGTTTTCGGAGTTAGTAAAAAAAGTATAAATTATGATAAATGAATTGAGATAAAATAAAATAGGTATAAGATGGTATGATAATGAAAGTTAAAAAATTAATTGATTGCTTTTTTACAAAAGAAAATTCATTAAAAAACTATAAATCATTAGTTCTTTTTAATCAAAACATTTGCATTGACAATTTTCACCATCGTCAAACTTCTAAATTTTATATTACATATGAAGGCACAAATACATTTTATATTATGTATGAAGGTATAAAAGTTAAAAATTTTAAAAATTTTGTTGAATTTAAATTTATTTTTAATCATTTTATTCCTTACAAAGATGGTGAAACAGAGGAGTTGGGTTTTTACACAGGAAGAGAATTTCATTGTGGTAGTGCAAATACATTCACTAAATCTTCAGTTTTAGGTATTTCCAATGTGTGTTTCATTAATATTTCCTACCACTACCACATAGGCTATTACAAATGTTTCATATTGAGTCTTAAAAAAGATTTAATGATTAGATAACAAAGGAAAGACACAATATGATGATGAAAATAAGAATATTGAAGGAGGAAAAGGTTATACCGGCATTTTCACACTTTGACTCGATAGTAGGCGTTTTATATCATGCAATAGACGAAAGCAAAAATAAAAACTCATATTTTAATTTTAAAAACAAGTTAAAAATTTTACTTCCATACATATCTGTTTTTGAATACATCTATATGAGAAAGAAAAGAACTAGAATTATGGAAGTTAGTATTGTTTTTGCATCTATGAAGTTGGTTAAAAAATTTGAAACAAAGTTGTATTATTTGCCTAATAGATACAACAGCGAATCAATATTTTCTAGCATTACTGATGAAGTTAAAGAATTTAAAATATGCTTGTCTCCAATGTTTAACGTTATTTAAAATCTTTTAAATAATTCATTATGTGTGATTTATTTATAAAATATAAAAGTATAAATAAAGTCAAAAATATAGTAATAATAATATGTAGTATTGAGAGAAGAAGAAGAAGAAGAAGAAGAAGAAGAAAGGATAATGGATAGTGATATTGAAGACAGAAAGAATAAAGGATATTAAAGACATAAACTTAATTTCTCAAGGCTTTCCCAATCCATATCCAGATCCTTGGTATAGAAGACCATTTCTATCTAATCAGAGCATGTTTTTT
>JAWCQE010000010.1:0-16665 GCA_038869895.1 Candidatus Pacearchaeota archaeon
ACTAAATGCAGATTTAACTATAAAAAAAAGTAATGAAAGTGTATTAATAAAAAATCATAGGGTAAATACAAAATCAAGATTAGGTTCCCTTTATAATTCTGCCAAAAAAATTTATGATTATGAACAAAAGACTTTATTTTTGGAAGAATATGGGGTCGATATATTAAGACTTTATTCCCCTGTTGACGGATTTGAAATTACCTGTAGTCCAAAAGTGTGGAATGCTGATGAAGTCTTCAAAAACTTACAGGAGGCTATAGAAGAAAATACCTATGCAATAAAGACGAAAGGAGATCCCAATGATTATTTTAAAGTTGATGTAAATATCCCGCCTAATGAAGAGGTTAGGTTTATAAATTCACGGAATTGGCCTTATAGTTTTGAGGTTTCCCCTACTGAAGGTAACCTTTTAATTGCTAATCCGGTTGGGAATCAACAGGGATTGGGGATTATTGGTTTTTGTTATGTTCCTTATCATTTTGTTTATGATGTTAAATATCCAATTCTAGTTCAAGTTCAAAGTGGGAGTGAGATTTTTCAATTTCCGTTAGCAGTTGTCATACAGGGCAATAAACCTAGAGAACCTTTAAATGCTACCCCCATAGAAGATAATCAAAAGATAAAAATATGTGATTTTAAAAATACAGAAATAAAAGTTTCAGTAAAAGATAAATATGGGAATCCAATTCAGGCAGATATCTCTTATGAATGTCTTGAGAACACTTGTTTTATAGGAAAGACTTCTAATTCTGGAGAACTTGTTGGGGATTTCCCGCAATGTGTTAATGGTTTTATTGTTGCAAAATCTGATAAATTTAAAGAAGTAAGAGCAGGGCCTCTTTCAACAGTTTCTACAGCTAATTTTGAAATATTAATGGAAAAAATTTATGAAAAACAAATTCAACTTAATTTAGATGGAGTAAATTATAATGGAGACGCAATCATTTATTTTATTTCGGACGATTTGACACAGACAATAGTTTATCCAACGCAAAAAACAATAAATCTTTCTCAAGGCCAGTACGAAATTCAAGTTTATATATTTAGGAATTCTTCATTAACTTTGGGAGCAATGGCCAGAGAACAATGTTTTAAAACCGCAAAACCTGGTTTATTAGGGGTTTTAGGTTTTACAGAGGATAAGTGTTTTAATATTAATATCCCTAGTCAAGTAATTTCTCAAGCACTTAGTGGGGGCGGAAAACAAAACTACTTTATATCAGACTCTGAGCTGACAAATTCTAACAAAATTGAGATAAATGCAAAAAGTCTTCCTATACCAGATACAATCGAAAAACTACAAAATAATTATATTTTATTTGAAGATAAAAGACTTGATATAAAATTTAGATAAAAATGAGAAGTAAAAACGGTTGGGGTAATGATTATATCTTAATCCAAAAAAAAGATTTAAAATCTATTAAACAGAATTATAATTTTTTTAGGATCTTTTTTATTTTAACAATCTTTATTTTTTCTTTAGGATTTTTATCCGCGCAATCTTATTCAAAAAGCTTTTTTGCATATAGTCCAGAACCTAAAATTACCGGAACAATAGGCGATGTAAGCTTTCCATTTAAATTTGATAGGGTACAGTGTGATGCTGGGCAAGATTTTGTTTTACAAGTTTCTCCGACTGGTTGTATCCCGCCCGTTGTTAGGAGTGATTTACTCGAAGAGCAAAATGTTCCTGTTTTTTGTCCTATAGTTGCAACACAATTAAATCCTTTAATAAACATAGATAAAATAAACCAAATATCTTTTAGTGGGGGGGATATTCCGAGAGAAATTTCTGGTATAGGCTACTATCCAGCAAGAGCGGCTACAAAAGGGATAGGTAGGAGCTTATCACTTAACCAACCAATTATGAATAATATTGGTTATGCGGTTATTGTATTAAAACAAAATAGAAATGAGAGTTCAATGCCAGACTATGTATCAGGAAATTTAACCGCTAGGATAACTTACGACATAAAAAACGCTTTTGGTTTAGGCCAGTCAGTATTCTATCTTCCAGTAATGAATGAAGATGATTGGAATTCTAATTATAAAAAATATTCTTTTTGGAATGGAAGAGGCTTTTTAAGAGCAGAAGAGGTAACCTCTGAAAGTGCCATTATTTCAATTTATTCAGATAGGGAAACTTATAGTAGTTTAAAAAGACAACCAGAAAAAAGAAGAATTGCAACAGTAAACCTTAATCTTAATGAAATGAGAGAATCTAGGGATATATATATCCCCGGTTTTGATTTTTGTTTAGGAAGCTTGCAACTTAAATTAGAGGGTATACAAAATCCCTCAACGACTGCAAAATTAAATATAAATGGGGACTATTTTGATTTAGTAGAAGGAGAAAAATTTATAGAAAATAGATGTCAGATAAAAGCAGCTAATAAGAGGGCGGCTCTTGAAAAAGTAACAATATACTGTAGAGATGATTTTGGGGCTAAAACATTTGATTTAGAGACAAGCCCGCGAGTTGAATTAGAAGTTAATGGAGAGAAAAAAGCAGTTGGTTTAGGAGAAAAAGTTTATAGGGAAATCAAGGATGGAAAAGAAACTGGAAAATCCGTTTATTTAGTTTATATTTCAACAAAAAAATTTAATTCTTATATGCAAGAAGATTTAAAGGTTTATCTCGCAACAATTTCGGGTAATGTGGAGAAGCTAGATAGTAAAGAGTTAGATTCAATAATGAGATTTTTGGAATCAAATCCTAACATAAACTTAGAAAATTTGAATGATAAGTGGGACATTAGTAGCCTTGAATTTAACGAATTAAAGGAAAATCTTTTTGGGAATAAAGTTAAATTGATAGGTTATGCGGGAGCAATTGATATGGATATGTCTTATTTACCTAAAGAAGCAAGAGATTATTATAATAAAGCTATTGAAGATTATGACGTAATAATTCAAGATTTTTCAAAAGAAGAATACCCTAAAGGAGACCAAGTAACTCTTGGTCAGCAAGCTTTATATAATAAAATAGAGCTTACTAGAGCAGCAGGTCAATTAAGAAAAACTAGCGAATTGTGTAAAGAATTTCAAGATAAATACCAGGAGAGTTCTTTACCAACAATTTGTGAATCTATGCATATGCTTTCTAGCAATTCAATAAATTATAAAGATGTTATAATTTCCGGTAAAATTTATAGGATTTTTTTGGAGGGAGTTGTAGAACCATCTTTTTCTGATTATGGTGCGGAGATTTCTGTTTTAATGCCAAATGGTAAAGTAATATCTCACCAATTGCGTTATAAGCAAAAGATTTATTTGAACGAAACAACTAACGAATATATTAAACTTTCTGAATTAAGTCCAGATTTTGCAAAATTAGATATAAATCTAAGGAGTAGGAGTAATACCATAGAAAATACAGGTAATTCTTTTATATCTGGTACTGTGAGACTTGAAAGATCTTCTACTCAAAGTTATTCTAGTATCTATTCACTTACTTTAGAAAAAATAAATTTAAACAAAGTTGCAAAAGTTTCCGTTAATCCTAAAATAAATTACGCGAGAACAAATGCTACATTTGGGTTCAAAATAGGGATTGAGAAGCGAGGATTTAAACTTTCTCCAGAGACAACTAGAGATGTTATAATTAAATTAAACAATACAATAGATAAATTAAAAGGGATTAATAATAATCTTGGAAATATAGTTGAGGGTATGAATTATGCTTGTTTTGTTGGTGGAACAACTCTAATCGTAAAAAATTTCTTTGAGAATCTTGGTGGGGCCGGTATTGCAAGACAGAAAATTATGAGAGAAGATGGAGGATGGTTTGATAAATGCAGCGCGGCAATTTCAAATAAAGCTAAAATAAATGGTAAAGGTCCTTATACCAGTATAGATGAGTGTCTTTTGGACAATAACGAGGAAATAGAAAGAGCAATTGAAGAATATCATGGAGCAATGAAAGAGCAAGAACAAAGTCAAAGATTCAAGAATATTGATTCAATCTACAAGGATAATTTAATGCGGAATTTACAGGCAGGAGGTATAACCAATATTAAAGTTTCTTCTGGTGTAGATGTAAATATAGGAAAAATTATAGAAAAATTAGATCAGAAAAATGTTAACTTGATACAAGCAAGGGATCTTGAACTGAATGCAAAACTCTTGAATTCGCAAAATCCGTTAATAAAAGAAATTGCTTCTAAGAGGTCTGTTTCTATTCTAACAGATATTTATATTAATATAGAAAAAGAACTAAAAAAACAAGAACTTAAGGAAAGTATACAACCTGGTTTAGAGGATATAGATGTTGTTTTCTATCAAGGCGATGATACAAAAACCTTTATTTATAACGGGGCCAAATCAACAAAACAGGTGGGCCAGATTCCAGAAGGCGCTTTTGTTTCCAAATTACTTTACAAAAGTGGTGGGGAATATCTTTTACAGTTAGAACCAGTTAGTTTAGATATTTATAGAATTGTTGAGATTTATGATTCTTTTGGAAATAAAATAGATAAAGATAGTACGGTTTATAATGATATAAAAAATAAAATTGTTTTTAAGTTTTTAGATAGAACAACATACCAAAATAAGTGCGTAAATTGTAAAGTTAGATATTACGAATCTGGAATTTATAAAGGACTGGGAGCTATTGTTCCCTTCCCTGCTCCAAGCGTGGGTGAGGGTTGGTATGTTGCTACTCGTCCTTCGGGAGCTTTAGTGAACACAATACAACCTTATGCAGAATCTGGAAGGCCAACTTACTTTTATATTTGTAATGTTGGAAAAAATGGAAAAGAAGAATTTTATTCTGAAAGAAGTGGAGATGATATTTGTACTGGATTTTTATATAAATCAAGACAAATTCCCGCTTTTCCACTTCTTGAAGAGGAAGAAGTAGTAATTTTAAAAAATAGAGCAGAGGCGGCACTAGAAGAGGCTGCAAGAAAATATAGTCCAGGCATAAAAAATATTGATATTTTGGGTGAGCGTTATGAAGTTGGTGAACCAGCAATAGGAGTTCCAGATATAAGATGTCAAGACGTTATGTCTGCTTTAGATTGCAACCTTTTATTTAATATTTGTGATCCGGTTATCTGTCCAAGTTCGAGGTGCAATCTTGGAGGAGAATATTATGTTGAAAATGTAATACAATCTGGGGTTGCAGGAAGCTTGTTGCTTTGCACTCCAAACTTTCCGGAGGTAAAGATTCCAATTTGCTTATCAGGGGTTCATGCAGGAATTGATGGGTATATAAGTGCACTGGATTCTTATAGATCTTGTTTACAAACGAGTTTAGATACAGGACAAACTATAGGGATTTGTGATGAGATTCATAGCGTTTATATGTGTGAGCTATTTTGGAGTAATGCGCTTCCAGCCGTTAATTATGTAGGTCAAAAAATTGTTGGGGCTCTTTTTGATCAGAAGAGTTCTAGTGGCGGTGGGGAATATTTAGGTTTCCAAGATGCATGGAAGAGGGCCGGAGATTCTGTAAAATATTTCACTGATTATTATGCAAAAAATTCTTTTGCCGCTTTCAAAGCACGTTCAATGAGCGATGTCGGGACAATTATATGTAAGAATTGGGTTTCTGTTACTAGTCCGAGGATGAAAGATATTTTTAATACAATTACTAGTCCGGCGTCACCACCTCAATTTTTTGCGGTAATGGAGGAAATACCCTTTAGTAGCGTTACTGTTACCCCAATCTCTCACTATAAGGTTATGTACCATATTTATGCGGGAAAGCAACAGCCGGCTTATTATCAAGTTTATTTAAGAACAAAAGAAGATTCTGGTTCATTTTATCAAGATGTACCATCTAGGAGAATTGTTGATCAAGGATACATAAATGTTGGACAGAGCGCTTCACAAACAAGAGACTTTACGGCTCCAGCCGGATATAAAGAAGTCTGTGTTATTGTGAATAATCAAGAAAAATGTGATTTTAAGCAAGTTACAACAGATTTTGGAATAAATTATATTACAGATTTGTATGTAGCCGATCAGGCATCAGAAAATAATATAACTTCTGAATCAGAGTGTGTTTCGGGAACTGTGAATCTTTATTCATTATTAAATTTGAACTTGCAATCAGGTATCAAAGAAACAATTAATCCTGCAATATACAATAGGGGTATCGTTAGGGTTTGTTCTACAGATAATCCGGGTAAGAATAAAGATTCTAATGCAGGAACAAGCATGTCTCGATGGGTTGAAGTTGGTTATTGTGGTAATGAAAGAATAAAATGTTGGTTAGATAAAGAAAGTGTGAGGACGGCAATAAAATCAACAAATATACAAGAAAAAGTTATTGGAGATGTTTCTGGGGATTATTTAGAGGCATTAAAGAAAGAAGGTGGTTATGTTGAGGATTTTGAGGGATTAGTAGAGAATATAACAAAAGAGGAAGATTTATCAAAGAGAATAGAATTATTAAACAAAAATATTGAGAAAGTCTTCTATAATCACGAAAAAGGGTATTTGAGATTATTAAGAGCTAATGCCTTTAAAGAACTTGCTTTAGCGATTATTTCTAGGGCCACTCTTCCAAGAACAGACATAGATCAATTCGATCAGACAAAAACAGGCACCACCGATCAATCAAATCCAACAACCTCTTTAGAAGGAACAAACTTAAGATCTATACCAAACGATTTAATATTGCCAATACGGATTAGTATTGTAACTTACTGGACTTCTATTGGTGATAATTTTGTTGGGGATTTACTATCAAAAGATATTATATATTCTTGGAATGGAACACGTTGGATTGATGAAACAAAAAATCCAGAAAATTTTGAAATTACTAAAGCAGCAGAAAGTAATAATTTGGAAAAAGCATGGGAAAAAGGAATTGATTTTATTAAAGAGAAAGTTAGCAATTTAGTATCAGATCGTAAGTTTAGTAAAGTGGATTTATCTTGCGGAAATACGAGGTTTACTTTAGCAACTAAATATAATTTATTTTCTACTGATCTTAAAGAATCAATTAAGGTATATTCTAAAGATCTTTGTAGATTTTATCTTCGTGAGATAAAGTTGGGGGAATTTGAAATTGAAAGTAGTGTTTGTTCAAATCCTAAATTTCCAAATTTCACTCAAGAAGTTTTTAGAATACAACAAGCAAATAATAGAGTCTTAGCGGTTGCTTCAAGTCTTAATGGCCAAGATGCGCCGGGTGAAAATTGTTTTGTACCAATAACAGAGATTTATAAAAAGGCAGGGGTTGGTTTTGATTGTTTTTATCAAGATTTTGAAGGAGATCAATACACAGTTCGAGGGCAAGAAGTCAAAATAGGGGTTGATAAAAATGAAAAAGGAGAAACAATTTATCTTGTATTCCCAACGAAAGATAGAAGTAAAAGATGTTATATAGGAAGTAAGATATCTTATGAAGAAAAAATAAATAATATCGCTCCAGGCGATCAACTTGATCTAGTTTGGACCCCAGAAAGTGCACATTCTGTTATTTTTATAAGTTGGGTTGATAAAGAAAAGAGAGAAGCATTAATTTTCGATTGGTTGGGAGGAAGTAAGGGAGCCAGAAAATACCGTTATGAAACTATATCTTTGTCAGAGAATGAACATCCAGTTTATGCGCATAGGAGACCAATAATAACTTCTTCAACCGATTCTCCAAATTAATGAAGTGAATCTTAGAGTGAGGGAAGAAGGATTCGAACCTTCGCAGGCACTAAGCCAACAGCTCCTAAGGCTGCCCCGTTTGACCACTCCGGCATTCCCTCTCAAGTTTATTATCATCAATAACTTTAATAAAGTTTGTTATTATCTGAGAGCCTATTAAAGAATAAGATTAATTTAGAAAAGATAAAGAGATTTATTTAGTTATGTATCTATTTTGGGTAAGACTATTCTTTTTTTGATCTGATTTTCATTTCGTTTTCTTTCGCTTTTATTTTATCCTCTAGATCTAGCCTTTCAATAAGCTCTTTATATCTATTTCTTATTGTAACTTCAGTTATTCCTGCAATGTCTGCTACTTCTCTTTGAGTCTTCTTTTCGTCATTCATTAAAGCCGCAACATATAGTGCAGCAGCAGCAATTCCTGCTGGGCCCCTTCCAGAAGTAAGTTCTACATCTTCTGCCTTTTTTAGAACCTTTAAAGCATCATTCTGCGTTTTTGGGGAGAGCTTTAAAACAGAAGAAAATCTTGAAATATAGTCCTTTGGAGAACTTTGGTTTACTTTTATTCCTAGCTTCCTTATTATGAATCTATAAGTTCTTCCTATTTCTTTTCTTTCAACATCGGAGGCGGTTGCCATTTCGTCAAGTGTTCTTGGAATGTTATAGCTTCTACATGCGGCATAAAGGCAAGCAGCTATTACAGATTCCATACTCCTTCCTCTAACAAGCCCCCTTTGAAGAACGTAATTGTAAATTCTAGCAGCATCATTTCTTATAACATTTGGAAGATTTAAGTAAGAAGCAATAACCCTTAACTCTGCCATTGCAAGCCTAAGATTTCTTTCAATACTAGTAGAAACTCTCTCTTGCCATTTTTTAAGTCTTAGAAATTTTCTTGTTTGTTTAGGCTCTAACCTATATATATCTGAGATTTCTCCTACATTGGTTGTAAGTCCTTTATCAAATTTTTGAATGCTTGTTGGCGCTCCCCCACGACCTTTTTTTTCACTCTTATCAAATTTTCCGGATAAGTCAATCCCGGTATCAACCATCTTTTCTTCAATAACAAGCCCACAATCATTACATATAATCTCCCCTAAATGTGGATCATATGTTAAGTTGATGCTTCCACATTCCGGACATTTTTTTATAAATACCATTTTAAGAAGTTAAAAATTGTTACTTCTAAGTTAGATAATAAAGTTTATAAGTGCTTTTTATATAACATTTATAAATCTTTTTATTTATAAATATTTCCATATCAGTGCATTGTTGCGTTGTTGGGACTTAACTATAATTGTTAAAACTTTGAATATAAAAATTATATAAGTCTTAGAATATTAATAATTTATAATATGATAATATTCAAATTTTTCTTTTTATAAATCAAAATTATTTTTAATTACAATCTAATAAAAAATTTACTTTATAAGAACCCCATTAACGATTCCTTCTTGACTTGGTCTATTAGTTATCCTTGCCTTTCCTAGTTCTGTTTGGACTATTGCCCCTTTTGTAATTATGTTTTGTCTTGCTAAGAATCTGTTTGAAGGGGTTTCAAGGACATTTTTTATCTCTACTCTTTTGGTCTGATTATCTATTTTAAGATTTATGAACTTGGCTTTTAATAAAAAGGTTTTTTGATTTCCACCTCTTACTCTTATAGATTTCTTTTTTTCTTCTCCTAATTTTACTATCCTTTTATGCCCCGGCAGCTCATAAAGTTTTTTCTTTCTGGCTTTATGATATTTACCTCCGGATATTTTTCTTCCTATCTTCATAATAATTGAAGCAGATTTTTTATTTATATAATTTTCTATTACAATATTTAAAAAATAAAATTTAAATTAATTATTTAAAATTTTTAATAAGTTAACTAAAGGAAAAGTCTTGTATTTTCAAGAAATGCGTGGAAAGGTATAAATATCACACTAACGAAATGTTTATAAACAATTTTACAGATTAACAAATATAAATATTCCATAATTTGGATTAAAATGCCTAACGGAATTGAACGACCATTGGATCTTTTGAATAATTCAAAAGGAAAAGAAGTTTTAGTTCATTTAAAAGGAGAAAAACAGTTTGTTGGGACCCTTCTTGCCTTTGATATACATATTAATCTTGTATTAGACAACATTAAAGAAATAGAGAATGGGGAGATAAAAAGAAATCTTGGACTCACTTTTTTAAGGGGTGATACAATAATTTATATTTCCCCGGCATCAACAGCATTAAAAAAGGAATAGATTATCAATTTCAAGAATCTCAATTTATAGCTTTCCATTTTTCTTTGATTTATTAACTATTTCATCTATAAACATTTTTAATATTATATTATTTATCGTTATATTTATTAATCGCTAATTTTATTATAAAATATGGCAGAGAAAATTAAGTTAATCTTTCTTGGAACTGGAAGTATGATCCCAGACGAAAAAAGAGGGCACCCATCTTTTCTCATTAGTTATAAAGCCGAGAATATTCTGATTGATTGCGGCGAAGGAACACAAATCCAATTTAGAAAGGCTAGATTAAATCCTTGTAAGATTACAAGAATTTTAATTACGCATTGGCATGGAGACCATACATTTGGGCTTCCAGGTTTATTAAGGACACTTTCTACTTCAGGTTATAATAAGAAACTTTTTGTTTATGGTCCAAAAGGAATAAGGAAGCATTTTGATGATATGTTAAAAGCGTTTGGTGTTGTTGAAGGTTTCCAATTAGATGTTAGAGAAGTTTCCGGAAAATTTTTTGAAAATGAGGATTTTTATATTGAATCTGAAGAAATGATTCATGTACAACCTTGCAATGCCTACAACTTTGTAATTAAAGAAAAAATAAGAATAAATAAAAAAAAGATGCGAGAGTATGGGATCAAAGAAGGGCCCCATCTAGCAGAATTAAAGGATAAGGGTTATATGATTTATAAAGGAAAGAGATATGTTAGAGATCAACTAACTTATATAGAAAAAAGAAAAAAAATTTCTTTTGTTTTAGACACCCTTTTTAACAATAAAATTTCTCAATTTGTGAAAAATGCGGATATTTTTGTTTGCGAATCCAGTTTTGCATCCGATTTGTTGAGTTTAGCAAAAAGTTATCAACATCTTACATCTAAACAGGCCGCAGAAATTGCTAAAACAGCAAGAGTTAGTAGATTGATATTAACCCATTTAAGTCAAAGATACAGTAAAAATCCAGAGATGATATTAAAAGAAGCAAAGAAAATTTTTAAAAATACCTCTCTCGCAAAAGATTTGGATAGTATTGTTATTTAGTTTTTTTTCTAATGAAAAGATTTTAAATAGAATTAGTTTTATATTGGATTAGTAATGTTGCCCCTGTAACTCAGCCTGGATAGAGTGTCAGCCTTCTAAGCTGAAAGTCGCAGGTTCAAATCCTGCCAGGGGCATTTAAAAACTCATGTGTGGGGGTGGCGAAGTGGTTAACGCGCTCGGCTGCAGCCCGAGTATCCATGGGTTCGAATCCCATCCCCCACTTTAATAAATTTAAAATCATAGTCATTTCCTCTTGTAGAAATGACAGGTCGGCCTTTATCACGGGAAGGCCGACCACCGACCATTAAGTCTAATTAAATTTAGATTAGAAATAATTCTTTTTATGTAGCCTTATATTAATTTAAATACGTTTAAGGGCTTTCATGAGTATCAATGTTAAAGACAACTCCAGTGCCTTTTAGAACTTTTGATAAATTATCTCCTAATCTTAAAACCTGCTTTTTTGTAGGTTTAGATTTCCATTCATATATAAAATCAACCGGCCCAAATGTTGTTTTAAAACCAATAGATTCAACCCTTTTTATTACATCAGATATTTTACTTTCTGAGCTAAAATACATAACCAAATAAGTTTTCCAACTCATGAATTAAATAGCAAGAAATATTTTATATAATTTTCTATTAAAGTTATTTAAGAAGTAAGTTTTGTGAAGTTTACCAAAATAGATATAAATTTATTTTTATTAAAGCAATTTAGACATAACTTATTTAAGGGTTTATACATAACTATTAAATAATCAAAGTAGCTAATAAATTTTAATAGTAATCTAAATACTAAAAAAAATGAAAGTTTATAAAAAATATATTACAGTACACACTTCAAAAAGAATTGATTTTATTAATATAACAAAACAAGTTAGGGATGCTGTTTTTGAGTCAGGAGTTGAAGAGGGATTGGTCCTAGTAAACTCTATGCATGTTACATCTTCGGTTTTTGTTAATGATAATGAGCCAGGATTATTACAAGATTTTATAAAGTGGTTAGAAAGACTTGCCCCATTAGATAAAAATTTGTATAAGCATAATCTTACGGGAGAAGATAACGCATATGCTCATTTATGGAGAACTATAATGGGTAGAGAGACAGTTTTAGCCATCTCTAATTTTGATTTGGATTTGGGTCCTTGGGAGTCTATTTTTTATGGGGAATTTGATGGCCAGAGAGATAAAAAAATTATGGTGAAGGTTATTGGGGAATAATCCTTATAATAATCTTTTTTTATTTCTCTTTTTACCAATCTTTTTTGAATTCTTAAGATTTTTTCTTTTTAATAAAATATTGTAGATTATCAATATAATCAAGATACCTAAAATTATCCAAATTATAAATTCTTTTTTAATAGCCTTACTAGTTGGAGAAATTACTTCAAAATTATTAGAAGAGCTTGCAACTTTTCCATCAGGGGTTACGGCTCTTACATAAAGTATATACCTTCCCGCTTTTATATTTGATGGTGTTTTTAATCTTTTTATAAATGTTACTTGTGTTTCTATAGCTAAAGATTCTGATTCATGAATTATTTCATTATTATCGTAATCCTTTATGATATACTCAATTAATATATCTCTTCTTTTACCACTCTCTCCAAGATTAAATAACCTTATTTCTGATAAAATTTCTTCTCCTGGTAAAATTTTCTTATATTTATCAATTATTTCTACTCTGACATCAAGGAGCACTCCTTCGGATTCTATTTCTATAGCTACCAATATTTCCTTTTTTAAAACCCCGAAATTTAGAATAATCTTTCCGAGATATAATCCTGGAAGTATATTCTCTTTTGCAATTACATTTAAATTAATACTTTTTGATTCACTAGGATTTAAGATTATCTCCTCTTTTTCGTCTAATTCAACAACTAAAAGATTTTTAATTAAATTTTCTATTTTGAATTTTATAGCTTCATTTCCAATATTTGTTATTGTGAAATTTTCTGTTTTTACTTCACCTACCCTTAATTTTACATAGATTTGTTCTTTATCTATTATAAATCTTGGAATGCTCACAACTTGAATATCTCCGGCAACACCTCTACCCGCCGAAAATATTCCTCCCGGCCCTTCAGGAGTTTCTTCAGCGCTATAATTAGTAAATTGAGTTACATTAAATATAAGAGTTCCATTAGAATAATTAATTTTTGTACATATAGTTTCAGGACATGGTGCATTATCCTTGAGGATTCTTGGATTAGAAAACTTTAGGTTATAAAGAGAGAGTGTTGCACTTTTATTAAAGTTTGGAAGCTCTTTGGTATCAATTTCAATAAAATTAAATATTATATTTGTATGAAGGTCCAAATTGGTATTATCGTCATTTGGATTTAAATCGTCTGTTACATTAATCTTTTGATTAAATGCTATTTTTCCGTGATTTGATCTTTCTAAAATTATTCCTGATAGGTTTTGTAGGTCTTCATAAGCAGTCGCATTAAAATTAGTAGAAGAGCCATTATTTGAATAGTTATTGTAATAAACTTTGAATTTTGATGTATTTACTAAAAAAGTAACATTTTTTGATGCGGTTCCATAAGAATTATTTGCAAAGAGATAGAGAGTATGTATTCCATTATTTGCATTGAATGTTGTGTTTCCCATAAGAGTTATGTTATTTCCGTTGTCTAAGTTGTACCATACCGAGTCCGCACTTAATGATATAAAATTTAATTCTAAATTATTGGTGGTGATATATGTTTTATTTTCCGGTTTTATTATGGTTAATGACGGAATGGCCGTAACCGTTACTGTTAGAGCAACACTTTGGCTCGTTGCATTCCCTGTTATTGAATTTTTTCTTTCAGAAAAAAAATTTAAATTGTTAAATTGTAAATATAGATAAAAAAGTAAAAAAACTAAGAGTATTATAAAAAAAATCCCGATCTTTTTCATTTACTAAAATAGAAAATTCCGTATTTAAAATTTGTTAGATTTTAGTCTTTACTTCTTTTTATATTTCTTATTTTTTATAAAAAATAAGACTGCTACAAGAATAACAATAATTACAATTAAGATTATGACTTTATTATTTCCGGTAGTTTTTTGTTCCCCTATTTCACGTAATACGCTTTGGTTTTTCTCTACTACTAAGATTGGAATTTCTGTTGAAATTCCAGAGGCTATTTTAATCATCCCCCCTTCACCAGAAGAAATTTGTTGGAAGGAGATTTGTACACTGTATATCTCCCCTATAGGTGCGTTTTCTGGTAAATTAATTTTTAGTTTTACCGGAACATTATTTTCTCCAAATGGAACAAAATATTCTGATTTTTGATCGACTAAAGAAACAACATTGCTTGTTGAGGATAAATCAATCTTGAACCTAATATCTTCCCCACCAACCATATTCTGTAAAGATAGAGTAATTATTGTGGATTCTCCCGGAGCTAATCTTAAAGGATTCTCCCTCCAGTAAGGAGTCGCAACTCCTGCTGCAGAAATTAGATTTATAATTAATATAGTTCCTATTAAAAAAAATGTTAATAAATATGCCTTTGAATTTATACCCTTTATTTTTTTCATTTTTATAGTTATTTCTTCTTATACTTATATTTAAACTACTATCGCAACAATCCAGGCTGCAGATCCTGCTGTAGAGTATGACTGAGCTGTTGCATCTTGTGGAACCCCTTTAAGACAGTAAGTGGTGTTTTGTTGTCCTGACGTTGCATTTTTGTAATTTAGTGAATTGTTTCCTCTAAAAGTTATAGGGGATGTAATGTTTAAGGAGGTTGCATTTTGCATTATTCTTCCAGAGCATCCACTATCACTAAGATTACTTACTGTGAAGTTATTTGCGAATATATATTTTGTTATTGTAGTTTCACCCCTTAAGTCATATCCGGTTACATTGATTCTTATGGATTCTGCATTTCCTGTATTATTTATTGTTATTGGGTCATTGTTCGAGCTTACATCCACGTCGTTTAGCCCAACGGTTGGCCAAGTTAGAGATGTTGGAGACATTACCATGGCAGTTAGTGTATTGAATGTGAAGGTTGTTGATGAATTTTCTCCTTGTGCATTGTTGATATCTTTTATTGTTACATTAATTGTCCAGCTTCCTGCTTGGTCAAAATACCACATGTCTATTGAGCACGAATAGTTTTTTTGGATTCCAGAAGTGGCTCCGGCAACACAACTTAGGTTTTGTCTTGTTGGTTCTCCAGACCGTTGAAATCTTGCTTGAGCAGTCGAATCATCTAGATTTGATACCCCATCTGCATCTTGGGCTGTAAAATTAAAAGTTATTTTTGTTGTGCTGGATTCTGTTGGATTTTGTGCAGATATTGGCTGAACAAAAGGGATTGTTGGTGCTGAATTTCCTATTGTTATATTTAAAGATGTAGTTGCAGATGTTGCTTCTCCAGTTATCTTACCCCAGAAATCAGAAAGAAAATTTGCAGATGTTGGTGGGGTGGACAAAATAATTAAAGAATAGATTATTAAAAAAAAGATTAAATTTTTTCCTCTTTTCATACATTAATTAATAATTTGTACCTTTTTAAATATTATTCATTTTGGATTATATATTTCTTTTTGATTCTTGAATAAATTGTCCAAATATTTCTTTGATCTCTATGAAGTAAATCAGCTATTTCCTTGAAACTAAATTCTTTATTCTTTAGATATAATATTGCAGATTCTAAAACAGTCAAATTTTCTTTTATTAAATGAGATAAAGGTATATAGTTCTTTACATCACTTATTTTTATTGCTTCTTTTTGCTTTTCATTTGCCTTTTTATAAGAAGTCCAGATCGTTCTTTCATTGCGTTTTAATCTGTTTGCAATTTCTCTATAACTCATTCTAAGATTTTCTTTCATGTACTTAACTAAGGATTCAAGTGCCCCTACTTTACTAGAAAAGATACTTAATGGGATTTCTAATTCTTCTTCAGTTCTTATTAAAGATAAAATATCTTTCTTTGAAACCTTGTATCTATCTCTTAATTTTTTAATTAAAATCTCAACTAATTCTTTTTTATTTAGGGAATATTCTTTTCTTAATTCTTCTAAAATTATATCCATAGCTTTTAATAACTCATCATTTTCTAATTTTTGTATATTGCGACGTTTTCTTCTTGTGTATACTAAAGGTGCTAAAAGAACCTTAATTTCCCAGGCTGCAGATCCTGCCGTAGAGTATGACTGAGCTGTTGCATCTTGTGGAACTCCTTTAAGACAGAAAAATATTTGTTCTTGTCCCGAAGTTTCATTGTTATAATTTAATGAATTGTTTCCCCTAAACAATCTAGCTGAAGTTACATTTATTGATGTTGCATTTTGCATTATTGTTCCAGAGCATCCTTCAGAAGAATTTTGTACAGTGAAATTGTTTGCAAATATAAACTTAGTTATTAAAGTCTCTCCTCGGAGATTGTAAGCAGTTATATTGATGCTTAGCGGTTCAGCATTTCCTGTATTATTTATTGTTATTGGGTCATTGTTAGAACCTATATCAGTATTTGTTGGTGTAATAGTTGGCCAGGTTAGAGATGTTGGAGACATTACCATGGCGGTTAGAGTATTAAATGTGAAGGTTGTTGATGAATTTTCTCCTTGTGCATTGTTGATATCTTTTATTGTTACATTAATTGTCCAGCTTCCTGCTTGGTCAAAATACCACATATCTATTGAGCAACTAAAGTTTATTTCATTTCCTGATGTTGTTAAATTTACACAAGAAAGATTTGATCTTGTTGGTTGTCCAGACCGTTGAAAATAAGCTCTAGCAGAACTGACATTTATGTCAG
>JAWCQE010000011.1:0-13706 GCA_038869895.1 Candidatus Pacearchaeota archaeon
TAGAATGCCTGGGTGGGCATGGATTAATTACCTCTATAGACCAACAGAAAATACAGATAAAATAGTCATTCCATCTAGGCTATTATTAGGATGTTTTAACAAATCATTATACAAGCTATCCAAAACCAAAAAGATTTTTAATAGTTTAGTAAAAAGGATTGAATTCGATAATGTTTTCTACCCAGTAAAAATAAACGGTTCGGTGGTGATGTTGAAAGATATAATTAGAACTGGTGGAGCTTATGATAATTTTAATGCTCAGGTCAAACTCGCTAAACAATTTGATATAGAACTATTTGGAGTTGATATTTCTATAAAGGGAAAGCCGGCATTTAGGGTAAGACCAAGAATTAGCAATTGGTCTATAGAAGGAAATATGTCGTTGAGATTGCTTTTGAGAAATGATAAAAGCGATGATGAAATTGTTTCTTTATTAGAAGAGGCGTTTAATTGGGCCGGAATTAATGCGGGAATTGGAGATTGGAGACCAAGCAGTCCAAGAAAGAAGGGAGAACACGGAAAGTTCAGGATAGAGCTTAGTCAAACAAGGGGAGAAAGTGTTTAATAATAAGGATGAAAAATATTTCTACTTAGTATTTTATAATAATGGAGAAGTAGAAATAGAAAAATTTAGCGACAAGACAGATTTAGAAATATACGCAAAAATAAAATACGAAGAAATTAGAAATAGTTTATTGGGAGATTATAGAATGTGGGTTTTTGAAGGAATTAAATGGAATTTAAAAAGAGATCCGCTGAGATTTGAGAAAATAGAAGTTAATGATGGAGTAGAAAAGAGAGATCAGATAATTATAGAAAGAATCAAGAAAGACGATGAAACAAATGATGAAGAAGAATCTTTAAGTCATAAAACTTTAGATGATGGTAAGTTAATAAAATTTTCAATAGATGAAATACTAAAAGAATTGAATAAAAGCAAAGAATGAAGCCGAAATCAAATGACGGAATTAACAATGATGAAGGATTAAAAAGGCAATTAAAAAACAATCAACAATCTTCATTTGTCTCCTCTGATTCAAATTATTTATCTATAAATTCCTTTTTTCCACTAAATATCATCGATTATTTAAAAAGAACCTTTCCAGTAGCTGGTGTTGGTAGAGTTCCAAAAGAATTAATAAGGGGAGGAAAGGGAGGGATTTTGAGTTTATATTTAGGATTAAAAAATTTAAATCAAAATACAAACAATTATTTTGGAATGGGTACTGATATTAAAGATAATGATATATCTGTCGGACCAGGAACAACATCAAAAAACATGCCGCAGGATAATAAAACTGGGGTTGTTTATGGTCCAAGCTCAAGATCACCATATTACAATTATAATTTTGAAAACAGACCGAAATTTGCTGAGGATATTTCAGTTTTAAGAAATAAATTAAACCTGATTGTTGATGATGATGTACAAAGCGTGTCTTACGGAACAATAGAGTTTATAAAAAATACGATAGCTAGCTTGACTAAATTTTTTAAAAATTATTATTTATTGTCATGTACCAATTTTATGATTAGTCCATTCTTATTAAAGTATAATGAATCGTTAAAAAATAATATTATTTATGTATGTAAAATTTATTCAGAAGATAGACAGTTTCCTCTTTATTTCATAGCATCAAATTCTGAAATTGATGTTGATGATTACAGAGAGAAAGCCAATAAAATTTTTAATAAAAAATTGGGAATACTAAAAACCAAAAAAGGCACGAAACTTATAGGAATAAATATTAACAAATCATATGAGTTAGATATTTTTAGCGATATATTAGATTTTGATATTTCGAAGATAGAAAGTGATAATTTGGTTTGGTTCGGAAGAATTGAAGATAAATTTATAGATAAAATTTATGAACTTCCAAGAACACAAACAAAAAGAATAAGTGATTCGTTATATTTTTTAAGTACATCTCCCATCTCAAATAATTATCTAAAATTATATTTATCTACTTTGGGGTATATGTTTTTGGAGAATAAAAAGTTTTTGACAGGATATGAGTTTTTGATAACAAACTCAATTTTGAATTATAATAATTTGTTTGATAACTTAAATTTTTTAATCGACGAAAACGCCAGAAATTATAATAGACTAGAAAAAATTGTGTTTTGTTTAGACAAAGAAAATATGAAAATTAATGCTTTAAATATTATAATGAATCGTAGGCTTAGAGATATAGATAATAAAGAGGGTATCCTAATATTGGTTACAACGGATGAATTTAGATCAACTTGCAGCCAGGAAGAGCAAAAAACTATTTTTAAAAATAGGAAACTAATATTTAAAGAGGATAATATAAAAGTTTATTCAACAGATAAATTGTAATTGTAGAGATAAAAAATGGAAAAAACAGAAGAATTAAAAATTGAAAATACACAGCCGGCAGAAAGCGTAGTTGATCCAGAAAATAAGCCGGAAGTTCAAAAATTTATTAAAAAGCTGGAAGAGAAGGAAAGAGCAGGCGAATTAGACATGAAGGTTGTTTATGAACAGTATAAAAATAGAATTGATGAAATAAATAAGAAATTTGGGGAAAACCTAAACCCAATTCCATACAATAATTTTTTGGAATTAATATCAGAATTCAATGTTGAAAGACAAAAATGGGTTGATAAAATCAATGCTCTTCTAGGGAAGTATAAAGACCCAAAAGATATTCCTGAAAAGGACAAGCAAGAATTAATGGCAATTACAAATAATTCGTCAAAACCACTTTATAAATTTATATTACTCCACGTAATAAAGGATGATAAAGATAATATGAAACAAGAAAAACTATCAGAATGGAAAGAATTAGACGAAGAAACCCTCAACAACATAAAAATACCGGATTTAAATGCTACAGCCGGTGATTTAATGAAACTTTTAAATAGCCTAAAAGAAATGTTTAAAAATGAAAAATTAGTTGAGGAGTTGGCAAAACGAATGGCTAACTTGAAATAAATAATTTTCAATTATGATAAAAATAAATGCAATAAAAAATATAGTAAAAAACATTTTAAATGAAATAGAAAATAAAAACCATAATCTGAATTTTTTTTTAAATTATGAAACAATAACTAAATGCGCTGAAGGTGATAGCCAACCAATAGGATTTGGGATTTATAGTGGCATAGATCCATTAATTCTGTATAGAGACGATCCAGAGTCAATTGATGATCTTAAAAAATATAAAATGAAATCTGTTGATGCGTTAGGAGATGTTTTATCTACTGGGTCTGAACCTTTTGGAGCTATTTTTTCATATCTGTTTTTACAATATCCTGACGCTTCAACTGGAAGACAAGTATCAACCTACCCAATTGGATTGATGTATCTTCCACCAACAAATTATATTCTAGATAACATATTAGGTAAGGATAGAACACTATATAGGCAGAGAATAACACTTCCATTCAGATCAAAATATACTCATTTAGGATCTTCAAAAGAATTTCCTCTTCTTTATTCAGCACAAAAAAAATTTGAAAATGTTTCTGAAGGTAATGTTCATCTTCCTTCACTATTTAACCTTATGTCTGAAACAGACATTAATTGGATTCATGAAATAGGTGCAAATATAGGAGAAAAAGAAGTTGAAAGAGTGAATGATGTGGTTTATGGAAAATTGCCGATATTTTTAAGCCCACAAGCATATCCTCCATTATCTTATTCGGTATATGAAAGGCCAAATCCCGATTTACAATCTTTAATTTTGACTTATTTCACTCCATCAGTAAAACACAAAATTACTGATTTCTTGGCATATAAATTAAGAAGAGGAGAGAGAAATCTTGGTTTTTTAGAAACAGCTAATCAAATAATTGATAGAAATTTGGGGGAGGATATTAGTAGGCTGACACCTTGGAGAAGAATTGGATCTGAGGGATTTGAAATGATGTCGTTGATTTATTTTTTGAAATTTTCTGGGTTGGCGCTTGAGGGAATAAAACGTATACCAATATTAAAAATTCTCTCTTATGGTAAAGGTGTTCCTTTCTTATTTTCAGAATTTATGGCGATAGGACTCGCAAACAGGTATCTTAACGAATTACTTCTTCCAGATGCTGGTTATAACGTAGAAGTTTCTGATAAATTTTTAATTCCTAGCGCATCAGAAATATATGATTATTATCTTTATAGAAAACTAAATCCTTTAATACATTCTTCATCGGGCGGCATAGTTTTTATAGGGCCAGCAACATTAATTTCAGAATTAAAGCAATTGGCGGTATTGAGAAGTTCTAGCAAATTAAGAGAATTAGAGTTTCAAAACAAATTATTTGGTGATGAAAAGCAATTTAAAATTATGACAATTGTCTTAAGACCACTACACACATTATCAGTAATTGCCCCAGATCAAACCAAACAATTTATGTCTTTAGTTCTTCTTGATAACAAAACATTGGATGAGCAATTTGAAAAATTAATACGAGGAGAAAAGAGTGATTTGGATGTAATAGATGAAATTGCTCATGGAATAGCTGATTCAATTATATTACATAAAATTTTGAATTGGAATTACAATAGCATGAGGTATAAATACAAAAATCCATTTTTGAATGATTTGTTTGATGAGAGAGAGAAAATTAAATTGAAGATATTAGATGGAATCTTTTCTGATGTTAAAAAACTTAAAAAAGAATATGGATTTATGGATGAAAAAAAAGAATCAACAATTATAAATCTCTATAAAGAAAATGGAGATTACAACCATAAAATTAAAGTTTTAAAAGAATTGATAAGAGAAACAAAAAATGAAGTAAGAACAAACCATAATATTGACAAAGATAAACTTAGCTTGATAAACGACGAATTACATTCATATCTGGTTTCGTTATATAACATTGAAGCTGATGACGCCAGATTTAGAAAATATTTAGAGTTTAATGAAAGAATAAAAAGTCAATTTTTTACTGTAGATGAAGACGAATTAAGGCAAATTTTAATTAAACTCAATTCTGACTATATAAAAACCGGAAGAACATGGTTAAAAAATTTCAAAGAGGACATACGTGATGTATTAACTGATATTGGTATGGAGATTGATGATCGTATATTTAAAGATGACAAAACGCCAGAAGATTTTTATAAAGACTTAAAAGATACAATAAAACTTAATCTTTTGTTGATTTTAAAAAATAAAAAGAATGTGCATAGAGCATTAAAAAAAGAAGGAATTGATGTAGATGAAATAAATTTCGATAAAATATTTAATGAGGAATCTTATTTGGACAATCTGAGTTCTATTTTATCTCCCACGGCAATGTTGAAGGATAAAAACATAAACATTCTAATAGACCCAGAAATAAGATGGAAAACAAATAATGTTTCAGAACAGGGGAAAATAACATCGATTGGTCGTTCCAGAGATAATTTTCTATTCACAATCCTGTCTAGATACAAATTTAATGGTCAAGAATGGACGCCAGACCAAATAAAAGACTTATTAGAAATGAATGAATATAGAAATTCTGTGGCTGTTGTATATTTTGTACATAAAGGAACACCCATAGCTCAATTAGAATTATATCCTTCGGATACATCAAAATTGTCTTTAGATAAAGTATTAGCATTTTTACAAAAAAGCTTTAAAGATGGTCTTGGTGACCCATATTCCAGACTTCAAGGTTTATTTGCTGAAACTAGATATAAAAAACTTTCAGAAAGTAACATAGGTTTGTTTGAGGAATTATCGGATGCTGTGTCCAGTACCACAAAATTTGAAAACTTTAAATATTTAGAAAGAGCAGCTATAGAAAGATTTTCAGAAAAATTGAATGGAAAATATCAATTTAGTATTTATCCAACCATTTTGGACTATGACAACTTTAGTGGGTGGAGAAAAGGGATAATTAAAAATTTTATAGACCAGACTAAGGGTATAAGGGGAGATTTGGAATTTCTAAGTAAAACAATTTTAAATAGAGAAGAGGTGAACTTTGTATTATCTAAAATTGAAAAAGAAATATCTAGAATTTTAAATAGTGATGATCAGAAATTAAAAGAAACAATTCCTGGATTAAATTTCGCATCTCAATTAATCATTACAAAATCCGAGATAGGAAAATACTCGAAAAGATTATTAAATTTAATGGACGGAATTGAGAATAATAACATAAGTATAGTAGAATTTTATGATGCTTTGGAGGGTCTGATTAGAAACAATATAAGATATAATGAGATTATATCTGCTTACTATTCAATTCTTCCAAATAATGTTAAGGAAGATATAAAAAACACATTAGACCTTCAAGAAAATAACGAACAAAAAGAAATTTTACTTTATAAAATTATAGAAAGATCAATTCTTGTATCTGTTGAACACAATAAAAATATAATGGGAGATAAAAAAGTATCTGAATTATTAAAAACAATAGAGTCTGGTAATTATTATTTTCCAAGAAATTTTAAAACATCTTTACAGAGATTAAATTCTAATCTAATTGAAGAGTACTACAGAATTAATAATCAAATTAAAAAATTAATGTCTGGTTTGGAGATAAACCCAGATTTGTTTTTAACGAATTTTGGAAGAGATGAAAATGGGAATTATAATGGTGTTGTAGCATCTCAGCTTTCAGAAAATGCATTTACAAAAAGTTCGGCTGATTGGTGGATAAACAGGTATAAACCATTAAAAAATGCCGGAAGAGTTTTATCGTTTTACATAATAACAAATTAATAAAAAATAAAATAAATGACATATCCATCAACTAATTATCCAGCATTTCCGCCTCATCAATCTATTCGTGGAGACGGAGGAAATAAAACACCATCAACAGTCGATACGAGTATACCTGGGTCGTCTGATTATCTAGACGTAAACGCCAACCGTCCACCACTCAAAGGTGATAATTTAGAGTCCGTACAAAAACCCAAAAGTCCATATGTTTTTAAAAATTTAAAAAACAGCAACGAGTCTAATTATGATTATGAGGATAAATATGAGATAGAAAAAATAGAAGAGATATTAGAAGATAACTCTCTAATAACAGAAGAAGAGTATAGAAAGAAAAAAAAAGAAGAAAAGCTTAACAAAATCATTAAAGCAGGAGGAATAAATACTGATGATTTAGAAAATATAGAATTAATAAAAATAGACGAAAAATTCAAAGATAAACAATTTTTAGATATAGATTATGTAATAGATGTCTTAGAAGAGGTTGTGGAAAATGCCCCCAAAAATGTTGAAACTTCAATAGTTTACGAGGACGAAAAAACAGGAGATCTAAAAGAGAAAAAAATAGTATTGGAGAAGTATTATCTAGAGGATTATTTTAGAAATTCAATTAAAAGTTTAATAGAATTAAGTAAAAAATTTGATGGTAAGGTGTTTATAAATAGCCTTGTTGTTTTACAAGATTTGGAAATGATTTCTGACTCAATTAGAACAAAAAGAAATAATGTCAGATTGATAATAATGAGAGGAAATTTAATAGATATAGAAACTTTACATTTTCTATCTAATGTGTTTGATTGTGGTTTATTGTATATAGAAACAACCAACAAATACACAGATAATTCAGAAAACGTTTCAATAATGACATTTAATGAAAACAAATATAAAAATGAAGAAGAAGCAGATAAAGCCTTTGAAACATTAATGTCTATATTAGAAATATATTCAGATATTGGTGAAATTTTGTACATTTGCTTTGAAGCAAGGTTTTCCAAATTATCCCTTATAATGTCCAACATTTTTTATTCTGATTTCGCCAATAATTTCCAGCTTATTTTAGAACTTGTTAAATTTTATAATAGAAAAGACCTTCATGGAGTTTTTATGATAGGTATAAACAAAACAAAATATGACGTTATAAAAAATTTAGATGTTTTATTAAAATCATTAGTAGAAGAAATTGATGCCGTGGAATATACCAAGATACCAATTATTTCAAAAATAAGCGATAACCACATAAGAACGGTGTTTGTAATAGGTATAAAAAAGAAGGATATGCTTGATTATATTTCATTAGAATTAGCCAATGCGGTAATAACAGATTTTAAAAACGCAAAAGAAAAGGATTGAATATGAGTTATAAAAGAGCAAATATGGATCTTTTTAATGATACAACAAAAAATCTGGAAGATAAAAAGTTAGATACCATCCAACCGACTTCAACAGAAAAAGTAGTGAATTCTGTATTAATTGGAATAGATGATGGAATGAAAAGGCTTGGTATTGGTGAACGACATAGAAGATTAATAATAAATTCCACAAAAATTTATTTCAAGACTTATATAGAAACTATTAAGGCTTTAGAAAGAAAAGCGGGAGAATTAGGAAAAGAGTATAACTTAGGAGAAAAACTAGACTTGGCAAAAGAAAAATTAAAAGAGAATTATGAACTTTATAACAAAAGTCAACAAGAACAAGAACAAGAAAACGAAAGACGACGAAAAATAAGAGAAAAAATCTATAATACTTTAAAAGAAAATATAGGAAATAAAGTAGGAAAATTAAAAGAAGTTGCGGAAATAGTTACTGATGAGATGGTAAAGGGATATAGAAAATTAAATGAAAAATCAAAAAAAGAATTACACGATTATATTAAAAGAAGTTTTACAGAAAAAGACACAATAAATTTTAATGTTTCTCCCGATGGATTTGGTAGAGAACAAGATTTAATTAACGAACTTAGAAAAACAAGGTATCCGCAGCCAGGTTTAGTGTCTATAAATGATATTGTAGAAAACGTAGTTCCTGACTTTTCAAATGTTCTTAATGTTCTTCCTAGAACTCTAATTAACCTGAATTATGACAGGGATCTGATGGTAAGGTTTTATGAAAACTTTACGTTTCCAGCAATTATGAAAATTATTGAAATATCTTCAGAAGAAAAATCAAGAATAAGAATATTGGGTATTGAAACGCAAAGAAGCGATGAAGATATAACAAAGGAAAAAGAAAAAATAAAAAATTCATTGATAAATTTAATTTCCACAATATCACCAACCTCAAAACCAGAAATAATTAGCATTGTTAATGATTTATTTTCAAGCAACAGAGAAAAAATAAATAGCGGAAGAGAAAGATTATTAAGGATTTTAACTGAGGGAGAGGAATCATTATCGGAATTCAATATGTCTATATTGAGAATTTTGGGGAGAAATCCGGTTTTAGTTAGGAGATTGATCGAGGGGAATATTAAAAATTTGGAATCGTTTTCTAGACAAATAGATGAAATAGAAGAATATTTAATTAAAGAATACTCAAAAACACAAGAACCGATTTCTCTATCTAATGTAGGAAAATTAAGAGAGGTTGGCGTAGGAGAAAGATTTACAGGAAGACAAACCGAAGAACAAAAAGAATATGGAATATATAATGAAAAAGAAGAATATACTAAAAAGAAAGAAAATTTATTTGATAAGTTAAAGAATTTTCTTTCTAGTGAAGATGTTCCCGTCTTGGCTAAGCTATCAGTTATAGCTGGAGGCGGAATGATGTTATTTGGTTTGCTTGATTTCGGAATGAGAATGTTGTTTAGTGGGGGGACTGTGGGAGGAGTACAATATTTACAACCAGCACAACAACAGCAACAATTTCCTTTAGGTTCTCTTATTATGTCGGTAATAGGTGGTTTGTTGGCTTGGCTTGGATTTTCTAGCTATAAAAAATAACTTAAATATTAAGTGAGCACAGATGAATCTAGAAAGAGAACTTTTAAAAATTGATGAAATATCAAAAGAAATAGAAAGAACGATTTTTTTAGAATTGTTCGGAGTTAATAATATAAAAAAATTAGCTTATGCAGCCATTAATGTTAATAAAGACATCATAAATCAACAGCCAGCAGGAAGTTTATTTAATGATGATAAGCTAAAAACAATTCCCACCAGTCAATCAGAAAATCAATCAGACGCAAAAGAACAAGCGGGAATTGCTAATAGTGGTAAAACCAAAGGCAACGGAATATTATATAAATTTGTTGATAAAGCTCAAGATTTCTTTAAATCTTTTTACAATCCAGTTACAGATCCAATGAGATTTCTAAAAGACATAGTGGAAATTTCTAAAAAAATAGGTGTTCCTGTTGAAGAGGTTAAAGGGTATGTAAAAAATATTATTGCAAGCGGCGGGAAACCAAGTGCAACAGAAGTAAAAAATCCAATTTTTTCGAAAGATAATCTTGCTGCTTTAGCATTAGCTTTGGGAGGGGGATTACTTCTATATAATTATTTATCAGCACTAAGAAATCAATACAGAGAAACTGGAAAAATAGATGAGGAAGATAAAAATTTTGTACTTTCTGTGTTGAATAATGCATTAGACAAAAAAATTTTAAAAAATTACATAACTAATAATCAAATTTAAAATTAATTAAATAAATGAGAAACAAGAGATATGTAAGAGAATACAAATCATTTCTACCTGAAATCATAAATTCAAAATTTGAAATGTTTTATGAAGATGTCAAGAAAAGTTTGTATATGATGGAAAATGAGCTGGATAATGAAAATAAAAATCTCGACATAAATGAAGCCATAAAGCGAAGAAGCAGGCTAAGATTCAGAAAAAAGTTTGTAAATGAAGAAAAGATATTCCTAAATCAGCTATTCACAACAGCCTTCCTCAATGCTATTGAAACACTAAACAAAGACGAACTTCTTGCAGAGAATCATCAATTGCACTTACAGCTATATTCTTTACACTTATTAACCAGAAAATCAAAATTTTATAAATTGATAAAATATCTATCGGACGTATATATTGATCATCCAGAGAAATGTTCTTGTAAATTGTGTTTAACTATCACATCGTTGATTTTAGATAAAAACGATGATATGTTCATAGAGTCAATTATTTAAAATTAAAAATAAACCGAAAATTTGGGTAAAAATAACAAGAAGCCGCTTCAATTTAATTAAAAATTAAAATGTTCCAGTTTAGACCACAAACAGTTGGCAATGTAAAATATAATGAATTTGCAAATCCTTTTTATTCAGTACATCGTGATTTGGCGTATAATGGAACCACAATGCTATCTTCAGCATTAAAATTTTTAAATAAATCAAATGAATTTAAAGAGAGTGAAATGGTTGAATTGTGTAAAGTAATATACGAAGTGTTCACTAAGAAAACTTTTAATAGTCCTGTAATTGGCTCTAAAGATCCATATCATGAATTTAATAAGGTATTGTTGAGTTGTGGATATTATAATTTAAGTAAAAATATAAGAGATAAATTTGAAAAAAGTCTTGGTGATATGTGCATGTATATGATATTTAATTCAATATCTGAGGCTAATTTAGGAACTTTAAATCAAAATATAGCTACTTATGAAAGGGCCTGGGAGAATTTGATGAAGATGGAAATAGAAAAAAGGCTAGGGGTAGGATTCTATATGAGAAAAATATTATTCAATCTACTATATCTAGTATGGAAGTTGGTCTATAGTTCATTAAAATTTTTAAAAACTCTATTGAGATTAGTTTTGAATACTGCAAAAACATTGGTAAAATTAGTTCTTTATTTGCCAAGTAAATTTATAAAGAATTTAAATTCGTGGTTTAAAAGGAAAAGTAAAAATAAGGAATTGAAGAATGTCAAAAAGAAAAGGAAAAGTTTATAGATATGAAGATTTGGAATTTTATGCATGTGATGGCGTTGTATGCATAATTAATACTAAAGATGAAAATCCTGAACAAAATATGGAAACGGCATCTCCTATTGAATTTGTTAAAAGAGCGATAGCGGTTCATTTCAAATGGAGTGAAAATAAAGCACCTTCTGAATTAAGTAAAACATCCAAATTGTTGGAAGATGCGTTGAGTTGTGCTAAGGAGGCACATAAACAAACTCAGGATTTAGCTGAATATCAAGAAAACAAAAAGATGAAAATATTCGTACCTGTTATGGTTGAGGGAATTAAAAATTTAGAACCATTTTATAATATGACTCCTGAAGAAGCTAAGAAGAGATTGTTGGAAATGATAAAAAGAAATGATCCTATGGAATTGTTAAAGAAGGGACTAAATTAGTAGAGACTGATTAAATGACTTGTGCCTATATTTTTAAAGGTCAAAGATTTATTAGTGTTTCTTCAATGTTGTCTGTAGCTTATTTCAGTAAGGAAAATATAAAAATAAACAAGTATATTTTAATGAATATATTGTATATTTTGTACAATGCTGACTTATTGAAATTTAAATCAGATTTCAAATTTAAAAAGTCAACAAAAGTTATTCATTCTAAATACATAGAATACATGATTGATGACATGATCAATAAAAATTTTATAACATATGAAAATGGAACACTTAAACTTGAATTAAATGAAAATGGTGTGATGGCAATACTGAATATCCTCCCTATAAGAAATAAATTTGACTATTTGAATAAACTTACATCAGTTTTAAAAATTTTAAAACGACTCGACTATAATGAAATTGTATGTTTGGCCAAATTTATGATGTATTCGTTCGATTGGAAAGTCCCTAATTCAATAAGAACCTACTGTTCATTTACAGATGAAGAAATAGAGAAAAATAAAAAATTATGCGAGGAAATAATGGAAAGCATATCAATTTATATTCCAGAACAGCCAACTTTTAATATTGTTATTTCAAAGAATTCGGGAGGTATTTTTTATGAAATTTTAAAAATTTGGTATAGAATTAAACTATCAACCACAAATTTTATAATAAATCTTATAAAAAATTTAAAAATAACGAAATACAACAGTAAAAAAATAGAAAATAAAAATGAAAAATAAAAGATTCGAGTTGCTTAAAAAAATAAGAATGATTAAAGAGGCTTATAATGGAAACATACAGAGAAGAAGTCCAGCAATGCCGGGAGTATATGAAAAAATAGATGGTAATAAGTTTATGAGATATCATTATGACCCAATCACAAAAGTGGTTTCTACAATTGAAGAAGGAGTTATAGAAAATCGTGGCGGGAAAGAATATTATAACATAACAAAATCATACACGCCTCCGTACGGGCAAAAAGTCCTAACAAGTAGAAGCGATGTACCAGATGTAAAAGTTACATATTTTAATGATAGAGGATTACCCTCTCACACAGTAAAATATGATCCACGAAGTCAACAGAGAAGTGGGGTTGTAACAGCTCCCACCCAAATGACATTAAAAGCAGAATTGAATAGAAATATAAATGAGGGGGGAGGGAAGATAACTAGTGAATATTATAATAAATTAATTGGTGGAAATTTGGGGATCTTTTCTAACCATCTTATCAGAGAAAAACACCCAACATTTATAGAAATGAATGAATTTGTTTCTGGATCTGTTAATAGATCTTTCGACGAAGCATTAAATAAAGAAAAAAAGCTGGCTGAGGATGAGGAAAGAAATATAAATGCTGATAATATTAAAAATGAATTAATTAATAAATTAGAAAATACTTTGAATGAAAAGTTGGGAGATAAACTTAATGGATTATCAGATTCGCAAAAAGAAGCATATAAGAAATTAATTTCAGAATATGTATCATCTTATGTTGATCTAAAAATGACAGGTAAAGATGTTAATATTAATAATTTAACTGAACAAGCAGTAAAGGTAAAAGCTTTAGAAAATACGCTAGTAACTTTTTCAAGCTACTTAAAATCAAAAGACAGCGGCCATCTTGAAATGGGGTTGGCTCATAAAGTAATAACAAAATCTGTTGAAAATTTGCAAAAAGAAATTCCAATAAAGTCAAAATATTTTGAAAAACAGGTGGCTGAGTTATATTTAA
>JAWCQE010000012.1:0-11582 GCA_038869895.1 Candidatus Pacearchaeota archaeon
GCAGCCACCAATGCCGATGGGAGGCGGTATGCCGCCGCCTCCCGGAGCAATGGATCCGGCTGCTATGGGTATGCCTCCTGGAATGGAGAATATTAATGTAGACCAACTTCTAGAAGATTTGTTTGGAGGCGGAGAAGAAGAGAATAAAGAAACAGAGGAAAAAGAGGAGGATTCGGAGAAGGGTAAAGTAGAAGGACTAGAAGAAGAAGATAAAGAGGGACTAGAGGGAGAGGAAGAAGAAAAAAAGAAGGAGGAAGATGCTGTAAAGGGAACTCTGAGTAAGGAAGAGGTAGATACTGAAGGAAAAGATATGGTATCGGAAATAATAGATGGATTGATAGGTAAAAAAGAATTCTGGGAGAAGATGAAAACTACTGTTGGTGAAATTTTTGATAGTCAAAATATAGAAAAAAGCGTTATGGAATTGAAGAATACTTTGGATATGCTAAACAAGACTTTAGATAGAATAATGTTGATGTTATAAATTTAAATAAATCTGTAATTAATTACATCAAAAAATATGAAAGTAAAACTAGAAATAAAGGAAGGAAAGCTGATTAAACAAATTAATGAAGAAAATGTTGATAATGTTATAGTTTATGATAAATTTGAAAATCCGATATTTGTAGCTCATGTAGTTTCCGAATTTGGTGGTAACTCTCATTTAGAAGCATTTAAAATTGGTGATGAGGGGTTTGAAGAGGCTTTAAAAAGACATAACTTAAAGCTTCCAAAAAATTTATATTTTATTTAAAAATTTAAATAAATGTTGGAAACAATAACACCAAAATTAACAAAAATCAAAGCTACAGCAGGTTCCATATTGATAAATGAAGCATTGCCGGAGAAATATCGAGATTACAGTGAGGAAGGATTTAACAAACAAAAATTAGAGAAAATTTTAAAAAGAATTGCTAATGAAGATCCCCAATCATACCAACAAGTAATTCAAAATTTAATTGATTTGGGAGCTAAATATTCAACACTAAACCAAAGAGTATCGATAGGGATAGATGATCTAAAAGATATACCTGAAATTGAAAATTTAAAATCTAAATTAAGAGATGAAATAGAAGAAATAATAAAAAGAGAAACAAAAGATATTAAAAAAAGAAATGAAGAAATAATAAAAAAAATTATTGAAAGAAGCAAAGAAATATCTGATAAAACTTATGAGACTCTAATTAAAAAAGAAAATCCTCTTGGAATAATGGCTGATTCTAAATTAAGAGGAAACAAAACACAATTATCCAGAATTATTTCAGGCGATTTGATTTATTTAGATCAAAATGAAAACCCAATACCATTTTTGATTGATAGAAGCTACGCACAAAGCCTATATCCCGCTCAATATTGGTCAGCTACATACGGAGCCAGAAAAGGATTGGTTGATACTAAAATAGGAACGGGAAAAGTAGGCTACCTGTCAAAACAATTTGCTTTTGCTGCACATAGACTAATAGTTGATAGTTCTGGAAAGGGACTGCCTGATGACTTCAACGAACCAAAAAATGTGCGCGCTCTTCCAGTTTCAACAGATGATATGGATTCTATAGGCTCTATACTGGCAAGGGAATTTGGAAAATATAAGAGAGGGACAATAATAACAGGTAAAGTGCTGGAGGATTTAAGGAAAAGCGGAATCGATGAAATATTAATTAGAAGCCCAATCACATCAAATACTCCAAAGGGTGGGGTTTATTCAATAGATGTTGGAATAAGGGAGAATGGAAAATTGCCGGATGTTGGTTATGCAGCAGGTTTAATTTCTGCACAAGTTCTATCTGAACCAATCACACAACTTCAAATTTCATCAAAACATAGTGGTGGAGCATTAATGGCAAAAGTTGTGGGTAATACTGGATTTAAATATTTAAATCAAATTTTACAAGTTCCCAAGCAGTATAGTTATGGAATGATCTACGCAGAAGATGATGGAAAAATTTTGAAAATTAAAGATTCTGAAATTGGTGGAAAAGACGTAGTTATGATTAGTAATAAAGGAGAAGAAAAAGTACTATACGTTCCACCAGACAGAAAAGTTACTGTTGAAGAAGGTCAAATAGTAGAGGCTGGAGATGCAATATCTTCTGGAACGCCAAACCCTGCAAAAGTTGTTAAACATAAAGGTATAGGTGAAGGAAGAAGGTATTTAATGAAATTGCTAGTTGATTTTTATAGAACAAATGATCAACCAGTAAACAGAAGAAACGTTGAATTGCTTGTAAGAGGAGCAATTGATCACATTATTTTTACTAAAAGATTTAAACAATTTTTACCTGGAGATATAATTAAATATTCAGATTATGAAAGATTTCACAAACCAAGACAAGGCTCTGAAATAGTAAAAGTAGAAAACGCAAAAGATAGTTATTTAGAGCAGCCTGTATTACATTACACAATAGGAACAAGAATCACAGATAGTGTTATTAATACTTTGAAAAAATTTGGGATAAATGAAATAATTGTTAATAAGAAACCGTTTCCTTTTGAACCCATCATGGTGTCTTTGGAAAGACAATCACTGATAGATCCAGACTGGCAAGTAAAGCTAATGGGCGGTTATCAATTAAGGAAATTCTTAGAACAATTTTTTGAGGGAGCCACAACCGAACTTAAATCAACAAGCTACGTTCCTGCTTTAGCTTCAGGAACGATAACGAAACTTTGGCCTCCTTAATAGTTTAAAAATAAAATGTTTGACTTAAAAACAAGAGATAAAGTTACTAAATTTTTAGTAGAAAATAGAAATTTTAAAATTGCTGATTTTGATAATATTAGTAAAGAGTATGAAGATTCTATTTCGAATTTAATCCATCTTTATATAAAAGACTCGTCTCCACATTTATTGCAAAGGGTTGTGGGATTTAAACTTATAAATAAGAGTGCTGATGGATACAAGGCCATCGGAGATTTAGTTATAAATTTGGGGAAAAGATTGGGGCATGTGTTGTATGTTTATGACTCTGGAGAATTAAAGATTAAGGACTTAATGCTTTTGCCAGATAAAGGGTTAATTGTTCCGGCAACAAGTGAGTGGGTGAATAAAGCATCTTCTTCAGATGAAGATTTTATAAATTTAGTTAATTCATCAGACATTCAAGCTTTGTCTCCAGATTTATCTCCATTCAAATATTCTCCAAATAAGAGAGCTAGCTATATTAGTGATGAAGACGAAATAAAAGATGCAATTATTTCACTCATAAACGAATGTCCAAAATGCTGTAAAGCATTTATAGATTTAATTGATAAAAAAGCTGAATTTATTAAATTTGCTTTAAACAGATACGGAAAAGATACAATTAAAGAAGCAATTAAAAATTATAAAAAAGCTTCATTCTTTGGGGTTGAAGAATTTGATTCAGACAATCAGCTAATTAAGTCCTCCCCTTCATATAAAATTAAATTTTACAAATACAATCCAACCCAAAATCAATACTATGATGATTTAGATAGTAACGAAAAAGCAATCCTTAAAATAAAAGGTTATTTGATTAAAGATTTTAGAGACGAAGATGAATTATTTACAGCTAAAGAATTAAACAATGAAAAGATAGCTGAAGTAATCACTGAGCCTTTTTACTCAGGTATATACAGAGTACCCGAAGGATTTTTGATGTTTTTGAAGAACGGTAGTTTTCTTGATGAAATAATGAGTAAAGTAACTCAAAAAATTAATAAGAACGACTTACAAGATAATCTATTTAAGAGAAGAGTTAGTAAAATGGGTGTATTGGCTAAATCTACTAGTTTCAATAATCCAATCATAGATATAACCTACACCAGACAATTTAATGTTCATCAACAAAATAATGAGGCTGCTAAATCCAGACTAGAAAAGTTGATAGATGATTCAAAAACTATTTTGGAGTACATGAGGTCTTCTCCAATAAGAGAGAAGAGATCTAATAAATTAAACAATGAAAGTGAACACTTTATAATTTTAATTAATCCTCATACTAAAGAATTTGTTCCGCTTAAAGTAAGCGAAAAAGTAAAAAGTAACAATCTGTGTGGATGTGTTCCTTTACCAAATTATGAAAATGCATGCTGTTCTGTAGTACCTTCATCAGCAGAAGCTCCTTTTGTTATCTACAATAAACCCAACAAATGTTCTATATCAATTCCATCATTCTGGAAAGTTATAGATTTGGGAACAGAGTGGGTTATTGAAAGAAATGCATTGACAGAAAGGTATAAGGGTCTGGTCGCTGAGCAGTTATCTAAAACATCAAGCTTTGAAACAAAATACGTTGATGATACTTATATTTTAGACAATAAAATTAGATTTAATGATAGATTTTTATTTATTAAGTATTTGATGACAGAGAAAAACCTATCAGAAAAGCAAGCAGAGCATATAGCGAATTCAGCCTGCAACAAGCCTAAATTATATGTTTTATTTAATAAGTCAAATAAAGCGATAGAGAAAAAAGCACAATTTCCTGGAATGATGCCTATGGCTCCTCCTCAAGCCATGCCCGCCGCTCAACCCCCTCAAGGAATGGGTTCAGCAGGAATGGGAGGTTATCCGGCACCAGGAATGATGCAGCCTAATCCAGACCAACTAAATCAGATGATGCAAACACAACAGAATCAACCAGTAGATACATACTTGCTTTCTTCTATGATAGAACATGGAGGTCATGAATTAATTAAGAAATATCTTCCTTATGTATTGAAAGGAAATAGTAGCATAGCAAAAATAGCATTAAATCTGGCTTGGCATAAGGATGAATTGATGAATTATTACGGGGAAGAAGAATATGAAACCCTATTAGATTCTTTAAATAAGACATTCTTCAATGTTGGCGAATTGTATTTAAAATTGAGAGAAAAGAAGATGGATATCAAAGAACAATTGTTATAGCAGGAATTATATGCACATAATAGAGAAGCATTTTAGAGTTACTTTTAATCAAAGCAGAACTGAATATCTTTTTAAATTTCCAGCACCTCTAGAGGGCCTGGTATCTAGATTTATTGTTAAAAGAGAAGATGCGTTGGGTTTCACAGTATTTTTACTCTCCAACACATTCAGGCTTCCAGATAACGATGATGGTACAACTCCCTCGTCCGATCTGATTACTACACACGATGAAAACTTACTAAGAATATTAAGCTTGAATACCTCTGGAAATATAGCCTCATACGACGGAGAGTTCGGAAAGCCATACAGAAACCTCCATATGTTTAGACATAAGCCAAATCCAAATCTTGGCACATACCATAACGTATCTGGTGATAATTATCTATTCATACTGTTTAAAGTTCCAGTATCTGCCCCAGCAAGCTTTCTTGTCAGCATAACAATTATTACAGAACTTACACCAACATAACTATGTAAATGAGCAAGTTTTTAACAAAAACAAAAAACAAGAATTTTTTGAATAAATTTACTGATCAAAGTAGAACACCAGATAATAAAGACAATTCTTCTCCGTTTTCAGAAACAGTTGATTATTTGTCAATTTTAAATGATGATGAATTAAAACCACCAGATTGGAGATGGTTGATAGCAAAAGGTTTGGTGGAAGGAAAGATAAAAATATTGGATATACCGAAACAGTCTATTAAAAAATTAAATGAAGATGAATATTTAATAAATACGATATTGCTGGTAAGTGTTCTTGAAAATTTAGATAAAAAGAAGGAAGGGACAAAAAATAGATTAAATTTAAAAATTTTAAATGAGAAATTAAAAAATTATTTGTGCGCGTGGAAGCTTAAATTTATTTTTAGAGATTTATCACAGGAAATTGAAATAAGAATATTAGGAAGAGAAAACGAATATTCGATAAGTACCAAAACATCTGTTGATAGTGATGTTATTTTAATTTATAAAAAAATGTTTTTTGATGTTGATGAAAAAATTGAAAATTTTGTATATATTAATAATTGCGTAATAAAATTCGATTCCTTTCCAACAATATTTAATTTTTATAAATTAATATCATATTGTTGTGGTTATGGAATTTTTGAAAACTTTAATTTTATTAATAAAATTAATTATAATGAATTTGAAAATACAGTAAAAGAGAGAATAAAGCAGATAGGATTGGTGAAATTGCTGTCCAGCGGAAATAAGGATGTTGACAAATCTAAAGCATTTTCTGGAGAAATAGTTGGAAAGGAAATTTCTGTATTGCTAACAAAACATTTTGCTGAGAACTTGAATATAAATCAAGCAAGTTTTGAGCAAAATAATAATTTAAATATTAATTTTATTAATGAAATTAAAGATATTATAGACCAGAATCCAATGTATGATGTTTTTCTAGGTGGAAATGGGGAAGAAGATAAAAGCAGGATCTTAATTGAAAAACAAAGCAACAATGAAATATTAAAACAAATAGATACTCAAATTAATCAGAAATAGCAATAAATGACAGTAAAATACATAAATGTAGAAAAATTAAACAAAATAAATCGTCTTGTTAACGAAGTAATTGATAAAGTTAATAATCACAACGAGAATCCTAATAGAGTAATTTACAAAATAGCGGAGAGAGAGAATTTAAATCTAGAAACTATAAAACTGTTGTGTAGAGCTTATAATATTTCAAACACATTGTCTAACTACATTCAAAATGAAGAAGTAGTCGGGCCAAAAAGGGCTGAGTTTGTAGTGGCTGATTATGAAAAGGTAATGAAACTTTTATATAAGCCTAGTGAAGATGAAGAGTTAATTTCAAAAACTTCTGAAGATGAAATGAGAATTTGTTTTAAACTTAAAGAGAGAGAAAATGAAGAAGTCAGAGAAAAGAGAGAAAAGACAGCTGAATACAGATTCAACGAGTTATACGAAAAATTAAATCCTGATTTGCCTTCTTTAGTTAATAAATATGACAAAAATAACAGACTATACAATTTAAAATTAAAATATAACGAATTGATGAATGCTGAAAGAAAATTTGAATTGGAATCGACGAGGATTTGTGATGAAATATGCAATTCGATTAACAAGCTCTCTTCCTATTTCAGATCAAACAATTCTCACATAAATCAAGTTGTTAATGAGTGCGTATATAGATTTAAAAACACAGATGAACTGATATTGCTAATCAAAAAAGCCACTAAAAATATTAATAAATCAGCTCAATTTTATAATAAAGATCTTTATTTCGATTCAGAAAAAGAACCTTGGAAAACATTGGGAGATTTAGACAATTTGATTTCTTCATTTAATAAATCTGTAGATTTAAATAAAAGAATTAATAATTTAAAATCTAAACTCAATGATGAAATAAAAAAGGAAGTTGGTAAAAATTATAATTTTAACGAGCATGATGTCGTTGTTGGTAAGTATGAAAATATGTTTTTAGAAAATTTAAATTTAAAAAAAAAATTTAATTTGAATGAAGTAAACTCAAACACCAATCTAATTAATAATTTAAATGACATTGCTATAAACAAAGAAAAAAAGCTTGGGGAAAAAGAAATTTATTTTGAGCATATAGGAGGAAAAGAAGAAAAGTCTAAAAAAGAAAAATCCAAAGATTTTGAAAGCAACATTATTAAAATACACAAAAACGATGGTAGAAGGGTAATGGATAATTTTGTGGATAGAATAGTAACAAATGTTGATGTATTTCAGAAGCAATTAACTTTGAAAAGATATTTGGATTCTTGGATTTTAAATGATCCTGTACTATCAAAATTCTCCCCATTAATAGTATATAGGATGGCTGGTGATGTACTAGAGATGTTCCCCTCTGTTGGTAAATCTCCAATGATTTTTAAAACAGTATTAACTGAATATATTGTTAATGAAGGAAGACTAAGCCCACAAAGTCTGAGAGATTTAAGTCTAGCCATCGAAAGAATTACAGGTGAAAAAGGCAAAGGAATTGACAGAAAAATTGACAGAAGCAGAGAAATTGGTGAAATGTTTGGACAAATTGAAAACGTATGATAAAATTTATTCACATGAGATATAAATTATAAAATTTTAAAAACAACCCATTACTTCGGTTTAGAGTTCATAGGAGAAAAATAAATGTCTTTTAACAGCAAATTGATTAGAAAGAATTTGCTAAAGCTTCATAACGGAAGAATGATGAAGCTATCTCAGGGGGGCGGTACAGGATCTTCTGGAGGTGGTGGTGGAGGAGGAGGAAGCAGACAACAAGGCGCCGGCGCTACTACTCAAAAGGAAAATAAGCCTACTTCAATAATGGGAGGTGGAGGAGGAGGAAGCAGACAACAAGGCGCCGGCGCTACTACTCAAAAGGAAAATAAGCCTACTTCAATGGGAGGTGGAGGAGGAGAAAGCAGACAACAAGGCGCCGGCGCTACTACTCAAAAGAAAAAGGATCCTACTTTGATGGGAAGTCTTCTATCAACTGGCGTCGGTGCTGTGAGTGATTTGTTTAGTTTAGCATCTGGAGTATTCACAAACATTTTTAGTTTGGAGGGAATCGGTGGCGCTGCGGCAGGTTATCTATACGGATACTATAATACTGATAATGAAAAGGAAAAGCTGAGAAATGCGTTAGGATATATGTTGGTTGGAACTCTAGCTGGATCAAGCGTTCATTTGCTTGTTAATGCCTTAGCTGCTCTGAACAAAGAAGTAGAAGATATGATGAACAAGGACCAGGATATGAGTGCTGTTGATGCTTACAGAATGGCGATTGATAAGTTCTTGGGCGGAAAAAGCAAAACATACTCTGGAATTAAGGATCTTTTCGGAGCTGTCACGTCTTCTGGGGCTAACTGGGGAGGAGCCTTGAGAATTAATGGTTCTGGTGGAACAGATAATAAATAATGTTAGATGTATAAAAGTATTTAAAATAATAAAAATTTAAACAAATTAAATTTAATGCAGTGAATACTTTACTAGAATCTCGGGAAAAACTAAAAAATAATGAAGACAACTTAGAAAACGATGAATTAAAAGAACAAAAATCATTCTCCAACCTGCTTGAAAGTGATTTGAGCTGGTTGGAGAAAAATTTTGATTTATTGATGAATAGAGAAAACCTTTCGGTAAAAGAAATTTCTTTGCTATATTTTATAATTCTAGACAGAACAAATATTCCTCTCTATGATGTAATATCAAATTTATTAAAAAACAAAAAAGTTAATAGAACAAAATCTTTGGTCTATCTTTTTCTGCTATTGCCATTTACTAACAAATATAGTATGAAATTTGCTCTTAAGGAACTTCATGAAGCCTTTTCTGATTTGAGCATGACAAAAGAGGATTTAGATATTGATGATTCGAAATTATTGAAATCTTATGGAATTGGATTAATGAATATTTTTTGTGCGGTTTTGGGGGAAAAATTGGCTAGAAATGAAAAGATAAGTATAAAGAATAAAGAAATAGAGAAATACGTAAATTCAGCTATTAAAAATTTTGATTCTGAAGTTAAAATTAGTACAAAGAAAAAAGAACGCGATGAAAAAGAGACAATTAAATTGGCTGCTTTGAAAATTAAAAAAGAGATACTTAAATATTTAAACAATAATAGTTTTTCATCGCATTCTATAAATTCGTTACAAAGAGAATTAAATAACAATTACAATAATTAACAAAAAAGAGAAAAAAAAGGAAGAATATGGATCTGGGAAAAGTTAGATTTTATAAAATAATCAAAAGCGAATTCGATCTGAGCGAAACCTTGGTAAAGGCGTGTGATGAGTATCAGAAATATTTAGAAATGATTGAAAATGATAAAATTAAATTATTGAAATTGGCTTCTTATACAAAATCTGCTATTGAAAAAACAGCACAAAATCAACAATCAGCTGAAAAACAAAAAAATAAAGAAGAAGAAGAAAAAAAAAATTTAAATGATCTCGTCGGATTGCTATCTCTATCAGCGTTAGGGGCTGGAATTGGATCATTAATAGGCGCATATGTTGAAGACGAAGAAGAATTAAAATCAAGATCCATGACGTGGGGTTCTTTGTTAGGAGCTGCTGGTGGCGCTTCCATATATTTACTAGTCAAATTATTCGACGAAGGAAAATTATTTGATGGTGGAGGAGGTGAGGGGGGAGGAGGAAAAGGAGGAGGAAAGAAGGGAGAATTATCAAGTAAAGCGGGGAGATATTTAGGTGATGCATTTGTTGGAATTTTAACTCCTCTTACAATTTGGGGAGTAAGAGAAGGACGAATACTTCCTACTAAGAGTAGTGAATATTATGAAAAATTACGTAGAATGGCGGTAAATAATATTAACAATATTCTGAAAAAATCAGTGATAGAAAATACAAATCATTATTTCGGAAATAAAAATGGTAATGTAAGATTTGCGGATATAGTAACTGATTTCGTATTGAATTTATATAATCTTGATAGAACTAGCGTAATTGTAACAGTAGATGGAAAAATATATGATTTAGGAGAACTAAATCGAAGAGCAGAGTTGGATTTAATAAAATTAGCAAGACAAGCAATATTGCATGAAACTAAATTTCTATTAGAAAAAGCAAATAGCGCACAAAGCTACGATGAAAGATTTAAATGGTCTCATCGTTTAGCAAATTTACTTTTAAGTGAAAATTTAAGCGTTGATATTTCGGGAGTAAATTTGGAAAATATAATAACAGTGGAAGGAAGGGGATTAGAAGGAAGAGATGTAAGAGTAGGAATAATAAATAATGAAATACCTGGTGCACCAAAAGAAAATATATTGGAATTTACCAGAGCACTAGCAACAGGAACGCCTTATTTATTTAGAGATGAGAGATTTATGAATTCGTTAAATAATATTCTTGAGTACAGGAATGTGGTGGATTTAAGTGGGGATTTTGGAAGAGAAATGTTGAGAGAAGAAATAACAGATTTGAAATCAAATACCGAAACAGTTTACGCTACCAATAGAGAAAGAATAGAAAGAGATTATAGTGAATTGTTGAGATTAACTGATAGGGGTGAAATGATAGAAGCAAGAACAGAAGCAAAAAGTTCAGATTTGAGAAATTCTTTAATTTCAATAATCAAAGGATTAACTCAGTATTATCCTGGAGGAAGAAAAGAAGAAGTAGCCAATAAAATTTCGAAAAAGCTTATAGAACATAATGATCAATTAGTAAGAAGTCTAAGAGAAATAGAGGGGGAACACGGCATAATAGTGAGGGTAGAAAGACAAGAAGCTGCGGCAAATCAAGGAGCGAGTAGTGGAACCGCAGAACAACAGAGAACAGAATTTGCAAGAGAACCAGCAACACAACAACAACACACTCAACCCCCACAACAACAACAAGTACAACAAGATCAAGATGTAGTAAAAGAAGTTCTTGATGAAGCAAGAAGTCAACTACAACAACAATCACCACCAGAAGAACAAAAACCATCAAAACAACAAGATAGAATAAGGATTAGAAAAACCCCAGCAAGAAATGTGTGGGATAACCCTGATCCACACAGGCCTAAGAACGAACCCAAACCAACACCTGCACCAGATCAGCAAACCACACAGAGAATAGATAGCAGTAGTGGTTTAAATAATCCAACAACATCTTCACCGCTCACTACACAAGCACATCCAACAGACACATCAAAATTAAAATTAAGAGTGGGAATTGATGGTGTTGATTACGTAGTTAGAAATGTAGAAGCAGCTAAT
>JAWCQE010000013.1:0-8693 GCA_038869895.1 Candidatus Pacearchaeota archaeon
CTTGAGCATAGCTTACGATTCCACAAACCCAGCTGGAATGCATAGCAGCTCCAGCCGTTGTAAGTAGTCCATTGGCTGTAGCAGTTAATACACTATTTACATTATATGTCTGGGCGGTGTCATATTCTGTGGTTTGGCATTCATAACCAGCCAATCCCACCAGCACGTGCCTCATTCCTTCAGGCAATCCAGTATAAAACAAATCGCTACTTTGCCATCCCTGGCCTACTGTATTTTCGGGTAGGATAATCATTGGTACTTCAGACCCAGTTCCCGGCCCAGCAGTCCACAATCCATTACTATCCAACTTCCCCACCCTACCTACTTTAGCATTACTCTCACTTGCTGAATGTACTCGTACACTCTTTGTTAATGCATAAAGAGGATGAAATCCTCTAATGACATCGATCCAATTATCAACTACAGACGGCATCGCTTTATTATCTCCTGTTAATTTTTAATTTTTTTAATTTAAAATAGCTCTCGAATAAATTCTTTTGTAGCATCATCATCTTTATTGCTATTCCAACCAGCCCTCTTTTCATTGGAACCATTTGCTATCAGGCCACCGAAATTATCTGATACAAGGCTGTTTGAATAGCCAGCAATCTTTTCATTAGAATAGAACAGCTCCAAAGCTTCCTTATGATTTAAAAGCTTTTCAAGTATATCTTCTTTCTGACTCTCTGCGATTTTCCCATTTTTGCTTAGCAAATCACAAAGCTTATTTGCTCTCAAAAGAATTTCATCATCGTTTTGTACGTATTCAGCAACTTTATAATTCATCCCATCAAGCATTGAAATCGTTGTATCAACCTTTTTAATTAAGTCGTTTATATTCATATTTTTAAACCTTCAAACTCCTCATTTATTACAAATTATAATTAGCTTACCAATTCTTTCAAATATTCTTTCACTATGTTCTTTAGAATTGCATCTGCCTTCTTACCCAAGTTCTTGTTCTTCATCCTGGCGATCTTTATCTCAGATGCAATCTTTGTGGCTGCCATCTTGCTTACTTTTCCAACCGCCATCTTTTCTAATTGCTCAGGAGATATATTCATTTCTTCTAATGCAGCCGCAAAAGCCTCAACTCCATCACCCTCTAACGACTTTTCCAACTCAGACAATTCATATTCAGATGTCTTCTCTATTTCTTCATCCGTCTCATAACTTCCCTCATCATTTTCTTCTTCTTCTCCATGCATGTTTTCTTCGTTTTCACTATCATTCTTCACTTTCTTCTTATCTGATTTTTTGCTTCCGTTTGTAAAGTTATATTCTGATGTCTTTTCCTCTCCTACATCACTTTCCTCTTCACTTCTTCCTTTTACATTTTCATTAACCTCCGACTCTGTTTCAGATAATAGCTGATCCACCATTTCGTCTACAGCAGACACAATCCCTTCTGTGTCTTTTCCTGCCAGATCCGACATCTCATCACTTCCTTCTCCTTCCTCTTCCTTTTCACCAACATCCTCTCCTTTCGATTCCAGGTCACTTCCAGAAGTATCCTGTTCGTCTTCTGTTTCTTCATCTTTAGTTTCTTCCACGGCCTCTTCAGCAACCTTTAGGATTGAAGTTAACATGAGAGAAGCCAAAGCATTCCTGTCATTTACGTCTAAATCATACTTCTCAGCAAACTTTAAAATCGAACTGCTTTCTAACCCAGAAAGTTTATCCTTCAACTCCACCAACCCATTCCTGATATCGTTTAGATTCTGCTTTAAAATCTTTAAATTCTTTGACATCGTTTCAACATTCTCGCTTCGCTCTTTATCAAAGGAAGCCTTCTTTTTATTATCATAATTAATCATCTTTTCGACCAACACATCAGTATCCATACTGATCTCTTCTTTCTCGTCTTCGATTTTATTCAGAATATTTTCTATGAGTTCTAAATTTGGCATATCTTAGTCCTCTTTTAATTAGCAAATTCCTTATTTAAACTTTTAATTCAAATCTGTTGAATTAAATAAAATGACCAAATTGCAAGGCGTATCTTTATTTTTCAATAAGTATGATATTTGATACAAACCATAACAAATTGCTAGTTTTTTTTCGTTGTTATTAAAATTTTTATATTGTGACATCTTCACTTCTTTTAATGGATTATAATTGTATTCTCCAATTTTTTCAAAATTTAAATTCACCGATGAATTTTCAACTCCGTCCTTTTCTACCAAAAATTCCAAAACTTTCTTCCTCAAACTTTCAAGATTAAAGACTGAAAGATTGAGGTTGTAGCTTGAAGTTTTTTCGATTCTATCAAAAGGATTTTCCAGTAGAGCCTCGAAAATTCCTGGGTAATGAGATAAGAAACTATACAGATTTGAGGCAACTTTATTGATGTTAACTCCTGATGTAGGAAGGTTAAATGCTGTTTGAAAAGTTGAGATTGGGATTAAACCATTAAAAATTGCACCGCTTTCTTTTTTTATTATATTAATAATTTTTTTATTATTTTCATCGTTTTTAAATTTTTCATTAATTTCTTTTCTTATTATATTTTTTATTAACTCCTTTTCTCCGTCATTTCTATTTTCTAGATTATTTTTTTCATAACTCGCCAATTTATATAAGATTTTTAATTTTGAATTAAGCTCATTTTTTAAATCCAACGATTTTGCCTTAAAGTAACTGTGTAGCATGGCTGAAGCAGAAGATTGATTTTCGCGATTTAAAATTTCTACATATTCATTATCTTCTATAATTTCTGAAGAGAATTTTGAAATTGTTCCTGTTGTATAAGCTATTCTATCGGCTGGAGATATTACCCAACTGATATCGTAGAAGATTGGGTCGATACTGTCCGCGTATAAAGTGTGTCCATCCTCAAATGTTTTACCTTTATTATTTTTTAATCCTCCATATTTCCTGCATATATTAGAATCACAATAGTCTTTAATCTTTTTAAATTTATTTTTGCATCCAGAACATATATCATGATCAGTAAAACACCCCATGCTGACCGGCAAACTCTCTCCATTAGCAAGTTTTTCTATTTCTTCCCTCGCCACCAGACCACCATTTCTTTCTGCTGCTGTTTCGCTAGCATTTAAAGCCACAATCAATTCAATTCTTTTCATTTTTTCGTTATACTCTGAAGCTTTAACAATCCCATATGATTTGCTTGGATCTTTATTCTTATGTCTATGATACCACCGGGCGAATTTAACGAAATATGGATGGCATCGTCTGCATTCGTTTTCACTAAACGCATCACCCCATCTATTTGGACCATAATATTCATTTGCTCCAATAGCTATCATATGTACTAGAACTTCATCGGGTTTAGATAGTTCTTTAAAATTTAAATTTGAAAAGCTTCCTTCCGCCAGCTTTTCAAAATCCTTCTTATCCTTCCCCACCAATCCTTTTGATGAAATTTTTATAATGTTTGCCTGATTAGCAAAATCCATGTTTTGAGAATTAGGAGATACGATTTTGAATATCATTTTCTTGTTCTTCTTCAATTCTTCTGGTTATAGGGATTACTTCATAACCGCCCGATTCTAAAAATGCTTCTACCGGATCATCCTTCTTATCAATATTATCAAGCAAAATTTGCAAATTTTCAAAATCTACACAAATGCATTTTTTTCCACAATGTTTCAGGTACCAATCAACAGTATCAAATCCATACGGAGAACCAGTCATCATTAAAAAAAAGTGTTCATCATTCAAAGTTAATAAAAATCTTAAAAATTTTTCATCAAAATTAAATTCATTCCTTTCAAAAACAGCTGCTTTTAAGGATTTTAAAATTTCTTCGTTTTTTCTTCTAATTATCAATACATTATCTACTTCTGAAATACTTCGTGAAAATAGATTTCTTATTTCAACGAATGTCTGATGTCTATACTCTCTTAGTAAAAATGTAGAATGTTCATTTAAAAATTTTTTAAGTTTTAAAGATATACTTCTTCCACCAGTTCTAGGAATGTGTATGAAAACACATTTATGTGTAGGTAATATAACCGTCATTTCATATTTATAATTCTTTATAAAACTTTATGAAATGTATGTTTCTTTACCTGTTGTAGTATCAAGTTTAAAATTATTAATTGGGTAAACTGCAAATAAATTATTTAATAAATTTAAGTAATATAAAAACATTTTTCCTGTAACAGTATTTTTCATAAAATGCATTAAATCTTTAATCGCGTATTCTTTATGTTTATTTGTTATTTCTCCGGTAATACCTAATTTCTTCGCCATTTCAGTATTTTCTTCCTTAGATTTCCTGAGTTCTTCCAAAAATATTCCTAGATTTTCCTCCAAATACATACGCAAATGTTCATCATCATATAAATTAAGTCTTATTTTTTTAGATGGAAATATGCTGTGTAGTTTATCCTGTATTTTCTGGAACAGAGAAGCATTATGTGCTATATTTTCCATAGCTGAATATGGCCTGAATTTTTGACTGAGCATTAACATAATTTCACTTTGTGGACTTGCAGCAAAAGAATCGTAAGTCATTATAAGTGTTGATGCAAATGTTAATTTTTTAATAGTTTCTATATCGTCTTTGGACAGAGATTTGTCTTTATAGGATGGCAAATCTTCTTTCTTTATTTTTGTTGCCATTTCCATCTTCACTTCAAACATTAAATTTGAAAAATTTTTTTGTGGGATATAGTCTTCAAAATCTTTAGTAATTTTAGATTTTATTTCGTCAATTGGAGTATTTTTATATTTTGGACTTGTTCTTTTTAAGGTTTCTGAAATAAATTCTATCAACTTATCTACAGATTTTTGGTCTTGAGTAAGAGGATTGAAATACAAATTCACAATTTTTCTAGTTGAATCGTCTAAGTAATAAATATGTCTGGATTCATGAGTGAAAGATAGATTCATCAAATCGTGATTTCTTAAAACATGAAATAGAAGTTCTTCATTAGTCAGGTTTTTGAGATAAGGACTGGATCTAAGTCTTTTGTAATCATCAAATATTGTTTTTGGTAATACGACTACTGTTGAAGGCTCTTTAACATTCGGCAATTTTACATTTTCCATTACCAACATAGCTCCGCCCATTAATCTGTCCGTCAATAGCACTTTTACTTTTTGATCAGATCCCCCCTCCCCACTTATACCTATTTTTTTGAATAAATCATCACCGATAGCCATTCTATATTGCAGAATTGCCAGATGTTCCAAAGCAGCTCTCATTGGAACTCTTTTGTATAAAAATACCAATCCTTTTGGTGGTGCAAATTCATCTCCTGTATAGAATCCCTTTTCCTTTCCTATTCTCATTATTTTTGATAATAATTCTTCTTCATAATTTTTATCTGTTGAATGGGGAAAAATACCAGATTCATTCAATTCTTTTAAAGCGGGCAATACAACCTGTTCAAATCTTAAAACTTTTCTCCATGTTTCAGAGTTTTCATCTGCCTTCAGTATTTTTTCCAACAATCTTTTTCTAGAATCTATAATTATTTCTATTTCGTGTCCTTCATCTCTAAAGTTCGGATCTTTTCTAAGATTTTCTAGGTAGTATTCTCCGAATTCATGAGGACTTTCAAATTTTAAATCTTTCTTATGAGGTGGATTGATGGGTTGGGTTTGAAACGGATTGACTTTTTTTCTTTCTTGAGCTATTTTTATTAAATTTTGATTTCTAATATAGCCGCTTATAAAATTTATTAAATTAATTCTGTTTGTTGTCATTTTATTATTCTATCCCGTTTTTTTATTAAAACATATAACTCTGCAATTTATTGAAACACATCTCTTTTGAAGCTCAATTGCTTGATGATAATCGCTCTCTACAAAAAACTTAGGTCTGTGCTTTTTTATAATGCTTTCTTTAAAACTAACTACATTAGAAAAGAAATTTCTATCTCTTTCCTCAATGGACCCAGGATACATATAAAGATTATTATATTTAATTTTATTAATTTTTAACCAATCTTCAGTTTCTTTCCTAAATTTCTCTGGTCTTCCTGTTGCTATAAAAGCAACTGCTTCTCTTCTAGGAAGAAATTGCTTTGGTTTTGAATTTTTAATAAACTCTAAATGATTTTCATCATTCATAGGTAAATCAGGAGGATAGTCATTACACAGAACCCCATCCAGATCTATTCCCATTTCAGAAACATACACGGAGTTCATAATGTTCCACTCAAAAATATGAGGAAGAGGAAGATGAACAATTGGGAAATCTATTTCTGATTTTAATGCTGATGTATGATTGTATATTGCACAACTATATACTTTCTTGTTACTGAAAACTGATTTTACGTAACTCGTTGATTCTAAAAGACTTCCGCCGCTCACAGCACTGTCATCTATCACTAATACAGCATTGAAGTCTTCATTATTGAAATTTTTAGACGACATCCTGTATCCACAAGGTATTTCAACTAATTGATTTCTGTTTTCTTTTTTTGATGAAAATACAGCAAATAATCTTGTATTAAGACAACAAGCAAGAGTTGTAGCTGGTATAACACCAGACCTTCCCACCCCAACCACACAATCTATCTCATTTACTGGTATAGCATTAAGAGCGTATATTGTATCCCTAACTAATCTTTCTAGTGAAATTTCAATTAATCTATTTTCTTGAATTATACCCTCAAATTTCCATTTTCCGATAGGGCAATGCTCTGATGCCATAGCTACCTTGTTTCTGAATGCATTTGGGTTATTGCTTATTGCGCATCCACAAATTCTGCATGAATTGTTTTGGAAGAATTCGCATTTTTCACAAATTTTAAATATTCTGTTTATTTCTTCTTGTGATCTTGTTTTCATTCCAGAAAAAACATGCTTCTTTATAGCTTCTCCGTAATTCATTACTTTTTCAAAAAAGCTTGGAGTTTTATAATTTTCATCCTTGTTTGCTTTTTCTTTTAATTCCCCCAGTTCTTTTAATTTTAATTTAACTGTTTCACTCATAACCGATGTAGCCTTGCATTCCCTCAAAATTAGTTTTTTATCACAATCCATCTCTGGATTTTTTCTTCCAGAATCACAGTTTATACAATAGCATCTTCCATCTTCGAATTTTCTAAAATTGCAATACATTTTCTTTTCTCCATTTAATTTTCACACACTTTGAATCTTTCTCCTGGGTAAAGTGTTGCTTCTAGATACAAACCATATCTTCTTCTAATCAATGGAGATATAACTCCTAATCTATTAATTAAACCACATTCGTATCTATCATCTATTTTACATGGACTTTCCAGCCGTGAATAATTTACGTGTTCATATTCACATCCTTCAAGATAGTATTGTGCTTGCAAATCCGCAAAGAACCCAATAAATTCTTCTTCGTAGTTTTTGAATTTTAACTGAGAAAATTCACACAGCGAATAGTTATTTTCAAAGTAATCAATACCTATACCCATAAAGTTTTCAAGAAGCATGTTACCGTAAAAGTCTAAATCTTGATCATAATGAAGAGGAAAACTAACATATTTATTATTTTTATCCACGATATAAAATACTATACTTCCATCGAATATAACAATCATTTTTGCACTTACAGCTCTTTCTGCTAATTTTACTTTTCTTTTAGTGTACCCATCAATGCGATAATCTTCTGAAACTAGATTTATATCCAATTCTCCTACGGGAATAAATACAGATGGGTATGGATCCAAAAAACCTAATTCGCGAAGTTGATATCTTTGAATTTCTAATTTTATCGGCTGATTATTCGCAGCGTCCAGACCGTGTAGTTCATTCACAATTGTAAAATCAGGAAAATTGTTGGGGGGGATATATGGTCCAATAACTAAAACTGTTTCCAAAACACTAGGAAGATTATGAAATACAACGAAATATGATTTGTATCTTGGAATATTTTTCCCCAATGTTTGAGAATAACACTGAAAACAATGAGGAGGTGGTGATATTTTAAAATTAGGAAAGTATATAAGGCTTGGAATAAAATGTTCAAATCGGGGAGTGGGAGGACTGGGATATACTTTATGAGTGCAATTTAATCTGTTTTCATTGCTACACGAATTACAAACTTCTATAACTCTAGGATCATAATGTATAGGAAAAAAATATCCTTCACAAGGAAGGCCTATATTTATTATTGTCTTTTTAGGATTGCATATTAATTCACCTTTATTTGCATCTTTTTTGTTTTTTAAAAATTTAATTTTTATAAATTTGTCTCTTAGATCTTTATAAATGTAATAGTTATCCAACGAAAGTATGTAACCGAATTCTATTTTTAGATTTAATTCTTCGTCTTCCAAGTCATTTAATTCTCTACAATTATCAAAAAATTTTTCTGTTATTAATATTAAACTGGGGGAAGCAAAAGTCTGTCCATTTACAACACGAACTTCACTTTTTGAGGGAAAAGCTATTATTGAGATTTTTCCGTCGCTCCGAATGAAAGCGCATACAGACAAAATTATGAAATTAGAATATATAAAATTGCATATTTCATCAATTCCTCTCAATAAATCTTCTTTCAATTCATCAATTGGTCTGTCTTCCCTATATTGATACTTTCTAGATAACATTAATTCTTTTTCTATCGTCCAATAAAGTAACAAATCGTTCAATTGGTTAAAAGCTTCACAATCCGATGTATACGCTTCGCTATCACCATATATACATTCACCAAAATTTTTTTTATTTCTAATTCCGTCTATTTTGTTTCCAATATCGCAGCACAAAGGACTGTCTTGTTTATTTTTAAAAATTTC
>JAWCQE010000014.1:0-8501 GCA_038869895.1 Candidatus Pacearchaeota archaeon
TTTATTATCAAAAAATATAATTCTAATAATAAAATAAAACTAAAATAAACAAATTTTTTTATGTTAAGATTATTTTTTTTGTTGTTTTTTAATCTAGAATCAATATAATTTAAATTATTCTCTAACACCCTCTTTAACATTTTGTTTATCCTTCAAATAAAAGGAAAAATCAATTTATAAAGTTTTTTTAATATTTAGTCAATAAAAATAGATTATTTATTTTATTATCCGGATGACAACTGAATTATAAGATTACCCAAAGGAGTATTTACGCCTCCCTGATTCGGAACCCAAGTACACGTATTAGCTGCTCCCTCGCAAACGCTTTGGCCCCAGCCGTTAAAATACCCACAAGAATCACCAATACTAATACCACTACTCTGTATTCGATCATAACACCCATCCTGAGTTGAATCCCAATAACAGTCATCAATAGCCTCGCACACCTCCCTATTACCGTGATAAATTCTGCAGGTAACTCCATTATAAGGGTATTCCCCCTCACACATACCACCGGAACTAGGATTACAAGAACCTATTGTGGTTATAGCTTCAGTACTCCTAGTGTATCCTAAATCACACCCAGCAGTATTCTTATATAGCCTCGGACCTATAACATAATTATTAAGTCTCGGAATGTCACATGCCCAATGATCACCTTCCCATTTTAAGTAATATCCTTCTGGGCAATCATCTGGTATTCCTGCTCCACCTGAACTTCTAACACATGCCCATGAGCCCCCACTCATTTTTATGGTTTCTCCATCATTACACTTTTGTAATTCTGAAAGAGCGTGCCCTGGATTAGGGACAGGATTAGTAGGTACGCTGCCGCCCCCTGAAGCAGCATAAACTAAAAAGCCCAAAAAAATTATTGTAAAACTAATAATAATTGTATAAAGAACTCTATTAGAAATTTTTCCTTTAAATACAGTTTCAAATCCTCTTTTTTTGACAACCATCTTTTATAATAAAATATTTTTAGTATTTAAAGTTTTTGTTTTATTATTATTTAATATTGAATTATAATTATATATCGGGTTTATTTGAATTTTTTTATTTTATCATTCCAAATTCTGTGTTCAATATTATGTTTGCTTTTCATAGCTTAATTTTATTCTGTTTTATATCGTCGTAATTATTTATTAAAACTTGTTTATTTTTTATATTACTTTTTTACTTCTTCTTATTTAATTTATGTCCTTTATTTTTCTTTCCTTTTGAATTTATTATCCAGTAGATTAAGGCAATAATCAAAATCACTGCTATAAGATTATAAATATTGAAAAATGGTAATGCAATCTGTGCAGGACATGCAATTGTTCTTTGTGACCCTCCTTGGCAGTATTCAGGTGCAGGTCCACTACCAATCCACGTAGCAGTCCATGAAAATGATAAAAATCCATCACTACAATCATCTTGTGTATTTTGATTATACTGGCACATTCCTTGAGGATTTAGACCAAAATTATTCCATCTCGCATCGCACCGAGAATTTGCCCAGTAACACTCGCAATTTCTTCCGGCTTGATCACAGAAGGTAGAACCTAATCCATAATAATTTTCAACTGTATTCTCAGCTACACGGCAAGGATCCCTTCCACAATCAACAGGGTTAGCATAATTTGAACACCAATTAATTCCTCTTTCAGTACACCATGAAGGAACACCCCCTCCTCCCGTCGATGTTATTATTTTTAAGTTTGCAGGACTTGTCACTCTTTCAGCAGGGTTTTCAGTTACCCAAGCAGTGAAACTATAATTTGTATCAGAAGGCGGCTGTATATTTCTCCAAGTAACATTAATATCCTGGCTTCCTAAAGGCCATATCCCTGTTGTGAAATACTGTCGTTGTGTGCCCCTTCTAACTTCAAATGAAATGTTTATTCTTCCATTCATGCTACAATCAGAAGATCCTGTTACAGTCATATTTACATCTGTTCCGTTGTAAACTACTCCAGCAGGATTCCATTTTGCAGAAGTTAGCTCGCAGAGAGTTGTTTCATCTAATGTTCCAATAGCTTTCCACTGATAAAGATTATCACTAGGAGAAGCGAGATGAGCGTTTCCAGCAGATGAAGCTTTTAAAATTAGGACTTCACGAGGACCGGGTTGCGTGTTTCTATTTGAAAAAATAATATTTTTTATCTTGGCATAACAGACAGATTTGCTATAATTGTTAAATGTTGGTCTTTCAGCATGCGCATTTGAATCTGAAGAAAGTTTAACAATTATATCTGAAGAAGCGCACGAAGATTGTAGGGCCCCGGGATTAAAATTACAACACAATACATTATTATAACCAGATGAAGGAGAAACTGAAGCATGCGCATTTGTAATATCTGAAAAATTCATTAAGATAAAATAATGGTTTTCCGTGCAAGTTAGAGGATTTGTTTCTACCCAGCAATCTCTAACAGCAGAGACTTGATTCAAATTAAAAAATAAAATTCCAAAAAAGATACTAAAAATTATAGCTGATTTTATAAATTTTATATTCTCACTTTTATTCAATTTTTTCTCTTTTATAAAAATTTTATTTATTATATTAATCATAGTAAAAACAACATATTTGTCCTGCTATCGGTGGTTGGTCTGACGGCTCTCTTTTTGCCACAAACTTTCCGCTTTGTTCAGGACACTCTCCATTTAAATTAGGGTTTACCCATACGCTATTTAATCCGCTAACGCATGTTTTATCTAACTCTGTTTGTGTTAGTTCACAAGATATTTGAGGACATGATGATACCCCATATTGAGAATATTGTGGGTTGGTTGAAAGTTCTTTACAAGTTGTTCTTAGATTTTGATTAACATTTCTCTCAACATCACAAAATGCAAATTTTTGCTGATTTGCACAAGCAAAATTACACTGGACGGAAATGGAATCCCCTTCAACCCCCCCAGTTTCTCTGAAATTTTCCGACGGAATTTTTCTTTGATTTAAAAAGATAGAAGAGATTATAATCGCTATTATAACAATAAAAACTATTATAAGCCATATGATAATATTTTTGGTTTCCATACCACTTTTAAACTTATTATAATTATGAGGATGTGAGTGATGTACCTGATGTTTTTTGTGTTTTTCTTGATAAAATCCCATTAATATTTTTTAACCTCTCTTTCAACCTCATTTGATTATTATATATGGAAATTATCTTTTATAAATATTTTTGTCTTGATTGTTGTGTTTTGATTGCTGCTTTGTTTTTATAATAAAAAGAGCTCTTGACTTAAATTTTTTATTTAGTTAGATGTAATGAAAAAAGAATTATAGTTTTTAAGAAAATCAAAAAATAAATAAATTAATATCTAAAAGTTAAAATTTAATCAATAAAATCAAAAATTAATTATAAATCCTTCTAATTTATTCGATGAATAAAGATTTTTATTTAAAATCTCTTCTAAGAATGTTATCAATATAATCAATATTTGGGGGCAAGGATGGATCATCAAACTGTATCATATAAGTTGGTTCATAATTAATTTTGCCTAACTTTTTGTCAGCAGGACCAGTGTTCGGCCGTCCCGATGACCGAGTCATAACGGTTTGATCACTACCAAAAATTGTAGAATGACCCCCAGCTATAAACATATGTCCAAATTCATGTGAAATACCCCCATCACTACCTCCCCCCCTTAAATATATTGTTCCATGTGAAACAAGAGAAAATCCTTGTTGCTTGGGTACCGCAAGCCCCATAACACCCCCTCCCAAATCTGTTTTTGGTGTGACAACTATAACACCAACTCTTGGTTCAATTCCCCAACCAGGAACTCCATGGACACTCTCTCTTGCAATATAATCTGTAAATGTTGGGTCGTTTCCTAAGACTATTTTGTTTGGGTCAATATTATAAAATCCAATAATCCCAGAAATGTCGTTAGGATCAAGTATTTTATTTCTTATATTATTTTGCTGTTCTGGCGTAAAAAAAGTAAGAGAATCACTAAAATAACCATGACTTAAAACCCTTATTCTTTCAAGCCCATTAAAATTTTCAAAGCCAGGGTAACCTCTAAGCCACTCTCCATTAAGGTCAAATCTTCTGCCGAAACTTCCATTTAGTTCCAACTTAAACTGAACAAATTGGTCTGGATTCGCAGCATAATCTCCATAAGGTACAACCCTCATTAAAACTCCAGATGTGTCTTTTGAAGGGATTTCTATGACTCTTACCCAACCCATGTAATTTCCGGGCATTCCCTGACGAGCCATAAGTAAGATTTTTGTCAATTCATAACTCCTTCTATTTATCTTGAAATTGAAATTTCCATTTGCGTCTGTAAAGTTTCTTTTTTGAGGATCAGATGTTTTTGTTGGTAATCTTAGGGTGTCGTTTCCCAAAATTTCATAAGCAATTAATGTTCCCTGAACCCCCAAATGTGTTTCATTGCTTTCAAGTCTTCCCTGAATCCTTGGGAAGTCATATATCTCCCCAAAAAATTCTGATGTATTTATCCCTCCTTCGTTACTTCCATATTCTATTTCTGCTCTATAAATACCAGAATTTTCTCCGAGCGCAATTATTTTTAATATATTCCCGTTTACAGAAACTTGCGTTTTTCCATCAAGAGATCTTGCGCTCCTTAATGGAACCGGATTATCTTCAGGATTCTTATCCGCTGTTGCGAGTTTTGATTGTAAATTAATGTTTAAACTATCTTCTTCATTCAAATTTGTTACTACCCCACCAAAATCTAAGTTAGGTAAAAAATTTCTAATAGTAATATTTGTAGTTATTGAACTATCCCTTCCTTCTGCATTTTTCCATATAGAAGTGAAAGTGTAGTCTCCTTTTGTTATATTTGTATTTGTTGAATAAGAGAATAATTCATCGTAGATTTGGTTTTCGTTTGGTCTAATCATTTTTGATATTATTTGTTGAGAGTTTTTTGAAACTAAAAGCCTTGCACTGTCAAGATTTGAGAAAGTTGCTCTATACCTTATATTTACTAAGTTTTCAAGCGTTGCAGTTTGGACTAAAGAAGGTCTGTTCACCTGTACTCGTATAGGGCCTTTTCTATCCTGAAAACCAGACCTGTCTTTTACATAAGCGCTTATATCTTTAGAATCATAAAATGTTGCGGTTGTGTCAAGAGGGTTGTTTGTAATTGTGTCTCTACTACCATTTGCATGTTGAATAACAACCCCATAATCAATAATATCTTCCAAACTATCGGGATCTGTTGCATTTGCTTGAATTCTTACATTTAATGGCGATCTTCCAGATAAGGGAGAAACATTAAGATTTATAGTTGGAGCGCTGTTTGGTTTTTTATTAACAACAACATTAGCTGTTTTTGTATCCCCAGCATTTGCTTTATCTTTTATCTCTGATTTGAAATTGTAAGTGATACTCTCTGGACCAGGAGGGCATAATAAAGTCAGGGTCGTATCTAAAGGATTTTTAGTAAAAACAAGACTATCAGAATTTATATTATTTTTCATTACTGTTCTATAACTTACAATATCATTCATTCCATCGGGGTCAGTCCCTTCACCCCTGATTCTTACACTTAATGGCGATGTCCCATAAATTGGAGAAACGTGGAGGCTTACTTGTGGTGGATTATTTTTTGGCGGATTAATAACATCATCTTTTTTACAGGATAGATTATAAAGAAGCATGGTCCCGGCTGTTAAGCCCACTGCCCATTTTTTTATGTTATTAAAAATGTTCATTTTTTATTGTATTTATTTAGATGTTCTTCTTTCTATAAATAAAAAGGGTATATAAATATTACTATTTTGTTACACCTCCGAAAAGGTAAAAAATCCTATATATTTGAGATTATTAAACTAAGCTGAAGTCCATTTAATTTATTCCCACCAAGTTTTAATTCAAGATTTAGAATGTTTAGTTATAATATTATTATATAAAAATCCCCCAATTTTTTTTGAAGAAACCCCCTTTTGTTTTAACTTTTTCTTCATCCATTTCTATGAATTCTTTTAATATTCTCTTTTGCTTTTCATTAAGTTTTTCTGGTATTTTAACAATTATTTTTACTAATTGATCGCCCCTCTTTGATGTATGTAAATTAGGCATTCCTTGCCCCTTTAATCTAAAAATAGTGTGGCTTTGGGTTCCGGCAGGTATTTTTAATTTTGCCTTACCATTTATTGTTGGAATCTCTATTTCATCACCAAAAATTGCCTGCCCTAAAGAGATTGTTGTTTGGCAGAATAAATCATTTTCATTTCTATCAAATATAGGGTGTTCTTTTATATGGATAACAACATATAAATCACCAGGAGGCCCCCCATTATAACCGGCTTCTCCCTGGCCAGCAATTCTAAGATAAGAGCCATTATGTACCCCTTTTGGAATTTTAACTTCTATTTTTTTTATTTTTTTTATTCTTCCAGCCCCCTTACAACTTTCACAAGGCTTTTCTACTATCTGACCGGAACCATGGCATTTATTACAATTAGTAATATTCACAATTTGTGCAAATGCGGATCTTTGGACTTTTTTGACCTGTCCAGTCCCACCACAATTTTGGCACTCCTTTAGATGACCGGGTTTTGCCCCGGTTCCATGACATGTATTACAATTAACAAAACTTGGGATATCTATCTTTTCTGATTTACCATGGAAGGCGTCTTCTAAAGTTATTTCTAAATCATATCTTAAATCAGCCCCTTCTTCAGGACCGGTTTTTTCTCTTCCCCTAAAATCAGAAAAAACATCAAATATGTCACCGAATCCAAAATCTCTGAACAATTCATCAAAACTAGGCCATTTGAAACTAGAAAAATCTTCTGTTTTGAAAGCCGCGCTTCCAAATTGGTCATATTGTGCCCTCTTTTGTGGGTCACTTAAAACCTGAAAAGCTTCGTTAATCTCCTTAAATTTTTCTTCGCTTTCTTTGCCTGCAACATCCGGGTGGTATTTTCTAGCTAAATGTCTAAATGCTTTTTTTATCTCTTCTTGACTTGCATTTTTATCAACCCCTAAAATTTTGTAATAATCTTTAGTTGCCATAATAATCATAAATTACCAATGGACTTTTTAAATGATTTAATACTTTTATATAAAACTGCAGTGTTCTATATAATTTGCTACCCTGATAGCCCCCTCAGGGTTTGTGATTGCTTGTCTCTTAAAAAAAGACTAAATTTTTAAAGATTATCTATAGGAAAAAAATAAACAATAACAAATAAAGTATTGGAATAACTATAAACATAGTAAATTCTGTTGCTCTATGTAATTTTTTTACAAGTTCTTCTTTCTTTTCTTCATAAAGCTCTAATAAAAAGACGTTAAAAACAAAACTTAATAAAATTACGAAATAGCTCAAAATCATAAATTTATCAATAAATGTAAGGTATCCTGTTGGCGGGAGTTGATTAGCTAAAGATACATGAAACATAACGCTTGCCACTAATGCAGACCCAACCATCGCTAATCTTGTTGTTATTTTGTCAGGATCAAGAACAAAACTTGAAAGCATAACTAAAATAATGAAGGTTATTGGAAGAAATGTTTTGAAAATCGAGTTTATTTTGATTCTTGATATTGGGATTTCAAAGACATATTGAGAATAAGTTTCATTGTAAATATCATAGAAGTGCTCCCTTGTTGATACATTCCATTTTTCCATATCCCACCCTACAAAAGCAATTGATTCGTCAAAACCAGTTTCCTCCATGTTTGGAATATATCGAAGTTCGTTTATTGTTTTTTTCTTATCCTCAATTATAATTTCCATCTTTTGTTTGTCAAATGGAAATTTTTTTAAATCTATAGGGCTAACTAAATTAGCCTGGATTCTATAAAATTTTTCATTTGGTTTGTCGATTATTTTTTCAAAACTTGAGGCTCTACCGTTCATAAATTCAAAATCTTGTTGAGGACAAATATTATCACATTTCATAGAAAGATAAAAATCTGCAGTAAACGAGCCAGTAGCTATATCAAATTTTCCTAAATTTATTAAATATAAACCAACCTTTACTTCTTTATCCGTTATGTTATAGGATACTTGATTATTTGGGTTAGTTATAGCAGATAATAAACTAATGTTTATTAAAATTATTCCTATAATTATTAGTATAAAGTAAGATATTTTATTTTTTATCATAAAAAAATATTAAATTTAGGATTTTTAAAGGTTATTTTATTTTTTAAAAAAAATAAAAAAATAAAAAATAAAATTGACTTAAGTTTGATTTCCTTTCAAAAATCGCATTTTTTTCCACACAGAAATTTTTCCAGCTTGTTTTGATTCCTGAAACTTTCCATTAGCTGCTTTTACAAATCCCGGCCGGATAGTGTTTTTAATTGTGCCTAATTTTACCTCGTAAATTCTTTGTGAACCGCTTAAATCAAGCTTAAGAGTTCCAGTCCAAGTAACTAAATTATCGCGTTCTTTATCCTTATTTAGGGATAAGGTTCCAACAGGATTTTTATCAGAGGTCTCTCCAGTTAACTTTTTCCCTAATGGGATAAGATAAAATTCGACACTATCCGTTACATTTGTTTCATTTT
>JAWCQE010000015.1:0-7527 GCA_038869895.1 Candidatus Pacearchaeota archaeon
AAAAAAAATTAGTTTTTGGTTTGGGGGGGTTGGGTGCGGGCTGGGGGGGTGAAAAGTTTTTTATTTTTACTTAAAAGCTTATAAATATCACACAACATTTTTTTAGTTCTATACTCAACATTATTTTTACTTCCAAATATAGTAGCTAAATTAATTATTGTATTATATAACTCATCTAACTCAAAACTACTTAAAATAATCTTTAATACATTTCTTAATAAATTTTCCAAATCTTTATTGCTCATAAGTATGTAGTGCTTTTTTAAACTCGGTTATATCTATTACATAACTCAAAATTTTAAAACTACCATCGAGAAAATTATAAACAAATTCTTTGTTTATTGTTTTAATACAAAATTCATAATTATCATCAACTTTACAAATCTTTAAATCCAAACCATAATCTATTAAAGTATAAGCATTATAAACATCATTATCCAAATCACTTATAATTAAATTCTTAATGTTTTTTAATTCTTCCTTCCTATTAACATCATTCTCACATAAAAGTAAAAATCCATAAAAAAACCCATTTAGATAATTTTTCAGTGCCTCTTTACTTGCGAATGTAAAAATAACATTATAAATATTTTCATCATCTTTAAAAAAAGTTATTGTTCTTAAATTACTCAAATTTACATTAAAAACTAATTTCTTCATTCCTTAACTTCTACAGTTGTCTTACTCTGCTGTTCACCAAAAAACTTTTTTAATCCAGCTCTCACCAAATCGGGCAATATTTCCTCAAGTAGAGCGTCAATTTTACTTTTTTCACTTATATTAATTTTAATTTGTTGTTTAGCTAATTGTTCTTTTACTTCATTCTCTATAACTTTTTTCAACTCTTCCTTTTCTCTGGTTCTTCTCTCAGCTTCTTCTTCTATCGTTTTTTTCATTAAATCCCAAAAACTTAATAACTCTTTTCCCACTGTCAATAAGGCACTGCTTTTTTGTATATTATCAGTGCTAACTTTTATTAATTCCTCCTTCCTAAACTGTGCTATATACTTCCTTACTGTTGTTATTGGTAAATTTAGCATTTGGCTTATTTCAGTAGGGGTATAATTACTTTTCCATAATTCTCTGATCATTTCTATCTCTTTTCTTGTTAATTCTCTTATCTTTCTTTTTTCTTTACCTTCTTGTATTGTTTCAGTGCTTGAAGGGGGTGGGGTTATATCCTTATCACTCATTTTTTACTTCAACGGTTCGACTTGAGTTTAAAAATTGATTAATTAACATCTTCCATTTCTTTACTTCCATTTTATTTATTTGCGTTTTATCATTAATGACATTGTTCTTTTCAAGCATATCTATAAGCTTTAATGATAAAAAACATATTTCGGCTCTTGACTTTAATAATTTTTCATAAAAATATGATAATTCTTCAATCTTACTTCTCAAATCTCTTATTTGATTATCGTGATTTTCCAAACAATATACAGCTCTCTTGAGAAGCAAACTAACTTTATAACAGTTATTTTTTATTTTATTATATGTTTCATCATCAACACTCGTAGTTATTACTCTTCCCATAATTATTATATTATTAAATAATTTAAATATTTTAAAATAAATAATGGGGATATACCTACATATTTGAAATTTTTAAATATATTATTTAAAATATTTAAAAATTTAGTCATAATATATAGGTAGGTATTATTTATTTTAAAATATTTATTTTATTTAATTTTGTCGTATTTTTTATATATAAATAGCAATTACTATTGTAATTTATAGGAAAAATGTTAAAATCAGACTAATGTAGGATTGAAAGAAAAAAATTCATTGTTCTAATTTTTTCTTTCATATTGTTAAAATCAGACTAATGTAGGATTGAAATTATTAATAGTAATTATAACTATAATTTATGGGAAAAATAAAGGAAAAAATAAAATTAGCTATGTTTAGGTTTGTAGTAAAGCTAATAATCAAAATATATAGTATAAGAAAGTATTTTTCTCTGAATGATGTATATGAAGACATTATTATAGCGATTATTTCTTTAACGATGCTTGTAGCAGTATTAACTAAACAAAGCGATGTTGCTTATGTTTTGGCTGGACTATTGGGTGGTTATCTTACTAAAGGGCACATCGAATATAGAAAACATAAAAGAAAAGAGAAAAGGGGTTTCGAACTTCCTCAAAAGAGAAAAGAAGGTTAAGAATGGCTAAAAATATAAAGGAATTAGAAAGATTGTATGGTAAAGAGCTACAAGAATATTATAGAAGATTAAGAGATGTTAGAATAACATATCCCGAGTTTCTGGCTATTTTTACTAATATATATAATTTATTAGAAGAGGCTGGAGTTAGTGATTTAAAAACTTATAGTTTTGATTTGCTTGATGAATTAGATTTCACATTAAGTTATTACGAGCTAAAGGATATGGTTGAGGGCTTAATTTCTGAGCGATATGGATACAAAAGGGAAGATGTTGAGCTAATGATTAAGAAATTTGAAGATTATGTTAAGGAATATGTTTTACCATATGAAAGTGCTGGTGAAACTGTTGAGTATGTTGTTGGCGAAGTTGCAGAATTTGATACTAAAGATATCAAAGTAGCTGGGGAAGTTAGAAAAACTTTAACTGAGGAACAAATAAGAGAAAAAAGGTTTTACTTATTAAGATTTTGTGAAGGTGTTGCAGTTGTATTTGAGTATATTTCACGAATAGATTATGATAAAGCTAAAGAAACAATTGAGTTAATGAGTGATTTACTTGATAAAAGTAAAGAAATATTAGATAAAAAAGATTACGATGAGATACTTAAACAATTTAATGAGTTAAAAGAGCTAATAGAAAAGAGAGAAGATATAACTATAATATTTAATGCTATAAAAGTTTTTGGTGATAAGTTAAGAGAGTTATTGAGAAAAATAAAAATTTTTAAAGTTGAGTTTACTGAATTAGAAAGAAAAGAATTTATGAATATTATAAATAAACTACTTCCTTATATTGAAGATAAAGAATATTATTTTAAAGTTTTGAGAGATTTAATTATGTGATTATTACTTATATATATAAAATATCTAAACATATATATAATTGTATGGTAGATATAGCACGATACTGGGCTGAGGGCTGGATGGCTAAAAAGGACAAGTTAAAAGAAAAAGTGGAGGAAGCTAAAACTGACTGGAAAACTTTAGCGACAAGTGATATAGCAGAGGAACAATATAGAAAAGGAGTAGAGAAAGCGGTTTCAGAGAGGTTGAGAAAAAGAGTTTTAGAAAAAATTTCTCCAGAGGAATGGGCTGGTAGGGTTAAAGAAGGAGTAGATGCTAAAACAATAACACCAGGAGAACAAGAAAAATATCTCAAAAGAGTTTCTCCATATGTGGCATATGTTTTAACAAAAAGAAAAGAACTAAAAACTAAAGGCATAAAAGGATTTAGTGCTTTAGATTGGTGGAAGAGCGAAGTTTTGGCTAAAATGTCCGAAATGAGGCCAAGATTGAGAGCTGAAGCAAGGTGAACATGGTAGAGATAACTATAAGAGAATTGGCTATTGTTGTTGCTGGAGCTGGATTGAGCGGTATAGTAGTGGATTTAATAAATAGAACAATTCCACAAATTTCACAAGTAAGCAAAAGCATAGTGATGTTTGGCGGTTTGTTAGGATACTATTACTTTAGGAAATATGCGGGCATAAGAAAATACTTAAGCGATTTATTACTTGGGCTTGGTTTAGCAACAGCTGGCGATATTACGGAAGGAGTATTCAGAACATTAATTCCACTGTAAAATGGCAATTACTAAATACATAAAAGTAGCTGGTTTGATAGCAGGAGCAGTAGCTTTAACATTTTTCTTGATAAAATTGTTTAGTCCATTACCAGGAAGTGCTCAAGAGTTTTTTGATAGGATAACTTCAAATTTACATTTGTTAATTGCATCAGTGATTGGTTTAAGCATCGGATTAGTATTATAAAGTAAAAAATAGTAATAAAAAAGTATGGTATTGCCATTATTGGTAGCGGTAGCTGGAATTATAGGATTTACTGCTTTAGCATACTTTTTAAACTTATTTGGTATTAAGGATAAGATTGAAGGCCTTATTGGTAATATATCTAATTTTATTAATATGATAAAAGGTAATTGGCCATTTGTTGTTATGGTTATTGTTGGCTTGATCATGATGACTATATGATAGAAAAAAGAAGTGATATACCATTAAGATATTTAATAAAAATAAAGAATAAAACATCGTTAGGGGGATTGTGTAAAATAGAATATATACTTAAAGAAAAAGATACAAATAATATTTTATTTAAGCTTGAGGAGTTTAGAGAGTTTAGCGGTAATGAATTGTTAGTATTTCAAAAGAATTTAGGAATAAATTATTTAGGTGGAAAGGACATAATACCCAGCTTTAAATTTTCTGTGGGAAAAGAGTTTATTTTAGAGAGAGATTATATAGATTTTTTCAGAATTATACAAGTTGGTTATAATGCATTAGTTAACAAAATTCAATATCCTACATTTGCTGGTTATAATGCATTAGTTAACAAAATTCAATATCCTACATTTGCTGGTTATAATGCATTAGTTAACAAAATTCAATATCCTACATTTGCTGGTTATAATGCATTAGTTAACAAAACAGCATGAGTTTAAAAAAAGTATTTAGGACAATTGGATTAATATCATTTCTGTTTGGCTTATCGGCGTTAATATATGGTATTCCTATAGGAGTTGGAAAGTTGGATTTTGAACTTGTTGAATTTACTGTTGAGTGATTTTAGTATATATATAAAATTTATAAATTATAATTATGCCTATTGTTGAGGTAAGAAAAAAATACAATATAGATACTGGACAAATAACAGAAGAGACAATAACAAATGATAAAAGATTTGTGTATGTTGTAAGAAATAATAAGTATGCTACAAGGCTGTGGGCTATAGATAATAATTATAACATTCATTTGTATGATGCTAACCTAAATTTGCTGTCAGTCAGAAGCATACCAACATTTGAAATAATTAAGGTCTGTGTTCTTGATAGTGAAAATCTTGTATTGTTCATAAAAGGCAGTGCTGGAAATTTGGCAGTTATTGAGTTTGTTTTGAACGAAACTAAAACGGATTTCTTGAGTTATGTTAGGTCATTTCCCATTGGTGCCGATACGGTGTATATGGCTCTTGGTAATTTTGGCATGAATAGATATTTTATACATGGCAAAGATGCAACTGGTCATTACTTTAAAATTATGGATTATGATTTAACAACTGTTTTTGATAAAAAATACATAACAGAAGTGGAATTAGGAACAGTAGTAGGATTTCCAGTTATATTATTTGGTAATAACTACTATATACTTATTACTCAAAATTATGGTACCCATTGGGTATATGTTATTTTATATGAACCAAGTCCTAACGCAATAGTATTAATAAGGATTTATGGGCATTATGCATATAATCGCAAAATAATTAATGCATTTACAGATTTCACTGAAACATATCTAATTGTTAACTGGTTTAACCATAACTATGATAGTGTTTATCATATTCTTTTTAATCTTATAAACGGGAGAAGTGTCGGCTATATATCATATTCAACGAGAGAACAATATTGCTATATTAACAGAGATGGAACTTATGCAATAGGTGGTTATCATTATAACGATGGAAATTTTACATATTTTGATGTGGTTAATTTTGCGGTAAGAAGATACAATCCAGGTTTTGCAGTAATAAGCGGAATTGCAACGAACGACGGAAAAATGTTAATTCTAATAGGAATAGATAGGGTAGAGTATAGGAAAACAACTACATTTGAATTAGTAGCACGAAATCCAAACTTATCTAACGATGCTTTAGTAGTTAACTTTCCTATTGAAGTATGAAGGAATTCATATTTGACTTAACAGAAAAAGACGCTTGCACTTCATTATATGAAATAGATACTTATTGTAAAAATAACAATATAACATATGATCATGTAATAATAAACGAAGATAAAGCAAATAATAGATTAATAATTAAAATAATATTTCCAGACACTGAAAACGAAAATAAATTTGCTTTATATGGTTAATTTTTTTGATATTGCTGTAATTATTGGGGTAATGGCTTTAACATTTTTCATTTTTATGATATATAGAATTTTTTTCAAACCAACGAGCATAAGTATAGAAAGAGACGAACAAGGAAGAATTACAAATATTTTATATTTATAGAAAATAAAATACAATTATGACAGAAAAGTTAACAAATACTCTTATACTTGAGCTATTGGATAAAAGTGAAGCTATAAGACAAGCATTAGAAAACTTACAATTAATTTTATTAAACCTTAAAGATACTAAAACAATAAGTTTTGAAACTACCAATGCAGTTTTTAATGGTTTAATACTTAATGGGGTTGCTAACAAAAAAATATTAGTTGTAGGTTTCGAGATAAATACAAGTTTTGAAACTGGAGAGGTTGTTATATTATTTGAAACAAGTAATAAAGTAATAACAAAAAACTACTACAAAAGAAACCCACAAGTTGTTAAGAGTTATGATTTTACAATCGGCAATGTTGGAGAAGGAATAAAAATTATTCATAATGGTTTAGGACAAGGAAAGCTGTTTATTAAGATTAACTATTTAGAAATATAATTATGGCTAAAATATATCTAACTTGGGAGCAATTAAAGGCACTAAGAAATAACATAAATGGAAAATTTAGCTTTTTCGATACATATGATAACAATATAGTTGTTGCTTTGGTAGATGTTAATAATATATACTATACTGTATTAATTAGTGATGCAGAGAAAACTGATTTTAATACAAACTTTAGAAACATATCACAACAAGAAATAATAGAAGGTTTGTATTAATGAAATTTTTCATAGTAATACCTACTCTAAATGAAGAAAAATATTTAGAAAATTGTTTAAAAAGTATATTTAAACAAATATATCAAAACTTTGTTATAATAGTTAGTGATTATAAAAGTAGTGATAAAACTTTAGACATAGCTAAACAATATAGTTGTGAAATTATTAATTGCGAAGAAAAGGGAGTTGGCTATGCTTGTTGGTTGGCGGGAGAATATATAAAAAATAATTTTAAGTTTACTGAAAAAGATGTTATATTAAGAACAAGTGCTGATTGTATGCTTAGGGAAGATGCTTTATTAAATGTTTTAGATACATTTAACTTTAACAAAAATGCTAAATTGGTTTATTGTATTGCTGGTTTGTATGATGCTGATATATATCATAAAATTTTATTTAGCATACTTGAGAGTTTAAGAAGTAAATTAAATATTAGCGGTGAATTCCAAGCAATTAACATTAATGCTTATTATGATGTTGGTGGTTATGATAAAAACTTAGCAATTGGTGAAGATTGGGACATGGCAAAAAAAATAGCTTTTAAGTATGGATTTAATAGTATTGTAAGAATAAACAAAATTTTAGTGCTTGAAAGTGCGAGAAGATTTAAAAACAAGTTAGCTTTGTGGGGTGGTTGCTACAAAGATTATAATACTTTTATAAAAACATCAGTAAGATAAAA
>JAWCQE010000016.1:0-6505 GCA_038869895.1 Candidatus Pacearchaeota archaeon
TCTCTCCTCACTAATATCATCTCTATATGGACCTATCATTTTAATAAGGTGAAATTCAGTAGATGGAATATTCCAAGTTTTAAATCCATTAGTTGTACAGTGTGAACACGGAATAATAAATTCCGCCATAGAACTATTACTCCATAACTTTTCAATAGTGTTCTCATAACTTCTGGCTGTTCCACAATATCCTATATATCCATATTTTGAAGCAGATAATGTCTCAGTTATGATTGGAATGAATGTAGGATCAAAATCCTGAACTTCATCAAAAAATAGATTATCAGCAGAAATGCCGAGCGTTCTGACTACATCGAAGAACGCATATGAAAAGAATATTTTTGAACCGTTTATTAATTCTCTTTGAAGAACATTATTTATGGTTGTTCTGTTTTGCATGGAAGATAATATCGGAGATCTTTTCAACAAGTCGTAAACATAAATTTTACTAAATCTACAAACGCTTTCGTGGAGGGGATATACCACAAGTATATGTAAATTGTTTATAGTAGCAGCTCTCAATATAGTTAGAAGAGCTAATGTAGTCGTCTTTCCACACTGACGACCTGTCTTTAAAATAAACTTGATGGGAGTTCTCCTCTCAAAAATTACTTTGAACGGAAAAAAATCATCCATTGTTACAGGAACATCTTTTATTCTAAATATGAGAGGAAGAAGAATGCTGTAATTATCTATTTTTGACGATTTTAATTTTTGTAAAAAAGAAATAACTTTTTTAACAGATTCAGTATCGATTTTCTGATTTGATAGTTCTTTTTTTGAAATTGTGGATTCCATACATTCTCACGCTTGACATGTTTTAATACACACAGATTATATTCTATAATAAATAAAACAAAATTAAAAATTTTTAAATACTAAATCAGTATTTAGGCTTGATTGACAATGTTTATATCCCGTAAGTCTAAAATTAGGAATGAATTTTTAAAAATATCAAAACAAATTTTAAAATACTCAAATTGTAATTTTAGAGGTGTAAATAAAATTGTTATTAATGTCGAGCTGGCTAATATGAACTCAGGAGATTGTAAATACGGATTAGAAGTCTGTGCGAAAGAAATCAAAAAATATGCAAATAGGGAAATATTGATTAAAATGAATTCAAGCAATATCAATGATGAAAAAGATACAAGCCCCAGAATTATAAAATTTAATTATAAAATTTATTCATATATAGGAAAAATATGATGGATGTAGCTCTGGTCACTTCAGATTGGCATTTAAACAATACAGGCAAAATAACAACAAAATTTGATGTCTCTTACGATTTTGAATATTCTCTATTTCAAATAGCTGAATTTATAAATTTAAAAAATATAAATACAATGTTTTTGCTGGGAGATATTTTCGATAAAGCGTTTGTAAACGCTAACTCATTAAATTTGATAAAAAAGTTTGATGAATTTTTGATAAATAAAGTAATCTGCTTTTTCATATTAGGACAACACGATCCAAAGCCACAAATAATGGAAAATATAAAAACTAAAAATATAGAATTTGTTTATTCAAATGAAAAGATAGTAAATTTCGGCAATTTAAAAATATTAATGATGGATTACATGCATAAAAGTGAGGAGAACGAAAAAAAATTATATGAAATATTGAATTATAGCAACTGCGATGTTTTAATGACACATCAAGTTTGGAGAGAATTTATAATGTCGGAGGTAGCATGGGAAGCGAGTAAGGTTTTTGCTAGAAATAAATACATAAACACGATAATAACAGGGGATTATCACAAAACCTCATTTCTTTCTATTGAGCTTGATGGAAAATTAAAGAAATTAATTTCTTGTGGTTCCATAGTATTTACAGATTTCGGATTATTTCAAGTAAACAGATCATTTGTATCCATTTCCCAAAAAAAAGATTTTTATGAGTTTAATCATGAAATAATAAAAACTAGACTTATTAAAAAGTTTAAAATTTCCAACGATAATGATTTCATTGATTTTAAATCTTTTATGAGTTCAATAGACGCACATATTTTTTCACTACCCGAACCACTAAAGAAGGGAATATTTGTAATAGAAATTTCAAATGAAATGCTGGACAAGAACGGAGCGGAGATAAATGAACTTCTAAAAAATCACTACTACTCTATCGTAATACGTAATTTTTCTGATTCCAAATCTGTTGAAGAAGATATTGATGAAGGAGGTATTAGACCTTTCAAAAAAAATGATGAGGTTACTTTCGAAAAATCAATAAGATTATACTGCAAACTCAATAATATAGATAAAGGAATAGAAAACGATTCAATAGAGGTTTGGTATTCTGCACTAAGAAATAAAGAGGAACAGTTATTGTTAAATATTGTTAATAAAATTAAAAAAGAACTAGAAGAAGAGAGGGGAAAACTGGAATAGACAGAAAAAGATAAAATGATAAGAAAAATTAAAATTAGAAATTTATTTCAATTTAATGACTTGGAAGTTGAGTTTTCTCCAAATTTTAACTGTATATTGGGACCGAATGGGTCTGGTAAGACAAATTTAATGAATTGCATTAAATATGCTTTAATTGGTAATGTAAATTATAGAACAAAAAGGGATATAGTTCGCATTAAGCCAAAATTAAGAAATGATGAGTTTATTGATAAACAAAATGAAGATTATAATGAAGATGGTGAAGAGAGTTATGTATCTCTTACAATGGAAGGAGCTAATAAGAAGCCTGTAAAAATCTTAAGAAGGATAAAACCTAATAACCTGGTTCTTCTAAACTATGATGGAGAAACTATTTACAACCATACAAATGTTTTAGAAAAACTTTGTTCTATATATGGAATAATGAATTATGAGATTTTTGAATATTGTTTTATACCACAAAGAGAATTAGATAAATACATTCAGATGACAGATACAGAAAGAATAAAATATTTATCCAAAATTTTCGGTATAAATGTAATAGATAGAATATGTGATAAGATTAACAAATTGTGTCTGGAGCTTCCTACCACAGAATATAAGAGTATTGAATTAAGAAGACTTAATAATGAAATTTCTGAAATTATTAATCAAATAGATGAAACAAAAAAAGAAATTGAGATATTTACTGAAAAAAGGGACAGATTCGTAATTTCTAATCAAAATTCTAAATCTTTTAGTATAGAAGAAGAAATAAGAGCAATAGTCAATGAAAGAGACAAGCTTATTGAGATTAAAAATCTGGCTGCAAATAAAGGAAATATAAGAAGTGAAATAAAAAATTTAGAAAATAAACTAAATGAACTTGTTGAAAAAATTAAATTAAAGAAAAAAGATTTGGAATTAAATAATGAATTGTTGGAAAAAAATAAAAATAAGCTGCGTGAATTAAATAGATTGGAGGAGTTTTATAATGAACAAAAGAAAATTTATAAGGATTTGGCTCATAATGAGGAAATTTTAAAGTCCATAAATAATGATTTTGAAAAAATTATTAAAGATTTTAGAAATAGACCCAAAATAAAGTCAGACATTAAATACAAGAATTATGATAAATTAATCAATTTAATGTCTAAACAAACATTGAAAATTCAGCAATTAAAAGATGAAATATCTAAGCTTTCTAACATATTAAAAAATGAATTTTGTTCCCTTTGTAAAAGACCAATAGTAAGTGACGAGAAATATATAGATTATGTGAATTCAAAAATTAAAAGACTCAATTTTTACATTTCTAAAAGAAAGAAATTTTATGAGTTATTAAAGTCCAGAGTAAATGAAATTTTAAATTATAGATCAATAAAAGAAAAAAGAAATGAAATAAAAAATTTAATAAAATATAAAGCCGAGGAAATAAGAAACAAGAGAGAAAAATTAATTAAAGATTTAAAAACACCGTCTCTTTCAAAAGAAGAATTAGATAATTTCGAGAACACAAAATCAATATGCAAAATTTCTATTGAATACACAGAAAAGATAGTCAAGTCTATAGAAAATGACATAGATGAATTAAATAAATCAATAAATGAAGCCTCTTTTAAGCTGAGTAAATATAAAAACATTTTAGAATCTTATAGCGATTATGAAGATTTTGATATAAATCTGTTAAATAATAAAATAAAAGAGCTTGAAGACATTATTAATGAAATTAACAAGTATAATATAAAAATAGAAACTTGTAATGGATATTTAATTCATTTGGAGCAATTACTTAAAAGCAAGAATAATGAGAAAAGGAATTTATTAGATAATTATAAAGTAAGGGAAAGATTAGAAAGGATAAAATCAATATTTGGTAGTGATGGAGCAATTAAAATTTTTACTAGAAATATGATGGAGACGTGTGAGGATATAATAAATGAGATTTTATCTTTATTTAATGCCAACTTCAGAGTATCTTGCGACGGAACTTCTTTGGTTGCATCATTCAACGATGGTAAAGTAATAGAAGACAGATTTTTATCGGTTGGAGAGAAATTGATTTTGTCGTTGGGATGGGAGCTTTCAACAAAAATTTCGTCTTTTGGCTTCCCCCCATTTTTGTTCTTCGACGAACCAGCAGCTGGATTAGATGAAGAAAATATCAACATTTTCCCAGAAATACTTAACAAAATTAAAAATTATTCCCATAAAAAGAATTTGCAAATATTTATGATAACTCATGATAATCTACCACCAGATTTATTTGATAAAGTAATAAAGCTGCATTATGGAAAAATTGTAAATTAAAAAAAAAAGGAAAAAACAAAATGCCATCAAAATCAGAAAAACAAAAGAGATTTATGAGGCTTTGTGCATTTGCAAATGAAAGAAAGAGAAAGAGAGCTAAGTGTCCGCCGAGAGATGTTGCTAAAGAATTTGTTGAAGCTGATAAAAAGAAAGAAAGCAAGAAATAAATTTTATTAACGTTAATGGAGGAAGATTTATGGCTGTCAGAATAAACAAGATTAATGAAAGAATATTTTCTCTGGATTTATCTGGAATAGATTCCTCATCTAAACAATCGCTAATTTACAGATTTAGTAATGAAGTCTCATTTGTATATAAAAAATTAAATGTTTTATTTAATCGTTCAAAGAGAAGAACAGAGACAAAAATAGAAGCCGAAAAAATAAATTTATTCTTTCCGGTTGATAATGACTGTAATAAAATTGTGTTTTTTAGTGGGCATATAAACAAAATAATTAAAATACTAAAAGATCAGAATATTGAATTTGATGATGTTGATAATGTATTGAAAGTTGAAAAGATAGATTATGATATTTCAGAGTTAAGAAAAAGGTCTATAATTTTAAAACCCAATCAAGACGTATGTATAAGCAGGATAGCATCTAATAAAAACGGATTAATAATAGCCCCAACAGGAATGGGGAAGAGCATGATAATTGCTATGTGCTGTCTTTTGTTTAAAAATAAAAGAATTGATGTAATAAATCAGTCAATTTCTGTATGCGAAATGCTTGGGGATTTAATTTCGAGAGTAACCGGTGAGAAAGTTGGTAGGATAGGAGGATGGAGTAGTAAGGGGAGAATAAATAAGAAAAGAATAAATGTTGTTACCTCAAGATCAATGATTAAGTCTGGATTTGATGCTGATATAGTATTTTTGGATGAAGTACATCAATTGGTTACGAGAAGCAATTTCGAAAATATTTTAAAATATAAAAACGCTAGAATTTATGGATTAACTGCTTCTCTAGAGAGGGAAGATAACCTTCATCATTATGCATATTCTATTTGTGGTGATGTAATATTCAATATTTCATATGAAGAGTGTAGAGCTTTAGGAATAATACCAGAAATTAATGTGTTGTGGATGAGAGTTAAGAATTTTGATTTAGAACAGAAAAGAGAATATGGGTTTGTAGAGAGGAAAAGAGTTAATGTTTGGAATAATGATTATAGAAACAAATTAATAGCAGATATTGCGAATAAATTTGTTGAATCTGGAAATCAAGTATTGATAATGGTAGAAACAATAGAGCATTGTTATAACATTAAAAAATTTTTGCCAAATTTTGAGGTGTGTTATGCAGATTCACCTAAAAAATATTCGTTGATTAATAAAGTAAAAAAGATGGGATTATCGTATGAAAATATGACAAAAACTAAAAGGATAGAAATAGCTAAAAAATTTGAAAATAGGGAAATAATGGGAGTTATAGCTAATGGTGTTTGGTCAACAGGAGTTAGCTTTAATAGTTTAAATGTTTTAATAAGAGCTTCTGGAACTTCAAGTTCGATAAAATCTGTTCAAGAGCCGGGTAGGGTTTGTAGGATTGATGAAAAAACAAATAAATATGTTGGTTTGGTTGTTGACTTTGTAGACGAATTCGACAATAATCTCCTTAAGAAATCCCACGAAAGATTCAAAGTCTACAAAGAACTAGGTTTCACCCAGATAGATATTGAAAAAATGAAGATAGTAGAAAATTTTAAAGATTTTTAGCTGTTCCGGGTGAAAAATGGATAATGATGCGGTAAAAAATAAGAATCTATTTAATTTAATAGTCATAAACCTTCTTAACGAAAAAGAGTTTGCAGATACATTTATT
>JAWCQE010000017.1:0-5925 GCA_038869895.1 Candidatus Pacearchaeota archaeon
TTCTATAGACCAATTGCTAATTCTTGGTCTTACCCTAAATGCCGGCTTTCCCTTTATAGAAATATCAACTCCAAATAGTTCTATATCAAATTGTTTAGCAAGTTTGACCTGAGCATTAAAATTATCATAAGCTCCACCAGTTCTAATTATATCTTTCAACATCACCACCGACCCGTTTATTTTTACTGGGTAGAAAACATTATCGAATTCAATCCTTTTTACTAAACTATTAAAAATCTTTTTGGTTTTGGATAACTTATATAATGATTTATTAAAACATCCTAATAATAGCCTAGATGGAATGACTATTTTATCTGTATTTTCTGTTGGTCTATAGAGGTAATTAATCCATGCCCACCCAGGCATTCTATCATCAAGACAATATTGTTTGGGACTTGAGTTTAAAAATTCTGAATAAGCTTTAGAATTTTCTGATCTCCATTTTTCTACCTCTTCATTATTATTTTCGATTGAGCTATTTATCATTAAAGGTGAAAGACCAACCATCTTAAAATGAAATCTTTTTGTACAAATGCTGAAACTGAACTTTGGCCTATCCCTCAGTTCACCGTCAAAACCCCTCTTCCTCTCCATTTCAATCATTTACTCCCATCTACTTAAAATTTTTAAACTCTAAAACATTTCTAGTTAAAACTTTAAATATATCTTACAAAATTCTTATACCCAACCTCATTATTTTTTTCATATAATATTGTTCCGCCTATATGTGACCTTTGATTTTTACCTATAGCTAATTTATATATGTATGGTGTTTTTGCCTGCCAACAAGGAGTTGTTATACCCACAATCGACTTATTATATTTCTCATTTTTACAGTTAACATTTTCCATAGGAATTTCTACTCCACAACTTTTATGGCAATGACTCCTTATTATAAATTTTGGTATCAATTTTACTTTATTCCATCTGATTGAATCCAACAAAAGTGAATCTATTTCTTTGAGTATGCTATTTACCTCTCCGAATCTGCTTGAAAAATTTGATGTGTGATGTGAAAAATGACATAAAGTTTCGCTCTTACCAAATTTTAAAAATAATTCATATTCTGATATTTTTACAGTATTTTCATTTTTACTAAATTTTTCATTCAAAATCTTTCTCAGAATCTCTTCAAATTCACAGCTTTTACCAGCATGACTTTCTGTTCCCCTCACAATATGTATATCTTTAAGCTTTGATTTTAAATTTTTATTATTTTTGAATATTTCATAAAACAAATCAACAAAGGCTGAAATCTGATCTGCTATATTCGATGACCAAATACATTTAATATCGTGATGATAACCCTCTATCAAATCACCATTTATTACAATATCAAAACCATCACTATTACTTGTTTCATCGTTCACAAACTCCCAAAATCCATTCCATATTTTAAATATTTCTTTTTGAATTTTGTTTGGCCTATAAATTCCTCCCCCATCCAAAACAACCCTATCTCCACATAGTCCATATATACTTCCTACATGCAAATCAGATATAACTACTATAGCATTACTATTTTTTATATTTTTTTTATTTTGATTTGCTGAGGATTCATCATTAATTTTTGTTGAAGTCATAAATTAAAATTTTTTTCTCCTAAAGTTTTTTAATACTAATGACACTGCTTTTCGGTATAACCATATAATCTATTTCGTCGCATTTATTTATTCCGTACAATATAACTACTTTCTCTTCATCATCAACCAATAAGTGTCCAAAACTTCTATATTCAGCTAAATCTAACTTATTTATTTCAGATGTACAAGCCTTTAGTCCGTTTACTGCATCCTTCCAGTGTACTTCAACAAAATTAAACTGTTCTGTTGGTGTATTAAATTCTATAATTACCGAAGGTTTCTTATCAGTCTGTATTTCCTTATTATTAGATTTTTCTTTTTTAATTCTGCTGGATTTTATCTTTAAAGCATTCATATTATAACTTTTAACAATTGTTAAGTAGACTGAGCTATTGCTGACGTAGAAACCTGTCTCTTATATTCTTCTAAAAAATTCTTAACAATACTATAGAATAGTACATTTTTTTGCTTTATTTTTCTGAGAGTAGAGTTCCTCAAAGTAGAATCCATCTGTACTAGCTGATCTGAAACTTGTTTTGCTAGATTCATAAATTCTTGTGGATCTATCTTCTGACCAGTTATTATTTCTGGAACAGAATTCAATACAGACTCTGGGGTTGATCCGCCCATAGCCTGTTGTGGAGCAATAGGAGAAGCTGTTCCAGGAGACGACATTCCGCCGCTGAATAATCCCATTTGTTGAGCAGCCTGTAGCGCCATAAGTTGTTGTTCCATCTGCTGATCCATCAATTGCTTTGGTAAAGTTCCAGCAGGAGCTATTTGTCTTGCAACCTCCAAGTTTGACATTTCATTCTGCATTAATGCTATTTTTTCAGCCAATTTCTTTTCCTCTTCCAACATTTTATTCTGTTCATCTTCATAATCAATTCCTATGGCGCTTAATCCCGTCTCTTTACTCAACATCCCATTCATCATTAATTGCAGCTTGCTTATTTTAATATTTAAATCATCAATATCAGATGGTTTAGATAATTTAATATCTATATCCTCCCATTCCAATTCTTTACTTATCTTTTTGACTATCCACTTAAGAGCTTTATTTAGAATATGTCTCAATCCAGAAAAGGTACTCTCCATAAGTCTTAAAGATATTGGAGCAGCTTGGATTTGGAAATTCATTGTATAAAATTCAGCAGGTACTCCTATTGAATTTAATAGTGTGGCTTGAGCATTTTCTATAAGTTGGATAGTAGCAAAATTTCTATTACCGGGTTCTTGTGTAACCAATTGAACAGGGTACGGTAGAACAAACCATGAGGTGGGATCAACCCTCCTCCACCTTAACATATCAGTTAATACAGCCTGATACCATCCCAAATCTGCGTTATAGCTAGGCTCTCCAAATTCTGACTGTCTTGCTACTGGGGTTATGAAACGGAGAGGAATTATGAAATCCAAGCCCATAGCTTCATTGTATCTTCTTAAAATCTGCAAATACCAGGACTGACGCATATTTGCTAATACTGGGCTTAATCCCCATCCTCTCATAAATACCCCAGACGGATTATCTTGTTTTAAATGCAATAAAATTTCATTTTTAAGAAGTATATCTTTACCCTCAAATATAGCTTTTAGGAAGATCTTTGGTGAGTGTTTATAAAAGAAAAATGGATCGATTCTGGATAATGTTTTTATTTCTCTATCTAATAAAATAATGTACTCGGTATAATCGGTAATAGGGTGATATCTTATTATAATATTGAACGGATTCCATCTTTTAATGTATATCGAATCAGGACCTCCAACATCAGTCTGTATAACTCTCTTTTCATCTGCATTTCCACAATTCAAACATATAGCATTTATATGTTCTGTATCATTGAATGATACAGCTGTACTATGAGAATAATAATCTAAAGGTATATTTGCATTACACTTACTACAATTAGCATATCTCATGAATTTTTTAAATACAGACAAAAACGAGTTGCCATATATCATATAATCCTTACCAATATTTTTTAATACAGTGTGTATATCCAAATAGTCATTTAAATATTCTAAGTATTTCCTCCTTGTACTATCACCAACCCTTTCTATTTTTATATCTGTTACAAAATAACTTACTATTTTGTTGATTGCAGAACTGTAAATTCCATCTCTCAACACAATATCCTGACACCACCTCAAAGCATGATAAAACTCATGAGGTATTGCTCTAGATGAAAAGTCATCAAACGGGTCGGTTATAGGAGCAAATGCCGACTTCGATAACCAAGGATAAACCCAATCTAGGCTATACATTTTTTACTCTTTTAACTATTATATTGTTTTAAAATTAAAAAAATGTCCAATGTTAAGTCATAAACATTCAAATTACTTAAATATTTTACATTAAAACTTCCAAGATTATCAACTTTTAACATTTCTACTTCTGTATTCTCCTCAATTTCCATCCTATCACCAATATCTGTGTTATTCCAAAATAGTATAACTAAATTACCTCTTCTACACGAACTGTGATATCTTCTCTTAATAGTTGCCGGAAAATTTTTAAATTTAAAACTAACTGTTACAAACTCAGAATCTGAACTGGGATCTGCTGTTTGTTGTCTTTTATTTTGAGTTTGTGGGGGTATATGTAACAGATCGTTTTGTTTTTCTTCCCTTTTTAAATCTATTACCTGTGAATATTCCTCAATTTCATCAAAATTTAAATCTTTGCTTTTTGTTGTAAGAGTGTCTTGATTTTTAAATTTCTCTAATGCTAGATTTTGATTTTTCCAACCGACCTTTTCTTCCATTTTCTTATCATCATTTTCCAACTCTTTATTTAAGCTTTTCCAAATTTCGTTCATTTCTCTAATTTTTTCTTCTATTTCCGTCATTCTCTTCCTTATTTCTTCTTCGTTCTTATGATCTTCTACCACTTCGTCCTCCCTCACTCTTTCTCCACCTCCCTTTTCTCGATTTTTTATTTCTTTTTTTCTTAAATTTGGGTCATAAGCATTATAAAATTCCTCAACACTATTGAATACTTTCTTTCCGTCAGGCCCATTTACAATAATTGGTCCTTTGTATTTTGCATAAGAATCAACATATATATTTCTAGACGACATTCCCTCTACCACCTCCACTCCACCAGGAAGACTAGAAAGGCTAAATTCTCCTGAATTATCTCTTTCGTTAAGAAAATCATTTGTTTCAGTCATATAGATCTCTTATTAATTATTTGTTTAAAATTTTTAATATTGATCCTTTAATATCTTCAAATATCTCATCAATATTTTTGTTTCCATTTATAATTTTAGTGGGTGGGAAATGATTTTTTGATTCCTCAATAAAACCATTTCTTATTTTTTCAAAAATTTTTCTATCATATAACTCTATATTGTCTAATTTTTTATTTTTCATTCTTTTAAAAGCTGATTCTACTGGTAGGTCTAATACAAAAGTAAAATTTGGATATATAGCATCTATAGAAATATGATAAATTGTTTTAAGTCTATTTATATTCAAATTCATCCCATATCCCTGATACACTATTCCAGAGAGATAATATCTATCTGTTAAGATGATACAATCATTTTTAATATTCGGCTTTATGATTTCATCAACCAGCTGTCTTTTCGCAGCAGCAAACATAAAAACCTGGCTTTCCGGGCATATTTTTAAATTTTTATTTTTTAAAATTATATTTCTTAATATTTTTCCTAATTTTGTAGAACCCGGATCCTTGCAGCTTATTACATTGTATCCTTCATTTTTTAACCAATTTTCTAATATGTAGCATTGAGTAGTCTTCCCAGCACCATCTATGCCTTCTAACGAAAATAATAACATTAAATTTTCTCCTTACAAATTTAGATTTTTGCCATAAAACCCCTTTTCTTTTTAAATTCAATTAGCTTTCTATTAAATTCTCTAATAATCTTACTACAAGTTGAGAATTTTTCTTCATTCTTTTTATTTCTACTAGACATTTTGAAAATACACATTTTCATATTTGAGTAGTTGCCACCAATAGAATATTTTTTATTTTTAAATGATGTGCTAAGACCAATTTTCTTAATTAAATCTAAAATATCATTCTTTTTTATATAATTTTCGATAACTATGCTGCCTGGAATAGACGATAAGTTCATGTAAGCAATCTTGAATATGTTATAAAAATGTTTCTTCTGCTTTTCTATTTTTAAAATCAAACAGTATTTTGCTTTGTATTTGCTAGAATACTTAATTATAGAATAATAATCGGTGTTATTTATTATCAGAGATATCAAACCCTTTAAGATTACATTCTTATTAGAATCAGTATGTATGTGTGAAGCTATTTCCTTCACCCCCAAAATAAACGCCAAATTATTTAATTTCTCAAGAT